>JAYWHR010000020.1:0-4468 GCA_043777675.1 Comamonadaceae bacterium | reverse complement strand
CTCGTCCATCTGTAACTTCGCTTTCATTCAATTTCACCCTCCTAAAAGGTGACATTTGAATTTGCCGCGATGGTGACGTTTCTATTTGCTTATGACATTGAGCGGTTACTTCTTCGCAGCTTTCTTTGCAGTTTTCTTGGCCGCTACCTTCTTCGCTACAGGTTTTTTGGCTGCAACTTTCTTAGCCACTGGCGCAGCCTTATTAGCTGGTGCTGCGTTCTTTGCTGCAGGCTTTTTAGCCGCGGCAGATTTGACGGGCTTCACGGCGGCAACAGCCGCGCCTTTCCATTTCAAGCGCGCTTTCTTCGCAAGTGAGACAACTTTAGCAATGTCTTCGTCGGTAAACGCGCCGTTCACACCAGAGATTGCGGAGAGTTTCATGCCATTTTTAATGCCGAGTTTGTAGATTTCTTTAACCTTGTCCCACTCGGTATCGCGCCCCACGGTGAACACCTCGAAGCGGCCTTCAAGCGCGAGCACAATCGTCTCTGCCAAACAAGCGTAAATCACATTGGGCGGCAGGCCGATGCTCTTCATGCCGCGCACCTTTGTAGGCAGCTCAATCTCGCCGGACTCAATCACCAATACATCAGGGCGCTTAGCCACTTCTTCGGGCGGCAAATCAAGAGGCCGAGCCACATCGGTGATCACGCAGCCTGGCTTGACCTTCATGATGTCTAAAATCTTTTTCCCAGCACCAGAAGTGGAGGTGACAATCATGTCCATATCGCCGAGCAAACTGTCGTAATCAATCGAGCAGACCACATCGGCATCTGGCGTGTCTATGAGGATGGATCGCTTGAGCTCTTCAAGCTTCTTCAGATCGCGCCCTGCGATCACCACTTGTTCAAAAGCCATCGCAAGCAAGCGTGCGCTCACCGAGCCAATGGAACCACTGGCGCCAATCACCATCGTCTTGGCTTTAATCCGCTTGCCGCCCTGCTCTTTTTTGACCAAGCCCATGCGCGTCATCGCGTCTGCTGCTGCCCATAATGCGCCAGATGCGGAGTAGCTGTTGCCCGTGGTGATTGGCAAAGGCGCACGACGCGCGACTGTGACGCCGGCATCGCCCACCACTTTGGTGAATGCACCCAAGCCCATGATTTGCGCACCAAGATTTTGCGCAATTTTTGCGGCTTGCAGCAAACGGCGGTAAGTAAACTCAGGGCTACGTGAGAGCATTTCGCGCGGCGTGCCGCCCACTGTAATCAGCCAGCCTTCTGCTTCTGCGCCAGTCGGCGAGATGATGTTGTCCATCTTGCAATAGACCATTGGTGGCATATGCGCTGCAATAGACTCCACTTTATCCATGATGAACTTGGGTGTGCTCTTTGGAATCGGCAAACCCTTGCGGATGAAATCTTGTGAAAGCGGATGAATCACGAAAGCAAAGCGACGGATATTGCGGAAATTGCCAGTGGGGTGCAGGAGCCGAGGTGCGATTTTGAGTTCGTCCAAGATTTCTTCAAAATCATCATCAGAGACTTCCTCTTTCGGGCGGCCAAGTGACGCCAAAATCATCGCTTCCAAAGTGTTAATCCCAACCACATGATCAAAAAGTTTGGGCGATACATCAATCACCAGATTGACCTTGCACTTCTTGAAAAACTCCATGCGATCATCGTCCACAGCAGAGGTGATCAAAGTTTTTCCATTGAGATTGCTGGCATTGCCCACAGCCTTGAACTCAGCGAATGTACCCACAATCAAATGCGCTTCCTCTAAAGCGCTGGCGACACGTTTGTTTTTGAGCCACTGCATGGAAGATTCAAGCAGCTCTGCTGGCTTGCCCGAGAGCAAATATTTAGTGCTTTTGGCATAGAGCTCCAGTTGCTCTATCGAGCCGAGCATGGCGGGCGCGCCAGTTTGATAAAGCGCATCGGCGAAATTTAAATTCGGGGTGTAGTCAGACAGCGCCACAGCCATGTCGTAATTGCGCATGCCGTTTAAAAACAGCACGATGTTGTTGTTGAAATACTCACCCAATTCTTTTTGGACATAACGCACAGCGCGTACTTGTAGCAGGCGACGCAGTGTTGCGCCTGTCGTCGCTGGCACTCGGGTGACGACATTGAGCAAGCGCTCAGTTTCTTTATTGACCACCGTACGCAGACCGACTTGATAGTGATCACCAATCTCGCCTAATCCTATAGCATCCGCGAAATTCTGATGCCGACGCAGCAGTTCCCAAGCTTGCGCGGTGTCGTTGCTCGCGCCCATGCGCGTGACTTGGAAATCCTCACCGAGAAATTTGGTTTTAAAGGAAAAATCTTGGGCTTTGGCGCCGAGGGTGACGGTGATGACTTTTTTCATAGCGGACTCGAATAAAAATAAAATTGATATGAAAGCAAATTATTTTGCTGCGGCTCTTTTTGCTGTTGCTTTTTTTCCTGCTGCTTTTTTCGCTGGTGGTGCGGCCTGAGCAGCGGGTGGCAGCACCAGCCGAATCAGAGCTTCGCATTGCTTTTGCGTCATGTATTTTGGTACGGGATAGCCGGTGTGCGCCTCATGGCAAGCTGCTTTGGCGAGCGCAGGAATATCAGCTTCTTGCAGCTTGTCCAGATACAGCGGGATACCCAAATCGCGATTGAGTTGATCAATCGCATCAAGGAACTTAGTAGCCAGCTTATCGTCACGCTCGCTCTCAGCGCCCAGCTTTGCGCGCACAGCCAATTTCGCCAATTGTTTTTGTATAGCAGGCGCTGAGTAGCGCATCACATGAGGGAGCATGATGGCATTGGCTAGGCCATGTGGCGTGTGGTATTTGCCGCCAAACTGATGGGCAATCGCATGCACATATCCCACGTTTGCTCGTGTGAACGCAAGACCGGCATAGGTGGAGGCGAGCGACATTTTTTCGCGTGCGGCCAGATCGGTGCCTGTTAGGTAGCAGGTGTGTAGATTCCCAAAAATCAAGCCCACTGCGGCCAGCGCCATGCCATCGGTATAGGGCGTGGCCCAATTGCCCACAAAAGCTTCTATGGCGTGCGTGAGGGCATCGATGCCAGTAGCAGCGGTGATGTGGGGCGGCAAGCCGATCATCAATGTTGCGTCAAGCGCAGCCATTTTGGGCACGAGACGTGGATCAATGATGACTACTTTGTCGTGCTTGACTGGATCGGAGATCACAGCGGCCACCGTGACTTCTGAACCTGTGCCAGCAGTGGTGGGCACGGCATAGATCGGCAGCGGATTGCTGCGGCCTTTGAAGTAGCCTGCGAGGCTGCGCAGGGTCTTGGGATTCGTCATCGATATCGCAATCGCCTTGGCCGCATCCATAGAAGAGCCGCCACCGAAAGCGACGATCGCATCGCAATCATGTTCGCGGCAAAAATCAATGCCTTCGTTGATCAAAGGAATCGGCGCATCGGGAGTGATTTTGTCAAACACCACAGTCCTCGTGCCCCCAGCATGCAGCGCGTCTTGAATACTTTTCAGTAAGCCCAGCTTGGAGATCACGCCATCTGTGACGATCAGCACTTTGCTGTGGCCAAAGCCCGCGATAACCTCGCCCATCCGGGCACTTGAGCCAGGGCCAACCAGCAGCGTGGGCTGGGGGATGGGGATATAGCGCGTTAACTTGCCTGCGCCCTTCATCAACACTTCCAAGCCGGCGGTTTGGGTGGCCTTGGGGATGAGATTAGGAATGAAATCTAGAATCACAACTGCCTCCTCGGGGAATCATTTTTTACTGATTAATCAGTGTAGGTGCACTGGCGTGCCGTGTGCTGGTGCGTTGCTCCAAATACGCACAGGGTTTTCCCGATTCAGGCTTGGCGCACTTGACTATTCTTTGGGTTTGGTCTTGGCGGAGTATTCAGCCACGAGGTTGAGCAAATGCTGGCGTTGGCCAGCTTCAAGGTAAGGCACAAGCAAATTGAGCACATGCTGCGCGCCGCGCACCAAAGCGATACTCGCGCTCTCAGGCTCCAGTGCGTTGCGTGGATCGCGCACGTACTCGTAGCTCAGCCAATAGGTAAGCACCACGACCATGGAAGTAGCTGTGCCTTCGATTTCGCGCGAATCAATCGTGATCGCTCCGCTGCGGTTCATGGCATCAAGCAGCGTGCGCACACTGCGAGTTTTATTTTTGAGTACCCACTGGAAATGGGTTTCTAAGCGGCGATTCTTACTCAGAAGATCATTTAAATCACGGTAGAGGAATCGGTATTGCCAAATAAGCTCATACAACGTGTGCAAGAAAAACCACGCGTCTTCCACGTTGCGCACGCCATCACTGGCATTGAGCAATTCACTGAGCGAGCGCTCATAGCGGTCAAACAAACTGTTGATCAACTCATCTTTTGCAGGATAGTGATAGTACAAGTTGCCCGGGCTGATGTTGAGCTCGGCTGAGATCAGCGTGGTGGACACATTGGGCTCACCAAAGCGGTTAAACAATTCTAGTGTCACTTCCAGAATCCGTTCGGCGGTGCGGCGCGGCGCTTTCTTAGCCATGTGTATCCTC
>JAYWHR010000019.1:0-4547 GCA_043777675.1 Comamonadaceae bacterium | reverse complement strand
TCTTGACCGTGCCCGCCTGCGCCTTGAACTTTTAAACCCACAGCTAGTGCTACAGCGCGGCTACGCGTGGCTCGTCAATACAGAAGGGATGGCCATCACGCGGGCAAGCCAAACCAGACCTGGACAAGGGCTGCGCGCTACCCTTATGGATGGCGAGGTCGATTTGACAGTGGCAAGCCCACGTCTGATTTAGTTTTTACAATTTCTCTGCTAAGCTTTTAGCTCATCTCAGCGTATTCACGCTCAACATTTCAAGGAACATCATGGAACACCAACTCCCACCCCTGCCTTACGCCATTGACGCGCTGGCACCTAATTACAGCCAGGAAGCATTTGAATACCACCACGGCAAACACCATAACGCTTATGTCGTCAACCTCAACAACCTGCAAAAAGGCACTGAGTTTGAAAGCAAGAGCCTAGAAGACATCATCAAGTCCAGCTCCGGCGGCATCTACAACAACAGCGCCCAAATCTGGAACCACACCTTCTTTTGGAGCTGCATGAACCCAGCCGGCGGCGGCGAGCCATCCGGTGCATTGGCAGCGGCTATCAACGCCAAATACGGCAGCTACGCCGCCTTCAAAGAAGCCTTCGTCAAAAGCGCGGTGGGCAATTTCGGCTCTGGCTGGACATGGCTCGTCAAAAAGCCCGATGGCTCGGTAGATATCGTCAACACCGGCGCAGCTGGCACGCCGCTCACCACTGCAGACAAAGCCCTGCTCACGGTTGACGTGTGGGAACATGCCTATTACATCGATTACCGCAACATGCGCCCTAAATTCGTTGAGACTTTCCTCTCGAATTTAGTGAACTGGGAATTTGCCGAGAAGAACTTTGCTTGAAGCTTCTTCGAGCATAAAAAAAACCGGCCTTAGCCGGTTTTTTTTATGAGCGTGTGCCTGCCATATCTTGCCAGCCCATCACATTGCAGGCTTCGATCTCAAAGCTGTTTTTTCCGCCATAAACGATGGTGGGCTTGGCGGCCTCTGCTCCTGCATAGCTTTGCCATTTCTTGGTGGCGGCTGGCCAATCGCTGGCAAAGCTGCTGCCGGATTTCATCTCGACTGCATGCAGCAGGCCGTGATGCTCAAATAGCATATCAATCTCAGTGCCGTGGTTGTCGCGCCAAAAATACAGCTGAGCAGATAAGCCTTGGTTGTAGCGGTGCTTGAGCGTCTCGGTAATCACCCAGTTTTCAAACACTGCGCCACGCATGGCGTGCAACTCCAGTGTTTTGGCGGTGTCGATTTGCAAGAGATGGCAAAGCAAGCCCGTATCTAAAAAATAGAGCTTAGGCGTGCGTACCAAGCGCTTGTTGAAATTACGGTAATGAGGTTGGAGCAGCATCACGATGTAGCTGGCTTCTAGCACCGTGAGCCAGCGTTTGGCGGTGGTGTGTGCGATGCCGCAATCGCTGGCGAGAGATTGCAAATTAAGTAACTGTCCGGCTCGGGCTGCGCACATGAGCACGAAGCGACGAAAGCTGGCCAAATCACCCAAATTAATCACTTGCCGCACATCGCGCTCTACATAGGTGGCCATATAGCTTGCAAACCAAGCCTGCGCAGCAGCTGCATCGCTGTGCTGAAGCACCGGCTCTGGATAGCCGCCACGCCAAGCCGCAGTATGCCAACTGCTGGGGAGCTTGCCCGCTGCGGCAAGCTCAGCACCTGAGAGCGGCAGTAGGCTCAGCATGCCTGCTCGCCCTGCTAAGCTTTGGCTCACCGAATCGATGAGGCCAAACTGCTGCGAGCCCGTCAAGATGAAATCACCCTTGATTTGTCGCTCATCGACGATGGGCTGAAGGTCAGATAGCAGTTCGGGAAAGCGCTGCACTTCATCAATCACTGCGCCTAGCGGCAAACCGCGTAAAAAAGCACTGGGATCGGCCTGTACACGAGCGCGGGTGGCGCTGTCCTCCAAATTGAAATACGGTTTATTAGGGAAGGCTAGGCGTGTGAGTGTGCTCTTGCCCGATTGGCGTGGCCCGGTAATGACGACTACTCGGAAAATACTGGCATAACGCTGCGCGGCAGCAATGGCTTGACGATGAAGCATTTGTACAATTTGCATATTGAAAGTTCAAATTGTACAAATATAGGGTAGCTTGTCAACCGCTTTTATGCCGATGTCACCCGTGCTTAATCGCCACAGTTTTTAGCTGCGTAAACCCAAAAAGCGCCTCAAACCCCTTCTCGCGCCCGTAGCCTGAGGATTTGTAGCCGCCGAATGGGAGTTCGACACCACCGCCTGCGCCGTAGTTGTTGATGAAGACTTGGCCGGCCTTGATGCGCTTGGCCAAGCGCAGTTGGCGGCTGCCGTCGCGCGTCCACAGGCCGGCTACTAAGCCGAACTGGGTGGCGTTGGCGATTCTCACTGCATCGTCTTCGTCTTTGAACTTCATCGCGCAGAGCACGGGACCGAAGATTTCTTCTTGGGCTAAGCGGTGGTTGACTGGCACATCGCGAAGCAGCGTGGGCGCTTGGTAGAAGCCGCCCTCGGGGGCTTCGCCGGCCACTTGACCTTGCGCCACCATCGGGATGCCTGCGACTTGCGCGTCTGAGAGAAAATCCCAAACGCGCTGCTGCTGGCTCTGGCGAATCAGCGGGCCTAAATCCAAATCCATTGCGGGTGGGCCGGCGCGGAGATTTTCAAAGGCTTGGCCTAGGCGTTCCAGCAACTTGTCGTAGATCAATTCATCCACCAAGAGGCGCGAGCCAGCTGAGCAAGTCTGCCCAGCGTTTTGCACAATGGCGTTGATGATCACGGGAATCGCTGCATCCAAGTCAGCATCTGCAAACACGATCTGTGGGCTCTTGCCGCCCAGCTCCAGCGTGACGGGGCAATGCCGCTCAGCCGCCACTTGGGCTATTGCAGTGCCCACGCTCGGGCTGCCGGTGAAGCTGATGTGATCGATGCCGGGATGGCGCGCCATCGCATCACCCACCTCGTGGCCTAAGCCCGTGACGATATTGATGGCGCCTGCGGGAAAGCCCACATCTGCTGCGAGCTGCGCGACGCGAAGCAGAGAAAGGCAAGCGTCTTCAGAGGGCTTGACCACGCAGACATTACCCGCAGCCAGCGCCCCACCCACGCTGCGGCCAAAAATCTGCATCGGGTAATTCCACGGAATGATGTTGCCCACCACGCCAAAGGCTTCGCGCCAAGTAAACACGGCAAAGCCATTCTGATACGGAATCGTCTCGCCCATCAACTTGTCTGCCGCACCTGCATAGAACTCGAAATACCGAGCCAGCGCGGCAGCATCGGCCTTGGCTTGCTTCACTGGTTTGCCGCAATCGCGCTGCTCAATGCCAGCAAGCTCATCGGCATGCTCGGCCACTTTCATGGAGAGCTTCATGAGCAAGCGCCCCCGCTCGGCGGCAGTGACGTGTTGCCACACATTCTCGTAGCAGGTGCGAGATGATTTGACTGCCGTGTCCACATCTTGCACCGTGCCGCGAGCGATATGTTCATAGACCTCACCCGTCGCCGGGTCAGTCATTGGTAGCGTTTGGCCGTTAGAAGAGGGGACGCTTTGATTATTGATGTAGTGGTGTTGCATGGTGATTTACCGAGGCTTGCTTAGCTGATAGAGCAATTGAGCTTTGGCCTCCGGCCACTCCCCCGCCGTCATGCTGTACATCACCGTATCGCGCACCGTGCCATCGCGCCGCAGCGCATGGCCGCGAATGATGCCATCTTTGCGCGCCCCCAAGCGCTCAATCGCCGCTTGGCTGCGATAGTTGAAATTGTCCGTGCGCCAGCCCACAGTTTTGCATTGCAGCGTCTCAAACGCATGCGTCATGAGCAGTAGTTTGGTTGTACTGTTGACATGCGAGCGCTGCATGCTCTGCGCATACCATGTGTAGCCAATTTCCACACGCCGTGTGGCCGGCAAAATATCGTGATAACTCGATGAGCCGAGCACGCGGCCAGTGGCCTGTTCAATCACGCAGAAGGCAAAGCGATTGCCCTCTTCCCGCATCTTCAAAGCGTCTTCAATATATTTCTTCGTGTTCTCCGGCTCAGGCACAGAAGTCACGCGAATATTCCAAAGCTCGCCATCAGCGGCAGCTTCGCGCAGGCCATGCTCATGAGTGAGAGCGAGAGGTTCTAGGCGAATACCGCGATCCAACAACGTGAAGGGCTGAATGAATTGCATGCTGTTTCCTATCTCTAATTACTATGAAAATAATAGCGTCTTGCGCATATTCTATGCCGGCTAGTGGGCATTTTCTCTTGAAATTTTGGTGTTCTAAGGGGTTTTACGCACCATCCGCTCGCGTTGGCGATGAACGAACACGCTCAGGCTACAGAAAAGTTTTTCCCGCCGAGCTGCTGATCTTTTGTAGCGAAATGACTGTTGTTGGCCGCGCCCGACCTATAAAAACTTTTCTGCATCCTGCTCATATTCATCCACCACCTTGCGGCTTGGCTGATGTTTGTAGTGGTCAAGTAATTTAGGACAGTTTGATAGATTTTTTTGATGTCGATTCACGCTCGAAAGCGTTGGGTGACAGGTTACCCAGTTTTGAGTGCAG
>JAYWHR010000018.1:0-59869 GCA_043777675.1 Comamonadaceae bacterium | reverse complement strand
TGCTTGATGTGGAGAGCTTGCTTTCCAAGCCTGACATCATGGCCGACATGAAAGCGTTTCGCACGCTCTCGCAGGAGCATGCACAAGTCACGCCCACGGCTGGCCGCTATGCGCGATACCAGCAGATCGAGCGCGATATCGCATCAGCCCGAGACATGCTGCAAGATGCAGACATGGCCGAGATGGCACGCGAAGAAATCGCCTCGGGCGAAGCACAATTGCTCAAGCTTGAAGACGAATTGCAGCGCCTCTTGATCCCGCGTGATCCCGATGATGCGCGCGCCGCCTTCATCGAAATCCGCGCTGGCACAGGCGGCGATGAATCTGCACTCTTCGCAGGCGATCTCTGCCGCATGTACACGCGCTACGCAACCACGCAGGGCTGGCGCGTGGAGATCATGAGCGAATCGCATTCAGAGGTCGGCGGCTACAAAGAAGTCGTGCTGCGGATGGAAGGCGCGGTCGATGAATGGGGCATTGGTGTGTATGGCAAGCTGCGCTTTGAATCGGGCGGCCACCGTGTGCAGCGCGTGCCTACCACCGAGACGCAAGGCCGCATTCACACCAGCGCCTGCACTGTGGCTGTGATGCCTGAGCCTGATGAGCATCAGGCCATCACGTTGAATCCCGCTGATCTACGCATTGACACGTTCAGAGCTAGCGGTGCGGGAGGCCAGCACATCAACAAAACAGATTCCGCCGTGCGCGTGGTTCACCTGCCCACAGGCCTGGTGGCCGAATGCCAAGATGGCCGCAGCCAACACGCCAACAAAGCCAAAGCGCTGCAAGTGTTGCAGGCTCGGCTTCAAGAAAAAGAGCGAAGCGAGCGAGCTGCCAAAGAAGCGGCCACGCGCAAAGGCCTGATCGGCAGCGGCGACAGAAGCGACCGTATCCGCACCTACAACTTCCCCCAAGGCCGCATGACGGATCACCGTATCAACCTGACGCTCTATAAACTGCTTTTCATCATGGAAGGCGATTTAGCTGAAGTCATGTTGGCGCTTTTGCACGCGCGGGAAGAAGAGCAACTGAAAGAGCTGGAATTGGCCACGGCTTGATAGGCGGTTGCCTCGCATCAACCCCAAACTTCTTGCGCCGTCTCAATCACCAAGCGCAATTTATTGCGCTGATCTTCGACCGCAATACTGTTGCCATGAACCGTGGATGAAAAGCCACATTGCGGCGACAAAGCCAATTGTTCCATCGGTGCGTATTTCGCAGCTTCATCAATCCGACGCTTCAAATCGTCTTTGCTTTCCATTTGGCCAACTTTGGTAGTCACTAAGCCAAGCACGACCGTTTTGTTTTTCTTCAAGAAGCGCAAGGGGCGAAAATCACCAGAGCGGTCGTCGTCGTATTCCAAAAAGTAGGCATCAATGTTCATTTCAGAAAGCAAAGCCTCGGCCACTGGCTCGTAATCGCCGCTCGCTGCAAACGTGCTTTTGAAATTGCCACGGCACAGGTGCATGGCCAGCGTCATGCCTGCGGGCTTGTGTGCGACGACTTTGTTGATGAAGGATGCATAGCGGCGCGGCAATTCATTGGGATCATCGCCGCGCGCGCGGGCGGCTTCGCGCATTTTGGGGTCGCACAGGTAGGCCAGATTCGTGTCATCCATCTGCACATAATTGCAGCCTGCGGCGCTTAAGTGTTTCAGCTCATCGCCATAGGCCTTAGCCACGTCATCATAAAACTCAGGATCAAGCTCAGGATAAGCTTTGCGATCAATGCCTGCGCGGCCACCGCGAAAATGCAGCATCGTGGGCGATGGAATCGTGACCTTCGGTGTGCTGCCTACGGCAATTTGGCTTTTTAGAAATTGAAAATCTGCAAGCTGAATTTGCTTGGTATGCGTGACTTTATCCACCACATGGATCGCAGGCGGCATCAAATGCTCTTTGCCTTGCGCATCAATCGACATCGTTACTTCGCCGACCTTCACGCCGCCCAGTTGCTCTAAGAAATCCAAGTGAAAGTGTGTACGGCGAAACTCGCCATCGGTGATGCTTTTGAGGCCCACGCTTTCTTGGAATTTCACGCTCTCAGTGATTGCTTTGTCTTCCACCATACGCAGTTGCTCGGGCGTGATTTGCCCTTTGGCTTTCTGCTCCCTCGCTTCAAGCAGATACTGCGGACGCAGAAAGCTACCAACGTGGTCGTAGCGTGCGGGAAGATGTGTCATGAGTGGCTCCAAGTAAAACTAATTGAATTGTGAACTTGAATATTGCGGTTAAAGGACAAAGCATGCGCTAGCTGTTATTGCAAACTGCTTCGCATGGAACATCTTCACTGCACCCGCCATCATCGCGGCGCACCCACCTTCGTTCGTGTCCCCCGCCGGCTTCGCCGCCTCCTCCTTGACCTCACTGCGGTGGATGCACCACGCTGATGGCTGCGAATGAATGTGTCGGGTAAACAAACCATCGAACGCTAACTAGAATTATTTTCTATGAACGCCACTTCTTTCGCAAGATCGCGCTACCTGTACGTTTTGCGTAGGTCAAGGAGGAGGCGGCGAAACTAAACTGCCGGACAGAAAATAAGACCAAACGCCGCCGGGGGACACGAAGCAAAGCGCGCAGGTAGCGCGATCCCACCACAATCAAAAGCTTAAGAAAGTCCCAACAACCTCATAGCGTTATTCTTCAAAATCCCCGGCATCACGGCTTCTTTAAAGCCCGCTTCCTTAAAATCTTTCATCCATTTATCCGGCGTGATCAGCGGATAGTCGCTGCCAAACAAAATGCGGTCTTTCAGCAGCGTATTCGCGTATTGCACGAGCTGAGGCGGAAAATATTTGGGGCTCCAGCCAGACAGATCAATCCAAATATTTGGCTTATGCATCGCCAAAGAAATTGCTTCATCTTGCCAAGGCCAGCTCGGATGCGCGATCACGATTTGGATATCGGGGAAGGCAATCGCCACGTCTTCCAAAAGCATCGGGTTGCTGTTTTGCAACCTCAATCCTCCCCCGCAGCGCATGCCGCTTCCAATGCCGCTATGCCCGCTGTGAAAGATGGCGGGGAGCTTGTGTTCCGCGATCACTTCGTAAATTGGCCAAGCCATCTTGTCGGCAGGCTCGAAGCCTTGCACCGTGGGATGGAACTTAAAGCCGCGCACGCCGCAGCCTTCTACCAAGCGGCGGGCCTCTCTGGCGCCCATCTTGCCTTTGTGCGGATCAATCGAGCCAAACGCAATCATGATGTCTGGATTCGCAGCTGCAGCATCAGCGATTTCTTCATTGCTGATGCGCGTGCGGCCTAAGTTGCTTTCTGCATCTACCGTGAAATTCACAAAGCCGATTTTTCGCTCCCGGTAATAGTCAATCGTCTCCTGCATCGTGGGGCGTTTGGCGTTTTTAAAATACTTGTCGGCCGCGCGATCGTATTCTTCGCCGTAATTGTCAAACGGGTTGCGGCACGACACTTCCAAATGCGTGTGCATGTCAATCGCGACGAGATCTTGGGTGTTCATGAATACTCCTGATTTGATAGCAGTCTGTGCAGCTTTTATGCCGGCTAAGTGCTGATTTGGCTTAGTTTTTGAAGGATTTCTAGCAGCATGACGCGCTCGCCAGCGCTCAAGCGCCCGAGCATGCGCTGCTCGCTCTTGATCAATGCCTCGTGCGCTTGGGCAACCAGCTTGTTTCCACTCATCGTGAGCTGCACTTGACTGGCGCGGCCATCCGTGGCGCTCTTGCTGCGCGTCAGAAACCCACGAGCGGTGAGCTTGTCGAGCCAGACGGACATGCTCGGCGGCGTGATGGCCAGTTCTTTGGCGAGCTGGCTGGGCGTGGTGCATTGGCCTTCGCGCACGAGCTGGAGGATGGTGTATTCCACAGGGCGCAGATTAAATGTGCGCTCAATATCGCGCTCAAACCCGGCCAATGCCACGAGGTTGGCGCGGGTGAGTTGGTAACCCGTGATCTGCGAAAGACTCATCACTGTATTATTTAGTTTGACTAACTGTTAGTCAAGTCATCGACGCTCTAATTTAGGGTTATCACTGATTCGATACAGTGCGCTTTTCATTAAATTACTGAATTAATTCTACGAATCAACCATGCCTGAAATTTCCACCACCCATGAAGGCGCTGTTGCGCATATCCGCATTGAGCGCCCTCATAAACGCAATGCAATATCGGACAGCGTGATCCTTGCCATGGAAGCGGCTTTTGCAGCGCTGCCGACCAGCTGTCGTGCCGTCGTCATCTCTGGCCAAGGCGATCACTTTTGCGCAGGGCTGGATTTGAGCGAGATCAAAGGGCGCACGAGCGTGGAAGGGCTGCATCATTCACGGCAATGGCATCGCGTGTTTGACGGCATTGAAAAGGGTACGCGTCCCGTCGTGGCCGCGATTCACGGCGCATGCGTGGGCGGCGGTATGGAGCTGGCGGCCACTTGCCATATTCGCGTGGCCGATGAAACCGCTTTTTTCGCATTCCCCGAAGGCGCGCGCGGTATCTTTGTGGGCGGCGGCGGCTCAGTGCGTGCGCCGAAACTCATCGGCACGCATCGCATGCTTGACATGATGCTCACAGGCCGTGTGTATAAAGCCGCAGAGGCCGTGCCGGTGGGCTTTGCGCAGTATCTGGTGTCAGCGGGTGGCGCTGTAGCTAAAGCTATGGAGCTGGCCACGCGCATTGCAAGTAATGCGCCGATGACGAATTACGCGCTGATTCAAGCCCTGCCGCGCATCACTGAAATTCCAGCAGATCATGGGCTGCTGATGGAATCCCTCATGGCATCGATTGTGGAAACGGCGCCCGAGGCACAAGCGCGGGTGCAAGAGTTTTTGGATGGGCGTGGGCCAAAGGTGAAGGCTTCTTGACTATGAGCTCTGTGCCAAAGTTTCGCGAATTTGAATTCGGCATCACACGCGCCGTGAAAGAAGAGCGCAATGGCTGCGTGTATCTGCGTGCGGAGCAAGCACTGCGACCCTATCCTGAGCGGATGACGGATCGCTTGGTGCATTGGGCAAAAGAGCGGCCGGATCAATCGTGGATGGCGCGTCGGGATGCCCAAGGCGAATGGGTTCACATCACCTACGCCCAGGCTTGGGCAAAAGCGCAATCTATCGGCCAAGCTCTTCTCAATCACGGCTTGAGTGTGAACAAGCCTCTCGCGATACTCAGCGAAAACAGCCTAGAGCATGCCCTGCTCATGCTCGGCGCGATGACGGTGGGCATTCCGTTTTGCTCGGTGTCTACCGCTTACAGCTTGATGAGCCAAGATTACGGCAAGCTGCGCCATGTGTTGGATACCATCACGCCCGGCCTCGTGTACGCGAGCGATTACGCCAAGTATGGCAAAGCGATTGAGGCCGCGGTATCGAAAGATATCCCCATTGCTACTAATTCAATAGCTACCCACGCAGAAAATACGCCGGCTACTATCGCTTTAGACGCATTAATTGCCACAGCAGTCACGCCTGCCGTCCATGCCGCGATGCAAGCCACACATGGCGACACGATCGTTAAATTTCTTTTCACGAGTGGCTCCACCAAGCTGCCCAAAGCCGTGATCAACACACAGCGCATGATCTGCGCGAATCAGCAGCAGATTCACCAATCCAAACCCAGCGTGTTTGATATCCCGCCCGTGTTGGTCGATTGGCCGCCATGGAACCACACCTTCGGCGGCAACCATGATTTCTTCCTTGTGCTCTTTCATGGCGGTACGATGTACATCAACGATGGCAAGCCCACGCCGGCACTGATTGGCGAGACGATCCGTAACCTTACCGAAATCGCACCCACGGTGTATTACGACGTACCCATTGGCTTTGAAATGCTCGCCAGCGAGATGAAAACCAATGCCGCCCTGCGCAAGAATTTGCTCTCGCGCTGCCGCATGTTTTTCTACGCCGGTGCAGCGCTCGCGCAGCCCATTTGGGATTCGCTCTACTCGTCGCAAGAAAAAGAGCTTGGCTATCGTATCCCGATGACATCAGGTTTGGGCATGACGGAATCCGCGCCCTTTGGCCTCTTCGTCACCAATGTCAATGTCAAAGCCGGCGATCTCGGTTTGCCGGCAGCAGGGCTTGAATTGAAGCTTGTCAAGCATGGGGACAAAACCGAAGTGCGATACAGAGGCGCAAACATCACCCCGGGCTATTGGAAAAATCCCGAAGCCACGAAGGAAGCTTTCGACGAAGAAGGCTTCCTCTGCACAGGTGATGCGGTGAAATGGATTGACGAAGCCGACTTCCATCTCGGCCTCAAATTCGATGGCCGCGTGGCGGAAGATTTCAAGCTTTCCACAGGCACGTTTGTAAGCGTCGGCCCGCTAAGAGCCAAGCTGATTGCCGCCGGCGCACCGTTCATTCAAGATGTGGTAATCACCGGGCTCAACATGCGAGAAGTCGGCGCGCTGATCATCCCCGCGCTGATTCCTGCGAAGAAAGCGCTGGGCTTGCCTGACAGCGCCAGCTACCAAGAGGTCGCCACGCATCCACGCTTGCAAAACGCCATGCAAACCATGCTCACAGCGCAAGCAGCCATTTCCACCGGCTCAGCCAGCCGCATTGCCCGCGCAACTGTGCTCACAGAGCCGCCCAACATCGATAAAGGCGAAATCACCGACAAAGGCTCAATCAACCAACGCGCCGTGCTCACAGCCCGCGCCGAGTTGGTTGATCAGCTTTATGCCGATGCCGCGCCGAATCTTTTGAAACCCTAACTTTTTCTTTCAACAGGAGACATCCACCATGACCACGCGCCGCCAATTCACCCAAGCCGCTGCAGCATCCATCGGCCTCGCCGCGCTGCCAGCTTTTGCGCAAAAAATCGACACCCTCAGAATCATCGTCGGCTTCCCGCCTGGCGGCACGACGGATGCCTTCGCAAGGCGCGTGGGCGAGAAGCTGCGCGGCATTTATGCCACCAATGTGATTATTGAAAACCGCCCCGGCGCAGGGGGCCAAATCGGCGTGACAACGCTCAAGAATTCTCCCGGCGATGGCACAGTCATGCTCTACACGCCCGCTTCCATGCTTACCGTGTATCCGCATTCGTATTCCAAGCTGCCGTATGCGCAGAGTGATGTCGCGCCGATCTCCATTGGTCATGCCACAGATCATGCCTTCGTTGTCGGCTCGGCTGTGCCCGCTGATGTGACGAATCTGCGCCAATACGTGGCTTGGGCAAAAGCCAATCCCGGTAAAGCCAATGTGGGCAACCCCGGCGCGGGCTCGATGCCGCATTTGCTGGCCGGCCGCTTGGCCGCGATTGCGGATATCCAGCAGACCAATGTGCCCTTCCCCGGCTCAGGCCCGGGCGTGCCGCAAGTGCTCGGCGGCCAGCTCGCAGCCATGTCTTCCCCATTGGGCGATTGGGTGCAGCATGTCAAAACAGGCCGTGTGCGCATCTTGGCGACTTCCGGCCCCACACGCTCACCCTTTGTCGATAACGTGCCTACCTACAAAGAGCAAGGTTTCGATGAACTCGTGATCCGCGAGTGGTTTGGCTTCTTCTTGCCGGCCACCGCAAGCCAAGCCGTGCGCGAGCGAGCATCAACCTTCATCCGCGCCTCGCTGATTCAGCCCGATGTCGTCTCTGCCATGGCGCCACTGGCCGCACATGTCGATCCTGTGACGATGGATCAGTTTGCAGTGCGTATGAAGGCGGATAGCGAATTTGCGGGTAAATTGGTGAAGGCTTTGGGCTTCCGGGCTGATTCTTAAAGCAGACTATCAGGGATGAGCAAAACTTTCATCTACGAAGTCGAAGTCATGTTCTCGGATTGCGATCCGGCAGGCATCGTCTTCTTTGCGAATTTCAGCAAATGGATGGATGCCGCATCGCTGAATTTTTTCGTGCAATGCGGTATACCGCCGTGGCGTGAGTTAGTGAAAACGCACAACATCATCGGCACGCCACTGCTAGAGATTCATACAAAATTCTTCGTGAGCGCCACCTATGGCGAGCGGCTGCAGATTCATACGTCTGTCGATGAATGGGCGCGCAAAACTATCCTCCAGCGCCATCGCGTGATGCGCGCAGGCACGCTCATTTGCGAAGGCACCGAGCGGCGCGCGCTGTGCATCAAGCATCCTGATGACCCAAGCCGCATCAAAGCGATTGAGATTCCCGATTGGTTCAAGGAGCGCTGCGTGTAATTTTTAACGAGGAGACATTTTCATGACACTTTATAAGAAAAATCGACCAGTAACCGGCGTATTATCAGCGCTAAGCGCTATGATTTTAGTAGCATGCAACACCACACCAGCCAGCGACGGCCTAGGCATGGCCAAGCTCTCAGAAGCCAAGCCTGCCACTTTAAGTGCCTGCGCGCAACTCCCGGCCAGTTTCAAATTCGACAAAACCCGCCTCGAATCTGCTGAAACTGTGCAGAGCGGCAAGGTGGGCACAGGTGCGCAAGCCACGGCCTACAACGCCCCCGAGCATTGCCTGGTCAAAGGCAAGATGCATGAGCGAAAGGGCATCAACGGCCAAGACTTCGCCATTGGCTTCGAGATGCGCCTGCCGGGTGTTTGGAATGGCCGCTTTTACCATCAAGTCAACGGCGGCATTGACGGCACAGTGCAGCTGGCCTTAGGCGCGCTCGGTGGTGGCCCGCTCACAGGCGCTCTCGCGCAAGGCTTTGCCGTGATCAGCTCTGACGCAGGCCACACAGGCCGGCAAAACCCCCGCTTTGGCGAGGATCCGCAAGCTAGAGCCGATTATGGCTACCAAGCCGTAGGCTCTCTCACGCCCATGGCCAAGCAATTGATTGCTGCCGCTTATGGCAAAGGACCTGATCGCTCCTACATCGGCGGCTGCTCCAACGGCGGGCGGCATGCGCTGGTGGCCGCGTCGCGCTACCAAAACGAATACGATGGTTTCTTAGTCGGCGCTCCCGGCTATCGCCTGCCCAACGCCGCACTCGCGCAAATGTGGGCGCTGCCCGCATGGCAAGTACTCGCCACGCCGGGCGCAACCATGTCGCATCCGTTCAACCCCAGCGCGACGATTGCAAACCTCAACACCGCGCTCACAGCGCAAGAGCGTCAAACAGTTGCCTCAGCCATCCTTGGCAAATGCGATGCGCTAGACGGCGCAAAAGACGGCCTCGTGCAAGACACCGCAGCTTGCCAAAAAGCGTTTGATCTGAACCGCGATGTCGCGACCTGCAGCGCCGCTCGCGATGGCAATTGCCTCACCACCGCACAAAAAGAGCAACTGATCGCAGTTCACAACGGCGGCAAAACCAAAGGCGGCAGCACGCTGTATTCCAGCTTTTCATGGGATGCCGGCATCTCGGCGGCCAATTGGGCCAGCTGGAAATTCGTCAACTCTCAAGTGCTTGACCCCGCAGCCGGCTACATCTTCATGACACCCCCGCGCGGCATCTCCAATCCGTTCGCCCTGAACGTGGATGAGGGCTATGCAGCAATTTATGCCACCACCGCCGCCTTCCCAGAATCAGCCAATACACAAATCACACCTCCTGGCAAATTCAGCCCCGAAAATCTCCTGCCACTGCGCCAACGCGGTGCAAAAGTATTGCTCTACCACGGCGTAAGCGATGCCATCTTCTCGCATGACGATACCGCCGCTTGGTTCAACCGCGTTAACAATAGCCAAAGCGGCAAAGCAAGCGACTTCACCCGCTACTTCCCCGTCCCCGGCATGGCCCACTGCAGCGCCGGCCCCGCCACCGATCAGTTCGATGCCCTTACCCCCTTGGTCAATTGGGTAGAACGCGGCCAAGCCCCCAGCAGCATCACAGCCACCGCGCGTGGCACAGGCAACGCAGCCGGTGCGAACGCGGAGCTCCCCAAAGATTGGTCAGCCACCCGCACCCGCCCGCTCTGCGCCTATCCACAAGTGGCTCGATACAACGGCAGTGGCAGCTTGGAAGATGTGGATAATTTCAGCTGCAAGTGAGCTAACTTATTTGTGGCTCGTTTGAGCTGTTCAGAATTACCGAATAGCTCAAACGAATATTGAATGAGATTCAACCACCAACACGCTTGACTGTGTACCCCCGCTTTTGCAGCGCAATCATCAAAGTGTCCACGTGATCGCCCTGCACCTCAATCACCCCATCTTTGACCGTGCCGCCCGATCCGCAAGCCGCCTTGAGCTGCTTGCCAAATGCTGTCAGTGCATCAGCATCCAAACCCAGCCCACGCACCAGCGTCACGCTCTTGCCACCCCGCCCCTTCGTCTCGCGCTGCACGCGCAAGAAGCCGTCTGGAGATGCGTAGCCCTGTGTGGCCAGCGCTTTTTTGTTCGCCGCGCATTGGCATTGCGCCGCAGGTTGGCCACAATCTAGGCAGATACGTCCTGATTCGGTAGAGTAAACCAAGGTGGTTGATGTTTGACGCTTCATTCAATTGATTTTCATATTTATCTGAGCAGTTCTGAGAACAAGACTACTTCGCAATCTATACAAAACATCGCCGAGTCTCGAAACAAAAAATCTGTTCGATACAACATATTTCTCCGAATGAATTGTATTAAAAATCGGCCGTTAGCCGGCATAGAATATGTGGCAATAGCTACTAAAAGCATAGCACATGTCCTCCTCATCTACCCGACTCATCCAAAACGCCACCTGCATCGCCACGATGGATGCTGCGGGTAGCGAGCTGCGTGATGCCAGCTTGCTGATTCGCGGCAATGTGATTGAAGCCACTGGCTCAGCGCAAGATCTCTTGCAAATGGCGGGAGGCAAAGTGGATGAAGTGATTGATGCGCGCGGCCATCTCGTGATGCCCGGTATGGTGAATACGCATCACCATATGTATCAATAGCTCACGCGGGCCATTCCCGCCGTACAAAATGCCGAGCTGTTTGGCTGGTTGCGCGGCCTGTATCCGATTTGGGCGAATCTCACGCCCGAGATGATCCGCGTCTCTACACAAACCGCCATGGCCGAGCTGCTTCTCTCGGGCTGTACGACCAGCAGCGATCATCTCTACATTTATCCCAATGGCGCGCGACTGGATGACAGCATCGAAGCAGCGCGCGAGATCGGCATGCGCTTTACCGCCACCCGAGGCAGCATGAGTGTGGGGCAAAGTGCTGGCGGGCTACCGCCGGACAGCGTGGTAGAGCGTGAAGCCGCGATTCTTAAAGACTCGCAGCGCCTCATTGAGCAATTCCACGATGCGTCGCACGGCAGCATGCTTCATGTGGCCGTTGCGCCCTGCTCGCCTTTCAGCGTGAGCCGTGATTTGATGCGTGAATCGGCAATATTGGCAAGGCATCATGGCGTGCGTCTGCACACACACTTGGCTGAAAATGATCACGACATCGCCTACTCGAAAGAAAAATTCGGCTGTACTCCCGCGCAATACGCCCACGACCTAGGCTGGACGGGGCCAGACGTGTGGCATGCCCACTGCGTCAAGCTCGATGACGAAGGCATCAGCCTGTTTGCCGCCACGCACACGGGCATTGCGCACTGCCCGTGCAGCAATATGCGCCTAGCCAGCGGCATCGCGCCCATTCGCAAGATGATCAATGCGGGCGTACCCGTCGGCCTAGGTGTGGACGGCAGCGCCAGCAACGATGCCGCCCATATGGTCAACGAAGCCCGCCAAGCCATGCTGCTCGCAAGAGTTGGCCGCGCGATGCAAGCGCCAGAACAACGCGATGGCCGCACTTTCTTCGGCTGCGATCTCGGCCCATCGGAGATGACTGCACGCGATGCTTTAAAACTCGCCACACGCGGCGGCGCAGAAGTCCTAGGTCGCAAAGACATTGGCCAGATCGCTCCCGGCATGTGCGCTGATCTCGCCTTGTTTGACCTACGCAGCTTGAGCTTTGCAGGCGGCGCGGTGCACGATCCAGTAGCAAGCCTGTTGCTGTGCGCGAGTCCGCAGGCGGCTTACACCATCGTCAATGGCAAAGTGGTGGTGCGCGATGGGCAATTGACGACCGTCGATTTGCCAGTGCTGATTGAAAATCACAACCGGTTAGCAGTTAAATTGGCTCTTAACAGCTGAGTGCCGCTACGCCCGCAGATCGCGCTACCTGTGCGTTTTGCGTAGGTAAAGGGGGAGGCGGCGAAATCCTATTGCCGGAGAAGAATTAAAGCCAAACGCCGCCGGAGGACACGGAGCAAAACGTGCAGGTAGTGCGATCCTCCACAGCAGATCACTCAACAGCAAACGTCAACCCTGCATTCGCCTGCAATCTCGTGATGATGTCTTTACCTAATGCAGGCGCTGGCGTCCAGATTCCGCCGGTGGTCTCTTTGGATTGAATGAGTAGGCAGACAGCGCACTCAGTAATCATTTTGCTCGTTGAGCCGTAGCCAGGATCGCGGTCGCCTTTGACGCTGACTCTTGCTTTGTTGCCTTGTGCGTCTTCAGCAAGGAAGAGCACATCGTAGAAGCCGTTGTCGCGCTCATCTTTGCTCGGGCCTTCGCCGGGCTTGGGGCCGCCTTCGCCGCCTAAGGATTTGTCGTTGGCCACATGATTGGCGATCGCTTGGCCTTTTTCGCCGGGGCCTGTGATCATCATTTCGTCGTATACGAAATCTGTGCCGTAGGTGTGATTCAAAAGGAAATTGGAGCGATGGATGTTACGCGTGTTAATCGCAGCCATGACAAAGGGGGCGACCCAAATGTCTGCACCATTCACTTGACCTAAGGCTTCATCAATCATCGGTTTGTTGCCGCTAGGCTGCTTGGGGCCGGTGAAGCCCGGAGTGAGGGAAAACGGATTTTTCAGCAAATCCAACACGCCTGCTTGCGTTGCTGCAGCGGCCATGGTGGCTTTGAGGCTGGCTGCTGTGCCGCCAGAGAACGTGCCTTTCATTTTGCGCACGCGGCCACGAATGCGGCTGGCGGCGTGGCCAAATTTGGTTTTAAATTCGCCTTGCAGCATGAAAACCCCCATGTCAAACGGCACAGAATCAAAGCCGCATGAGAAGACGATGCGTGCGCCGCTGGCCTTGGCCTGCGCTTCGTGTGCGTCGATCATGTGACGCATCCAAGCGGGCTCGCCGCAGAGGTCAACATAATCCACACCGCTACTCGCGCAGGCTGCGACCATTTGCGAGCCATAGAGTTGGTAGGGCCCAACCGCGGTCAGCACAAGGCGGGTTCGCTGCATCAAAGCTTGCAGGCTGGCAGCGTTAGCCGTGTCTGTGACGACGAGGGGCGTGTCTTTCGGCGCACCGATCTCGTCCCGCACGGTAGCCAGCTTCTCCGCGCTGCGCCCACCCATCGCCCAGCGAATTCCCTCTGCATTGCTGCCATTAGGGTAACGCGCCATCATGTATTCGGCCACCAAGCGGCCTGTGAAACCTGTTGCGCCGTGGATCACGATATCGAATTCTTTGCTCATGCTGAGTCTCCTAAAGTGGAATGATTTTGCGCTTGCGCTGCAGGCGAAGTTTTTGCAAGAGTCGCATCAATGACTTTGCGCAAGCGCGGGTCGTCAATCAAGCTGCGCACTTGCCAGCCGGTGGCAGCAACAATTGCGGCCTGATAAGGCGGCAGATTCGTGCATTCGAGCACGAGCGTGCGCAACTCGGGCGCGCGTGCTTGCAGCGCCAGCGCGGCGGCCACGGCTTCGCTCGAAGCCAGGGCGAGATCAAGCGTAGGCTGGTTACCTAAAATTTTGCTCGCAAACTCACCGGCTGGCGGCATGCCTTGAATGATCACATCTTTTAAGCGCTCTTTTGGCACACCTGCCGCGCGAAGGTGCTCATGGCCCAAACTTGAAGCGCTGATCGTCAGCACACCTACTTTTTTCTCTCTCGCCAGCAGGGCGGGTAGTTGCAATAGGCTGGAGGTGACCACCGGAATTTTGCTAACCGCTTGTAACTCTTTTTGCAGTAAGACTAAAAATCCGCAACTCGTTGTGATTGCTTGCAAACCGCGCAATTGCAAGCTGCGCACAATATTCTGAAAACCTGGCACCAAGCGAGCTTGCCTCATGCCAGCGGAAGTGGTGACGACCTTCGCGGGAAACACGCCCTTGAATCTATCAAAATGCGTCGGCACACCAAAAAATTCTGGATGGCCCACATCCCCCACAGGCCTAGGGAATTGCGTATCCAGCATGATGATGCCGAGCACAGATGGCGTCTGGCCAAGGATGTGGATACCGCTCATTTTTACAATGCCCTAACAAGAGACAAATCTGGCTTATCAAGCCAAGCAGCAAACTCATCCGCCAACTGCTGCGCCGCACTCGTCGCTGCGCTCCACTGCGCCACTCGCGCTTGAAGATTTGTGCCGTGATGTGCAAAATCCGTGCGATCAGGCAACTTACCGCGCGGCAGTTTTTTGATCCACTCTTCGCTTGGCGCCAGTACGATCATGCGATCTAAAAAGCGAGTAGATCCATGTCGCCATTTGAGTGATTTATCCAACCAGCCGGGCACCACGGCTTGCTGAAAATGAGGATAGAGCACGATGCCATCGTCTGCTTTGTAATCAAGATGCAAGTGATAGTCTGTGATGCCGCCATCCCAATACGCGCCTCGCGGTGCGTCGGGAATATCGTGCACTGCACGCAGCACGAAAGGGATCGAGCAACTCGCTTGCAGCGCGGGGTTGAAGTTGTTTGCAGTCAGAGCAATTTGCCGTGTACGGTAATCCTCTGTTCTGAAAGGGAGCGCCGCTAAGGGCTCTGTGAGCGAGCCTGCTTCAGAAGAAAATACCACGCGCTCCAGCCAAGCTCCCATTGCCTTGCGCCGCACCACGTTCGTAAAAAATGCTCCTGCATAGCCCAGCGGTGCGCGCAGCTGGCCCTCTCGCCCCAAAATATGCCGCCCACGCGAGGTGACGATGTGAAGGCGGTAGCGCGGATGCTGCAAGACTTCTTGCACCCGCCCGCCATAGAAAGCCTCAAGCGAAGCCCCAAAATCTGCGCTGATGCGCTCGGGTGTGGGGAATTTTTTACCTGGCTCCAGCGCGTAATCTTGATGGATGTAATCCTTTTCCAATCGCTCGAACGCCTTCACAGAATCATGCAAACAAGCCGTGGCCATCCGCCAAGCGCCAATACTTGCGCCCACCAAATCGACTGGCTGGTCAGACTGGGGCAGCCATTGGCCGAAGATGAAGCGATCCAGTGGCCCAAGGATCAAGCCCTTGGGGCCACCTGCTGCGCCGGGAATCGTGCGCACATGCGAGGGCTCGAGGCCGTGTGTTTGGAGATGCGCTAAGGCTTGTGCGCCAGCGTAGATGCGAAGTGCTTGCATGCTCAAATTTTATTGAAGGCTAAGCATGTCGTCAGTGCGCTCCACCACGCAAAACGAAGCAGCGTAGTCAGACTCATCCGTCACCGTGATGTGCGCCTTCAGTTGCTTAGCCTCAAACCATTCTTTCAAACCACCATGCAATACGATGCGCGGCTCGCCGGATGGCAGCTTGGCAATTTCGCACAGGCGCCAAGTCATCGGCATGCGCATGCCTAGACCAATCGCTTTGGAAAAGGCTTCTTTGGCTGAAAAGCGTGTGGCCAGATAGCGCACGCCGCGCTCAGGCCAGCGCGCGCTCCTCTGCTTCCATGTCACGAGCTCGGCCTCGCTCAAAATCTTTTGCGCAAACCGCTCGCCATGCTTGTCTAAGCTCGCTTTGATTCGGCGAATGTCGCAAATGTCTGTGCCGATGCCGTAGATCATGAGAAGAATTCCTGTGGCGGTAGGCGTTGAAAATCCAAATGCCAACCCGCCACGTTCACAGCATAGCGCGTGGCCTTGCCTTGGCCTTGCACGGCCAGCAAGCCCGATTGAAACAGCTGCACCAAATCGCGCGTGGCGGTGGCTTTGGAGGTGCTGGTGATTTTGATGTATTTGTCGGCAGTGAGGCCGCCAAGGAAGCCTCCATCGCCTGCATCGAGCAAGCGAGAGAGCACCTTGCGCTGCCGTTCGTTGAGATCAATCGGGGCACAGCGCTGCCAAAAAGCAGCTTTATCGGATACTTGGCGAATCACGCTGAGCGAATGCTGGCAGCCGCGACTGAACACGCCGATAAACCAAAGCACCCAACTCGTCACGTCAATGCCTTGCTTCGCATAGCCTGCGCTCATCGTTGTTGACGCCGCGTTGAGCGCATCGTAATAATCTTTTCTCTCGTGCTGAATTTGCCGAGATAGGCTGAACACGCGCTCCTTGGAATTGAGCTCTTGTGCGAGCACATAATCTGCCACCGCCCGCCCCACTCGGCCGTTGCCATCTTCAAAGGGGTGAATCGTCTCAAACCACACATGCGCCAAAGCCGCCCTCACCAGCCAAGGCGGGCGCTGTATCTCAACTTGGCTTTGAGCCAAGGGCTGCGTTGCATTCAACCAATAGAGAAACTTCGCCATCTCTTGCTGCACCTGAAATGAAGGCGGCGCGGTGTAATGCACCACCTCTTTGCCAAGCACGCCGCCGATGATTTGCATCGGCTCAGCATGCGTGCGATAGCTGCCCACCTGCACTTGCAGCTTGGCGGGCTTCTCTGCATTGCTAGGAAACAGCATTTGCTGCCATGCACAGAGCCGCTGCTCCGTGATGGGCTTAGCATGCTGCTCTGTCGCTTCTTGCATGACTTGCACCAAGCCTTCCACATCGCGATCATTGCTTTTCGGCATGGACAGCCCCAGCCTGTTTCCCACCGAAGAGCGCACTGCCTGCACATCCAAGCTCTGCCCTTCAATCGCCGCTGTGGCCAAGGCATCTTGCGACCAAAGATCGCGGTTGATGCCGGAATTACCTTCAAAGCCAATAGCTTGCAAGGCGCTAGACACTTGCACTTGCGCCGCGTGCGCCTCTTGCAAAGCGGCTTGAACAACCTGCGTATCCCAGGTGAGCGCCGGCCAAGCATCTAGCTGCCAAATAGGTGTTTTGGCAGGTGCACAAAAACGGACAAGACGAGATGAGCGAGAGGCCATGAGCCGCATTTTAACCAAATACGGCTCAGATCATGAGCCGTATTTTTCTGAAATACGGCTCATGGTGGCTTACTCAGCAGGCTTCAAGGCCGCCAAATACGCCTTCACCGCCTCTGAATAACCGATCTCCAGCGCATCCGATACGAAGGCATGGCCAATCGACACTTCAGCAATGAAAGGCATCACCGCTATGAACGGCTTGAGATTGGCCTGTGTCAAATCATGCCCCGCATTCACACCCAGCCCAGCATCGCGCGCAGCGTCCGCCGTTGCTTTGAATTGTGCGAGCACCTTGTCTTGTGAGAGCGTGCCAAACGAACTTGCCCATGTCTCGGTATAAAGCTCTACGCGATCCGCGCCAATGGCTTTGCAACCAGCCATCTGCTCTGGCACAGGATCCATAAACAGGCTCACGCGCACGCCAAGCGCATGGCATTCGTCAATCAGCGGCTTCAAGCGATCAGCATCTTGCGGCAACTGCCAGCCATGATCTGATGTACTTTGGCTCTCGCTGTCTGGCACAAAGGTGGCTTGATGCGGCCGAACAGAGCGTATGAATTCCATCAGATTATGAAATGGATTGCCTTCAATATTAAATTCACGGTTCGGCCACAAGCGCATCAACTCCGCAATTTCATACACATCGTTTTTCCGAATATGCCGTTCATCCGGGCGTGGATGTACCGTGATACCCGCAGCGCCTGCTTTGAGGCACAGCTCAGCAGCGCGGGTGACGCTGGGGTAACCTACGTGGCGCGTATTGCGCACGAGGGCTACTTTGTTCACGTTAATCGAAAGCTGAGTTTTCGCCGATTTTTCCATGGAATTTCAAGCCTTTTCGGCATATAGCCGGCATAGATACTGCGCAGAGTGCTATATTATTAATAGCAATCAGTTTTTAAGCCAGCGCTTGCGCATCCATCATGAGTTGGCGTGTGCGAAAGCCTCGGCTGCCTGCGTGATAGTTTAGCAAGCTGCGCAGCAACTGCTTGAGCGAAGATTTATCTGCCGCGCTCATCGCCAGCACAGCAGCGCGTGCCGGGAAGATCGCAGCGCGTTGATCCAGCGCAACCTGCAAACTGCGCCAAGCGCCTGCGCTGAGTGCCGCCTCTTCATGAGCCGCACCTGGGGCCTCGCGCAGCCCCACCTCAGGAATCAAACTGTAAAGCACATCATCTTGCAGCGCGTCAGAAGAAAAACTGTCCGCATCCAAAGAAGGCAGCAGGCCAATCTCGCGTAAGAGCACTAGCTCAAAAGCTCTGAGCGTTGCATCCAGCAGCGGCGCATCGCGCAGCCAACTGCAGGCCTGCGCATAAGCATCAAACAGCAGCTCATGCGGATCGTCGCGCGCCATCAGCTTCATCATCAGCTCATTGAGGTAATAGCCCGAGAGCAGCGCATCCCCTGTAGGCATCGTCAACCCGCCCTGCCACTCCGCCCCTTTCAGCGTATGCACCTCTGCATCCCCAGAATAGCTGATCGAGAGCAATTGCAGCGGCAACAAAATCGCCCGAAATTGCGAGCTAGGCCGCTTGACGCCCTTCGCCACGATCGCCACCCGCCCCTGATGCCGCGTCAGCACCTCAAGAATCAAGCTGCTCTCGCTCCAATCGTAGCGATGCAAAACGAATGCTGGTTCGTGGAGGACTTTTTTCATAGGGCAGTTAATCGGCGTAGGGTCAAAGCACAGCGCGAATCTGGAAATTGTGACGACCTTGAAGCATCACACAAAAATTGCTGGACCAGAACTAAGCGTATTTGAAAATTTTTTCTTCTTAAAGCATTTCATCGGGCGCAAACGGCCCGATGATTTTGACCAGCAGCTTCAAACCAAAGCTGGCATCAGGCTCTGACGTCGCGTCGGACAAGCCCGAGCCTTGAGGCGCACGCCAGATCAGCTGGCCATCTTTGAGCTCCACTTTATAAGCGCCTGTTGTTAAGCCAGGCTCGATCAATGCTGTTGCTTCTGCGGCAAGTTTGCGATGACGAATGGCAATCGCCACCTCGCTGTTTTGCAGTTTGGAGCGCAAATCCAAGTTCATGGAGCCCACGACCAGAATGCGATTGTCAACAACCACCGCTTTGGCATGCAGGCTGGCGCGTGATGCCCCGCCTGCGCGACCAGCGCTACCTGCGCCACTGCCAAAACTCAGCAGCGTACCGCGCTGCTCCGATCGCATTTCATACACTTCAACACCCATCGCTATCAAACCCTCGCGGTAGCGAGCGTAGCCCGCGTGGGCGGCTACCGCGTCGTTTGATGCCAGCGAATTAGTCAGCACCCGCACCCGCACACCGCGTTTGACAATGGCCTCAAACTGCCGCATCATCTCTGCGCCCGGTACGAAATATGGCGACACCACCAGCAAGTCGGTTTGGGCACGCGTCATCAGGCTGAGTAAGCCATCGACTGCCGTGTCATCTGACATTTCGACCGAATCCGCGTCGTCAGCAATTTTCGATGGCTTGTCGACCAGCAAGGTGGCCGCCGCCCAAGTCCAGCTCAGCATCCGTAAGTTTGTAACGTCTGGCAAGGCCGCGATGGTCGTCGTCATGCCCGACGGGTCTACAGTGACGCGATCAATGGTGGTCTTGTTGGGTGACTCACCAAATAGAGAAAGAGAAGAAACCCCTGCGGGCGAGACGTCACCAGAAACAGCTGCTGCGGATGCAGGTTTGGGTTTGATGGCCTCGATGTCTTTGGCGCTTAACAGAGACTGTACCGGGTAGGCCAGCCGGTTGTTCCAGTACTGGTCGAAGCTGCTCGACAAGTCGCGTGCGATGCGGCCCGCTGCCAACACGTCAATATCAACAAAATTCACGCCGTCGCTCTGGCCGAAATACGTGTCGCCCAAATTGCGCCCACCGGTAATAGCCACTGCATTGTCAGCCACAAAAATCTTGTTGTGCATGCGTCTTTGCAGGCGCGCCGCATCACTGAGGCTGCTGACGATGCGCCACATGGCCCAGGCGCGGTTGCTCGGCAACGGATTGAAGAGCCGCATTTCAATGTTTTTTTCAAATGCGAGCTTTAAAACCTGGGCGTCTTTGCCAGCTGTGTTGAAGTCGTCCAGCAAAATACGCACCCGCACGCCACGGGCAGCGGCCTCACGCAGAGCTGCAAACATGCGCTCGGTGGTGTCGTCAGCGTGAATGGCGTAATACTGCAAATCCAGCGTTTTTTCAGCCGCTTTAATCAGCGTCATGCGGCTGGTAAAGGCCAGCTCGGCACTGCCCACCAAAGCAAAAGCCGAGTCGTTGCGGGTCTTGGTCGCAGCCGCATGCTCCGCCACAGTTTGGCCTAAGCGGGTGTCAAGATGACTTTGTAGGGCAGTAGACATAGGGCGTTGAACGTCAGACGGCAAAGTAGCACAGCCAGTCAACCACAAGCTCACGAGCAATGAAATACAGAACGCCACGACACGGCGGATCGAAGGCCTGTGATGGCTGGATTTGCGCATATCACAGCTTACCCCAAGTGACGCAGGCTGTGCGGCGTTTATTTCACGGCATAGCAGCGCGAAAAATGCGGGCAGTGCTTGAGGGTGAAATCTAGTATCGCTGTTACGCAATCAGTCTGATGCCGCGCTCAGCACTCACTCATACCCAAAGCTCTTCACCCGCTCCGCGCTATCGGCCCAGCCGCCTTGCACTTTGACCCAGAGCTGGAGGAAGACTTTGGCATCCATCAGGCGCTCCAGCTCTTGGCGGGCTTCGGTGCCCATGCGTTTTAGGCCTTCGCCGCCGGCTCCGATCACCATGGCTTTGTGGGAATCGCGCTCGACGATGATGGTGGCGGCAATTTTCACGAAGCGGCCTACGGTTTTGCCTGGCTCTTCTTTGAATTGATCAATCACCACCGTGCTGGTGTAGGGCAGCTCATCGCCTGTGAAGCGGAAGAGTTTTTCGCGCACAATCTCGCCGGCCATGAATCGCTCGGATTTATCGGTGATCTCTTCATCTTTGTAAATCCAAGGCTGCTCGGGCAGGTATTTTTCGCAGATCACGAGCAGGCGCTCAATATCTTTTTTCTGCTTGGCGCTCATGGGGATAATTTCGGCGAACTGGATGGTTTTGACGGCTTCCATCTCTTCTGCGCTGATCTCTGTGGCGTCAACGGTTTCTTCGGGTGCGTTGGCCTCCATGCCATCACCCGGCTCTTCAGGTTGCTCTGCTTGCTCTACTTTTGAATCGAACTTAATCGCGCCCATGCCCTTGGCATGCACCTCTTGCAACCAGGGCGCAATATCCGCGCGGCGATTCACAGTATCAAGCTTGTTGGCCACCAGCACCACCGGCACACCTTTGGCTTGCTTGCCCAAGAGCGAGAGCACCTTAGCATCAGCCCCCGACAAGCGCCCTGCTTCCACAATCAGCAAAATCAAATCTACGCCGCTGACAGCGCCGGTGACGGTTTTGTTCAGCGAGCGATTCAGCGCCGTGCCGTGGCGGGTCTGGAAGCCGGGCGTATCGGCAAACACGAATTGCGCTGCGCCTTGGGTGCGAATGCCCAAGATGCGATGGCGCGTGGTTTGCGCTTTGCGCGAGGTGATGCTAACTTTTTGGCCAACCAAGGCATTGAGCAAAGTGCTCTTTCCAACGTTGGGTTTGCCTACGATCGCAATCATGCCGCAGCGCTGCGTGGCCGCTGGATTTTCGGAGGTCTCTGAAGCCTTCTCAGAAGCTGCAGGCTTGCTAAAAAAGGCATCGAGTAATTGATCAGTTGGCGCGGCGGGAGCGATAGGAGCTAGCTTGGCTTGCGCTGTATTAGAAGGCATTTTTTTCATGATTTTAGGGGGTTAGCCGGCATATCTATTGCGCGGAGTGCTATTTAAGCGAAACGATATACATCAAGCCGGCAAAGCCAGTAGCTTGAGCATGGCTGCGGCAGCTTCTTGCTCGGCTGCGCGGCGCGAGGTACCAAAGCCGCGAGCTTCCCGCTGCAGCTGCTCTATCGCGCACTGCACTTCAAAGGTTTGCCGATGTGCTGCGCCTGTGATGCTCATCACGTTGTAAGCAGGTACGCTCATCTTGCGCCCTTGCAGCCATTCTTGCAACTCGGTTTTAGGATCTTTAGCCGCAGCAGGCATCTCAGGATTGATTTCCACCTGATCAAACAAGCGGTGCACAAGAGCGGCCGCTTTATCGAAGCCAGCATCCAGATAGACGGCACCAATGACTGCCTCCAATGCATCCGCCAAAATCGATGGGCGCTTCGCACCGCCAGAGCGCAGCTCACCTTCGCCAAGGCGAAGTAAGCTGCCCAGATGCAATTCTTGCGCAATCGCATGCAAAGTGGCTTGCTTCACAAGATTAGCGCGAACGCGCGAGAGATCACCTTCATGAAGCGTACCGAGGGCTTGGTAGAGCATGCCCGATACAGCCAAATTGAGCACCGAATCGCCTAAAAACTCCAAGCGCTCGTTGTGATCTGCGCTATAACTACAGTGCGTGAGCGCTTGGGTCAACAATGAGTTTTTGGTGAATTGATATTGCAGACGGCGCTGCAAAGCAAGTAGCGCTTCAGACATGCGCTCTGCGCTCCGAGTTCTGAACTTTCCAACGCACAACCATCACTTACTGTTTCCAGCGTATTTAAGCAATAAGTAGGCTGGCCCTGCGAGGTGGATTTCCTTGGTGTACGCGAAATCGATAACGATCTTATCGCCGTTTTTACTGATTTCTAACTCTTTGCCAGAGATGGCTTTGAAATCGTCAATCGATTGTGCCTTGTCGAAGTTTGAACGAATTTCGGCGACGCCCCCACCGGCAGCAGAGACTTTATTCACTGCCTTTTTGATCGCTTGATATTCAATCAGTGTAGGCGCCACCTGAGCGCCAATCACACCAAAAAAAGCCAGGAGAGCGCCCACGATGAGCATACTGATCAAAGAAATACCGCGCTGCTGAGATTTCATAATGGACCTTCGTTTGTCGAATATATGTTATTTAAGAATCAGTCAAACCCGCCAATTCTGCGTAGATTACCAAAATTCATCCACACATAAAAGGCCTTACCCACGATATTTTGCTCGGGCACGAAGCCCCAAAAGCGCGAATCTTGTGAATTATCTCGATTGTCGCCCATCATGAAGTAATGCCCCTGTGGCACTTTGCAGCTCACGCCTTCGATGCTGTAGTTGCAATTTTCAAAGTAGGGAAATTTCATCATCGGGGTATTGCCCATTGAGCCACCGGGATAAATCAGCAGCTTATGGGGCTTGGCTCGACCAGGGAGTTGTTCTTCAAACTGCGGGATGTAAGTCGTTTGTGTTTCATCAAAAAACTCTTGCAGCGTGGTGCGCTTGACCAATTCGCCGTTGATGCGCAACTCTTTATTGGTGTATGTCACCTGATCACCAGGAATACCCACCACGCGCTTGATGTAATCCACATTCGGATTAGGTGGGTAGCGAAACACCATGACGTCGCCGCGCTGGGGATTGTTCACCTCAATAATCTTTTTGTTGATCACTGGCAAGCGCACACCATAAGTGAATTTATTCACCAGAATCAGATCTCCCACATGCAGCGTCGGGATCATCGAGCCGGTAGGAATTTTGAAAGGCTCAAACAAAAACGAGCGCAGTAAAAAGACGATGCAGATCACGGGGAACAAGCCAGCCGTCCAGTCGAGCCACCAAGGTTGCTGCAAGACGGCATCTTTGGAAGCTACCATTTCTTGATGGTGCGTTTCAGCCTTGGCGATCCCCATTTTGGCCAGCTCGGCTTGGCGAGCCACGGCTTGGCTTTCAATCAGGGCAGCAGCCTGAGCGCGCCCCGGCAAGAAGACAAAGCGCTCCAGCAGCCAATAGACACCCGTCACAAGCGTGGCTATAAACAGCAGCAGCGAGAAATTACCTTCCAGCGCATTGAAATACCAAGCCGAGGCATAGGCCACAAAAAGCGCGAGCACCACAGTTGTGATGCCGGGCATGAATTTCATCAACTTCTCAGACATTAATCTTCCACCTGCAAAATAGCCAAGAACGCTTCTTGGGGCACTTCAACCGTACCAATTTGCTTCATGCGCTTTTTACCCGCCTTCTGCTTTTCCAAGAGCTTTTTCTTACGCGTGATGTCGCCGCCGTAGCATTTCGCGAGCACGTTTTTGCGCAAGGCCTTGATTGTCTCACGCGCAATAATGTTTCCACCAATCGCCGCTTGGATGATCACGTCATACATCTGGCGGCTGATAATCTCACGCATTTTGGCAGCCACGGCGCGGCCACGATAAGTAGCTTGCGTGCGGTGAACGATGATGGACAGCGCATCCACCTTCTCGTTATTCAGCAGCATGTCCACCTTCACCACATCACTGGCGCGGTATTCCTTGAACTCATAATCCATGGAGGCATAGCCCCGGCTCACGGATTTGAGCTTGTCAAAGAAATCGAGCACGATCTCACCCAGCGGCATATCATAGGTCAGCACCACTTGGCGGCCTTTGTACGCCATATTAAGTTGCATGCCGCGCTTTTGATTAGCCAGCGTCATCACCGAACCCACATATTCCTGCGGCACATAAATATGCACCTCCACAATCGGTTCACGGATTTCTTCAATGCGCGAGACCTCTGGCATCTTCGATGGGTTTTCCACCAACAGCGTTTCGGGATCTTTACCCCCCGTGAGCACTTCATACACCACGCTTGGCGCGGTGGTGATCAAGTCTTGGTCAAACTCGCGCTCTAGGCGCTCTTGCACGATCTCCATGTGCAAAAGCCCAAGGAAGCCGCAGCGAAAGCCAAAGCCCAGCGCTTGGCTGACTTCCGGCTCAAAGCGCAACGCTGAATCATTGAGCTGGAGCTTGGTGAGTGCATCGCGAAGCTGCTCATACTCGCTTGATTCGCTCGGATAGAGCCCAGCAAACACCTGTGGCTGAATCTCTTTAAAACCTGGCAGCGCTTCAGTGGCTGGCGCAATATTCATCAGCCCCTGCTCACCGCGCGTGACGATGCGGGTCAGCGTATCGCCAACGCGAGCAGCCTTTAGTTCTTTGATGCCTGCAATGATGTAGCCCACTTCGCCGGCTTCGAGCGACTTGCGCGGCTCATCGGTCGGCGTAAACACCCCAATACTGTCCGCGTTGTACTGCGAGCCGTTGGCCATCATCAGGATTTTGTCGCCCTTGAGCAAGCGGCCATCCACCACGCGCACCAGCATCACCACGCCTACGTAGCTGTCAAACCAGCTATCCACGATCATTGCTCGCAGCGGCCCATCCGGATTGCCGCGCGGCGGCGGCACTTTGGCCACCACGAGCTCCAACACCTCATCAATACCCATGCCAGTTTTGGCGGAGATCGCAATCGCGTCGCTTGCATCCAAGCCAATCACTTCTTCGATTTCTTTTTTTGCGCCTTCAGGATCGGCCTGCGGCAAATCCATTTTGTTGAGCACGCAAGAAACTTCCACACCGAGATCAAGCGCGGTGTAGCAGTTGGCCACCGTTTGCGCTTCAACACCTTGCGATGCATCGACCACTAGCAGCGCGCCTTCGCATGCCGATAGCGAGCGCGAGACTTCATATGAGAAGTCCACATGCCCGGGCGTGTCGATCAAATTGAGGTTGTATGTTTGCCCATCGCGTGCCTTGTATTGCAGCGCAGCGGTCTGCGCTTTAATAGTTATCCCACGCTCTTTCTCGATGTCCATCGAATCCAATACTTGTTCGCTCATCTCTCGATCAGAGAGGCCGCCGCAGCGATGAATCAAGCGATCAGCGAGCGTGGATTTACCGTGATCAATGTGGGCAATGATGGAAAAATTTCTAATGTGCTTCATCAACAAAATTCTCAAACTAATTCGTTAAGTGCTTGATACGTATAGTAGTTAACTCAGTGCAATTACGACGCGCAAGAAAAAGGGCACGTCCTTTTCGAGACGTGCCCTACAAACCAACAATCTATTGGCAACTGCGATAGTTGGACTTTCATTGTAGGGCAAGCGCATGGTAGGCATTCGAGAAAATTCTTAAATAGTGCTCCGTTGCAAGCCTACAACGAAGAATTGTTAACAGGTTATCCACAATTTCTGTAGGTAAAGCGACGAATGCGTGAGGATGGCCTGTGGATGGCCGGTGGACAGCCTGTGTGCATACCGCTTTGGCACGCTAAATCGCTTTTAATATACCTAAATTGGTTGAACGAATGCTAGGATTTTAACGGTTTTAGGTATGAGTACTTCTAAAGAGCCATCTTTCAAGCAAATGGCATTCGCCTCGTCACAATTGTAAATATTTGCATCAAAGCCACATTCCCAGCAGGGGATGGAGCATTTCAAGCTTTTCACAAAAAGTGCTTGACAAGCCTCCCTTAAAGAAAAAAACGGTCTCTAACCGGCGTATTCATTGTGCTGCGTGCTATTGAATCCATAGTATTCCACGTCAATGCCATGGGTGGCACGGGATATTGATGAGCACTTGCCAGCGCTGACATTTGAGCGCAAGATGATTTTGGATCACTGGAGAACACGTCATGCACTCACATTCGTTTTTCGTCTTGCCATCTCTCTTACGCGTCAAGCTGCCGCCTCTTGCATTGATTGCATGCGCTTGGCTCGTTGGCATGCCTGCGCAGGGCGCCACGCCAAGCGCAGCGAGCATCCATACCAGCTCGCAAGACACGATCAATGCCCTCAACAAAGCGCAGTCAGCCGTGGTGGGCGTGCAAGTGGTTGCGGCTGCAGGTGCGCGGTCGGCACAGACCCTGGGCGCACAGCGCAGCGGCTCAGGTGTGGTGATCGGTACAGATGGATTGGTGTTGACGATTGGCTATTTGATCTTGGAGGCGGACAATATTCAGATCACCACTGCGGATAGAAAGACTTTGCCTGCCCGCGTCGTGGCCTACGATTTAGCCACCGGCTTTGGCCTGATCCGCCCCGTGGTGCCATTGCGCGGCATCGCGCCTGTGGCGCTCGGCGGCACAGCAGACATCAAAACCGGCGAATCCCTCATGGCCAGCACAGGCGCATCCGAGGGCGACGATGCCGACGTCAACATGACGCAGTTGGTCAGCAAACGCGCCTTCTCCGGCTACTGGGAATACCACATCGACACCGCCCTCTTCACCAGCCCGCCGATGCAAAACCATTCCGGTGCGCCGCTGTTTAATCAGAAGGGCGAGCTGCTTGGCATTGGCAGTCTCTTTGTGATGGATGCGATGGGGCAAAACGTGCGCCTGCCCGGCAACATGTTTGTCCCCGTGGATCTGCTCAAGCCCATCATGGCTGAGATGCTGCAAAGCGGCAGCAGCTCTTTGTCCAAACGCCCTTGGCTTGGCCTGACCTCATCTGAGCAAGGCGGCCGCGTACAAATTGTGCGAATCAACGCAGACAGCCCTGCGCAAGCCGCTGGCCTCAAAGTCGGCGATGTGGTACTTGCCGTTGACGATGCCAAAGTAGCGACGCTGGAGACTTTCTACAAAAAAATATGGGATCGCGCTTCACCCGAAGGCGAGATCAAGCTCACCGTGCTTCAAGGCGCTGAGTTGAAGACGATCACGTTGAGAGCCGTGGATCGCATGAGCACGATGATGAAGCCAGCGGGGATTTGAGCGAAAGCTGTCGCTGTTTTACACCACCCGCTCGCCTGCCACGCGACGCGCCTGAAAAAGCCGAGGCCTTTGTTTTAGGCACGCGGTGCGGGATACGCCGAGCTACTGATCTTTTGTAGCGGTGATTGCTTTGTTGGCCGCGACCGACCGAGAAAGACTTCGTTTTTTCAGACCCATCACGTAGCGGATTGAATTGATTGGCGCGTCGTTGCTTACTATCAATTTCGTAGCACTCTGCGCATATTCTGTGCCGGGTAGAGGCCTAAAATTCCTCAATAATAGCTTTTCAGGACGTTGAAACTTGTGCCACCCACTCCAATGTAGTAACATTACTACATTGGAGTCAAAATCCGTGGGCACCCTTAAAAAATCATCTACTTTCACCAGCCGAGAGTTCAACCAAGACACCGCTCGCGCAAAACGCGAAGCGGCCAACGGCCCGGTCTTCATCACGGATCGCGGGCAGCCTTCGCTGGTGCTGCTCAGCCATACACAATACGAAAAGCTCATGAAGCCCGAACAAAGCATCAGAAAATTGTTTGCTGATCCGGATGCGGCAGACATTGATTTGCCATTGTCTAAGCGCACTATTCAACCGCCGCGCGATTTAAATCTTTTATAAGGGCACAGCGTGTACTTGCTTGATACGAATGTGCTCTCTGAGCTTCGCAAATTGGATAGTCAAAACTGCAACGCAAACGTCAAAAAATGGTTCAGCGCACTTAAGCCCAGCCAACTTTTCACGAGCGTGATTTGCTTGTTTGAAATTGAGCGCGGTATTCTGCAGGTCGCGCGAAAAGATGCTCCACAGGCCAAGCGCTTGCGTCACTGGTTTGATACCTATCTGATTCCGGGTATAGACGACCGCGCACTTCCCGTGACACAAAGCATCGCTAGCCTGTGCTCAGCGCTTCATGTCCCTAACCCAAAACCTGAAATGGATTCGTTGATTGCTGCCACAGCTCTAACGCACGGATTCACTCTCGTGACGCGCAATACGAAAGATTTTGCGCCGATGGGGGTGCGCTGCGTGAATCCTTGGGGCTAAGGCCGATCGATTCAGGGCTTTTTCTCTTCTTTCTTCTCGGCCTCAGCCTGAGGCTTTTGCTCCGCTGGCTTAGGCAACTGCCCCGAAGCACCCACACCCACCGAGGCGCCGCCTGCGCCTACGCCGACTGAGCCAGAGACTGTGCCGCCACCACCGATGCTGACACCGACGCCGCCCATGCGGCCAATCGGTACGCTGATGCCTACGCTGGGGCTGATGCCTGCGCATGCGGTGAAGAGCGCTGCAATCACCACTATCGCGGATATTTTCATGACAAATCGGCCAGTAGCCGGCATAGAATATGCGCGGAGTGCTATATATTTCATAGTGAATTCCTTCTCGCCAACTTGGCACATTGCGTCTCGCATGAATCTTGCTAGTCGACGCAATCGTGTTCGAGTGCGCTAGCTCAACAGAGTTTCACACGATTCCGGGATTGCCAGCGAGGCCGAGAAGTTTCGGATTGTTCACGCGCACGGGTTTGAGCACTTTTTGTGATTTCAGATACATCTCCACCACATCCCAAATCGCCGGCCCCGCGTTTTTGCTGGCCTCTTGCACGGGCGCCCAGCCAGCGACTTTGTACGTCTTGTTGGGGTCAATCAGCTGGCCTTTTAAGCGCATATCGGAGATGCGCTCGCCGGTTTTCGCACCGGGCTCGCAGGTGTAGCTCATGCCGGCCACGCGCACCATGTCGCCGCCCTGCTGGTAATACGGATCGGGGTTGAAGAGGTTGTCGCACACGTCTTCCAAAATCACTTTGAGCATGTCGCCTTTGATATCGGTGACTGTTGTCCACGGGTAGGTGATGGCAGTTTGATCCATCACATGCTCACGCGTGATCGCCTGGCCGGGCAGCAGACTCGTGCCCCAGCGAAAGCCAGGAGAAAACGCAATCTCCGCGCCGCGCACCTGCATCAGCGCATCCATGATCACCTGATCCACACTGCCTGCGAAATTGCCGCGTCTGTAGAGCATGCCTTCAGTGATCGCAAGCGGCTCCTCGAGCTTCGCTTTAAATGGCGCACGTACCTTGTGAATATAAGCCTGCATTTCGCGGTCTGCGGGCAGATAGTTGGCAAAAATCGGCAGTAAGCGGTAGTTCACAGCTTTAACCTTGCCTTGCTGCACATCAATATCGAGCACGCCGAGGAATTTGCCATTGCTGCCGGCGTTGGTCACCAGCGTTTGGCCATCAGTCCTCGTAACCAGGGTAGGCTTGGGCACGCCATCATGTGTATGCCCACCCAGAATCGCATCAATGCCCGTGACGCGGCTGGCCAGCTTCAAATCCACATCCATACCGTTGTGGCTGAGCAGCACCACGGCTTGCGCGCCCTGCGCCTTGGCTTGGTTCACCTGCTTTTGCAGCTCAGCTTCTTGAATACCAAACGTCCAGCTTGGCACTTGCCAGGCAGGGTTGGCAATCGGCGTGTAGGGAAACGCCTGGCCAATAATCGCCACCTTCGCGCCATTCATTTCTTTGATCACGAAGGGCTTGAAAACAGGATCTTCAAAGTCTTTCGTCTTCACGTTTTGCGCAATGAAATCGATTTTTCCTGCGAAGTCTTTTTCGATGATCTCTTTGACGCGCTCTTCGCCAAACGTGAATTCCCAATGCGCCGTCATCACATCCACGCCAAGCAGCTTGGCCGCATCGACCATGTCTTGCGCGTTCGTCCACAGCGAAGTCGCACTGCCCTGCCACGTGTCGCCACCATCGAGCAACAGCGCACCCGGGCGGCTGGCTTTTAAACGCTTCACCAACGTCGCCAAATGCGCAAACCCGCCCACCTTGCCGTATTGCAGCGAAGCCCGCTCAAAATCAAGATACGTATGCGCATGCGCCTCCGCACTGCCCGCTTTCAGCCCGGCATATTTCAGCAAATGCTCCCCCACCAAATGCGGCACTTTGCCCCACATGCTGGCAATACCAATATTCGCATCCGGCTCCCGAAAGTAAATCGGCAAAAGCTGCGCGTGGCAATCGGTCATGTGCAGCAAATGCACATTGCCAGTCTTAGGCACATCGTATAAACGCTGCACCTCTTGCGCGCTGGCTTCGCGTGCAAACGGAAAACCAGCGACTGCGGCGGCTGTGAGGACGGAGGAGAATTCTCTGCGAGTGAGGTTCATAGCATCTCTTTGTTGTCTTCTTTATTTTCAAGTTGTAGCTTAGCTTTGGCCATGAAATCATGCAGCTTGCGCTCCAGCAATTCTTGGCTGGGCAGCATCGTGAGATATTGCGCCACGCGGATATTGCTTTTGTCGAGTTGCAAAAGTTCTACGTGCTCTTGGTTTTTATCAGCACAGAGAATGAGGCCAATCGGCGGGTTCTCACCCTCTAACGTGTCGTGCTTTTCAAGCCAACGCAAATACAGCTCCATCTGCCCTTTGTAAGCCGCGTCAAACTCGCCCAGCTTCAATTCAATCGCCACCTGCGCCCGCAGCCTGCGGTGATAAAACAGCAAATCAATCCGGTAGTCGCGGTTGTCAATCGTCAGGCGCTTTTGCCGAGCGAGGAAGGCGAAATCTGTGCCGAGCTCGCTAATAAATCGCTGTAACTCACTCAGAATCTTGTCTTCGAGATCGTTCTCGCTATAGTCATCTTTCAGCCCCAAGAAATCCAACACATAAGGATCGCGAAACACCAAATCTTGGCTCACCGCACCTGTCTCGCGCAAAGCCTTCAAGTCATTGGCAATCGTCACTTCTGGTTTTCGGGAAATTGCTGTGCGCTCAAACAGCATGGATTTGATCCGCTCTTGCAATTGGCGCACGCTCCAGCGTTCAATTTTGGCAATTTCGATATAGAACTCTCGCTTTAGGGGTTCAGAGATGTAGATCAAATTGCGTAAATGCGTCCAAGTCAATTCTCTACTCAGTGAGTAGAGAATCTCCCGCTGAGGAAAAACACTTGCTAGTTGCACGCAATGACGAAGGTTTGGCTCTGTCCAACCTTTGCCAAATTCAACGGTCAAAGCACGTGCCAAGCTCGCTAAAACCTGCTTGCCGTAGCTCGCTCGCTCGCCGGCAAGCACGTCCACATTGATACGTGAACCAATGCCCCAGTACAAAATAGTCAGTTCGGCATTGACCGTTGAAACCGCACGTTGCCGCGACGATTCGATCAGACTACGAATATCCGAAACCAGTGTAGGTTCAGACTGAATTTCTTGACGAACTAGATTCATAGAAACAGTTTCAAGCTCTGTGCCGGCCAGATAAAGCAAGCAACGACGAACCAAATAATCAAAAAGATTGCCGCATACCACCTGATGGCTACTTGAAGCAAAGCGGGGATGCGAGTCCAAAAGCCTGCACTTGCCTCAAATTTGCCTTTGACGGGGTGAAACCAAGTGCAAGCAAGTAGCAATCCCCAAGCAACAAGGCCGATTGGAACAAGTAAACCAAATGAAAGTCCCACGAGCAAGCTAGCAGCCTGAGAGCCTTGTGAGGTGAACGCGATCAAAACTGCAATCGCCCCGAAACATAGTACAGAGATGGCTAAGAAATACCAGCGGAGTTTGTGAAACCTGTCAGCAAAAGAACGAAACATCGCTGGGGTCATCTGAAAAACGATCTTCTTATTTATTCACCGGCGAGTCCGGCGACAGCAGTAGCGCCATCACGTGCTTGATCTGCTGCTCAGTCAAGATGCCGGCATCGCCGAAGCGGGGCATGTTGCTGCACAGGTTGACGCTGTGGGTGTTCCAGATGCGGGCCCAGGTGTATTTCACGATGGCCTCAGATTCTGCTGCGTTCGCATCTTTGACTTGGCGGATTGAGCCGTATTTCAACAGGCTGGGGCCTTGGTTGCCGTAGCTGATCTCGGCAGGGCTGATTTGGTGGCAGGCGTAGCAATTTGCGCCGTTGGGCACGCCAGCGGCATCGGTGAATTGCATGCCGCGGCCGTTTTGCGCGATGCGCTCGCCCTCGCGCCAGTCGCCGACGAAGCCGTCTTTTGGATAGGGGATTTTCTCGTAGAGAGCAGTTTGCAATTTCTCTGCGAGCTTCTTGTCAACGTCTTTGCCGGCCATATTGGCCTCTGAGCAAATCCGCTGAATTTCGGTTTGATCAAGGCGGTCTAGCTTGGCGATGCCGCGTTCATTGAAGCTGCTTTTGATCGCGGCCAAAGACTCTTGCGCACTCGGCAAACTGGTGCAACCGGCAACCAGCAAGCTGCTGGCGATTGCTACTAAAGTGATAGCTGCTCGCGCAGTATTGATGCCGGCTAGATGCTTAATTTGCTTTAAATTCATGGTAATTTTTCTCTCAAAGCAGAACAGGATTAACGCTTGATCGCGGGCGCAGCCATCTTGCCGCCATTGGCGTTCACGCCCATGAAGGTGATGAGATCGACCGAGGTTTGCGAGAGGTATTGCATCTCTGGGAAGCGCTGCTGGCGAAAGCAATCGTACATACGCCATTGCATCGTGCGCACCGCGCCTTGGCTCACGCGATACGCGGGCCATTGGCTGAATGCGGCTTGTGCTGGGCCAGGCTTGGTGAGGTTGGGCAAATCTTGCAGGCGAATGCGTTTGCCATCTTCGCTATGGCAGCTGGCGCATGAAAAATCATACGGGCCACCTTTGAAAAAGAAGGCTTGTTTGCCCCGCTCGTACGCAGCTTTCTCAGCACCATGGCCTTGTGGCACTTTGATATCCATACCGCGTGATTCGTCGTACACGAAAGCCACGAGGTCTTCGATCAACGTGGCGCGCTGGCCTTCGCCGCTGAAGGCCGTACGGGCTGAAAAGTCTTCACGCTTCGCGCCTTGAAAAGCGACCATGCAATGCACGAGTCGGCTTTCAATATCCATGACCTTCTTCACATCGTCAAAGTATTTGGGCAGCACGGCGACTGCGCCTTTGACTTTACCAACGCCTAAGCCAATGTCGCAACTCTCAGCCAGAGATTTGCCGCCACGCTTGGCATTCCACAAGCCTTCACCGCGTGCAGCATTCAAGTCGGCAGGGTTGCCATCTTGCAGAGATTGGCGGTATTCGTTGATCGCATCTTGCGCGGATTTACCTTGCGCCCAACTCGTGTTTGCTACTAGAAGAGTAGCGCCTAGCGCAATCAATACGCCGGTAAAGTGCTGTTTCTTATTCAAATGTGTCTCCTCAAAAAATAAGGGCAGCTAACGCCACCCTCAAACGCTATCAAGCAATCGCCGCTTCATCTGAGCGCGTTTCGCCTTTGTTATCCACCCAAGTGACTTTAACTTTCTCACCCGCTTTGCCGCCTTTGAACGTGAATTGGGTGAAGGGGTTTTTAGAGACCGCTGGCCCCCACTGGGCGCTAAAAACGGGTTTGCCAGCGTATTCGGCTTTGATGGTTTGGATGAAGTGCGCGGGCACCAGCTTGCCATCTGCGGCGCGGCGCTGGCCGGTTTCCATCTCGTGGCTCACGAGCACGCGCACGGTGGTTTTGTCGCCTTGGACTTGGGCACGAATTCGCATCGGATCTGTGGACATGGTGTTTCTCCTAAATTTTAAAGCTTTAGCCGCCGCAGCCGCCCAAGGTGACTTTGACTTCCTTTTGTGCGTAGAGAAATTTATCTCCTGCTTTGGCAACAGCGTACACATTGCTCGATTGCCCCATTTTGATATTGGTAGCAAAACTTGCATCCGTACCGGGGATCACATCAAACACGGCGCTGATCGCGCTGGGGTTTTTCTCAACCAACAAAGCGATTTGAGTGACGGCTGGATTGGTCGTTGCCAAGCCGATGCGCACCACATTGCCGTTTTCTGCGATCTCAGGCGCGGTGAGCTGCACATCAGCGCTCAAAGTGGCTGCACTTGTGCCTCCCAAGGCTTTCACTGCATCAGCGAGGCTCTTGGTTTCAAAGGCTGCTTTATTCCAGCCTGCTGCTTGCGCAAAGCTCACAGCCGGTAGCCAACCTGCGCCAGCAGCCAAGGCGATCGCTGCTGCGCCCTTTTGGTTTAAATCACGACGTTTCATGGTGTCAATACTCCTATAGATCGAAAGATTGTAAAAGCTCTAGCGATTTTTTGTATCCGCTTATGCCCTAACGTTTAAGAGTTGGGCAAGGGTGACAAAAGTTCACTCATGAGCTGGATGGTTTGCTCATATGCATATGCGGATTTACTTGACGCCCCCCTGTACCAGCCATTGCGCCACTTTCGCAGCCTCGGCTTCGCTGATGGATTGAGCTGGCATGGGAATTTGTCCATACACGCCCTGCCCACCCGCTTTGATTTTTCCACTCAAGTAAGCTTGCGCATCAGCGCGTTTGCCCTGCTTGGCCACGATCTCTTTGAAACTGGGGCCGACGAGTCTAGTATCCATGCCGTGGCAAGCCACGCACGCAAATTTTTGCAAGGTGGGCATCACATCAGCGGATTTCAAACCGACTGCAGATGCTCCTGAATTAATAGCGCTTGACGCAGACTCTTTGCCGGCTACTGGCTGATTTGGTTTAGAAACAGGCGGTGCGGCTGCGACTACTGGGGCTGGGGCTGCGACTACTGCAGCTGCGGCTGCGGCTGGGGCTGAAACAGATGTCAGCGCAGGCTTGGTGGTATCAGCACCACGCGAGCCTCCCAAGCCGCGCGATTGCTCAGCCAAATTGCCATGCGCATCGCGCGCATGCGCTGGCAAGATACTGGCCACCTTAGGCTCAGCATTGCAGTCTTTCATGCAGGAGGAGCCCTGCACATCAGGCTTGGTCGTGCCGCCGAGTTCCGTACTCGTCCACATCGCATGCGCTGTGGTTTTGCCATGGCGGTTAGGTAGGCGGTTTTGTACTTCGCGGATGTTTTTGTCGCTGAGCGTGAAATCTGCGGGCACGATGTTGCCGAGATTAAGCATGTAAGCCGTCACTGCGTAGACCTCATCGCTGCTCAGCGATTTAGGAGCCGTCCAAGGCATGGCACGATTGACATAATCCCACAGCGTGGACAAGCTGGAGAGTTTCATCAACGTGGTTCGCTGAGGCGTGTTGGCTCCAGGCAAAAGAGATGCAACGCGGCCCGTTTCAATATCCTTCGCCGTTGTGTTGCCAGCGATTGGCGTGAACACTTCGTTGCTTTCACCAAATGCGCCATGGCAGCCAGCGCATTGTGCCTCCCAGATCTTCTCGCCTTGAATCACAGAGCCTTTGCCAGCAGGCAACCCTTTGAAATCCGGGCGAACGTCAATATCCCAAGCTTTGATCTCTGCCGATGTGGCTTGGCGGCCTATACCTTCGAACTTGGTTTGGGCCGTGGCTGGAAGGGCTAGCATGGCCAGGGCTGAAAACCAAACTTCCGGACGCAGAAGACGCAAAGGTTTCGCAGAAGACGGAGAAAAGGAAATACAGAAGGAATTCAGATTCAGATGCCGTGGAAACAAGTTTTGACTTTCATTTTCTTGGTATTCTTTTGCGTTTTCTGCGTAACCTTTGCGTCTTCTGCATCCGGTATTCGTGTCTTCAAACATTTTAAGATAGCTGAACATTTTTCACCTCGCCACTTTCGCTGATCAGCCATGTCTGAATCGCATTGTTGTGATACACGCTGCGTGTGCCGCGCACTTTGCGCAGCTCGGAGTACGTCGGCTGGATATGCCCGGTCTCATCCACCGCTCGGCTCATGATGAGAGCTGGCTTTCCATCCCAGCTCCAAGGCATCACAAAGCGCGTCAGGCATTTTGAGAGAACGGGGGTTTGCAGTTGTGTCGGCATCCAATTGCGTCCACCATCGGCGCTCACATCCACTTTTGTGATTTTGCCGCGCCCGCTCCAAGCCAAGCCCGTGACCTGATGCGCGCCTTTGTCGAGTAACACTTGACCGCCACTGGGAGAAGTGATCACACTTTTTACTTCCTGCACGCTCGAATACTGCCGATGCGTGCCATCGGGCAACAAATCGGTGTAATGCAGTACCTCATCTTTCGCACCATACGGCATATCGCCGAGCTCAATGCGACGCAGGTATTTCACCCAGCTCACGCCCTGCACACCGGGCACGATCAAGCGCAGCGGATAGCCATTCTCGGGCCGCAGCATTTCACCGTTTTGCCCATAAGCCACCAGCACTTCATCGTTCATCACGAGGTTCATCGGAATCGTGCGAGTCATACCGGAGCCATCTGCACCTTCAGCCAACACAAATTTGCCGCGCTTGAAATCTGCGCCACACATCTCCAGCAGCAAGCGCAATGGCACACCCGTGAATTCACTGCAAGAAATCATGCCGTGGGTGTATTGCACCGTAGGCACAGCCACATTGCCCCATTCCATGCCAGTATTTGCACCGCACTCGATGAAATAAATCTTGCTCACGCTGGGCAAGCGCATCAAATCATCCATCGTGAAGACCATTGCCTTCTTGAGCATTTTGTCATCTGAGCCATTGATCATGAAACGATGCTTATCCGGCTCAATATCCCACCAACCTTGGTGATGGCGCTCGAAATGCAGGCCGCTAGGCGTGATGATGCCAAACAGCCCTTGAAGCGGCGTGAAGCTCACGCTCGCTTGGGAGACGCGGGTGAGCCCAGGGCTTTCTCGGCGCTGGAGGTTTTTCTCATACGCGCTTGGAACGCCATAGCCACGAGCTGCGACTGCCTGACCAAGTGCTTTACTGTGTGCAGGCAGCTCCAAAATATTCGGATCTCCTTGCCCAGATATTGGGTTACTTTGTGCATGAGCCGGCGTATTTACTGCACCAGCTGCTACAAAAGCAGTAGCAAATGCAGAGGAAATGAACCCTCGCCTGCCGGCTTTGAGCTCCTTGCGCGCATGCGGCACATCTTGCCTCGGAATAAAATTCTCAGGCGCTTTCCTGAGAAAAGTATTGAATGTCATTTCTGTATTAACCTCAAAAATAAGTGATCTGATCTCATTGATTTAAGCGTGAACTACCAGCCGTTCCGGCGATGGGATTTGCAAAGGATCATCCAATTCAATGGCCACTTGTGTACAAACGCTGCGGCAGATCGCCATGGCACGCTCGCTTTGAACTCGATAGATCACAGTCGTGCCTTCTTTGCGTTTAGCCACAATGCCACTGCGATATAACACATTCAGATGTTGGCTCAAATTCGGCTGAGAGCAGCCGATGCGCTCGACCAATTGGTTCACGGTTTGCTCACCATCACAAAGCACACTGAGAATACGCAGCCGCACGGGAGTGGACAAAACACTAAACAATTCGGCGGCGGCCTGAAAAACATAATCCGCGCTGATTGTGGTGCTATGCGATTTCTGATCGTTCATTTAGTAGGCTCTTTGTCTGGTTCACCCGTTATTGCCGGATAGCGAGAAGATGCATATCGAATCACCAATGTGGCTATGGCCAACAACAGGATCGCTGCGGCCACCACGAGGATGCCAACATCTAAACGATGATGACGCGAAATATCCTCGACCAACAAACGTGTGAGTGCTGTGATCGCGATATAAATCAGAAAGCGCACAGGCATGTGGTTGGTTTTAAAGTAAATCCCAACCATGGCTCCCAGCTCTAGGTAGATAAACAGCAGCAATATGTCGTTGATGCTCGCACCGCCCTTAGTGACCATTCCCAAAAAAGCCATCAGTGCAGACCATACGACAGTGCCACCAATTGCAAACAATGCCAACAAGTGAAAAGCTTGAACCGCGATGCCGCCTAGCTTATTGATACGTGTATCAAGAGAACTCAGCATAAGTGGTGCCTTGCTGTCAGGAGAGGGCATATGCGTAGCGACATCTCAACACTTACTTGGCAGCCATGATCCAAGCGGCCAGAGCTTTAGCATCCGCTTCAGACAAGGCGGTTTGCGCCGGCATAGGAATCACGCCCCATTTGCCAGAGCCTCCTGCTTTGATGCTCGCTGCCAATTTAGCCAAAGCATCCTTGTCTTTAGCGTATTTGGCTGCCACATCTTTATAGGAAGGCCCCAATTTTTTTTGCTCAACAGCATGGCAAGCCATGCAGGCATTTTTTTCGGCCAGCTTCGAGTCTGCGTAAGCAGAGCTAAAGGCCGCAAAAGAAACTAAAACCAAGATCCATTTTGAAAATTTCATCTTCATCTCCATTGTTTAAATGCGCATTTACTTATATTCAAATTTCAAAACAGTGGTTTAGTCCGTAGATTTGACATTTGTAAATCATTTTGTCTCCAGATCCAAAGTGTATATTAGTGCATGCTTATATAATGTTGTTGCAATTGTAGATTTATAAGCACTTTCCCTAGGTAGCTTCGATTACCGCCCAACAATTGGCTAATGCGCTTGATCCCAGTTTGCGCCCACGCCTACTTCAGCCACCAGCAGCACTTTGAGTTGCGCCACGCCGGCCATCAGGCGCGGAATTTCAGCTTTCAGCCAATCGAGCTCATCCGCCGGCACTTCAAACACCAGTTCATCATGCACCTGCATGATCATCTTGGTCTTCAAACCTTTGGCATCCAGCTCGCGCTGTACCGCATTCATGCTGAGCTTGATCAAATCTGCCGCGGTGCCTTGCATGGGCGCGTTGATGGCTGCGCGCTCTGCGCCTGCGCGGCGTGGGCCGTTGGGGCTGTTGATCTCGGGCAAATACAAGCGGCGGCCAAGCACAGTTTCTACGTAACCCTTGCTCTTGGCAGACAGCCGCGTCTCATCCATATAGGTTTTTACACCAGCAAAGCGGGCGAAATAGCGCTCGATGTAATTCTTCGCTGCCGTGTTGTCGATGCTGAGCGCCTTGGCCAAGCCGAAGGCACTCATGCCGTAGATCAATCCGAAGTTGATCACTTTGGCATAGCGGCGCTGCTCGCTGCTCACATCTGCAGCCTCGACGCCAAACACTTCGGCGGCAGTAGCGCGGTGCACGTCAATGCCATTGGTGAATGCGTTGATCAGCGCTTCATCACCGCTGATGTGCGCCATGATGCGCAACTCAATTTGTGAATAGTCAGCACTAGCAATGCATGAACCAGCCGGTGCAACGAAGGCCTCACGCACCCGGCGGCCTTCCGCAGTTTTCACCGGGATGTTTTGCAAATTCGGATCGTTGCTGGATAAGCGCCCCGTCACGGCTACCGCTTGCGCGTAATGCGTATGCACGCGGCCTGTGCGCGGATGCGCCAATGTGCCAAGCTTATCGGTGTACGTTCCCTTGAGTTTGGAGATGCCGCGATGCTCCAAAATTTTCGCGGGTAGCGGGTAGTCTTCGGCGAGTTTCTCGAGCACTTCTTCATCGGTGCTCGGTGCGCCTGTGGCCGTTTTCTTGACAACAGGTAAGCCCAGCTTGGTGAAGAAAATCTCGCCGATTTGCTTAGGCGATGCAAGATTGAAAGGCTGCCCGGCGAGATCATGCGCTTGGCGTTCAAGCTCCATGATGCGCCCACCCAGCTCGTGGCTTTGCGTGGCGAGAAGCTGCGCATCAATGAGTACGCCATTGCGCTCAATGCGATACAAGCACTCAGAGCTTTCAATTTCCAGCTCGTAAATGCCGCGCAGCTTCTCGTTCGCTTCCAGCTTGGGCCATAGCGCCAAATGCACATCCAGCGTTTGATCCGAATCTTCGCAAGAGTATTCAGAAGCCTTGGCCACATCCACTTGCGAGAAAGAAATTTGATGCGCGCCTTTGCCGCATAAATCTTCATAGCTGATGCCGCTGCGCCCCACATGCCGCTGCGCCAGGCTCGTGAGGTTGTGCGGCTTATGCACTTCCAGCACATAGCTTTGAAGCATTGTGTCATGCACATAGCCCTGAACTTCGATGCCGTGATTGGCAAACACATGGCGATCGTATTTGATGTGCTGGCCGAGTTTTTTGTATTGAGCATCTTCCAGCCAAGGCTTGAGTTTGGCGAGCACCTGATCAAAAGGCAATTGCTCGGGCGCATCGGGGCCGCTGTGCGCCACCGGAATGTAAGCCGCCTCACCCGGCTGCACGCTGAAGCTGATGCCGACGATCTGCGCTAGCATTTCGTGGATGGATGTGGTTTCGGTATCGACTGCGGTGAGCTCGGCAACTTTGATTTTCGCAAGCCACTCATCAAATGCTTCCCAAGTCAAAATCGTGTCGTATTTTTTATCGCTGATGGTGGAGACAATCGGCGCCGCCTCGGCAAACAAATCATCCATGGCGGGTATGGCAGCCACAGGCGCTGAAGATGCCTTACCCAAACCTGCTGCCAAGCCTTTAAAGCCATATTTAAAATAGAAATCCGAGAGTTTTGAGAGGTTAACCGGCGTATTACTTGGTTTGAATGCTACTGAATCCATAGCAGGCAAACCCATAATATGCTCTGCCAGATCGCAATCCGTTTTGATCTTGAGCAGCTCGCGCCCCTTGGGCAACCACTCACGCGCCTTGCGCAAATTCTCTCCCGCCACCCCTTTGATCTCATCGGCTTTCGCCATCAAATTCTCCAGCGAACCGTATTCCATCAGCCATTTTGCAGCCGTCTTCGGGCCCACTTTCTCTACGCCGGGCACGTTGTCTACCGTATCGCCCACGAGGTTTTGATAATCCAGCATGAGGCTGGGCGGTACGCCAAATTCAGAAGTCACGCCTGCGATATCGCGCTTCTTGCCGTTCATCGTATCGATGATGGTGATGTATTCATTGACCAGCTGCGAAAGATCTTTATCCCCGCTGGAGATGATCACTTCCATGCCGCGCTCTGCACCAATGCGCGCCATCGTGCCAATCACATCATCAGCCTCTACGCCCGGCATCGCGACCACCGGCCAGCCTTGCAGCCGCATCACCTCATGAATCGGCTCAATCTGGCTGCGCAGATCGTCGGGCATGGGCGAGCGATTGGCTTTGTATTGTGGATAAAGCGCATCACGGAAAGTGGGACCACTGGCATCAAAAATACACACTGCATACTGACTAGGAAACTGCGCACGCAGCGCCGCCATCATATTAATCATGCCGCGAATCGCGCCGGTTGCCGGGCTCGTCGGATCGCCCGGCACAGCGCGCAAATCGGGCATCGCATGGAAGGCGCGGTAGAGGTAGCTTGAGCCATCCACGAGCAAAAGGCAGTTGGCAGGTGTTTTTTCTGGAGCGGAAATGTCGGTCATCCTGCTATTGTCCACCCTCTACAATCTCGGCAACTCCTGCACTGCATCAAAAATGGCCGTTTACACCGAAGTTTCCCTGTCACAAGCGCAATCCCTTTTCACCCAACTCGGCTTGGGACAGGTGACGGAGCTTCTAGGCTGCAAAGGTGGCATTGAAAATACCAATTATTTTGTGAACTGCAACATAGATGGTGTGTCTGCCCGCTACGTGCTCACGCTTTTCGAGCGTTTAACCCATGAGCAACTGCCTTTCTATTTGTATTTGATGAAGCATCTTGCGCAGCGCGGTATTCCTGTGCCTGATCCGCAAGCCGATAAAACAGGGGATATTTTGCTCACCGTGCTGGGCAAACCTGCTTGTGTGGTGAACTGCTTGCGCGGCAGCAGTGAGCTTTCGCCATCAGAGTCGCATTGCACCACTGTTGGTGCGATGCTCGCTCGCATGCATGTGGCAGGGCGAGACTATGCAAGAAGCCAGCCCAATCTTCGCAGCTTGCCATGGTGGAACGATACGATTCCTGTGGTGCTTCCTTATCTAACACCAGAGCAATCGCAGCTCATCAAAAGCGAGCTCGCCTATCAGCATCACATCTCACAGAGCAGCGCATACAAAGCCCTACCCCGCGGCCCGGTGCATGCCGATCTGTTTCGAGACAATGTGATGTTTGAAGGAAGCGAACTCACTGGTTTCTTCGATTTTTATTTCGCCGGTGTGGACAGTTTTTTATTCGACATCGCCGTATGCCTCAACGATTGGTGCATTGATCTCCAAACAGGCCAGCCAAACGAGGAGCGCCAAAGCGCCTTCTTAGCTGCCTACGCCAGCGAGAGACCGCTTGAAGTTGCCGAACGGGCTATTCTGCCCGCCATGCTCCGCGCTGGCGCATTACGCTTTTGGACATCGCGCCTCTGGGATTTCCATCTGCCCCGAGAAGCCAGTATGCTCAAAGCACATGATCCCGCACATTTCGAGCGCGTGCTTCGAGCCCGCATCGCGACGATGAACTAACAGCAGCATCTTGCCTCAGATAGCAAACGCCATGAAACTCCAAATCCTCCCCGCAAGCACTGGCATCACTTGGGTCAAGCTCGGCATCAAAACATTTTTCAAACAGCCGCTAGCTTTGGGTGGGTTGTTTTTCATGTTCATGGCGATTGTTTCAGTCGCCTCCATCTTGCCTTATATTGGCGGTGCGTTGGCTCTGGCCATCGTCCCTGCCGCCACGCTTGGCCTGATGGTGGCCACATTAGAAGCGCTACGCGGAAAATTTCCTATGCCTTCGGTGCTTGCTACGGCCTTCCGCGCAGGTAAGCAGCGCCTGCGTGCGATGCTGGTGCTGGGCACCATGTATGCGATTGGGTTTTTTCTGGTGATGGGTTTTACCGCTTTGTTTGATGGCGGGCAATTTGCCAAGCTCTACATCGTGGGCGGAAAGCTGAGCAGGGAGCTGCTGGAGCAAAGTGATTTTCAAACGGCAGCATTCATCGGCATGGGTTTGTACATTCCACTCTCGCTGATGTTTTGGCATGCGCCTGCGCTTGTGCATTGGCATGGCGTGTCGCCTACCAAGGCGGTATTTTTCAGCTTGGTCGCTTGCATGAAAAACTTTTGGGCTTACACAGCCTATGGTTTGGGCTGGTTTGCCGTGTTTGCATTGGGTGGTGTGGTGATCACCACCCTGTCCGTGGTGCTAGGCTCCCCAGCAGTAGCTGCAGCGCTCATGGTGCCAATGGTGCTCACTGTAGCAGCCATGTTTTTCACCTCGCTGTACTTCACATTTCGTGATAGCTTCGTGCATACTGAAGAGACGCCCACCGAGGTGCCTCCACCTATTGCGTAAATTCGCACCTAACTTCCACTTTAGGAGACAACATGACCCAACACACCCTTCAAGGCCGCACAGAAGATGAAGTCTTGTGGTTTCAACGCCGCAGCTTCCTCAGCGCCGCCGCAGCCTGGACTGCGATGGGTGGAGCAAATGCGGCCTATGCCCAGCAACGCAGCAATATCGTGGAGCTGCAAGGTGATGCGCAGGTTAATGGCAACCGCCTCACGCCACAAACCACCATCCAAACGGGTGATCGCTTAGAAACAGGCCCCGGTTCAAATTTGATCTTTGTCGTGGGCAATGCCTCTTTCCAAGTGCGCCAAAATTCTCGCCTCACGGTAGAACGCGGTGCCACGCTCAATGCAGTGAGTGTGCTGCGCTTGCTCACAGGCGCTGTGGCCAGCGTCTGGGGCAAGGGTAGCAATCGCCAAATCATTACGCCCACACTCACAGCCGGTATTCGCGGCACAGGCGTCTACACCGAAGTGCGCCCACAGCAAAATTTCCGCTCTTATTTTTGCAATTGCTACGGCACGGTAGAGATGGCTGCTGGCTCAGATCGCGCGCTCTCCCGGGCAGATTATCACCAAGCTTTTTGGGGCGAAGCCGCGCCTGTGAATGGCAAACTGCTCACGCCAGCTGGCGCCATAAATCACACCGATGAGGAGCTCGAAGTGCTGGCCCGCCTGATTGATCAGCGCACCGCTTGGCAAATCATGGGTAAGAAAGGCCCGAAAGATGGCAAAGGCTATATGGATGATGCGCCGGGCAATGTGCATCCTGCGGCTGTGCCAACCCGCTAAATCTGAAACCACTCAAGGGTTATTCCCCCACTCTTAAGCCCGACAGATTCGCTCTGCCGGGCTTTTTTGTTTAGACTGTGCGGTAACAACAATTTCTGGAGCAACCCATGAGCATCCTTCGCCGCACTTTCACTCTATCCACGCTCGCCAGCGCCGCACTGCTCGCCGCCTGCGTCACAGCGCCCACCAATTTCAACTATCAGCCCTTCCAGCAGCCCGAAGGCGCTTCTGGCATCACCGAGAAACCGGGCTGGGCAACTTCTAAATTCGCCGTGGCCGCCGCTAACCCTTTAGCCACCGATGCGGGCTACCAAGTACTCAAAGCAGGCGGCAGCGCTGTAGATGCAGCCATTGCGGTGCAGCTCGTGCTGGGCTTGGTTGAGCCGCAATCCAGCGGCATTGCAGGCGGTGCATTCCTGTTGCACCACGATGGTAAAAAAACCGAAGCCTTCGATGGCCGCGAGACTGCCCCTGCTGGCGTGGATGAAAACCTTTTCATGAAAGATGGTAAGCCGATGGCCTTCTATGAAGGCGTGGTAGGCGGCCGCTCGGTGGGCGTACCCGGCACGATGCACATGCTGGAGATGGCGCACAAGCAGCATGGCAAGCTGCCATGGGCGAAATTGTTTGAGCCTGCGATTGCTTTGGCCGAAGGCGGCTTCAAAGTCAGCCCGCGCCTCAATACCCTCGTGAAAGCAGATGCGCATCTGAAGAAAGATCCGGTGGCAGCCGCCTACTTCTTCAAAGCAGATGGGGATCCACGCGACGTCGGCTTCAATATCCGTAACCAAGCCTATGCCGATGTGCTTAAAGCCATCGCCGCACAAGGCAGCAAAGCCATGCACGAAGGCCCGATTGCCCAAGCTATCGTGAACAAAGTGCAAGGCCACAAAGAGAATCCCGGCAAGCTCACCATGGCAGACATGGCCAGCTACCAGCCAAAAAAGCGCGATCCGATTTGCATGGATTACAAAGCCTCCACCAACAAAGATTATGTGATTTGCGGCATGCCTGCGCCCTCCTCCGGCATGATCGCAGTTGGTCAAATATTAGGTACGCTCGCCCAGACCAATGCCGGCAACATCCAACTTGAGCCCGATGGCCTGCCCGGCCCCGGCTGGTTGCATCTCTACACCGAAGCTGCACGCTTGGCGTTTGCTGACCGCGCTCAATTCTTAGGCGATCCAGATTTCGTGCCCGCACCCGACGGCAAAATCGGCGGCAACTGGAATTCCATGCTCTCCCCCGCGTATCTTGCCGAGCGCGCCAAGCTCATCACCGGCACCAGCATGAAAGGCGATGCCAAGCCCGGCAACCCCGCAGGCGTAAAATCGGCCTTCGGCAAAGGCGCAGACCAACCCGAATACGGCACCAGCCACATCAGCATCATCGATGGCTACGGCAATGCCTTGTCCATGACCACCACCATCGAAGACGCTTTCGGTGCGCGCCAAATGGTCAACCCAAGCAACCCAACAGCAGGCGGCGGCTTCTTGCTCAACAACGAGCTCACCGATTTCAACTACGCCCCCAACAACGCCGCAGGCCAACCAACCGCCAACCGCGTGCAACCCGGCAAGCGCCCGCGCAGCTCTATGAGCCCCACCATCATTTTCGACAAAGCCGACGGCAAAGTCGTGATGACAGGCGGCAGCCCCGGCGGCGCGCTGATCATCCACTACACCGCCAAAACCGCCTACGGCATGCTCAACTGGGGCCTGAATGCGCAGCAAGCCATCAACCTGCCTAACTTCGGCGCAGGCGGCGCTCCCACGCTACTCGAGGAAAACCGCTTCCCCAAAGCCACAGTCGATGCCCTCAAAGGCCGAGGCCACGATGTGCGCGAGCAAAACATGACCAGCGGCCTGCAAGCCATTGGCCGCGCGAACTTGAACCCCGCATCAGGCGGCGGCTCAGGCTGGTTCGGCGGCGCAGATCCACGGCGCGAAGGCGTGGTGCGCGGGGATTGATTTTCCACGTGTTTTAATGATGATTTAAGCCGATAGCCGGCATAAATAAAGCGCGGGGTGCTATCTATTTGATAGCTCCCCGTTTTTCGTTTGGTACTCGTATGATTGACGCTCTATGACCTTCGCAAGTCTGCAACCGGCAACTGTAAACCTTCATCAGAAATGCGGAGCAATCGCATTATTCTGCTGGGCAGCGACTAACCAGCGTTCCGTTCAACAACAAATCTGATTTTTGTCATGACAATTAGTTTCCCGGTGAACCTGAATTGCAAGAGACGGAACACACAGCTGCGGGAAATTTGCCAATTGCCGGCTCTGTAGATGATGCTGTGATCGCGCGTTTTGCAGCTTGTCTCTCCAAGTTGGACTGCATAGGGCGGACATGGTCCACAACTTTGGCGCATACCCCGACCCATCAAAACTACGTGAGTGTCCACAACCGATTCAAACGCTATTTCCCGCAGAACGAACGCATCAAAGATCCTGATGCTCCGGACTGGGGGGCAAAGGCTGGGGATCTCATACTGATAGACTAAGAAATGACGATAGGGATATTGGGACGAGTCGATTTAAACAAGTCCAGATTGAAAAAAGTATGCCTCATCGTTTTACTATTCACTGGAATTTTGCTTACCAATATTCATCAAATCTAGTTTGCGAGGTTTACTTTTTACGATATTTCGATTGATTTCGGCCTGTAGCTGGGATAGATTAAGTGCAGTGTTTTACTAGCAGAGTCACAGATGCACCTCGCCTTAGTCAGTAAGTGATCTGGAGTAGCGGTCAATCCTTTGGTTGGTATTGAATGTGATACCATCTATGCATGATAAGGATCATCGTTGATACGAATGTATTGGTGGCAGCAATGCGATCAAGAAGAGGCGCATCGTTTGCATTGCTTTCATTGGTAGGCAATCGCAAATTTGAGGTTTGTATCTCGGTGCCGCTCGTGTTTGAGTATGAAGATGTGTTGCTGCGCAGTGAGTTAGGTATTCATGAACAAGATGCCCATGAGGTGATCAACTACATATGCTCGGTGGCGCATCGCCAGCAGGTGCATTTTTTGTGGCGTCCTTGGTTGCGAGATGCGAAGGACGATATGGTGTTAGAAGCAGCAGTGGCTGGGCAGTGCAGTCACATCATCACTTTCAACACGCGAGACTTCGTTGGGGTTGAAAAGTTTGGTATGCAGGCGCTGTGGCCCGCAGATTTTTTGAAATTGATTGGAGCTAAACCATGAGTGCATTAAGTATTCGGTTGCCAGACTCTACGCATCAGCGCGTAAAGGCTTGGGCACAAAAAGACAATGTGTCAATTAACCAGTTCGTTGCGACAGCTGTGAGTGAAAAGTTGGCTGCGCTGTCCACGCTTGATTATTTGCAAGAGCGCGCCACCAAGGGCAGTCGAGCAAAGTTCTTAGATGTTCTTAGCCGTGTGCCAGATGTTGCAGTCCAGGTTGAAGATCAATGGCGATAAGTATTCAATCTTCGCAAGATTTAGCCAACCATCAGACCGATGTCAACAATACATCGCGTTGAGCAAGCTATGACCAGCGGCTTGCAAGCTATTGGCCGCGCTAGTTTAAACCCTGCTTCCGGCGGTGGTTCAGGCTGGTTTGGCGGCACAGATCCACGGCGCGAAGGCGTGGTGCGCGGGGATTGATATCTTCGCTTAATTTATAGTGATTTAAGCCGATAGTCGGCATCAATAAAGTGCGGGGTGCTACTTTTTTAGTAGCACCCCGTTTTTTATAAAACTATTGCACAAGCGCACTATTGCATGAGCATACTAGCGGCGCAGCCGCGCGATCAGCCATGCTACTGCGAGCACGACGATCAAGATCATCACGTTCGAAGCCAGCCCGGCAACAATCGCATCTTTGAGGCTGACTGAGGCGCTTGGCATCGTCGTGGGTAGCATCACAGCCACGAATACCACGCCCGCTGCGAGCGGAATAACGCGCCCCGTGACTGCAGCCGTACGCTGCATGGTGACGACCAAGGCAATCAGCAAGCCGATGCGGAAAGGGTCGGTCAATTGAGACATGACGAGATCAATCAATCTGTTTTCCAATACTTTGTGAATCCGACAAAAACCCAATGAACTCGCACTGTAGCTTATCGTTTGAGCGTGCAGCCTGAGATCAAAAAAAAAGCCAGAGTCTTGGCTAGCAAGACTCTGGCTCAGTGGGGATAAAGAAATTATTTCTTATCTGTATCGCCAGCGAAGATATCCTTCTTGTGGGTACCATTCGGAACGAAAATCGTGCCGATCACCACAGTCATCACAGCAATCACAATCGCGTACCACAAACCGGAGTAAATGTTACCCGTCTGTGCAGAGATCGCGAATGCGGTTGCAGGCATCAAGCCACCGAACCAGCCGTTGCCAATGTGGTAAGGCAAAGACAAACCAGAGTAGCGGATACGCGTTGGGAACATCTCAACCAGCATCGCTGCGATGGGGCCATAAACCATCGTCACCAAGAGCACTAAATAGGTCAAGATTGCAATGATGGTCAATTTTTGCGTATTGAAAATGTCAAGGAAGTGTTGTGCCTTGGCAATTGACGTGTTGTCTGCAGCTACCATCGGGTAACCCGCCTTTTTAAGCGCTGCGTTCAAGCTACCGTCAAAAGCTGCTTTAGCCTTTTTCAGATCATCGCCAGTGAGTTTGCCGGCGTCATACGATTGGATTTCCGTCTCGCCAACTTTAACCACAGCCAGCGTGCCCGCAGGAGCGCCTTCAATCGTGGAATAGTTCACCGAGGTGCGAGCCAGTTGCGCCTTGGCGATATCGCAAGACGAGCTGAACTTCACAGTACCTGTGGGGTTGAATTGGAAAGAGCAGTCTTCTGCAAACACTTTCACTGACACTGGGGTCTGATGTGCTGCATAGATCGCTGGGTTAGCAGTCTTGGTGAGCAAGTTGAACACAGGCAGGAAAGTCATCGCTGCAAGCAAGCAGCCCGCCAAGATGATCGGCTTGCGGCCAATGCGGTCAGACAGCGAGCCGAAGAACAAGAAGCCACCGGTGCCCAAGATGAGCGACCAAGCCACCATCACGTTGGCGGTGAAGCTGTCAACCTTGATCACGTTTTGCATGAAGAAAAGTGCGTAGAACTGGCCTGTGTACCAAACCACAGCTTGGCCGGCGACGAGGCCGAGCAAAGCAATCAGCGCGATCTTGCCATTTTTCCAGTTGCCAAACGCTTCAGACAGCGGTGCTTTGGAGGTGCGGCCTTCTTCTTTCATTTTCTTGAAAGCGGGGCTCTCGTTCATCTGCATACGGATGTACAGCGAGATTGCCAAGAGGAAGATCGAACCAATGAAAGGAACGCGCCAGCCCCAAGCGTTGAACGCCTTGACCATGGATGGCTTGCCATCAGCGAGCAACACGGCAACGCCATCTTTCATCAAAGGTACATCAGGATAGTTACCGTTCACGTAGCCTTGCACTGACAAGATGACGATCAACGAGAGCAACAAGCCCAAAGTAGCCGTGGTCTGAATGAAGGCTGTGAAGTAGCCGCGCTGATTCGCTGGTGCGTGCTCAGCCACGTAAATCGCAGCGCCACCGTATTCACCACCGAGAGCCAAGCCTTGCGCCATACGCAGCAAGATCAAGATGACTGGTGCAGCAGTGCCCCAGCTTTCGTAGTTAGGCAAGATGCCAACTAAGAAGGTGGACACGCCCATGATCACGATGGTCATCAAGAAAGTGTATTTGCGGCCAATCATGTCGCCCAACATGCCGAACACCAATGCGCCGAATGGGCGCACGATGAAGCCAGCAGCGAAAGCCAATAGCGCAAAGACGTTACGGGTGTTTTCCGGGAACGCAGTAAAGAACTGGGCTCCGATGATCGCGGCGAGCGCGCCATAGAGGTAAAAATCGTACCACTCAAAAATGGTACCCGCAGAAGAGGCGGCAATCACCTTTTTCTCTTCTTGCGTCATCGGGCGGGATCGTTCCCGAACGTTGTTCATAGTTTCTGTCGCCATGTGCGCTGTCTCCGTCATGTCCTCGCCCAATATTAGGCGTGAGGCGATTGTGGAGAACTGCTCTTGCCTACCCCTGACGCGAAACCAACAGAAGCTTGCGCGAGACTGAGCGGTAACTTACAAAAAGTGAGGGGTTCAGTCAAACGGAAGCAACTCTTTTACTTCATTTGAACGCTACCCGACACCATAACCACCAAGGTGCTGCGGCCTGCTTCCACGGGAACGGCGGCATCTGACGACATGGATTTAGCCTCCATGGCTATCATCCGCCCGCGCGGCGGCGCAAAGCCCTGATCGTTGGCCTGCACATTAACTTCGCGAACGGTGTAGCCGGCAAAGCCAAAGCCTTTGCTAATCTCCTGCGCCTTGACTTTGAAGCGGTCAATTGCTTGCGCTGTGACTTCGGCTTCCACGCGGGCACGCGCCTCGCGCGAGAGGCCAAAGCTCACGTTGCCTAAAGTGAGCGTGTTGATCTTGCCAGCCAGCGCACTGATGCGAGCGAAATCGCGGCCTTCTAACACCAGCTCGGTGGAGCCCTGCCAGCCATTGATCTTGCCATCGCGGCCATAGCGTGGATAGAGCGAAAAAGCGCCGGTGCGCACGTCGAGCTGGCCGGGTTGAGCAACTTTTTTTGCCTCCGTCAACGCCGCATCCAGGGCGGCTTTGAGCTGAGTTTGCACCGTGGATGCATCAGAGCCGTCTTTCGTGCTGTTCATTTGAATAGTGAGCAGATCTTGCTGCACCTCTAGGCTGCCCTGCGCTTGGAGCGAGACGACGTTTTGCGGTGTTTCCATACGAATATTTTGAGAAAAAGCGGTGGTAGCCGGCATCAAACCTGCGCTAAGCGCTATATAAATAATAGCACTCTTGGTGCGCATAGAGAGACTGGAAAAAGGTGTTTTCATGATGGCATCCTAAAGGGTAAATCAAGTTTTCCAAAAAAGGAAACGCACGATGCGAATCCGATGTGTATTGAACGCTTCATGACTGCGAAAAGGGGTCAAAACTTTTAGAATAGTCTTTTAAGCGTCTTTTATTGCACCAAAAGACCCTTAATTGTGTAACAAATCTAATGGAAAGCTGTTTTTTCGATGATTTTTGAAAAAAATGGGTGTAAATTCTGTGCATGTTACATATCCGCCGCTTTTGGCTTAACTCTGTAAGGAGCTCAATATGAACCAAGCCGTTAAAACCGCAGACCGCATCATGGTCGTCGATGATGATGCCCGCATCCGCGATTTGCTGCGCCGCTATCTCACCCAAGAGGGTTTTGAAGTGATCGTTGCTGAAGATGGCAAGGCGCTTTCTCGCGCCATGATCCGCGAGCCTATTAATTTAATTGTGCTTGATCTGATGCTGCCTGGTGAAGATGGCCTCTCCATTTGCCGCCGCTTGCGCGCCACAGGTGATCGCACCCCGATCATCATGCTGACTGCCAAAGGCGAAGATGTGGATCGAATCGTCGGGCTCGAAGTGGGCGCAGATGATTATTTAGGCAAGCCTTTCAACCCCCGCGAGCTGCTCGCTCGCGTGCATGCCGTACTGCGCCGCCGCCCTGCTCTGGAGGCGCCGGGCGCACCATCTGCCGACAGCGAAATGATGAGCTTCGGTCCGTTTGATTTTGATCTTGGCCAGAGGACCCTGAAGAAAAGTGGCGAAGAAATCGCGCTGACCACGGGTGAATTCGCCATGCTCAAGGCGCTCGTGCGCCATCCGCGCCAGCCTTTGTCTCGTGAAAAACTCGCTCAGCTCGCACGTGGCCGTGAATTCGAGCCGTTTGATCGCAGCTTGGATGTACAAATCTCTCGCCTGCGCAAGATGATCGAAAATGATGTGGCTCAGCCGCGTTATATTCAAACCGTTTGGGGCGTGGGCTATGTCTTCGTGCCAGATGGCAAAAGCTAATCTGATCTAACTCAATAACCCGAATCCATGCCTGCTAAGAAAAATACCATCGGAGGCCTCGGCATGGACGGGCTTATGGAGGGCGTATGGACCGGCGTATGAATGCACGATCGGAGCAAAGCACCACGCCCCAAGGCTTGAATTCTCACCTACCTTCTGGTATGGCGGCCAATGCTCTGTCTACAGGCCCCGCGCCACTAGAGACGATGCCCGCCTCGTTAGACGTGAGGCCTTCTGGCACGATCAGCAAAGTGCGTTTTAGTTTGTTTTGGCGCACCTTCTTTTTGCTCGCGCTGCTGTTGGTGGGCTCGGTGGTGTCTTGGTTGCAGACTTTTCGCGTGCTCGAATCGGAGCCTCGTGCCTCACAAACTGCGCAGCAAATTGCCTCTATCGTTAATCTCTCTCGCGCCGCACTCGTGCATTCGGATGCGATTGCGCGCGTCTCGCTGATCAAGCAGCTCGCTGAGCTTGAAGGCGTGAAAGTCGTAGCGCGCACAGCCACAGATGTGGTGCAAGGATTCGAAGGCGACACCCAGATGCAGCGCGTGCTTGTGGAGCTGCGCGTGCGCCTGGGTGAGCGAGCCACTTTGGCGCGCAAGGTCAATGGCGAAGAAGGCTTGTGGGTAGGCTTTGGCATCGATCAGGAAAAATTTTGGCTGCAAACTGATCTAGCCAAGCTAGCCCCTTTGCCTGGGCGCGCTTGGTTGATATGGCTCACCATTGCCGCCCTGCTCTCTTTAGCAGGCGCAGCGATGATTGCTCGGCTGATTAACAAGCCCCTCAAGGCTTTGTCTTTTGCAGCAGGAAGAGTCAAAGATGGAGATTTTGATGCGAGCCGCTTGAATGAAGATGCTGTTACCAGCGAGATCCGCGAAGTCAATGCTGGGTTCAATCGCATGGCCGAGCAGCTCGCAAAAATAGAGCAAGATCGCGCCGTGATGCTTGCCGGCATTTCGCATGATCTGCGCACGCCTCTTGCCCGCCTGCGCTTAGAAACTGAAATGAGCGTGGCTGACGATGCGGCGCGTGGGCATATGGTCTCTGATCTCGAGCAGCTTGATGCGATCATCGATAAATTCTTAGATTACGCTCGGCCTACAGATCAGCAGCATTTGCGCGCGGTATCGCTCAATGATGTGATTGAGGCCTGTGTGCATTCTGTGCAGCAATCGGATGATCTGCGCGTGAAATTGGATCTACCAGCTGATTTCCATGTGATGGGCGATGAAGTGGAGCTGACACGCGTGATCACCAATCTGGTGGAAAATGCGCGGAAATATGGCAAATCTGTTGCCAGCGGTGTCACTCTTCTTGATATAGCTGCTCGAGAGCGCGAAGGCTGGGTTTTGGTCAAAGTGCGCGATCATGGCCCGGGCGTGCATGCCGACACGATCAAGCATTTGACCAAACCGTTTTTTCGTGGCGATGTAGCGCGCACTGCAGCCACAGGCGCTGGCCTAGGCCTTGCGATTGTGGAGAAAACCATTCAGCGCATGGGTGGGAGCTTTAGCCTGCACAACTCATCCACAGGCGGCTTAGCAGCGAATATCCGCTTGCCTTCAGCGAAGCGCTGATTTCCAGCCCAGTCGGCGACTAACTCAATCGTGATAGTTGCCGCGAGGCTGCACATAGCCATACTTGTGGCCGTGCTTGTGCCATTTTTTCGTATAGCCAGGCGGGATACGCTGGACATACTGCACCGGCTGCGCATACACCACAGGTTGGTAGACCTGCTGATAGACCACAGGCACAGTGTGATACACAGGGTAATAGGCCACAGGCGGCGGCTGATAAATCACAGGGGGTGGAGCGTAAATCACTCTTGGCGCATGCTGCGGTGAGCCCACGGTCACACTCCAATTCACATCGCCCGCTTGCGCGGCGCCAGCGACCAGCACCGTAGCTGCCGCAGCAGCGGTCATCCATGCTTTCATGATGTTCTCCTTTGAAAAGCAGTGCATCTTTAACGCTTGATGCTAAGTGGCAGTTGTCATAAGCTTTGCAAATGAGGTATCAAGCTGTAAACACGTAGTTATGCCCTCTAAAATCAGAGCATGACTGCCTCCAATCCTTCCCCAACGCCCGACGCCCCACTAGCCACCAAGCCCAGCAACTTCTTGCGCCAAATCATTGAAGCTGATTTGGCCAGCGGCAAACATGCCCAAATCGTTACCCGCTTCCCGCCCGAGCCCAATGGCTATCTGCACATCGGTCATGCCAAAAGCATCTGCCTGAATTTCGGTTTGGCGCGTGATTACAAAGGCATTTGCAATCTCAGGTTTGACGACACCAATCCCGAAAAAGAAGAAAAAGAATACGTTGATTCCATCATTGATTCAGTCAGCTGGCTCGGCTTTAGCTGGGGAAAAGAAAAAGGCTCAGAACCTTTTTTCGCCAGCAACTATTTCGACTTCATGTACAAAGCCGCCGAGCATCTGATCGAGCGCGGCTTGGCCTATGTAGACGAGCAAAGCGCAGAAGAGATGCGCGCCAACCGTGGCGACTTCAACCACCCCGGCACACCCAGCGTCTTCCGCAGCCGCACGCCAGCGGAGAATTTAGAGCGTTTTAGAGAGATGGCCGGCGCAAAACATGCTGATGGCGCTATGGTTTTAAGAGCAAAGGTTGATCTCGCCTCGCCCATCATCAGCATGCGTGATCCCACGATTTACCGCATTCGCCGCGCCACGCACCACAACACCGGCGATGCATGGTGCATCTACCCCATGTATGCCTTTGCGCACCCGATTGAAGACGCCATTGAGGGCATCACGCACAGCATCTGCACGCTCGAATTCGAAGAGCAACGCCCGTGGTACGACTGGCTCATGGAGCGATTGCTTGAAGCGACGAAACTACCCGACGGGCGGGTGGTGGGCAGCCTCATCAAACAGCAACCCCGCCAATACGAATTCGCCCGCTTGAATTTGACGTATGTCATCACCAGCAAACGCAAGCTCGCCCAACTCGTGGCTGAGAAAAAAGTGAGCGGCTGGGATGATCCCCGCATGCCAACCATCGTCGGCCTGCGCCGCCGTGGCTACACACCCGCCGCCCTGCAACTCTTCGCCGAGCGCATCGGCGTGAGCAAATCCGACAGCTGGATTGATTACGGCACGCTAGAAGGATGCTTGCGCGACACGCTAGACCCAACAGCCCCCCGCGCCATGGCCGTGCTCGACCCGCTCAAGCTCATCCTCACCAACTGGGAAGAAGCCTTCGGCTCTGCATCGCATTTAGAAGATTGCACCGCCCCCGTCCACCCCCACTTGCCAGACTTGGGCAAGCGAAATTTCAAACTCGGAAAAGAAGTGTGGATCGAGCGCACCGACTACGAGGAGATCCCCAGTAAAGGCTTTTTCCGTTTATTCCCCGGCAATAAAGTCCGCCTCAAATACGGCTTCGTCATCGAGGTCGAAGGCGCAACCTACCCAGAAGGCACCAGCGAAGACGCTATCAAATCAGGAGCTGCCCGCGCATTATCCATCCGGGCTACCGTGCTAAAAGACACCAAATCTGGCACCCCCGGCTCAGACGCAGTCAAAGTCAAAGGCGTCATCACTTGGGTCGGCGCGCAAGACGCAGTCACCGCAGAAATCCGCTTATACGACCGCCTCTTCACCACCGAACACCCCGATGCAGGCGGCAAAGATTTCCTCGAAGCCCTAAACCCCCACAGCCTACAAACCATCACCGCCTACGTCGAACCAAGCCTAGTCCAAGCCAAACCCGACGACAAATTCCAGTTTGAACGCCACGGCTACTTTGTCGCGGATCGGGTGGAGCACGGCAATGGCAAAGTCGTGTTCAACAAGATCACGGGTTTGAAAGATACTTGGGCCAAGTAAGCCATGGCTGACAGCAACACTCCCCGCGTCATCGTCTTTGCAGGCCCTAACGGCGCTGGCAAGTCCACCCACGCGGATGCGATGCTCAAAGCCATTGGCATCAGCACCTTCGTCAACGCTGATTACATCGCTCGCGGGCTTGCCGGAAAACAAGCCGATACCGTCGCCATCGCCGCAGGCCGCATCATGCTCAAGCGCCTGCATGAGCTGGGCGAGGCGAGCCAAGATTTCGCTTTTGAATCCACCCTATCGAGCAAAACCTTCGCGCCCTTCCTCAAACAGCTCAAATCAAAGGGCTATCACGTCACGATTTGCTACTTTGCGCTCACCAGCAGCCGCTTGGCCTTGCAGCGCGTCAAACTGCGGGTCGCCTTGGGCGGACATGACGTGCCCGCAGATGTTGTGAAACGCCGATTCGGCCGCAGCCTGCAAAATTTTTTCCAGCTTTACGCGGAGTTGGCAGACGAATGGATCATGTTCGATAATGCAAGCGGCAAGAATGCCCGCCCCATTGCACAATGCACCAACGGTCAACAAACCATCGAGGACAAAGCCCTATGGCTCAAAATGCAAAAGCTAAGCCACGCGTGATCCCAACCGGGCGCAAGCTGCAAAAAGCGCTAGAAGAATCGGCCGACCAAGCCCGCCGCTTGGCAAAAGCGTTTGGCAAAACCATCCCCACAGATAAACCAGCCCGTCAGCGACAGGCTGCGTGAGCGGATTTGAAAGTCAGTCTATGAAATCCACCTACTTCAAAGACGACGACATCCTGCAAATCCGCGTGGCCGACAAACCCATCGTGCGCGAAGTCTCGCAAGGCTGGCACACCAACATCAGCTTCGCTGAAGATGGCACGATTGTGGAAATAGTATTGCTTGACGCGAAGAAGGAAGGCCTGCTGCCACTGGAATTCAGGAAAGCGGCCTGACATGCACCCAGCAGAAGCGACCCCGGAACTTGACGCAGAACTGCGCGCCCAGCGCACCTACCAAGTCAGCGACGAACGCCTACGTGCCTTCGGCCAACTCAGCTACGCCCAACGCCTGCAGTGGGTCGAGCAATGCTCGCAGTTCGTACGGATGGCACAGGCGGCGAAGGCAAATGCCCTCACTCAATCGCGAGTAGCCACATGACTCACGCTATGTATTCAGTAGCAGCCCACGCATATTTTATGCCGGCTAGAGTGCTAAAAGACACCAAATGCGGCACCCCCGGCAGCGATGCAGTCAAAGTCAAGGGCGTCATCACCTGCGTCGGCGCAGCCGACGCAGTCAACGCAGAAATCCGCCTCTACGACCGCCTCTTCACCACCGAACACCCCGATGCCGGCGGCAAAGACTTCCTCGAAGCCTTAAGCCCCAACAGCCTACAAACCATCACCGCCTACGTCGAGCCATCGCTCGCGCAAGCCAAGGGGGATGACAAATTCCAGTTTGAACGGCATGGCTACTTCGTCGCGGATCGGCTGGATTATGCTACCAAAAAAACAGTGTTTAATCGGGCAACCGAACTAAGAGATAACTGGAGTACAAAGTAACATGGAAACAACCACCGATAACCCAGCTCGTCAATCAGTTGCAGCAGTACTCATTTCCCAAGGCAAGCATCGGTTTTACACTGTCACCCTTCCTATCAGTATATTGGCCAGTACTTGCACCGTATCAACTCGCGTTGATGATCCTGACGTTGGATTCCAAAGGCAGCTAGACGAAAAAAGAGCGCTCAGAATAGCCGCTTACATCGACGAGGGGTTTGGCTGCATACCAACAAGCATTATTCTGTCTGCACAAGAGGCGAGCGGTTTCGTATACGACAGCCGAGCCAAAACAGTCTCGTTTGCTGCGATTCCAAAAGCTTTTTTGATCCTGGATGGGCAGCATCGTGTTTACGGATTCAAAAAGGCAACCTCAGAACTTCGTGTTCCAGTTGTAATTTTCTCTGGCTTGAGCAGAGTTGACGAGGCTCGGCTTTTCATTGACATAAACACGGAAGCTCGCCCCGTACCCAATGAACTACTATTAGATATCAAGAGCCTAGCGAAGTATGAAAATCAAGAAGAAGAATTTGTACGAAGTGTATTCAATTTGCTTTCCGAAGATCAAAGCAGTTGCATGCGTGGTTTGATGAGCCCCGCAGAGAGTGCTAAAGGTAAGGTATCTCGGGTAACGTTTCGCCGCGCCATCAGATCAATCCTAGATCAACTCATTGAGAGCGAGCCAGAGCGAGTTTTTGTTGCATTGAATAACTATCTACATGGCGTGCGGTTAAGCTTGCCTTCGACTCTAGATGTGAATAAAACTATCACTAATGCTACTGTCTTCTCTGCAATTGTTAGTATGTTCCCAAAAGTCTCTCGCCTAGTTCGCGATAGATTCGACGGTGGATTTGATCTAGATGGATTTGTAGAGGTGTTAAAACCCCTGAAGGCAGTTAGACAGACAGTTCTTGCAAAGCCACCAACCAGTTACGCAAAACTTGCCGATCATCTACTTAGTACGCTAGAAAAGGACAATCTTCGCTTTTAAGAGTAGATATGCGCTGTACAGACCTTTTGCTACCGCGGGTACCAAGCTGCTTATTGGACTGTAAACAATCCGCATCGCCGCTTAAGAGTTGGTTTCAAGAGGGAGATTTCGAATATGACTCAGCGTCATCTGCATCACAAATACCAATCATTCGAAATGCAACTAGATCATTCGAACCTACACTTGCCAGCGAAGTTGATCGATTTTTATGCGCAATGGGGGAGTCTTTTTCTGAATTATCGCCTTCGAATTTCTCCTCTCGATCTATTGGCTGGGTACTAATCAAAGCATATTACTCATCATATTTTGCAGCACATGCGTTGCTAAGAATGACCGGATGCGCCATAACTCAGATAGATGGTGATTTAGCGAATTCGATTATGAAAAATCTTCAATTGAATGGAGGAACTCCGCATTGGCAAATTAGCTCCTCACAGTATTTCGTTAGATATGATGAGATTCAACAGTTGCTACTGTTTCAAGACAAACATGGTGCGAAAGGTGGTTCCCATCAATTTGTGTGGAAGAAATTCGGAGAGTTACTTAACTCTCTGATTTCATCATGCAAGCAAAATGGCTCTGTTTATCAGTCTGAGCTTTTACTATTTGAGAATATCTCAGATATATTGACCGCAAAATCGAAGACCCCGGATTTCAGTTGGCTTTCAAGTGTCCGCAATAGTATCAACTATGGCTTCTCGCATTCTGTTTGGTTTCCATTCTCTGGAACTCAAGCCAAAGATTCAACTGCTTTGATCAACCTATTGAAGTGTCAGTCGTCTCAGGATTGCTTCGCCACGAGTCCCCGCAATCAATCAGAGCTGGAGAGATTTTGTATTGCAGCATCGTTTCTCGTTAGTTTTGCTAATGCTTCTGCAAATTTAATAGCAAACAGAAGTAAATCCAAACCCTTCCTATCCAAGAGCTTCATCAAATTGCAAAAATTGGTCAGCATGCCAAGCTAAGTAGAAATGAATTCAGACGCAATCCTCGACTTTTGGTTCACCGAACTCACCGACAAGCAGTATTTCGTCAAAGACGCGGCGCTGGATACCTTGATCGCGCAACGCTTTGGTGCGGTGTTAAATGTGTAGTTTTAAGATTTATGAGCAGCAAAGAATTTCGTCAACCACGCAGAAAAAAATCTAAGAGCCTCGCACAACATGGTTTGGCTTTGTGCGGTTTAGGTATTTTTCTAATTGCACTGCCGCTCTTTTTGGGCAACTCCTTGATCGCGCAGGCATTTGGTAGTTTGAAGTATTTTGGTTTGGTCTTTTTGTTCTTTGGCTCAGCAATACTGCTCTTCGCTTGGTGGCGTAAGCGTAGCGCGGCGCCTGCGCAGCCTGATGAGTTGCCTGCGAGAAGCAGCATGAAAGCTGAGCCTTTTGCAAATGAGCGAAGCGCTGCACCTGTAGTGGTCAAGTAATTTAGGACAGTTTGATAGATTTTTTTGATGTCGATTCACGCTCGAAAGCGTTGGGTGACAGGTTACCCAGTTTTGAGTGCAG
>JAYWHR010000017.1:0-60654 GCA_043777675.1 Comamonadaceae bacterium | reverse complement strand
ACACATTGGGCTCACCAAAGCGGTTAAACAATTCTAGTGTCACTTCCAGAATCCGTTCGGCGGTGCGGCGCGGCGCTTTCTTAGCCATGTGTATCCTCGTTTTTCAATGAGCTATGTTGCACACGATAGCGTATGTTGCTGTTTATAGCGACAACTAACGCGTAATACCTCAAGCGTACCGCAACTCCAAATCATCCAAGGACTCTTCTAAGCGCTGCACGGCTTTACGAACAGCAGTGGCCTTTAAGGCTGACGTCAACAATCGGCGTTTTGGGTCATTGAGCACACTGTCGTTGATCATAATGCCATGTTTTTCAAGCTTCGAACCGATCGTGCTTCGACGCGTCCGTAGAAGTGATCGCGTTTGCTGGTACGCGTGCTCAGCGAGACTGGCACGCTGGCTGTAGCTGAAAGTGTTGGCCAAATACATTTCTGGATCGCGATGGTCTGGCTCAATCAGCAAGATATCGGTCTGCGGATACTCGCGCTCATAGGCCTTCATGCCCATCTCTAGGCGCGAGTGGATCATACAGCGGAAGGTTTGCGAAAGCACAGCAGGTAGGCCGCCTTCGACGATGCGAGGAATGCTCTGGCGCTCTTTGGGCAAGCCGCGCTGCATCACAGTAGAGCGGGCATTCAGTGCATCAAAAGGCACCAAAGGGTTCAAGCAAATGACTAAATCCATGCCCTCATTCATCGCGACGCTCGCGTGTAAGGTTTTCTTCAGAGCACCATCCACAAAATAGTGATCGCCAATTTCAACTGGCGGGAAGAGCCCGGGCAGCGCGGAACTGGCTTGAATAGCTTGAGAAATAGGTACATGGTCCCATCCCGGTGCACCGAACGGCGCCGCTTCGCCAGAATCGAGATTCGTAGCTACAACCGTCAGACGTGTTCCGCGCACTTTTTGCAGTTCGCGAAAATCATTGCTGCGGCCAGGCTTGGAGAAAATCTGTGCCATTTGGTGATGAACTTCAGCATTTGAAAAAACACCCGTGGGTATCGCTGGACCGAGTAGTTCAAGCGCGCTGACCAAGCTTTTACGCCCCACCGTGGCACGCATAACCGCACTGGCTAGCAATCCTGGCAACACGATGGCACGCCGAGCAAATTCGCCGAAAGCAAGACGCATCAGCCAAGCCGGATCAAATCTGTCTCCCAGAGTATCAAGATCAGCCTCGCTGCCATTGTTGTCAATGAAGCTCTTGCAAAGCTCTTGAGGGCTCATGCCATTGGCAAGCGAGGCGGCAATAAAGCTCCCAGCCGATACGCCAACGTAGTGCTGAAGCCGCGTGAAATCGATGCCTTCAAGCGCTTCTTGCAGTGCACACAGCGCGCCAATTTCATAGATCGCACCCAAAGGCCCACCGCCTGCCAGCGATAGGGCAATTCGGGGTTGTCGAGCTTGGCTTGATTGGGGGCGCGGAAAACGAATCACATTGACCATAAAGCGATTAAAGAACTATTGATCAAGATTCTATGGCTCAACATACCCAGCGTATATTGGCGTATCACCCTAAAAAAGCATTAAATTTACTCAATGCACGAAGCCCATGCTGCGCACCTCGCGTACTTCGGGTTTGATTTTGTGCTCGGATTCGAGCTGCTCTAAAAATTCTTCTGCAGAAAATTCTGCGGCAAGAATATCGCATTGGCGTTTTACCGCAGCGAAATCGCCGGGGCATAGCTGCTCCAGCTTCACCAAACGCGCGCGCAGCGTATCACTCATACGAGACCCGTCTCCCGCAAGCGCCTCCGCTACAAACATCAACTCGCGCTGATCTTTGGTGAGTGGCTTGAACTTGATTTTGAACGTGAAGCGGCGTAGCGCGGCCTGGTCAATGCGATCGAGCAAATTCGTAGTGCAGATGAAAATGCCTTGGTAATGCTCCATTTGCTGCAGCATTTCGTTGACTTCTGTGACCTCGTAGCTGCGCTGCGCACCGCGCCTGTCTTGTAAAAAACTATCTGCTTCATCCAGCAAGAGCACAACTTTTTCGTTTTCAGCCTCTGCAAACATTTTCGCCATGTTTTGCTCTGTTTCGCCTACGAATTTACTCATCAGATCGCTTGCTCTTTTGACAATGAGGGGCTTGCTAAGGGCTTGACTAACGTGCTCACCAAGCGCGGTCTTGCCAGTGCCGGGTGCGCCATAAAAGCACAGCGTGCCGTGGCCGCGTGCTTTCAAAGCTTCTACGATACGCGGAATTTCAAATCGTGTCTCCACGTTGAGCATTTGCAAATCGTAGGTGGTCACTGGCTTGCGACCTTTGCTATCTGCTTGCACATTGCCTAAAGCGGCATCGGCGTGCTTGAGTTGGCGCTCGATCAAGCCTTCAAAGATTTCGGTTTCATCGCTCGTCTTGGCAAGACCAGCAAAACGCACGGCGGTGCGAATCTGCGCGGGTGTGAGGCCTTTGCGTTCGGTGAGCTTGGTTACAAACGCATCGCTAACGGCCACACCAGAAAGTGTCTTGCGCACCAATTGCTCGCGTGCGCCGGGTGGCGGGCTTTTGAGCTCAAGGTGATAAGCAAAGCGGCGACGGAACGCGGGATCAATTTGCTCGATGCGATTGGTCACCCAAATCGTGGGCACAGCGTTTTGCTCCAAGATTTGATTGACCCAAGCCTTGCCATTGACGCTGGAGCTGGCCGCAGGCGCTGCAATTTGCTCTTGCCGCGCCATGAGCTGAGCCGCATCTATACTGATTGGCGGAAACACATCTTCCACTTCGTCAAACAGCAGGGCGGCTTGATTTGCGCCCTTCAAAAACACTTGCGCTATTTGCAGCGAGCGATAGCGATCTCGTCCACTGAGCGAATTGCCGTCGCGATCGGCATATTCCACTTCAAATAAATCCAGCCCCGCGCTCTGCGCTACCACTTTTGCCAACTCCGTCTTACCTGTGCCGGGTGGGCCGTACAGCAAGATGTTCACGCCCGGCTCTTTGCGCTCGATTGCGTTGCGTAGCAAATTGACGAGTACCTGCGCATCTTCTTCCACAAAATGAAAATCTGAAGTATTGAGCTCGCTCTTGACTGCAGGCCGCGTGAACACAGCCATGAGCTCGCTTTGATCACGGTATTCACGCATCAGCACGGGAGGCAGCTTCTCGCTGACCTTCATCAAATCCGCCAGATCCGTGATGTTGTGTTCGGAAATCAGATTCTCTACAAGGCCGATACGCTCTAGGCGTGAGCCTGCTCTCAGCGCTTCTGCCACTTCGCCAGCTTTCACGCCTGCAACTTCCGCTAGCGCAGCATAAGCTTCAGGCGCATTGCTCACTTTAAACTCCACGAGCAGGCTACGTAGATCGCGCTGATAGCGAGCAAGCGTGCCATAGAGCAACAGAGCGCGCTCGGCACGATTGAGCTGCAAAAGACCAGCGAGCGCGTCGATGTTTTTTTCTACCAACGTGCTGTGCTTTTTCAAAGCATGATTAAGCCAATCGCTCGTGACGGACAGCACACTCAGCAAATCTTTGGGTGCGTCTTTAGCGTATTCGTCCAGATAGAAAAAAACTGTTCCTTCTTCATAGGGGCCGCGCCAAGTGCCGTGACGCTCAATAAATTCCGCGTTCGTGAGCGCCTCTTGGCCTTTCCAAAATTCATTACCAGTGCAGCGGCGAATCAAAAACTCTCGCAACCGCTCCATCACATGCACGGGCCAAATCATGTGTCGCCCTGTCAGTGAGAGCAAGCTATTCAAATCACGCCGTACATTAAATTTTGCGCCCTGTTTAGCAGCCAGCGTGAGGACAAACTGCGAACACATCATCTCCAGCACAGGTGCGCTTTTCAGCCCCGGCGAAGCCAGCAAGCCATGCTCCATAGCGGGAGATGCAGATGCAACACGTTTGGTCATTGATGAGCCTCTAATGTGCAGGGGAAAGATGTCCCTGTCGCAAACCATAACGCAGTTCAAAGCGTTTGGGAAGACACTGAGCGAAAACCCGTGTGCCTTCAATGTGTGAAATTCACCACACATTAGCCACCGATCTAGACGGCCTCGCGCCACAATGGCTTCATGATTTCCTTTACCGACATCCAAACCGCAGCCCAGCGCATCGCCCCGTATGTGCTGAGTACCCCTTGTGTCGAGAGCAAAACGCTCTCGCAAATCACCGGAGCGCAGGTATTTCTCAAATTCGAAAACCTGCAATTCACCTCTAGCTTCAAAGAACGCGGCGCGTGCAATAAGCTGTCTCAACTGCCGTCAGATACGAAAGGCGTTGTGGCCATGAGCGCAGGTAACCATGCCCAAGGCGTCGCGCACCATGCCCAGCGTCTTGGGATGCGCGCTGTGATCGTGATGCCGCAGTTCACGCCTGGTGTGAAGATTGACAACACCCGCCGCCTAGGTGCTGAAGTGATCTTGCATGGTGACACACTAGATGGTGCGCGCATTCATGCGCTTGAAATAGCTAAAGAGCAATCACTTACTTTGGTGCATCCGTACGACGACGCGCACATCGTCGCTGGGCAAGGCACGGTGGCTCTAGAAATGCTGCAGACTGTGCCAGATTTAGATACGATGATCGTCGCGATTGGCGGCGGCGGCTTGATGGGCGGCATGGCGTTAGCGGCTAAGACTTTGCGGCCAAACATTGATTTGATTGGTGTGCAAACCGAGCGTTTTCCCGCGATGTACAACGTGATCAAAGGCACAAGCCTGCCCCAAGGCGCGAGTACGATTGCTGAGGGGATTGCTGTGCCCACGCCAGGCGTGATGACCCGTGAGCTGATCTCCAACTTTGTCAAAGATATCTTATTGGTCGATGAAAGCGAAATTGAGCAAGCGATTGTGATGCTGCTGGAGATTGAAAAAACACTGGTAGAGGGCGCAGGCGCTGCGGGCTTGGCGGCTTTGTTTAAACACAAAAAACAGTTTGCGGGCAAAAAAGTTGGCTTGGTGCTGTGCGGCGGCAATCTCGATCCGCTGCTTCTTGCCTCCATCATTGAGCGCGGTATGGTCAAAAGCGGGCGGCTGGCTCGGATTCGCGTCGGTGCGCGAGATGTACCGGGCTCTCTGGCTCGCATCGCGGCGGCTGTGGCGCAGGCCGGCGCGAATGTGAATGAGGTGCAGCATCAAAGAGCGTTTACTTTGCAAGCAGCGCAGAATGTGGACATTGAACTGGTGATCCAAGCACGCGGACATGAGCATGTGGCGCAGGTAATCGAAGCCTTAGCCGCGCAAGAGATGAAGGCGGTGGTTTGCTAGTTGCAGGCTCATTTAAAACAACATGCAGCACTTAACACCCACCCAACTCTGGCTGCTCGTCGGCCTCACGCTGACTTGGGGCATCAACTGGCCGATCATGAAGCTGGGCGTGGGCTCGGGATTTCCGCCACTTACTTTTCGCGCCATGTCGATGTGGATCGGCATTCCCGTGCTCGCGATCGGCTTGGTGCTGCTCAAAGTGCCGTTCACTATTCCACGCGGCGATGCTGAAAGACCTTTCAAGCATTGGCGCGAATTGCTCTTACTTGCGGTGTTCAACATGTTCATCTGGCATGGCTGCATCATCGTCGCGGTGACTTTGCTCTCCAGCGGACGCGCTGCGATTCTCGGCTACACCATGCCGATCTTCAGCGCCATCATCGGTGCTTGGGTTTTTGCAGACAAGCTCTCGGCACGCGGCTGGCTCGGCGTGGGCAGCGCAGCCTTAGGTGTATTGCTTTTACTCACTCACGAATTCGGCAAACTCGCCGGGGCGCCGCTTGGTGTGCTGCTCGCATTGATCGCCGCCAGCACTTGGGCGCTGGGCACGCAGCTCCTGCGCCGCACGAAAATTCCTGTAGCTACGCTGTCCATCTCATTTTGGATGACTGTGCTCAGCGCCATCGTGATGAGCATCCTATCGATTGTCTTCGAGCAGCACCGCTGGCGCATGCCCAACGCGACGGAATGGTTCTCCATCCTCTTCAACGCCATCCTCATCTTCGGCTTCGCGCATGCCACATGGTTTTATCTCGCGCGCAGCCTGCCGCCGATTGCCTCCACGCTCAGCGTCATGTTGATCCCCATCCTCGGCGTCTTCAGCGGCGCTCTCGTGCTGGGCGAGAAGCTATTCTGGCAAGACTGGGCAGCTGTCGCTCTGATGGTGGTGGCCATTGGCAGTGTGCTATGGCCAAAGCAGGCTGCATCTAGTTCGTAACTCAAACGCTGTGCAGCGGCAACCTCACGCACACATCCAGCCCTGCAATTGTTCCTTGCTTCACGCGTTCAACAATACGGTTGTTTAGCGTAATTTCGCCTTGCAGCACTTGCACAATCTCTGCGCAAATCGCTAGCCCCAAGCCTGAGCCTGCTTGTAGGCGACCTGCGGAAAACGGCTGAAAGAGGCGCTGGCGCAGCTCTTCGTCGATGCCTGCGCCGCTGTCGACGATCAACAATTGCGCCGTGTTGTCGTTGGCCATCACGCTCACGCTTAAGGCACTGCCTGCGGGGCTGTGTTTGATGGCGTTGTGCAGGAGGTTGCGGGAAAGCTCACGCAGCATCCAATCATGCGCGGCCACGAGCGCTGGCTTTGTTTGTAGCTCGAAGTCCAAATCTTTGTCTGCAATCAAGGGCGCTAGGTCGAGCGCCACTTCACGAAGAATCACGCTCCAGTCGATTGCAACACTCGCCGTTTGCTGGCGCAATTGCTCGACCTTTGCGAGCGACAGCATTTGATTGGCCAGCTCGGTGGCGCGATCTACGGTTTGCCCAATCTCACGCAATGCCTGCTCAGGCGGTGCATCGCCGCGCAGCGCGGATTGCGTTTGCGTTTTCAACACGGCCAGCGGCGTGCGCAACTGATGGGCGGCGTCGCGCACGAAGCGCTTTTGGTGTTGCAACAAATGATCGAGTCGCGCCATGAGTTGATTGTTCGCTTGCAGCAACGGCTGCAATTCACGCGGGGCATCTGTTGCATGCACCGGACGCAAATCATGTTCAGAGCGGCCGGCGATGTCACGACTGACTTGTCGCAACGGGCGCACTGCGCTCTGCACCACCCACGCCACCACCGCCGCAATCACGCCGAGCAAGAGTGCTTGCCGCCACAGCGTGCTCAACAAAATCTCGCGCGCCAAGCCTTCGCGCAGCTCCAAAGTTTCAGCCACTTGCACCGTGGCCATGCCATTGCCGTCTGCGCCTGAGACGGGCTGCAAGAGCACGGCAACTCTCACAGTCGCGCCATCGACAGCATCGTCATAAAAATCCACGAGCGCGGCATAAGGCGGCTGATCGGCAATCTTGCCTTTCCACGGTTTGAGCGACTCAAACCCCGAGACCATCTCGCCCGAAAAACCCGTGACGCGGTAGAACATACGACTACGGTTATCTGCCTCAAAAGCCTCCAGCGCTGCATACGGCACACGGGGCACGAGAACAGCCGCGCTGCCATCGCCTTGCACATCAAGCTGCTCAGCAATCGTCTTGGCTGATGCGAGCAAAGTGCGGTCATAGGCCGTGTTGGCGGCTGCAAGGCTTTGGCGATAAATCACGATGCTGTCGATCAACACGAACAACATCACGGGCAGCAAGATGCCCCAAAGCAGCCGGCGGCGCAGTGAAATATTTTTCACGCCGCATCCTCTTTGAGCAAATAGCCCAAGCCACGTAGCGTGACGAGTTTCACGCCTTTACCGGAGAGTTTTTTGCGCAAACGGTAAGCCAACACTTCCACCGCATCGGCCTGCACATCCGCGCTATCTGCAAACACGCGCTCGAGCAACTGTTCTTTTGAAACAGCTTGCCCCAAGCGCTCATACAACGGCAAGAGCATCGCCACTTCACGCGGGCTGAGCTCCAAGGGCTGGCTTTGAAAGACAAACGATTTACTATTAATTTCATAGCGTATAGCGCAGTCTTTATGCCGGCGAGATGCCGTTTCATCATATAAATCGTTGCCAGAGGTACTGCGCTCCCGCGCTCGAACCAGCGCGCGGATACGCGCTTCCAACTCATCTAAATCAAACGGCTTGGGTAAGTAATCATCTGCCCCAGCATTCAAGCCAAGAATACGGTCTCCCACCGTACCGCGCGCCGTGAGAATCAATACCGGCGTGTTCAGCCGCAACTTGCGAGCATCGCCAAGAATTTGCAGCCCATCGCGCCCCGGCAAGCTCAAATCGAGCAACACGACATCTAAGCTCAAGCGTTGCCACAGCGCCAACCCTTGGCCTCCATCCGCACACGTTTGCACGAGCCAGCCCAGACGGCTCAGCGCGCGCTCCAATGTCTGGCGCATGGCGGGGTCGTCTTCGATCAGCAGCAGCTTCATGCCAGCAATGGTAAAGCTTGCAAGCATCGCGTTTCCCCTAGTGTTGCCAGACAGGCAATTGACAGCCACACTTGCGATCATTCTTTCATCTATTTTTTTACATTGGAGATTGCTATGCGTCGCGACGAATTTCTCAAATCCCTCCTTGCAGCAGCCGCTGCAGGCAGCTTGCCGAGCATCGCCAGCGCTGCGCCTACCTTGAAAATGATGATCCCGGCCAACCCCGGCGGCGGCTGGGATGGCACGGGGCGTGCACTCGGCAAGGCTTTCACGGAAGCCAAAGTATTTGATGCGGTACAGTTTGAAAACAAAGGTGGAGCAGCCGGCGCGATTGGTTTGGCGCAGTATGTCAACAGCGCCAAGGGCGATCCCAATTCGCTCATCATGATGGGCGCTGTGATGCTAGGCGGCATCATCACCGGCAAGCCACCTGTGAACATCACGCAATGCACGCCGATTGCTCGCTTGACGAGCGAATTCAACGTGTTCGTCGTACCCGCAAATTCACCGTTCAAGACGATGAAAGATGTGGCGGACGCCATGAAGAAAGATCCCGGCAGCGTGAAGATCGGTGGCGGCTCACGCGGCTCTACAGAGCATATTGCGGCCAGCATGATGGCTCGCGCAATTGGTGTGGATCCGAAGAAAGTCAACTATGTGCCCTTCCGTGGCGGCGGCGAAGCTGTGGCGGCCATCATTGGCGGCAATGTGAGCTTGGGCGGCAGCGGCTACAGCGAATTTGCCGAGCACATCAAATCCGGCAAGATGCGTACCGTGGGCGTGACCAGCGAGAAACGCTTAAAGGGCATCGATGTGCCAACGCTCAAAGAACAAGGCATTGACGTGGTACTGGGTAATTGGCGCGGCGTGTATGGCGGTCCGGGCATCACGCCAGCGCAGCAAGCCGATTTGGTAAAAGCTGTTGTCGCTGCCACCAAGACCCCATTCTGGCAAGCCGAGCTAGAAAAGCAAGGCTGGACATCCGCTCTGCTTACCGGCAAAGAGTTTGGTGAATTTGTAGATAACGATTTCGCCAACCTGCGCGGCACGATGTATCAAGCGGGCATGCTGTAAAGAGCTACGATGAAGCAGCGCACCGAAACCTTTGTGGGTATGGCCTGCCTCTTTTTGGGGGCATTGCTCTCATGGGGAGCGATTGATATTTCATCTGAGGCGGGCTATGCCGGCGTGGGGCCAAATTTTTTGCCTTGGGTGGTGGCGCTCACATTGCTGGTTTGCGGTGCATTGCTCATCGTCCAATCGTTCAAAGGCGGTTTTCATGGACGCGAAGCGCCGGAGGGCGCCGCGAGCGGTGATTGGCTTTCGTTTGCATGGATCAGTACCGCCTTGTTGCTCAATGCTTTACTTATTACGCGCATTGGCTTCATTGCCAGTTGCATGCTGGCTTTTGTAATTGCTGTGCGCGGGTTTCACATCTCACAGGGCCGGCCGCGTGCTCCTTTTAGCGCTTGGGTTAAAGACGCTTTCGTCGGCGTAGCGATCAGTGCACCCGTGTTTTGGCTGTTTACCAAAGTACTTGGCGTGAGTTTGCCGGGTTTGACGACCACGGGATGGTTGTAGAGAAATTTTATGGATATTTTTAGCGCCCTGATGGCGGGTTTTGCCACAGCTCTCACGCCAATCAATTTGCTCTGGGCATTTCTTGGCTGCGTGATTGGCACAGCCGTCGGTGTGTTGCCCGGCTTAGGCCCTGCAGTGGTGGTAGCGATGCTGTTGCCGATCACCTCCAAGGTGGACGTCACCGCTTCCATGATTTTCTTCGCCGGCATCTACTACGGCGCGATGTATGGCGGATCCACGACTTCGATTTTGATGAACACCCCCGGCGAAGCCGGCTCGTTGATTACAGCGATGGAAGGCAACAAAATGGCTAAGAGCGGGCGCGCAGGCGCTGCGCTGGCAACCTCGGCGATTGGTTCTTTTATAGCGGGCACGATTGCCACGGTCGTCGTCACGGTGGCTGCGCCTTTTATTGCTGAACATGCTGTCAAACTTGGCCCGCCTGAGTATTTTTTGCTCATGGTGTTATCGTTTTGCGCGGTAAGCGCGGTGTTAGGCGGCAGCGTTTTGCGCGGCGTGGTGGCGCTGTTTATTGGTTTGGCGATGGGCTTGGTGGGCCTCGATCAAATCTCTGGCCAGCCGCGCTACACGGGCGGCGTGAGCGAGATGCTTGATGGTATTGAAATTGTGCTGGTGGCGGTGGGTTTATTTGCCATTGGTGAGGCGTTGTATTTGGCGCTGTATCAAGGCAAAGAAGTGGAATTTCAAAATCCGATGAGCAAGGTGCACATGACGGCCACGGAGTGGAAGCGCTCATGGCCAGCATGGCTGCGCGGCACAGCGATTGGCATCCCATTTGGCACGATCCCCGCTGGCGGTAGCGAAATTCCTACGTTCCTGTCTTACGCAGCTGAGAAAAAGCTCGCGAAAAATCCCGAAGAATTTGGCAAAGGCGCGATTGAAGGCGTGGCCGGGCCTGAGGCTGCCAACAATGCCGCGATTACAGCCACCTTGATTCCGCTGCTCACTTTAGGCATTCCTACATCCAACACCACCGCCGTGCTTATGGGCGCATTCCAGAGCTATGGCATTCAACCCGGCCCTCAACTCTTCACCAGCTCGGCAACTCTTGTGTGGGCGCTGATTGCGTCCCTGTATATAGGCAATGTCATGTTGCTGATTTTGAATTTGCCACTGGTCGGCTTGTGGGTGAAGCTTCTCAAAATTCCAAAAGCGCATTTGTACGCGGGCATTTTGATTTTCGCCACGGTAGGTGTGTATGGCATGCGCCAAAGCGCGTTTGATCTCGTACTGCTGTGGGGCATTGGCTTGCTTGGGCTTTTGATGCGCCGCTTTGATTTCCCCACCGCGCCGGTAGTGATCGGCCTGATCCTAGGGCCTTTGGCAGAGGCGCAAATGCGCAATGCGCTGTCGATTGGCGAGGGCAAATGGACGGTGTTTGTAGAGCGGCCAGGCTCGCTATTTTTGTTGGTCGTGATTGTGGCTGTGTTGGTGTTGCCACGGCTGCTTAGGAAACGTGGCGCTAAGGCCTAAATTCAATACAGGACGCAGAAGACGCAAAGGTTACGCAGAAAACGCAGAAAAGAAAATGCTAAATTAGTTTAGAAAATATAAGCGCATCCGTTTGACTCAGTTGTATTTCTTGTAGTTTTTTGTATTTCTTCTGCGTAACCTTTGCGTCTTCTGCGTCCGGTATGTGTATTTTCTCTTCGATCATCTCAGATGCCCTGCCAAGAGGCTAGCCACATGAATCGCCTCGCGCCCCGCGCCATCGTGGATTTGGTGGCGGCAGCTGGTGCCATCTGCCACCACAATCGCGTCGGGCTGCTTGCGAATGGCTGGCAGTAAGCTCAGCTCGGCCATTTGCATGCTCACCTCATAATGACTGGATTCATAGCCAAAGCTGCCTGCCATGCCGCAGCAGCTGCTCTCAATGAGTTCGGGTTTGGCGTCAGGAATGAGTTTGATCACCTCAAGAATCGGACTCACCGCATCAAATGCTTTTTGGTGGCAGTGGCCGTGGAGCAAGATGGGTTTGTTGGCCGGAGTGAGCTGAGCTTTGAGTTGTTCAAGCAGGCCTGCCTTGGCTTCTCGCGCTAAGAATTCTTCCAGCAGAAAAGCATGCTCGCTCACCAGCTTGGCATCTGCACCCAAACCCATCACCAAAGCTTCATCACGTAAAGTGAGCAAGCAGCTTGGCTCCAAGCCCACAATCGCGATGCCTTTTTGAGCGTAGGGCAGCAACTCTGCAACGAGCTCGCGCAGCTTTTCGCGCGCCTCGCTCACCATCCCGTTCGCAAGATAGGTGCGGCCACAGCACAAAGGTTTGCTGCTACTTGCTCCTGTTTTTGTAGCTACTCCCGCAGTGTATCCGCCGGCTAGCAGCACTTTTAGTGTTGAAACAACGTTCTCAGATTCAAAGAAACCGTTAAACGTGTCCACAAACAACACCACGCCTTTAGTCGATTGCAGCACCGCTTCGCGCGAAGCAATATGAGGTTTGGCGTTCCAAAAATTTTGACGTTGCCATTGCGGCAAACTGCGCTTAGCCGACAAACCAAGCAGCTTCTCACTGAGCAAGGCCAAGCCCGGAATCTTGTCGCGCAAATTCAAGAGCGGCGCGAATTTGGAGGCAAGAACAGCGTACTCTGGCAGCTTGGCAATCAGCTTATCTTTGATGGTGTAGCCATGCTTGGCTTTGTAGTGATGGAGGAATTCCACCTTCATCTTGGCCATATCCACCCCTGTCGGGCAATCGCGTTTGCAGCCTTTACAACCCACGCATAAATCCATCGCTTCATGCACCGCATCGCTGGCCAAGCCTTTATTGCCGAGCTGACCACTGAGCGCTAGGCGCAGCGTATTCGCGCGGCCTCTCGTGAGATGCTGCTCATCGCGCGTGACTCGGTAGCTGGGGCACATCGTACCTGCGTCAAACTTGCGGCAATGACCATTGTTGTTGCACATCTCGGCGGCTTTGGCAAAGCCCTCTGCCGGATCGCCACCCGTGCCGGGCGCGGTGGTCTGCTCCGTCACAGGATCGTTTTGCACATTCCAAGCCGACCAATCAAGCGCGGGTTTGAGCGGGATCACGCGATAAGGTTTCTCACCTTGCGCACCGGATGAATATCGCATCCAGCGGGAGTCATCCATCTTTGGAATCGGATGCTCAGGCGTATCCACCATGCGGCCGGGGCAGAGTAAATTGATCGGATCGAGATGCGTTTTGATGCTGGAAAAAGCTTTTGTGATCTGTGAGCCAAACTGCCACTCAATCCACTCACCGCGACACAAGCCATCACCATGCTCGCCGCTATAAGCCCCTTTGAACCTGCGCACCAAGGCGCTGGCCTCTTGTGCAATCTCGCGCATCTTTTCTGCACCACCACCCGCGCCACTGCGCCGCATATCCAAAATCGGGCGCACATGCAGCGTGCCCACGCTGGCATGCGCATACCAAGTGCCGCGCGAGCCGTGTTTGCGGAAGACTTCGGTCAAGCCATCGGTATATTCGGCCAAATGTTCAAGCGGCACAGCGCAATCTTCGATGAAGCTCACGGGCTTGCCATCGCCTTTTAAGCTCATCATGATATTGAGCCCGGCCTTGCGCACTTCCCAAAGATTTTTCTGCGGTGCATCTTCCGTCATTTCCACCACCGAGCCGGGCAGCCCCAAATCGCCCATGAGTTCGACGAGTTGTTTGATCTTCGGTAACAACGCTGCTTTGTTCTCGCCCGAAAACTCCACCAAAAGAATTGCCTCTGGCTGGCCGATGATGGCGGTGCGAATCGTAGGCGCAAAGGCTGGGTTTTGCAGGCTCAACTCAATCATCGTGCGATCAACCAGTTCCACCGCTGTGAGGCTTCCGTCCACACCGAGCTTGACGATATGCTGCGCGCAATCCATCGCTTTGTGAAAGCTGTTGAAGTTCACCACGCCGAGCACTTTGGTTTTAGGAAGAGGCGACAGGCGCAACCTGAGAGACTGCGTGATGCCCAGCGTGCCTTCACTGCCAACGAATAAATGCGCGAGATTGACACTCGCGTCTTGTGTATAGGGCTTCTCATTTTGATTGTGGAAGATATCAAGGTTGTAGCCCGCCACGCGTCGCATCACCTTCGGCCACTTCGTTTCGATCTCGGGGCGCAGATCATCAGCAAGCTGCTTGACGTGATCGCCCATCACGCGCGCGAGGCCGCTGCTGCTCGCATAATTGCCCGCTTGCAGCGTTTGGCCATTTGAGAGCAAGATATCTGCGCCAAGTACGTTATGCACCATGTTGCCGTAAGCAATGCTGCGTGAGCCGCAGGAGTTGTTGCCCGCCATGCCGCCCAGCGTGGCCTGCGCACTGGTGGAGACATCCACCGGATACCACAGGCCATGGGCTTTGAGCTGCGCATTCAAATGATCGAGCACGATACCGGGCTCAACCGTGACCTCATGCTGCGCCACATCCAGCGAGAGCACATTGCGCATGTATTTGCTGTGATCGATGACCAGCCCCGCGCCCACCGTTTGCCCGCATTGGCTCGTACCGCCGCCGCGTGCGACGATGGGCACGTGCAGATCACGGCAGATATCTACAGCCAGCGCCACATCTTTCGCCGTTTTCGGCACGAATGCGCCCACCGGCATCACTTGGTAAATCGAAGCATCGGTAGCATAGCGGCCGATATCCGCAGCGGAGAACAAGACTTCTCCTTGCGTCTCTTGGCTTAAACGCTGGGCAAGCTTGCCAGCAATTTCATTGCTGGCGCGAGAGACCCGTTCGTAGCTGAACGCAGCGGCTTCTTGGGTGATTTCGAGAGGCAGGGGGGCGTTCATGCGAAGATGCCGTTAGTAGATGCAGGATGACGTATTTGCTCCATCACCACATCGCGTTTGTTGTTGAGGTGTTGCACAAGAATGTTGCGCAGCGCAGTGGCATCGCGTGCAGCGAGCGCTTCGATCATTTGTTCATGTTCATTCACGGCGCGTTTCCATTTGGCTTCGTCTTGATTGGAGCGAAAGCGCAGGGCTTGGAGCCGGGCGTTGACTTGGGTGTAAGTGGCCAGCAACACAGGATTCTTCGCTGCACTGTTGATCGCTTTGTGAATTTGCGCGTTGAGTCGGTAATAAGCGGAGAGATCGCGCCGCGTGTGCGCTGCCAACATTTCGTAATGCAGCGCCTTGATCTCAGAGAGCTCAGCCTCTGTGATGCGCTGCGCGGCCAGCTCACCCGACATGCCCTCCAGCCCCGCCATCACCTCAAAGGTATCGAGCACATCTTGCTCGCTCAAGCTCAGCGCCACCGCGCCGCGGTTGGGCAGCAGCTCCACCAAGCCTTCAGCGGCCAGCATTTTGATGGCCTCACGCAAGGGTGTACGCGATACGTTCAAGCGCTCGGCGAGCTCACGCTCATTGAGTTTGGCACCCGGCGCAATCGCGCCTTCGACCAGTAGAGAGCGCAGCCGATCAGCCACGCGCTCATGCAGGGCTGAGCGAGGAATAGAAATGATTTCAGCGGTCATAAAAGCATTTTGTATGCAAAATTTACTCTTGTCAAACCTTTGCGTTTAGTTTGCAAGTGTTTTCGCCAGCGTAGGCGCCCGACAGAGCGCCCGGGGCGAATGGCTCCATGTCCTCCGGCGGCGTTTTGAGTTTGTCCTTATCCGGACGTATGGTTTCGCCACCTCCCCCTTTACTTACGCCATTCGCCCCGAGTGCTCTGCCGAGCTTATTTAAAACTCAGAATTTGAGTGCGAACGGGTCACGAAGAACTCCAAAATAAAGATCATATAGGCATTAAGCCGGCATAAAGTATACGCAAGATGCTCCTAAATATGTAGCAAATTATTTTGTTGATCTCATTCAGCGCCCATGCCCATCAGGTGTGACTGCCCGGTTGGCGTAAGTAAAGGGGGAGGCGGCGAAATGGTCTCACCGAAAATCAGCGCTTCTCAAACGCCGCCGGAGGACATGGAGCCAGCCGGGCAGTCACACCTGATGGGCTAACCGCCAAAAAAAGCCGATGACTGCTAAAAAATATATTGACAAATGTATTTTGTATGCAAAAATTAGTGCGAACCGATCCTAGAAAGCTACGCCATGCTGAACCTCGACTTCCACGCCACAGGCCGCCATTTCCTTCAAATCCCTGGCCCCTCGCCGGTGCCGGATCGCATCTTGCGCGCCATGAGCTACCCCACGATTGACCATCGCGGCCCCGAGTTTGGCGCACTCGGTTTGCAGGTGCTCAGCAAGATCCAGCAAATTTTTCAAACCAAGCATCCCGTGGTCATTTACCCGGCATCGGGCACGGGCGCTTGGGAAGCCGCGCTCTCGAATATTTGCAGCCCAGGCGATCATGTGCTGATGTATGAAAGCGGGCATTTCGCTTGGCTCTGGCAGAAGCTGGCCACGCGTTTGCAGCTCAATGCTGAAGTGATCGCCCTGCCCGGCATGGATGCCACCTCTGGCCTGCCTAATAGCTGGCGCAAAGGTGTCCAAGCCGACATGATTGAAGCTCGCCTCAAAGCGGATACGGCACACACCATCAAAGCCGTGTGCGTGGTGCACAACGAAACTTCCACCGGCGTGACGAGCCATATCGCCGCCGTACGCAAAGCCATCGATGCTGCTGGCCACCCTGCGCTGTTGGTGGTGGACACCATCAGCGGCCTAGCCTCCGCTGAATACAAGCACGATGCTTGGGGCGTGGATGTGACGGTCAGCGGCAGCCAAAAAGGCTTGATGTTGCCGCCTGGCATCAGCTTTAATGCGATCTCTCCTAAAGCACTCACAGCAAGTAAAACCGCCAAGCTGCCCAAGGCCTTCTGGGCTTGGGATGAGATCGTGGAGATGAACAAAACCGGCTACTGGCCTTACACGCCCAACACCAATTTGCTCTACGGCCTCAATGAAGCCTGCGATATGTTGTTGAACCCTCAGCATGGCGGGCTGGAGATGACCTTTGCTCGCCACCAGCGCTGGGCGGAAGGCGTGCGCGCTGCCGTGAGAGCCTGGGGCTTAGAGATTCAATGCGCAGATGCTGCCGTGTATTCACCGGTACTCACGGGCGTGATCACGCCTCTGGGCGTGGATGCCGATGCGGTGCGCAAAACAATTTATGAGCGCTTTGATTGCTCTCTGGGCACGGGTTTGGGCAAAATCAAAGGTCGTATGTTCCGCATTGGGCATTTGGGCGATTGCAACGATCTGACTTTGATCGCGGCACTCGGCGGCTGCGAGATGGGCATGAAGCTGTCTGGCATCAAGCTCGCGGGCAGTGGCGTGCAAGCCGCGATGGATTATTTTGCGGGGCATGCTGCGCCTAGCGTTTTGGCGAAAGCTGCGTGACCGGACTCACTATCAAATTCATAGCATTTCACGCAGATTTTATGCCGGCGAATCGGCTCTTTTCATCTTAAAACACAGCTAGGAGACACACCATGCAACGTCGTACCCTCATCACTGCTACCGCAGCCACACTTGCTGCACCCTTGTTAAAGGCGCAAACCTTGCCCACGGGCGCGATCAAGATCGTGGTCGGCTTTCCGCCCGGTGGCGGCACGGATGCTCTGGCGCGCGTGGTGGGGCAGAAACTTCAAGTCATGTGGGGCAACAGCGTGATCATTGAAAACCGCGCTGGCGCTGCAGGTGTCATTGCAGCAGACTTTGTGAGTAAGCAAGCACCGGATGGCAATACCTTGATGATGGGGCATATCAACAGCCATGCACTGGCTCCAGCGCTCAATAGCGTGGGTGCAGGCACTAAGCTCGGCTACGACGCGGCTAAAGATTTCGCGCCGATCAGTATGGTGGGCGTGACGCCCAATATGTTGATCAGCAACACTCAGCAAAAATCGCGCACGGTACAAGAGTTGGTGGCGGAATGTCGCGCCAACCCGGGCAAAGTCAGCTTTGCCAGCGCGGGTGGCGGCTCAGCGCAGCATTTCGCACTGGAAATGTTCAAGCTCCAAGCTAAGGTGTTTGCCTTGCACATTCCGTATCGCGGCTCAGGCCCGGCCATCACCGATTTGATCGGCGGTCAAGTCAACTATTGCTTTGAAACCATGACGTCGGCCACGCCGCATGTCAAAGGCGGCAAAGCGATTGCGATCGCGCAAACGCGCCTCAAGCGCGCCAAAGGCCACCCCAATGTGCCCACGATGGATGAGTCTGGTTTCAAAGGATTCGAGGCCACGGTTTGGTATGGCCTGATGGGCCCGGGAAAGATGCCGCAAGCCATGGTGCAAAAGATGAACGAAGACGTGAATAAAGTGCTCGCCATGCCTGATGTGCAAGAGAAGATGGAGCAATTTGGCGCAGAAGATGGTGGCGGCAGCATTCAGAAATTTGCCGATTTCATCAAATCAGAGCAGCAAAAATGGGCGCTCGTGGCCAAGCAGGCTGGGGTGAAGGCGGATACTTAATCGCCGGAGAAACGCAACTTCCGGTACGCGAAAGGCGACTTGTCCTTAGCGTTTAAGCCGATACGGCTCTTCGAAATCCCGGAAATCACCCTCCACCAGCGCATCCGCAATCCAATCTCTGACTCCCGACGCGCTGCGGATCGCTTCAATGTAGGCATTGATTTGCGGATTCTTCGACAAAGCATAAGTCTTCATGCGCATACAGACCGGCGCGAAGTAGGCGTCTGCAATCGTGAAGCGAGCGCCAAAAAGATAGGGGCCACCGTGTTCGCCTAGCAATTCGCTCCAAATGGTCTCTATGCGATTCACATCCGCTGCGACGGCAGGTTTGTCTCGCAACACCAGCGCCCCCACATCCGGCAAAACAGCTTCAATATTCATCATGCAGGCGCCGCGCAGATGCGTGAAGCCGCTGTGCATTTCTGCGCAGATGCTGCGAGCTCGGGCTCGTTGCGCTTTGTCTGCCGGCCAAAGCAGTTTTTCGGGGAAGCTCTCGGCGGCGTATTCGGCGATGGCCAGCGTATCCCAGACGGTCAGGGCGCCATCGACCAACACAGGCACTTTGCCCACGGGGCTGATTTTTTCAATCGCGGCTCTAAATTGCGAACCTTTATCAAAGCTATCAAAGCGCAGTTTGATCTCTTCAAACGCGATACCCGCGTTTTTGAGCATGACCCAAGGGCGCATGCTCCATGAAGAATAATTTTTGTTGCCGATGTAAAGTTTCATAAGGTGTCCTGTTCTGCTGCCACTGTGCCACGAAGCACGCACGGCATTGATGTCAAGCAAGGCCAGAATTGATGTTTGCCACCGCTTACCTAGACATGCCCTTGCGGTATTGATCCATCTTGTTCTTTGGAGCCAAATACGTCGGCGCAATGGCTTCAATGCTGGCTGCCTCAATGCCAAGGTCGCTCAGGCCAGGCAAAGTGCCAGTGGCGATATTGGGCGATTTCATCGAATCCAAATTATCGCGGCTCATCAGCGTGGGGCCGGGCATCTTCTCCATCACCCAAGCTTGCAGGCGCGCCAAGCCTTCGGGTAAATGAATAATCGGGCGCGATGCGCCAACGCAGCGCCCAGCCAATTCAAACAGATTGCGCAAAGAGAGCACTTTTCCACCAGCGATCTCAAAGGTTTTAGGCACTTGCCCGGCGTATTTACTGCGTGAGATGCTATTGATTTTATAGTTTTGATGCAAAGCCAGATGCACAGCAGCCTGCGCCACATCCTCCACCCATACCGGCTGAAACTGCGCCTGGCTGCCCGCCAGCGGCACAAATGGGAAAGTTTGCTGCAATTGCGCAAACACATTGAGCAATTTATCACTCGCACCGAACACCACGCTTGGTCGCAAGATACACACATCTAAGCCACTTTGTGTGAACACCTGCTCGCCGCGCCCCTTGCTGCGCTGATACTGCGAGGGCGCATCCAGCGCAGCACCTAAGCTGCTGATGTGCACAATCCGCTTCACACCACCCGCTTTGCAAGCTGCCACAATGCTCTGCGGCAATGCCACATGCACGCGCTCAAACTCTGCCTCGCTGCCATGCAAAATCGCCACCAGATTGATGAGCACGTCATGGCCCGCCACAGCTTGCGCGAGCTGCGCAGCGTCGTGCACATTGCAGCGCAGAGGCTGCAAGCCAGGGAGCGTTTGAATCTCGCGAGCATTTTCTATTTTGCGAGTAGGCACTGTGACTTGATGCCCAGCGCGGATCAGTTTTTCGCAAATGTGGCGACCAATAAAGCCCGTGCCGCCGAGGATGATGATTTTCATGTGTTAACTCTTAGTGAGGATGGAGAAATACCGATTTCCGGACGCAGAAGATGCAAAGGTTACGCAGAAAACGCAGAAAAGAAAATACAAAAAAATGTATGAATAATTTTAGGGACTTGGCGCACCTGCTGCTTCTTTTTCTTTTTGGTATTTCTTTTGCGTAACCTTTGCGTCTTCTGCGTCCGGTGTTTGGTGTTTTGTGTTGGTATTTGTTATGTGCCTATCGCCATGACGCATGGCATAGAGGCATCCGGCGCGGATTTGTGTTTCCAGTCGGCCACCGTTGCACTGCGGATTTGGGCTTGGGGCAGGCTGAGGCCGCTGGCAAACGACAGATAGGTATTGGGCTGCAAGCTGGCCAAAAGCGCTTGCCACAGCGCGGCGTTGCGGTGCGGCACTTCGATGAAGAGCTGCGTTTGACCGGTTTTTTTAGCGATGGCCTCGAGCGCACGGATGCGCTGCACGCGCCCTGCTGAGTCAATCGGTAGGTAGCCCACGAAAGCAAAGTTCTGTCCGTTTTGGCCACTGGCCGCTAGGGCGAGAAGCAAAGAGCTGGGGCCAACGAGTGGCTGCACGGCAATACCCAACGCGTGCGCCGCACGCACCACCGAACTGCCCGGATCGGCCACAGCAGGCATGCCGGCCTCACTGATCAGGCCAATGTCTTGCGCACCAGCCTCCCGCGCTCTTTGCAGCGCCGCTTGCAGCAATGGCTTGGCATCAAATGCGCCGCCATGATCGCCCTTCTTATGCACTTCGCGCGGCAGTTCGGTGATGATGTGCTGCTGCAGTGGCGCAACCAGTGGCACCACCTCGCCCACCCGTTTGATCACAGCGCGGCAGCTCTTGGCGTTTTCAGCGATCCAATGCGTGATTTGGGAGGCGGCCAGCAAGGTGGCTTGGGGCAACACGTCGGTAATCGGCGCCTGCTTGTCACAACCAAAATCTAATGGGGCGGGTACAAGAACGAGATTCATTAATTTTTCAATTGGAAGAGGGAGAAAACAGCCAGACGCAGAAGCCGCAAAGGTTACGCAGAAAAAATAACAAAAAAAGGCAAAAAACAATCAACTCTAAAAACTGTGTTTTGTATTTTCTTTTTTGCGTTTTTTGCGTAACCTTTGCGTCTTCTGCGTCCGGCTGTTCGGCATTTCCTTAGTCAGCGTTACCCTCAATTAAAGCAGCTTAACCCCAGCAGCGCGAATCATCCTAGCAGTGCGGATCAATGGAAGGCCGATCAAGGCAGTCGGATCATCGTTGTCGATGCGCTCTAGCAATGCAATGCCCAAGCCTTCGCTTTTGGCACTGCCTGCACAGTCATACGGCTGCTCGATGCGCAAATAATTTTCTATATCATCATCGCTTAAATCCCGAAACACCACGCGCACAGCGGCAATGTCTTGCTGCACAAAGCCGGTTTCCAAGCACACCACCGCTAGGGCGGTTTGGAAAATGACCGTTTGCCCACGCATCATGCGCAACTGAGCAACCGCGCGCTCATGCGTGCCGGGCTTTCCCATCGGTTGACCATGCAAATCGGCCACTTGATCGGAGCCGATCACCACCGCATGAGGAAACTTAGCAGCCACGGCTTGCGCTTTGGCCAACGCCAAGCGCCGCGCGAGTATGGCGGGCTGCTCGCCGGGCAAAGGCGTTTCATCCACATCGGGCGCGGCCACGTCAAACGGCACATTCAGCCGTGAGAGCAGCTCGCGTCTATAACGCGAAGTAGAACCTAAAACGAGTACGCGGGGCGAGGAAGTCATCCCCCGATTCTCTTACACTCTGAACTCATACGAGCCCAGCTATGACACAAGCCACTTTTAGACCCGAACAACTCGATGTACGCGCTTTTGCGCAAAATGCCGCGCAGCTCTCCGGCGATATCATGCTATCAAAACTAGAGCGGCTTGCGCAGGATTTATACCGGCTAGATGCCGATTTTGCTTTGAAAACTGTGCAATGGACAGCACGCGGCGAAAGCTTGGCTGTCGCTGGTGGCGTGGCCAGCAGTTGGCTGCATCTGAGCGTTCAAGGCAACATCCCTTTGCAATGCCAGCGCTGTTTGACGCGCATGGACGAGCGCGCGAGCCTGAGCAGCAGCTATCGCTTCGTGCGCGATGAAGCCGAAGCGAATGCACAAGACGACCAATCGGACGAAGATTTGCTCGTAGCTTCCAAGCAGTTCAATGTGCTGGAGCTGATCGAAGACGAGCTGATCATGACCCTGCCTTTTGCGCCCGCGCATGATGTGTGCCCCGTACCTGTGAATCTGCAAGTGAGCAGTGCAGATTACGAAGCGGCATTGGATGCAAAGCCCAAAGCGTTTGCCGCTTTGGGTGAGTTAAAGAGCGTTTTAAAGCCTAAGCGCCCCTGAGTACAAGCATCGACAACTACAGCCGCTTGCGCAGGGTTTACCCCTTGGCATGGCCTGCGTCCCGCTATAATCGCATGTTATTTACCACTCACCCAACCTCAAAATTCCCATGAGCGCAGATCACGATCACCACGAAGGCCCCATCAAAACGCCGATGCAATTGATGATGACGGTTTTTTTCTCCTTCGTTGCCCCTGTTTTTATCATCATTGGCTTGGTGTATTTCGTGCTCTCTTTCGCCAAGCCTGGCAGCAGCAGCGGTGAGCTTAGCGGCCTGACGCAAGCTGAGTTGGTTAAAGGTATTGAGCAGCGTATTGCTAAAGTGGGCACTGTAGAAATTCGTGATGCCAATCGCCCTCTGGCGCTTGGCGAAGCCGTCTACAAGGCGCAATGTGCCGCTTGCCACGGCGGCGCTGTGGCTGCCGCCCCAAAATTTGGTGATACAGGTGCTTGGGCTGCTCGCATCGCAACAGGCTACGAAGCCTTGCTCACCTCTGCTCTTAAAGGTAAAGGCGCCATGGGTGCGCAAGGTGGTGGCGATTATGAGGATGCCGAGATTGGTCGCGCAGTGGTCTACATGACTAGTGCCGCCGGTGGCAACTTCCCTGTCCCAGAGCGTGCGAAATCTGCAGATGCTACGGCAGCTGCCGCCGCGCCTGCAGCCTCGGCAGCCAAATAAAAGGCAATATGTCAACGGCGTCTGGCCCGTCATTAACCGCCTTCGGGCGGTTTTTTTATTAGCGCTTGGCGGCATAAGGCGCAACTACAATCATAGGTATGAGTCTCGTCACACGCTGCACCTCTTGCGGCACCTTGTTTAAGGTGGTGGCTGATCAACTCAAAATTTCTGAGGGTTGGGTGCGCTGTGGCCAGTGCGCCAATGTGTTTGATGCGCAGGCTAACTTAGTACAAGCGCCGCCACCACCGCCGCAAGTCGTAGACACTCAAGATGCTCAGCCTACTGAAGCATTCAAGTCGCAAGTGCCTTTGCCAACTGATGCATCTGAACAAGATTCACTTCGAGATAGCGCGTTCGATGCAAATGATCGAGATGCTCTCGTAGCAGCTTTTGCCTCTGCTAATGTATCGATCTCGCTGCCTACAAAAAATGACGCATTTCTCAAGCCTTCGCAACTGGCAACGCCTGAGGCCAGCTCCATTGATGAGCTGCCCCATCAAGCGCCATCGCTCTTAGATTCACAATCATTCCGACCAGGCAAGCTGCGCGATAGCGATGAGCTACAAAACGATGCTGATGCCGAGCCGACGAGCCTTGAGGCGCAAGCTACGCCGCAATTTGTACAGCAAGCGCAGCGCGCTGCACGTTGGCGCAAACCTTGGATGCGCTTTGGCTTGGCTCTGCTGGCGCTTGCGCTCATGGCCGGCCTAGCGCTGCAAATTGCTTTGCAAGAGAAAGACAGAATAGCCGTTCAATGGCCGCAAACTCAGCCTTGGTTAGAACAACTTTGTCAGCAGGTAGGCTGTCGGGTCGAGCCTTTAAAGCGCATTGAAACGATTGCCGTGGATGCATCAAGCTTTAATCGCATCAGCAAAAATAATGATCAGCTTGAAGCCATCACGCAGAGCTACCGACTCGCCTTGACGCTAAAAAATAATGGTGCTTTACCTGTGGCAATGCCGCATGTGGAACTGAGCTTGCAGGATGCGCAAGATCAGCCGATTCTGCGCCGTGTGTTATCGCCAGCAGATTTGGGCTCCAGCCTCTCTGCGCTCGCGCCAGCGCAAGACATGCAAGGTAGCCTCACCTTGCAGATCGACACCACACAGCTGGCCAATCGCCGCATCCAAGGCTACCGCGTGCTGGCTTTTTATCCCTGAATCCTTATTTTTTAAAGAAGACACCAAGACATGTCAGCCATCATCTGCGGCTCCGTCGCTATTGACACCATCCTCACTTTTGTGGGCGATTTCTCAAGCCAGATCCTGCCCGATCAAATCCACAAGCTCAATGTCTCGTTTTATGTACCGGGCATGCGGAAAGAGTATGGGGGCTGCGCAGGCAATATTGCTTATGCCTTGAAGCAACTCGGGGGTGATCCGCTGCCGATGGCGGCTGTTGGGCCAGATGCGAGCGACTATTTAGACCGCTTTAAAAAAATGGGCATCGACACGCGCTTAATCATGATTGACAACAGCAGCTATACCGCGCTGTGTACCATCATGACGGACAAAGGTAACAATCAAATCACGGGCTTTCATCCCGGCGCGATGGCCAACGCTCACAAAAATGTCATCGCTCCCGACGAAAAAGCCAAGGGCAGCCATATCGGCATCATCTCGCCCGATGGCCGCGATGCGATGTGGGATCATGCGCACCAATTCAAAGCGGCCGGCATTGGTTTCATTTTCGATCCCGGCCAGCAATTGCCCGTTTTCAACGGCGCTGAGCACCGCGAGCTCATTGAAATGGCCGATTATGTGACAGTCAACGATTACGAAGGCGTGATGCTGACGGAGAAAACCGGCTGGTCGCTGGCAGAAGTCTCTAACAAAGTCAAAGGCTTGGTCGTCACACTCGCTGATCAAGGCTGCGAAGTGTGGACGGAGGGCAGCAAGGTGCATGTGCCCGGCAAAGTAGCTACTGCTGTGGTCGATCCCACTGGCTGCGGCGATGCTTTCCGCGCTGCCCTGCTCTTTGGCCTAGAGCGCGGCTGGAGCCTAGAGCGATGCTGCGAGTTGGGCAACAAAATAGGCGCGATCAAAATCGCCTCTCAAGGCGGCCAAAATTGGGCCGTGGATCACTCTGCGTTGGGTCTGTAATTTCATCCAACCGCCCCATGCGCGCCGTCTTTGATCAGCCCCGTTGGTATCAGCGCATCTTGCCGCTGTTTCAGGGCTTTGACGGGCCCTTGTCACTGGCCGTGTTGCTGCTCGCATTGGCGGGTTTGCTCATCATGTATTCCTCAGGCTACGATCACGGCACGCGCTTTGTGGATCATGGGCGCAACATGCTGATCGCTGGCACGATTCTTTTCATTGTGGCGCAAGTCTCACCACAGCGCATCATGAGCTTTGCTGTGCCAATTTATGTGGCGGGCGTAGCGCTTTTGATTGCTGTGGCGCTGTTTGGCATCACCAAAAAAGGTGCAACACGCTGGGTCAATGTCGGCATCACGATTCAGCCCAGCGAGATTCTGAAAATCGGCCTACCTCTGATGCTGGCTTGGTGGTTTCAAAAGCGCGAGGGGCAGCTTCGTCCGCTTGATTTCGTGGTGGCGGGGGTGTTGCTAGCCATACCTGTGGGGCTGATCATGAAACAGCCTGATTTGGGCACCGCGTTGCTCGTGTTGTTTGCGGGTCTGGCTGTGATCTTCTTTGCGGGTCTGCCATGGAAATTGATTGCACCACCCATGGTTTTGGGCATCATCGGGTTGACGATGATCGCGGTGTTTGGCGATCCACTGTGCGAAGACGGTGTGGATTGGAGAGTCTTGCATGAATACCAGCGCCAGCGTGTCTGCACGCTGCTAGACCCCACACGCGATCCACTGGGCAAAGGCTTTCACATTATCCAAGGCATGATCGCCATTGGCTCAGGCGGCATGTTTGGCAAAGGCTTCATGCAGGGCACACAAACGCATTTAGAGTTCATCCCCGAACGCACCACCGATTTTATCTTTGCCGCCTTCTCGGAGGAATTTGGCTTAGCTGGCAATCTGTTGCTGATTGCCAGCTACCTCTTCTTGATCTTGCGCGGCCTGATGATTGCACTCGATGCACCGACGATGTTTTCTCGCTTGCTGGCAGGCGCTGTGACGACAATTTTCTTCACCTACTCATTCGTCAACATGGGCATGGTCAGCGGCATCTTGCCTGTGGTGGGCGTGCCTTTGCCCTTCATCAGCTACGGCGGCACAGCCATGGTCACACTCGGCTTGGGCTTGGGCATTTTGATGTCGATTGCCAAATCCAAACGGTTGATGCAAACCTAAGACAGGCCTGGTTCGCATATGGAAAAAACCGTCTGTATTGTCGGCGTAGGTAACATGGGCGGTGGTATGGCGCTCAATCTGCTGGCTCGCGGCTACGCCGTGTACGTGAACGACGTCGATGCTGACAAAGAGAGTTTTTTGGAGCAAAAAGGGGCAATAGCCGGCACAAAATATACAGAGTCTGCTACAAAATCAGGAGTGACAATCATCTGCGTCGTGGATGCTGCACAGATTCAAGACGTGCTGCTAGGTGCCCAGGGGTTGCTCAAAGCCGAGCCGACTGCCCTCCAACAGCACACCGTGATGCTCTGCCCCACCATCTCGCCGCAAGATGTAGAGCGTTTCGCCAAACTGCTGGCCTCGCACGGCGTTGCCATGATTGAAGCACCGATGTCTGGCGGGCCACTCAGGGCGCAAGATGGCAGCATGAGCCTGATGGTGGCTTGCGTAGATGCGCTGTTTAAGCAGCATGAAAGCCTGCTACGCGATCTCTCCAATCGCCTCTTTCATGTGAGCACGCGCATCGGCGATGGCGCGCGTACCAAGCTGGTGAACAACCTCCTCGCTGCAATCAACCTCAGTGGCGCAGCAGAGGCGATTGCTATGGCGCAAAAAATGGGCTTAGATGCCAACCGCACGCTCGATGTGATCGAGCAATCCAGCGGTCAAAGCTGGATCGGCTCAGATCGCATGCGCCGCGCTCTGGCAGGCCACGTGAACCCGCCCGGCGCACACATGACGCTGCTGGCCAAAGACACCCAATTGGCGATGCAAGCTGCACGCGATGCCGGCTGCAACAATCCATTGGGCCAAATGGCTGCTGGCCTGTTTGCTCAGGCTCTTGAGCGGGGTATGGGCGATTTGGATGATGCGCAGATGCTGGATTTGCTCAAATTACTTTGATTTCTACGGCGCGCAAATGTCATCTATTTTCGCTGCCACACCGCTGCAAAAAAACCATCCGTGTGATGCAATTGCGGCCACATCCGCAGATAACGCGCCGGCGTATCGGCAGAGCCGCTGCACAAGGTTTCGGCTTTTTCAATCTTTTGAGCCGTCAGAATCTCGCCCACTTCCATCGGCTCAAAATCTGGATTCGCTGCCCCAAAAGCCTCGGCAATGGCTTCGTTTTCTTCGCGCAGCAAGCTGCAGGTGGCATACACCAAACGCCCCCCGCTTTTCACCAGTCGCGCGGCGCTTTGCAAAATCTTCGCTTGCAGCTCAACCAACTCGGCTACATCCGTTTCTTTTTGCCGCCATTTGAGATCAGGATTGCGGCGCAGGGTACCTAAGCCGCTGCAAGGCGCATCCACCAACACGCGATCCATTTTGCCGGCCAAGCGCTTGATGCGCTCATCGCGCTCGTGGGCAATGCACACAGGGTGAATATTCGACAGGCCGCTGCGCGCTAAGCGCGGCTTCATGCCATCGAGCCGTTTTTGCGAGGTGTCAAAAGCGTAAAGCCGGCCGGTGTTTTTCATCATGCCGCCGAGCGCCAAAGTTTTGCCACCAGCGCCTGCGCAAAAATCTCCCACCATCTCGCCACGCTTTGCGCCGGTGAGCAAAGCAAGCAGTTGCGAGCCTTCATCTTGCACTTCCACGCGGCCTTCTTTGAAGACGGCCAAGGTATTTAAAGCGGGCTTGCCCTGAATGCGCAAGCCCCAAGGGGAAAACGGTGTTGCGACTGTTTTGATACCAAAGGAGCCAAGTTCTTTGCCGGCTGCCTCACGATTTCCCTTAAAAGTATTCACGCGAAGATCCAGCGGCGCGGAATTGTTAAGCGTTTTGACAAGTGGCCAAAATTGATCGCCCAGTTGAGCCTTCAGCAGCGCAGCGAGCCATTCGGGCAGATTGTGTTTGTGCAGATCGAGCAATCCTTGGCCAGAAGCAATTTGCGCATCGCAAGTCTCCAGCCAAGCGCGTTCTAGCGGCAAAATGCCGCCTACCAAATAATCGCGTGGCGCAGCAAAAGCCAGCATCGCCAGCTTGCGATGCACGCTACCCATGCCTTTGGGCGCGCTGCGCGCCATCAGCTCATACAAGCTGCGATGCCGCAAAACGCCATAAGCTGTGTCAGCCAGCGTAGCGCGCTCGCGCTGGCCTAAGCCGCGATGCTCTTTAAAAAAGCGAGAAATAATGCTGTCGGCCGGGTGGTCAAAGCGCATGACAAGCGCCACGAGTTCGGCGCAGCCTTCGAGAAGTTGTTGTGGGTGCATCCTTGTATTGTCCCACCCTTATCAACCAAGGAGATAATCTAAGCATGAGCAACGAAACCATGCCACCTCTCATCGTCACACCGCCTGGCCGCTATCGCCATTACAAAGGCATGGAATACGATGTGGTGGGCACCGTGCGCCACAGTGAAACGCTGGAGCCGCTCACGCTGTATCGAGCACTTTACGGCGAGCATGGCCTGTGGGTCCGGCCGGCGGCCATGTTTAATGAAGATGTCGTGATTGATGGTATCCAGCAACCCAGATTTAGGAAAATATCATGAGTAAAAAAGGCGATCTTTTAGTACCCATTCAAATTGATGATGAGCTGTTTGATGAAATCATTCATGCGAGCGCTTTACTCAACATAGCCAGTGGCGAGATCACACGTGTGGAATACCAAGATTACGACGAAGGCGTCAATGGCTTGCCTTGGGAAAACAAGGAATACGATTTCTCATGCGGCAAGCTCAGTAATGCCGGCAAAGATGTGGAGTTCAGCGTTCAGATCAACAAGACCACAGGGCAATATTCGGTGACGGCTTCTGAGCTGCAAGAAATCAAACAAAAAGCCGCTGCTTTGTTCTCCGGCGTCTCAGCCAACTCTTGAGTAACTCGCTGCTCGGTTTAATCGAGCTTTGCCCCTGCTCGCTTGATGATCGGCTCCCACTTCTTCGCTTCATCAGCGATGAGTTGGCCAAATGAGTCTGCGCTGCCGCCCACTGCATCCAAGCCCGCTGTTTTCATTCGCTCCATCACACTGGGCTCTTTCATCGCGGCGTTGATCGCTGCGTTGATGCGATCAATGATCGGGCGGGGCGTGTTGGCTGCCACCAGCACGCCGTTCCAGGCGATGGCCTCAAAACCTTGCAATTCTTTCAAGCCTGAGCTCTCCACCGTGGGCAACTCGGGGGTGAGCGAGTAGCGCGTTTTGCCTGTCACAGCCAGCGCCTTCATACGGCCCGCTTTGACTTGCGGCAGGATTAATGTGGGCACGGTGGCGAGGATTTGCGTGTCGCCGCCAGCGGTGGCGAGCACAGCCGGTGGCCCGCCGTTGAACGGGATATGCACAGCGAATGTGCCCGTGAGCGCTTTCAAATATTCCATCGCTAGATGCGATGAAGAGCCGTTGCCCACGGAGGCGTAGTTGTACTTGCCAGGGCTAGCCTTCATCAGCGCCACCAGTTCTTTGATGGTGTTGGCCGGTACGTTGGCATTGACTGCCACGATATTGGGCTGCGATGTGGTGAGCACCACGGGCGCCAAATCTTTGAGTGGGTTGTAGGGCAGCTTGCTGTAGAGGAAAGGCGCGAAGGCGACCGGGCCATTGAAGCCAAGCAGCCAAGTGTGGCCATCGGCAGCGCTCTTTGCCACTTCGTTGGTCGCAACAGTGCCGCCGGCTTGAGGGCGGTTTTCAATAACGATAGGCTGCCCGAGCGTAGCCACCAAGCGCTCTTGCATAGCGCGTGCTATTGCATCTAGCGAGCTTCCTGCGCCAGAGGCAATGATCCAACGGATCGGCTTATTCGGAAAATTAAGTGTCGAATTTTGAGAAAAAGCATAGCTAGCCGGCATAGATATTGCGCAAGCTGCTATGGATTTGAGAGTATTGCGTCTAGAGATAGAGGAAGAAGTGATCATGGCAATGAAGAGTTACATAGAAGACAAGTGTCATGACTTTAGCGTGAATCGGCGGCCGCTATGAGCGGGTTCACACTGATTTCATGCTTAGTCGTCATACCGTTGTCATGCAAGCTTCAAAAATTCGTCACACAACAAGACTACGCTGTGCCAATCGTCAACATTAATTTTTGATATGAATGGACAAACTGTTATGAAACGACTTACTTTGCAATGGTGTGTGCTCGTGAGCGCTGTATTGAGCTTAGCTGCTTGCGGCGGGAGCAACAATGACAGTGATAATGCGCGTCGTTTTAATACGTTGTCTGGCTCGGCCCCGATCGTGATTGGCCATCGCGGCGCATCGGGCGAATTGCCAGAGCACACGATTGAAGCCTACAAACGAGCGATCGAGCAAGGCGCCGACTGTATTGAGCCCGATTTAGAGCTGACCAAAGACGGCATCATGATCGCGCGTCATGAGCCGATGCTTGACGACACCACCGATGTGGCCGCCAAATTCCCTGCAGCACGCAAAAGCACACGCAGCTTAGACGGCGTGACGACCACCGCCTACTTTTCCAGTGATTTCACATTGGCGGAGATCAAAACGCTTTTTGCCAAACAACCTCGCGCATCACGCCCCCAGCAATTCAATGCACTCTACCGAATTCCTACACTGGATGAAATCATCACACTGGCCAAAGCTGAAAGTACACGCTTAGGCCGCAGCGTTTGTATTTACCCAGAAATCAAGCACTCTACTTTTCACGCAAATGTGCTGAACTTTGGCGCTAACGTATTTGAAGACAAATTGCTCGCCACGCTTCATGCTGCATATGGCAACGTAGCCACTGCACCTGTGTTCATTCAATCCTTTGAAGTGAGCAATTTACAGTATCTCAACACGAAGACGCAAATCAAATTGATTCAACTGATTGATGCCGATGATGTCAATGCCGACGGTAGCTTGGCACTGGTCGCGCCCTACGACAAGCCCTATGACTTCGCTGTTAACGGCAACACGCGCACTTTCGCCGATTTGCTCAAACCCGCAGGCCTAGACTTCATTAAAACCTATGCCGATGGCATCGGCCCGTGGAAGCCGTATTTAGTGAAAACGGTGGCGGATAACGTGGATCGCAATGCTGATGGTGTGATCAACCTCAACGACCGCCGCGTGGATGGCAGTACAGGCGTGATCGAACTGGCCCACAGCAAAGGCTTGCTGGTGCATGCATTTACTTTCCGCAACGATGCTAGCGGCTATGGTTTTAAAGACCCGAAAGCGGAGATGCAGTACTACATGCGCTTAGGTTTAGACGGTGTGTTTACCGACTTCACGGCAACGGGTGTAGAAGCTGTCAAAGGTCTTTAGCACGGGTTTGGCAATCGCTTGCATGTGTTGCAGCGATTGCCTGAGATATCACGCCACCTCTTTTGCTTTATCAGCCTCAGTGGTGAATGAGTCCGCATAAAACTCTTCAAGCGGTAAGCCGCGCTGCCCCACAAAATCACGTTGCGCTGAATCCACCACAATCGGCGCGCCGCAGGCATACACCTGATGACCGCTCAGATCGGCAAAGTCATCCAACACCGCTTGGTGGACGAAGCCGGTGCGGCCGCTCCAGCCGTCTTCTGCCAAAGCATCGGAGACGACTGGCACATAACGCAGATTCGGCATCTCCGCCAAGCGCTCTTTGACCCACCCATCCATGTACAAGTCCGCTGGCCGACGGCCACCCCAGTACAGCACGGTGGGGCGGGTGATGTTTTTAAATTGCATGTGCTCAATCAGCGCTTTGATGGGCGCAAAGCCCGTGCCCGAGGCCACCATCACAATCGGTTTATCGCTTTCTCGCAAATAGAAGCTTCCAAAAGGCCCTTCGATGCGTAGAATTTCTTTTTCTTTCATCGCGCCAAACACATGATCGGTGAACTTGCCGCCCGGCATGTGGCGCATGTGCAGCTCGATCATCGGCGCAGCCGCATCCAGCGTATGCGGCGCATTACCCATGCTGTAAGCGCGGCGCGCGCCATCGCGCAGCAAAAATTCTACATACTGCCCCGCGTGATACTGCACCACATCATTCGCTGGTAATTGCAGTTTGACGCGCATCACATCGTGCGAAAGCTTCTCGAGTGCCATCACCCGGCTGGGCATTTTCTTAATCGGGAATGCGCCGGCTTCAGTGACTTGTTTGGATTCCAATAAAACGTCAGACAGTGGCTTGGCGCAACAGGTGAGCACAAAGCCGTTTTCCTCTTCCTCAGCGGAGAGCGCTTTGGATTGATGCGGCCCATGCTCTACCGTGCCGGATATTTTTTTGCATTTACAACTGCCGCAAGCGCCATCTTTGCAGCCATAGGGCAGACCAATGCCTTGGGCAATGCCAGCGGCAAGAATGAATTGATCGGGGCCCGCGGCAAAGCTGCGGCCGCTGGGCTGGATGGTGATTTGGAAAGACATAGACAATACGTTCTGAGAAAACTGTTTTACTGACCCGAATTGTGCCTTCAAATCAAAACCCCCTCGGCGCACTGCCGCGCCGCTTTCGCCAACAACGCATATTGATCGTGGGTTGTGGCGATGTCGGGCTGCGTGTGGCCACTCAGTTACCAGCGCATGTTCGCAAAATCGCGCTCACCTCGTCGCCTGAGCGTGCACCTGCGTTGCAAGCCTTCGGCATCCAACCTATCGTCGGCAATTTAGACAATGTAGCCAGTCTGCATCGGTTAGCCGGCATCGCAAATCGTGTATTGCACTTAGCCCCACCCCCCACACAAAACAAAGATGAATGGTGGCGCGATCCGCGCACTGTGCATTTGCTACAAGCCTTGCGCCGCCGCAGCTTGCCCTCGCATTTCGTCTATGGCTCGACTACTGGCGTGTATGGCGACTGCCAAGGCGAATGGGTCAACGAAAACCGGCCGACCCATGCACATACGCCGCGCGCGCATCGCCGCGTGGATGCAGAGCAGCAGATTTTGAACTTCGCTCGCAGCAGTCTTACCGCCAGCATTTTGCGTATTCCCGGCATTTACGCCAATGATCGAGAAGGTGGCACGCCGCGAACTCGCCTGCTCAAAGGCACGCCCGTTTTAGAGGCGAAAGACGACGTGTACACCAACCATATCCAGGCCGACGATCTCGCACGCGCCTGCATCAATGCACTGTGGCACGGCAAACCGCAGCGCGTCTATAACGTGGTGGACGACTCGCAATTGAAGATGGGCGACTATATGACGCAAGCTGCCGATCTGTATGGATTGAGTCACCCTCCGCGTATCAGCCGCGATGTCGCAAACGGCGAATTGCCATTGATGCTCCTCAGCTTCATGAGCGAATCGCGGCGCTTGACCAACGGGCGGATGAAGCGCGAGCTGCGGGTGGTGCTGCGGTACCCGTCGGTGTTGGATGGATTGCGGATTTAGTGCTTTATTGTCTTATAGCCGGCGTATTTACTTCGTAAAGTGCTATTGAATTTGTAGTATTTTTGGTGGTTTGAAGATTGCGTTTTGGATAGAGCGGCTGCGAGTGTGAGGCATCTTCCCCGATCGATTTGTGGTACTCCACCATGAGAGCGGGGAAGATGCCTCACACTCGCGGCCTGTCAGCTACTCTTGCGATCTTGGTGCGTAACTGTCACTACAGCTCACACTGTTTGAGCGCCTAGATTGGAACTATTCTCGCTATTCACGGCCTGTGATCGGCGCAGTGGGCGTGGCCGATTTTGGCCGCGTAACTCGCTGCGCGGGCTCATGAGGCCACGACGACTGCGCCGAGCACAGGCCTAGAACGCCAATATGCCCCAACACTTAAATAGCTAACCACTCAAGCACAGGCAAAGCCCCCGGCAAAATCGGCGACACATCACAAGGCAAAGTTTGCCAGCGCATCTCCTGCCCCTCACGCATCTCAAACGCGCCACTCCACTCAAACACTTTGCAAAAATGCAGCCGCACCAGCGCATGCGGATAGTCCACGATTTGCTCTTTCCAAGGATGCACCTCGCCAATCGTGATGCCAATCTCTTCGATCAGTTCGCGCCGCAACGCATCAGCCAAAGTCTCCCCGCGCTCAATCTTGCCGCCCGGAAACTCCCAGTAGCCCGCATACACCTTGCCTGAGGGCCGCGTCGTCATCAAAAAGCTGCCATCCGCTTGCATCAAAATCCCCACCGCCACATCCACGATCTTGCGCTGCCCATCTTCGCCTAAGCCCTGGCGCGGAATGTGTGTGTCAGCTTGAAGCGTGTTGTTTGTCATACCCATATTTTCATTCAATCACCTTGGCAAAACGCCAACACTTCGTCCGCATACATTTCAAAATCGCTGATCGCATGATTGCCGCCTTCCAGCAAACGCATCGTGCCTGCAGGAAAGCGCTTGACCATCTCGCGCCACTTTAAAACTTCATCACCCTTGGCGATGATCGCCATGTACCGCTCGGGGCGGGTGAAGACTTCAGCATGGATCACCTTGAGCTGATCGACATGCTGCTGAGTGAAAACGAAGTCGCCTTCATCATGCCAATTCTTCTGATTCCCAATATGCGCTGCCAAATCCCGCGCTGGATGCGGGGCAGGGTTGAGCAGCACGCAGCGCGCGTATATGCCCGCGCGCAGCAGGCGCTCGGTCAGCGCAGCCGCGTAATAGCCGCCGAGCGATGAACCGATCACAGCAAGCGGCTCGCGGTTCAATACAGCCTCTGGCGATGCCACCCATTGCCAAATCAGCTCAAACGCCTGCGCTGGCGAGGCGGGAAGCTGCGGGCAATGCCATTCGATACCAGCTTGCCTGCGATTGGCCAAGCGCACCTTTTCAGCCATAAGTTTAGCTTTAGAAGATTGCGGCGAAGAGCGAAAACCGTGGAGATAGAGAAGACGCATGATCTATCTCTTTTCAAACGGCGACTCACTCAGCAACGACACTTCTTGTTGCGTGGATGGATGATGAAAGCTGAGCTTCCAAGCATGTAGATACATGCGCTTCATGCCCGCTTTGACTAACGCCTTGTTCAATTCAAAATCGCCATACTTATCGTCGCCCAAAATCGGATGGCCGTGATGCGCGAGATGGACGCGGATTTGGTGGGTGCGGCCAGTTTTGATGGTGACTTCTAGAAGGCTGGCTTGTTCACCGTTCGGTAAGGTGTGGAGCTTGGCAACTTTGACGAGCGTGATCGAGCGCATGCCATCGGGATCGTCTTTGGCAACGACTTTTACTCGGCGCTCCCCGTCTTCCTCACCGCCATGGACCAAATATTTATGCAGCGGCAGATCAATCACTTTGAGTTTGGCAGGCCACGCGCCTTTGACCAAAGCGAGATAGGTTTTACCGGTTTCGCGGGCTTTGAATTGAGCCTGCAAATTGACCAAGGCGCTGCGGCGTTTGGCGATCAGCAGGATGCCGCTGGTATCACGGTCTAAGCGGTGAACGAGTTCTAGGAATTTGGCTCCGCCAGGCTCTCCGACACGCCGCGCGCGGCGCAATTGCTCGATCACACCAAAGCTCACCCCCGAGCCCCCATGCACGGCCACGCCTTCGGGCTTGTCAATCGCCAGCAAATAATCGTCTTCCAACAATATCGGAAACTCGCGCGGTGGCGTGTGCGCGGGGCCGCTTTGCGGCTGTGCGGCCTCGGGCGCGGCGTTGTCCGTCAAACGAATCGGCGGCACGCGCACTATATCGCCTACAGCCAGCCGCGTATCCACCTGTGCGCGCCCTTTGTTCACCCGCACTTCGCCTGAGCGGATGATGCGATACACATGCGTCTTAGGCACACCTTTGCACACGCGCAGCAAAAAATTATCCAGGCGCTGGCCTTCGGAGGCCGCGTCGATGGTGAGCAAGCTCACCTTGGGCAAGGCTTCAGTAGTGCCCACGACACTGCGCGATGATCAACTCATCGTCTTCGATGCGATAAACGATGCGATGCTCATCGGTGATGCGGCGAGACCAAAAGCCGCTTAGATCGTTTTTCAACGCCTCGGGTTTGCCAATGCCGTCAAATGGGTCACGCTTAATATCTCGGATGCGGTGGTTGATTTTTTTTAGGATCATTCGGTCTTCTTTTTGCCAAAACTGGTAGTCCTCCCAGGCGGCATCTTCAAACGAGATCATTGTTCGTCAAGCTCGCGCTTCGTCACATTCTTGCGATTGCGGATATTTTCTACGGATTTGAGCAGGCGTGGGCCATTTTTGCCGCTGAGTAAAAACAAGGTTTCTTTCCAAGATTCAAACTCACGCAAGCTCATGAGCACGGTCGCTTCACCCTTTTGGCGGGTGATTACGGTGAAGTCGCTGTCGTTGATGACACGATCAATGTGCTTGGCCAGATTGTTGCGGGCTTCGGAATAGGTGATGGCTTCCATAATGGGCTCCTGAATGGATTTCATTGTACAGAAATTTGATCAATGTCGTCGAGCGCGAGCATGTGCCCCTGCGCCAAAAGGGTATTCACCCTTTCCCGCCTATAATGTTTCTTACCAATTGACGCGAACAAACCGCTCTTAAGTCCTTGATTCACAAGTATTTACGGGCAAACAATAAGCGGCAATTGGCGGTTGATGCCACCGATCTCGTGTCGGGGCGCAAGTTGGCAGGCCAGAGTCTGCGGCGGCGCTTCTAGCGGATCGGGCGAGCGGAATCTTTTGTTGACACCCCTTTGGAATCTTGGCAGGCAGTTGCGCTTCGTTAAATGAAGCGAGGAGCAACTGGCGGCCTCTAGGAAACACGGTTTGATGATGTTCATATTGGTAAGCATATTAATGAAGCTGGAGCGGTTTGTTAAGCTGTTTTCAATGCTTTTTAGTGCTGTAGCCGGCATGGAATCTGCGCGGAGTGCTACTATTTTTATAGTAACTCACTCACCCTTTGTGAGCCGTTTGCGCACCTCTTCATCAATATATAGCCGCGTCCCTGCGCCTACGCCAGCACGTTGCCCGAGTTAAGAGCTAAAGCTCAAACTCCCGCGCGCGCTGCCCCTAGGCAATTCCTTTTCGTCACCAAAACTCCGATCAAGGCATCGTTTGACTCGCAATGGGTCTGTGAATGATGTGCTGCCTGTTTGACAGGCGGCTAAGGAGTTACGCATGAAACGCATGCTAATCAACGCCACGCAAGTGGAAGAAAAACGCTTGGCCATTGTGGACGGGCAAAAACTGCTCGACTACGAGATTGAAATCGATGGGCGCGAGCAGCGCAAAGGCAATATTTACAAAGCCGTGGTCACCCGCGTGGAGCCATCGCTTGAGGCTTGCTTTGTAGATTACGGCGAAGATCGCCATGGCTTTTTGCCTTTCAAAGAGATATCTAAGCAATATTTCAATGGCAATGTATCGCCTTCTCAGGCTCGCATTCAAGATGTGATTCGCGAAGGCCAAGAGCTTTTCGTGCAAGTGGAAAAAGAAGAGCGCGGCAACAAAGGCGCGGCGCTGACCACCTTTATCTCGCTGGCCGGCCGCTATGTGGTCTTGATGCCCAACAACCCGCGTGGCGGTGGCGTTTCGCGTCGCATTGAAGGCGATGATCGCGCTGAGCTCAAAGAAAACATGGATCAGCTCCAGTATCCAAACGGCATGAGTATCATCGCTCGCACTGCTGGCATTGGCCGCAGCGCACCTGAATTGCAGTGGGATCTGAACTACCTCTTGAAGCTGTGGACAGCCGTTGAAGGCGCTGGCAAGGGCGGCAAGGGCGCTTTCCTGATTTACCAAGAATCCAGCCTCGTGATCCGCGCCATCCGCGATTACTTCAGCACCGAAGTGGGCGATATTCTGATCGACACCGATGATATCTATGAACAGGCCAAAGGCTTCATGGATCACGTGATGCCTGAGCATTCAGCGCGCGTGAAGCGCTATCGTGATGATGCGCCGCTGTTTTCTCGCTTCCAGATTGAGCACCAAATTGAAAGCGCGTATTCGCGCACCGTGCAGCTCCCATCGGGCGGTGCGATTGTGATTGACCACACTGAAGCGCTCGTCTCAGTTGACGTGAACTCGGCTCGCGCCATCAAAGGCGGCGACATTGAAGAAACCGCGACTCGCACCAATTTAGAGGCCGCAGACGAAGTGGCTCGCCAAATGCGCTTGCGCGATTTGGGCGGCCTGATCGTGATTGACTTTATCGACATGGAAGAGTCCCGCAATCGCCGCGATGTAGAAAACCGCCTGCGCGATGCGCTGCGCCAAGATCGCGCCCGTGTGCAGTTTGGCTCGATCTCTAAATTCGGCCTGATGGAGATGAGCCGCCAGCGTTTGCGCCCGGCTCTGAGCGAAGGCGCTTCTATGCCTTGCCCACGTTGCGGTGGCTCTGGCCATATCCGCGACACGGAAAGCTCGGCACTGCAAATTCTGCGCATCATCCAAGAAGAATCCATGAAGGAGAGCACGGCAGCAGTGCATGCGCAAGTGCCAGTGGATGTAGCCTCGTTCTTGTTGAACGAAAAGCGTTTGGAAATTCAGAAGATCGAACTCAAGCAGCGCGTGGCTGTGACTTTGATTCCTAATAAGCAGTTAGAGACGCCTAACTACAAGCTTGAACGCTTAAAGCACGACGATCCGCGCCTAGACAATCTCGATGTGAGCTACAAGATGGCTGAAGAGATGGAAGACGTGACCGCAGTGACGCGCCGCATCAACGAGCCGACAAATAAGCAAACGCCGATCATCAAAGGCGTATTGCCCGATGCACCAGCACCTGCGCCGGTGGTCAAGGAAGAGAAGGTCGTTGCTCCTGTTTCTGTAGCACCTCGCGCTGTATCTACGCCGGCTACAATCGCTAGACCTGCTGAAACAGGCTTCTTCGGCTGGATCAAAGGTTTGTTTGGCAATGCTGATGCTGCTCCTGTTGTGACCGAGGCCAAAACTGAAGTGACGCGTGATCGCGCGCCGGGCGTGGAAGGCAAAGATGGCCGCCCCGGTTCGCGTGAAGGCGGCCGTGATGGCGAACGCGGTGGCCGTGATGGTCGACGCGGTGAGCGCGGTGGCCGTGGAAGAAATGATCGGGGCGAGCGCAGCGGAGATCGTCCTGAGCGAGGTGGTGACCGTGCCGAACGTGGCGGCGAGCGCAACGCTGATCGTCCTCCGGTGGAAGGTCGTGAGCCGCGCGAAGGTGGGCGCGGTGAGCGCGGCGGCAGAGGCCGTGGCGAGCGTTCAGAGCGTGCCCCGCGTCAAGACGCTATCGAAAACGGAGCAGCTAACGCAGACGGTATGCCGGCAAATAGCCTGAATAGTGATCAAAATGGCATGGAAACTGAAGCGCGTGAACCGCGCGAAGGCCGTGAAGGCGGTCGTCGTGAGCGCGGTGGACGTAACCGCAGCGATCGTGCAGATCGCCCGGATCTGCGCATCCCAAGCCCAGATGGCATGAGCGCGCCAACGGCCTTGGCGGCAGGTGGTGCAGTTGCCGCGGGTGTTGCAGGTGCAGCTGTGGCCATGCGTGGCGACAGTGCCCCAGCGGACAACGCAGCACAAGGCGATCAAGCCCAACAAGGCGAGCGCCGTGAAAATGAGAGCAGCGCTGAACGCCGTGAGGGCACAGATGAGCCACGCGAGCGTCGTTCGCGTGACCGCTATGGCCGCGACCGCAGAGAACGTGGCGGCGATCGCACAGGCGAGCGCGGTGGTGAGCGTGCAGAGCGCAACCTGCAGGATGCACCTCAAGCTGAATTCTTTGCGCAGAAACAGCCATCAAACGCTGCGGAAGCAAATCAAGGCGCTACCGAATTTGTAGCAAATGAGCAGTGGGTACAAACCCCAGTTGCTGCGCTTGCGCCGACTCCGGTCTATGCCGCTGCACCGGTCGTCGCTCCAGCGCCAGCAGCCTCGTCTGCCAACAGCCAAGCGGCCTCTGCTGCTCAAACTGTTGCCAAAGCGGGCATGCCACGCATCGGCAGCTTCGCTCTGCCCTTGGGCGAGATGGATGCCGTCGCTAGCGGCGCTGGCTTGCAGTGGATCAACTCCAATGCAGCAAGCATTGCAGCCGTCAAAGCGCAAATCGCCGCCGAGCCCAAGCCAGTCCACATCCCTCGCGAGCGCCCCCCAGCGATCGTGATTGATGCGGGCCCGCTGGTCTTGGTCGAAACCAAACGCGATCTGCGCAACATGACTTTGCCGTTTGAGCAGGCAGCTCAGCAGCAATAAGTTTTTTGCTAGCTCTAAAAAAGCGATCTTCGGGTCGCTTTTTTATTGTCTAAGATTTTGCACTTTTGCTTGAGTGGTAGATCGCACTACCTGCACGTTTTGCTACGTGTCCTCCGGCGGCGTTGAATTGTATTTTTCTCCGGCAGTGTAGTTTCGCCGCCTCCCCCTTTACCTTCGCAAAACGCACAGGTAGCGCGATCTTGGGAACGAAGAGGTATTCAACCAGAAGACATTTCGTTCGAACCGCATCTCTTAGAAATGATCAAAATCAATTCGCAGCCATCGGCGCGGTGCATCTACCGCAGTGAGGTAAAGGGGGAGGTGGCGAAAACCTAATCACCGGAGAGCAACAGTACTCAACGCCACCGGAGGACACGAACGGAGGTAGGTGCGCCGTGGCGATGGCGGGTTCAGATAAGACGCAGAGCGAGAGTTAAGGACTCAACTCGCGCTACAAATCTTCAGCATATTCGTGCCACCCGGTGCGCCCATCGGCTCGCCGCAGGTGATGGCGTACACGTCGCCGGTTTTTACGATGCCGCGCTCTTTCAGATGCGCCTCTGCTGCGGCCAATGCGCTGTCTTTATCGATCACGGTCTCCATGAAGAGCGGGCGCACGTTGCGGTACAGCGCCATTTTTCGCTGCGTGCTTTCTTTGGGCGTGATCGCATAGATCGGCACATGGATGCGGTGGCGGCTCATCCACAAGGGTGTAGAGCCGCTGTCTGTGAGCGCGACGATGGCTTTAGCGCCCAAATGATGTGCTGTGAAAAGTGCGCCCATCGCAATGGATTGGTCAATACGATTAAACGTCTTGCCGGTAAAGTCTGCATCGAGCTTCACGTCTTCCGCGGCTTCGGCGGCTTCGCACACGTGGCTCATTTCTTTGACGGTCTCGAGCGGGAATTTGCCCGAAGCCGTCTCGGCGCTGAGCATCACAGCATCCGTACCATCAAGCACGGCATTGGCCACATCACTGACTTCTGCGCGCGTGGGCACAGGGTTGTTGATCATGCTTTCCATCATTTGCGTGGCGGTGATCACCACTTTATCCATCTCGCGCGCCATTTTGATCATGCGCTTTTGCAGCGCAGGCACGGCGGCATTGCCCACTTCCACCGCGAGATCGCCGCGAGCGACCATGATGCCATCTGAGGCGCGCAAAATCGATTCCAAATGCGGGATGGCTTCTGCGCGCTCGATCTTCGCAATGAGGCCAGGCTTGTGTTTGAATTCCGCGCCGGCCACGTTGCACAACTGCCGCGCCATTTCCATATCAGTGGCATTTTTCGGGAAGCTCACGGCCACGTAATCAGCTTGGAAGCTCATCGCGGTGCGAATGTCTTCCATGTCTTTGGCAGTGAGCGCGGGAGCAGTGAGGCCGCCGCCTTGTTTGTTGATGCCTTTGTTATTCGACAACTCGCCGCCCAAGCGCACCACGGTATGCACCGCTTCACCTTTGATCGCAGTCACATCCAAAACGATCAAGCCATCATTGAGCAGCAGCACATCGCCTTTTTTCACCTCACGCGGCAGCTCTTTGTAATCCAAGCCCACGGCATGCACATCGCCCAGCTCGGTGCGATCGCCATCGAGCACAAACGCTGCGCCGTTTTCTAGCTGCACTTTGCCCTCAGCAAATTTACCCACGCGAATTTTCGGGCCTTGCAAATCCGCCATGATCGCCACCACGCGGCCAGCGCGGCGCGAAGCCTCGCGCACCATATGCGCTCTGTCAATGTGATCTTGCGCTGTGCCATGACTGAAATTCAGGCGCACCACACTCACCTTGGCGCGAATCATGGCCTCTAGGATTTCCACCGTTGAGGAGGCTGGGCCAATGGTCGCCACAATTTTGGTGGCGTGCGTAGGAATGCGTTCTTTCATGGAATCTCCGAGTTTTTGGTCACTGACAAGTTATCGGGAAGCATTGTGCCTGTCATCGAGTTACATGTCAGGTACGAAGTAAGAACATGCCCGCCCCCAAGCTGTTGATCTGACTTTGCAAATCAGTTGCTTGGGCTAGCAGGCGCTGCGCTTGGCTTGGCTGGCTGCGGCAGCAAGCGCCGCAATTCTTCTTCGCTGATGATCTCAAGCACGCGCACGACGCGCTGCACGCCGGGTGTCGTGCGGGCAATTTCGGTAGCACGATCTGCTTCACGCTGCGTCACCCGACCCAGCAAATACGTCGTGCCTCGTTCGGTGACGACTTTGAACGCATTAGCATACAGATCCTTTGCGTCCACGAAACTCGCTTTCACGCGCCCAGTCACGAGTGCGTCCGAAGATCGCGAGGTGAGTGTGGCATTACCCAGTACGGCCAGTTCATTAACAATGGTGCGCACATTCTCCACGCGGCTGACGATCTCTTGCGCCCGCACTTTATCTGCTTCGCTAGGCACCTCGCCTGTTAGCAATACTTGGCGGTTGTAGCTGGTAACGTTGATGTGCACGCGCTCTAGATAAGCATCGCGCAAACGGTTGACTGAGCGCAGTTCGATGCCTTCGTCTTCCAATTGTGCGCCCGAGGTGCGGCGATCCGTAGCCACCAGAGAGCCGCCCACCACGGCACCGCCCACCACCAAAGGCAAGCACCCTGCTAAAAAATATGAGCCCACCAGAGCAGTAGCCGGCATCAATATTGCGCGACGTGCTATCAAATTTGTAGTATTCATGGATTCTCCTGATCACCTAACAACATAGAATCTACTCCGTCGCAAAGGCAGTGCAACGTGAGCAGATGAACCTCTTGGATGCGCGCCGTGCGCTCATGCGGAACGCAGATATGCACATCGGTCTCACGCAGCATTGCGGCGATTTTGCCGCCGCCCACTTTATCTTTTGCGCCGTCTTTGTTGCCAGTCAGCGCAATCACAATCATCTCTCGCTCTTGTGCAGCTTCAATTGCAGCAATCACATTCGCTGAATTGCCGCTGGTTGAAATGGCAATGAGCACATCGCCACTGGTGCCTAACGCGCGCACCTGTCTTGCGAAAATCTGGGAGAACTCATAGCCATTGGCGATGGCGGTGAGCATGGCACTGTCTGCAGTCAGTGCAATTGCGGCCAGCTCAGGGCGCTCGCGCTCATAGCGGCCAACGAATTCGGCCGCGAAGTGCTGCGCATCCGCCGCCGATCCGCCGTTACCACACACCAACACCTTGCAGCCATTCGTCACGCACGCGAGCAAAGCCTCCGTGGCCTGAGCAATCGGCTTGGCCAACACTTGCGCTGCCTGATATTTCAGGTCAGCACTGTCGATGAAGTTTTTTTCGATGCGTTGTTCAAGCATGTGGTTAAAGTTCTGGGTACTACTATGATACTAAATTGATAGCAAGGTTTCTTGTGTTTTTGCCGGCTAGGCATTATTTTTAATCATAATTTACTTCAAGATGCGTCAAAAGCGGCCTGCAGCCATTGAACGTGCTGCTCCGAGCCCTCGCCTTGGAGCGCGATTACATCAAAGCGGCAAGGCGGCATGTGTGCTAATCGGCTGATGTAATGCTGCGCCGCGAAGATGATCCGCCGGCGCTTTGTGGCGCTGATGCTTGCCGCTGCGCCACCGTGGCTTGCGCTTTTGCGCTGGCGCACCTCGACAAAGACCAAGGTACCATCCGAAGCGCGCATGATCAAATCCACCTCGCCACCGCCGCGCCCTGGTGTTTTGAAATTGCGAGCCACCAGCATCAAGCCTTTTGTGAGCAAAAAGCGCAGCGCTAACTCTTCGCCACCGTCGCCGACAGCTTTGGTCGTAGGTATTGGTTTTGCCGCTATGCTCTTGAATATATTCATTCGAGCATTGTGTCATCCTTGAAAGCAGATTTTTCCTCCTCCCTGTCTGCCGCGCAAGCCGCTGCGGGAGCTCAGCTTTACCCAAACAGCACGCTCTACATGCTGGCCACGCCGATTGGCAATCTCGCTGATATTTCGCTGCGCGCTTTGCATGTGCTCAGCCTTGTTGACAAAATAGCCTGCGAAGACACACGTCACACGCAGGGGATGCTCGGTATTTATGGCCTCAAGAAATCGTTACTCGCCGTCCATGAACACAACGAGCGCGAAGCAGCACTGGGCATCATCGCTCGGCTGCAGTCGGGTGAGCGAATCGCCTATGTGAGCGATGCAGGCACACCCGCCGTCAGCGATCCTGGTGCCCGCTTGGCCGCCGCCGTACATGCAACCGGTCTGCGCGTGATACCGCTTCCCGGCGCAAGCAGCATTACCGCGCTGATCAGTGCAGCCGGATTAACTGGCGATACCGGCGGGTTTGTATTTGAAGGCTTTCTTTCCTCCAAAGCGAAAGAGCGCGAGGCGCAGGTGATGCGTTTAAGCGCTGAGCCCCGCGCCGTGCTCTTGCTTGAAGCGCCGCATCGCATTGAAGCCTTGGCTACTGCGTTGGCTGCCTTAGGAGAACGCCCTCTAACAGTAGGCCGTGAGCTCACCAAACAATTCGAACAAATCGCCACCATGCCAGCCAGCGCGTTTGCCACTTGGCTGGCGCAAGACAAACACCGCTGTATGGGTGAATTTGCATTAGCGATTCATCCGCAAGCCGCAACGGATGCAAGCGCCGGCGAAGGCGAGCGAGTCTTAAAACTGTTGCTGCCCGAGCTGCCCACCAAAACCGCTGTGAAGTTGGCAGCAGACATCACCGGCGAGCCGCGCAATGCTTTGTATGACATCGCTTTGAAGATCAAGAACGAAGATGCCTAAAACAGCGCGGCAGTATCACGTTTATGTGATCGAGCTCGACGACCGCGTGTGGAACAGCGCCAAATTTCGCCGCTGCAACCCAGATTACGCCATGGGTCGGCCTTTCGTCTATGTGGGCATGACTGGGCTTGATCCTGATACCCGCTTTGACAAACACAAAGCGGGTATTCAAGCCAATAAATACGTCACCGATTACGGCCTGCACCTGCTGCCTGATCTTTACGAGCATTTAAACCCGATGCCGTACATCACAGCGAAAAAGATCGAAGTGGAGCTGGCCATTCAACTGCAAGCCAAGGGTTATGGGGTGTGGCAGGGCTAGGCGTAAGTCACCCATTCCGGCTTGTCTTCCAGATGTGGCAGGGTGTTGTAGGTCACCAGCATATGCCGCTTGGGTGTAAACGCAAATTCAGTCACGCTGCTATTGCGAATGCGAAGATTGAGCTCAATCGTCGTTTGCGGTGAGGTGCCGAGAATATGGCCGACTGCCGTGCTGATCGGGCCGCCGCTGGAGCAGATCAAGATGTTCGCATCGTCTTTCCCGCCAAACTCTGCGCGTACCTCATCCAGCACATCCGTGATGCCTTTCACAAAAACGGGATACTCCGGCATGCCCTGAGGTGAAGTGGTTCCTTCCATCCAAGCGGCGAGACCATCGCGCAGCAAGCGAAAGTGTTTGCGGTAAGTCTCTGGCGTGCGCTCAACGGACAGCGGCTCAGGATGGATCGCTCGCACCACGGCATCGCTGTCGTATTCATTAAGCCCCGGCCGCGCAATAGCTGCAACATCTGAGCCCAGGCCTTGAGCAATACCCGCGTAAGTTTGCGCATGTCGACGCAGTGTGCCCATATATGCGGCATCAAAGCTTACATTCTTCGCTTTGAAATACTGCCCCAACGCCAAAGCTTGGCGGTGTCCTGTATCGCTTAAGTTATCGTAATCGGCCGCTCCAAAGCTGGCTTGACCATGGCGGACGAAGTAGAGAGTAGGCATGAGAGGATTATTCGTAGCCGTTGCTATTTTGTCTATCGATTGAGCGACACTCGATTTTTCATCACGATTTTTAAGTCAAATCGACTCCTTGCCGGCATAAAATATGCGTTGATAGCTCTTAATTTGATAGCACACCTCATGAATATCACCGATCTGATCGGCACCATTGCCGCCTGCCTGACCACCTTCAGCTTCCTGCCGCAGGCCATCAAAACTTTCCGTACGAAAGACGTGAGCGGCATTTCTCTCTCCATGTATGGCTGCTTCACAGCTGGTGTAGCGCTGTGGCTCATCTACGGCATCCTGCTGGGTGCCTGGCCGATCATCATCGCCAACGTCATCACCCTAAGCCTCGCGCTCAGCATTTTTCTGATGAAACTCAGATACCGCTGAATCTTGTGCAACCTATGCGACTGCCGATTGAAGCTCACATGGCTTACAGACGGTATCTCAGTGATAACCCCCTCACACAAAAGGGTTACAAGGTTTATCATTCACAAAATTAAAACGAACGGTCGTTCTATTTTTAGACTAAAACTTAGGAGCACATATGAAGCAAATCCACTGGATTCTTAGCGCGGTTTTATCTGCAGCATTCTTGGCTGGTTGCGGTAGTGGCGGTGGATCCGGCACAAGCAATAGCGCCACTGGTGTTCGCGTCTTTGGTGATAGCCTAGCCGACAGCGGCACATTTGGCATCAAATTCACGGTCAATGCAGCTGGATCGAGCCCGGGCGCTACGCCAACAAGCACACCCATTTGGCCTGAGATGATCGCCAAATCTTTCGGAAAACAAATTTGTAATTTTTATGTAGCGACGAGTTTCACTAACTTCGTGGCTCCAGCATTAGCTTGCACGAACTATGCCGTTGGAGGTGGTCGAATTAATAGCTTGGCTGCTACGGGCGGACCCACATCACCGTTTTCCATTCCTGCTCAGATGGACAATGCCGCAGCAGTTGTTGGGGGTACATTTCCAGCCGGCGAGATCATGCTCGTTGATGGCGGCGGTAATGATGCAGCAGATTTGGTGGGCGCGTATCTTGGAGCGGCTGGTGGCGCTGCGGGCGTGAACGCATACATTGGATTTCTATCTACCGTGCTGCCATCAGCTTCCGTCACTTCGATGATTGGGACGACGGGCGGTCCAGAAACGTTAGCAGGTATGTATATGGCCGGCTTAGCCAATAGATATGCCGACGCGGTCAATACCAAGTTACTGGCTAGGGGCGCAACTCGCGTTGCCGTGCTCAACGTGCCTGCTGTGACGAATACACCGCGCTTTAAACTGGTTTTAGGTAGCATTGCGGCAGGGCCAGCGGGTGCAGCTGGCGCCGCGCAAATTGAAGCTCTTGTGCGCGCTTGGGCTGTCGCATTTAACAGCCAACTTAATGCCCGCCTTGGCAGCGAATCACGTGTAGCGATTGTTGATTTTTACACCTCATTCAACGATCAAGTTACGAATCCAGCTGCGTTTGCCTTGACCAATGCCACAACCCCAGTTTGCCCGATCACTGGAGTGGGTCTGCAAGGCCTGCCTGATTACAACTTCTTCACCTGTACTGCTGCCGCGCTGGATGCTTCAGGCCCTGCGGGCTGGCGCTCATATGCCTTCTCAGACGGCTTTCACCCAACACCGTTTGGCCACCAGCTACTCGCTCAGTTGGTATCGCGTTCTCTCGCACAAAAAGGCTGGCTGTGATGATTGCTTACAAGAATTGAAATCATGAAATATCAAACAACTCTAGCCCTCGCAGCCTTACTGGCCTGCAGCTTCTCTGCATCCGCTCAAAAAGCTGGCAGTTGGTCAGCTTCTAGCGGAATCACACAGATTGCACCTGACGTGACCAGCGGCAACCTTTCCGCACCGAGCCTGCCCGGAACCCAAGCCGATGTGAACAGCAACACGCAGCTCACAGGCGCTGTGAACTACGCCATGACGGATAACATCGTGCTCAACGTGCCGCTGGGCTTTGGTTTCAAGCACAAAGTGACGGGTGCTGGCGCGATTGCTGGCGTTGGCGTGATTGGCACCACCAAAGTACTCCCCATCACGCTGATCGGGCAATATCGTTTCATGGATGCCAAGGCAGCGTTTCGCCCTTACGTTGGCGGTGGATTGTCTTACGTGAATTTCTACAAAGAAACAGGCACTAGCGTGCTAACGGCGCTGACTAACCCCGGTGGCCCGGGCACAACACTGCGTTTCAAAGACAAGATCGCACCGACGATTCAACTGGGAATGGTCTACAACATCAATGAAAAATGGTATGTCGACGCCAACTACACAAAGACTTTTCTCAAGACTGTTGGCACGCTGTCCACTGGGCAGACCTTGCGCACCAAGCTTGACCCCAATGGCTACACCTTCCAAGTTGGCTACAAGTTCTGATTGCTGATTGCGCAGATCGCGCGAAGCCACCCGCTCACAAGGCGGGTGGCTTTTTTCAATGCCTCTAGTAAAATTGAGGCAGTTACAAGCCAGTTACCAACATCGGTTTTTCGCATCGGCTTGCGCGAATTTTTATCATCCTCGGAGTTTTCATCATGCCACTCGTTTCCATGCGCGAACTGCTCGATCATGCAGCCCTTAACAACTACGGCATTCCTGCCTTCAACGTGAACAATCTTGAGCAAGTGCAAGCGGTGATGGAGGCGGCTCACGAGGTAGGCGCACCCGTGATCTTGCAGGCCAGTGCGGGCGCGCGCAAGTATGCGGGCGAGCCGTTTATCAAACATTTGATTCAGGCTGCTGTTGAAGCGTATCCACACATTCCGCTGGTGATGCATCAAGACCACGGCCAAAGCCCAGATGTGTGCCAAGGTGCCATGAATTTGGGCTTTAGCTCGGTGATGATGGATGGCTCGCTTGAGGCCGATGGCAAGACGATTGCCAGCTACGAATACAACATCGAAGTCACGCGCAAAGTGGTGGATATGGCGCACAAACTGGGCGTGACCGTGGAAGGCGAGCTCGGCTGCCTCGGCTCGCTTGAAACCATGCAAGGCGATAAAGAAGATGGCCACGGCACAGACGCCATCATGACGCGCGAGCAGCTGTTGACTGACCCAGAACAAGCGGCTGATTTTGTCAAACGCACGCAGCTCGATGCTTTGGCCATTGCCATTGGCACCAGCCACGGCGCATATAAATTCACCCGCAAACCCACCGGTGACATCCTCGCCATCGAGCGCATCAAAGAAATCAACCGACGCCTGCCCAACACGCATTTGGTCATGCACGGCTCATCTTCCGTGCCGCAAGATTTGCTCGCGCAAATCAATGCCTACGGCGGCAAGATGAAAGAAACCTATGGCGTGCCGGTGGAAGAGATTCAAAAAGCGATTCAATTCGGCGTGCGCAAGATCAACATCGACACCGACATCCGTTTGGCGATGACGGGCGCAGTGCGCAAATTCTTGGCCGAGAATCCAGACAAGTTTGACGCTCGTGAATGGCTCAAGCCCGCTCGCGCCGCCGCTCAATCGATTTGCAAACAGCGCTACATCGAGTTTGGCTGCACGGGCCAAGCGAGCAAAATCAAAGGCCACAGCTTGCAAGTGGTGGCGGCGCAATATGCCAAGGGTGAGCTCTCGCAAGTGGTTCAATAATTTGCCTGTATACCGCAGCCTCAACCCGAGGCGCGATAATTCAGAGCCCGCTGCAGAATCATCAGCGGGCTTTTTCATTTGTCAAATCTTGTACGCCATGAGTCTCGCCGTCCACACCTCAAGCATCACCAGCCTTCCCTTACTTGCTCGAGGTAAGGTGAGGGATAACTACGCTGTGGGCGAAGATCGCATCTTGATGGTGGCCTCGGATCGCCTCTCCGCCTTTGATGTGATCATGGCCGAGCCTGTGCCCGATAAAGGCATTTTGCTCACGCAGATGGCGCTGTTTTGGTTTGGCAAGCTCTCGCATATTTGCCCGAATCATTTGACAGGCGATGATCCGCTGAGCGCCGTTAGAGAAGCTGAGAAGTCGCAAGTCAAAGACCGCTCTATGCTGGTCAAACGCCTCAAACCTGTGATGATTGAGGCTGTTGTGCGTGGCTATTTGGCAGGCAGCGGCTGGGCAGAATATCAAAAAACGCAATCTGTGTGTGGCGTAAAGCTTCCCGTTGGATTGAAAAACGCGAGCAAGCTACCCGAACCCATCTTTACGCCCGCCGCCAAAGCGGCTGTGGGCGAGCATGATGAAAACATCACTTATGAGGCTGCCGCCGGCATGATTGGTAGCGATCTTGCTAGCAAAATAAGAGCAATTAGCATTGCCCTTTACAAAGAAGCCGCAGACTTCGCGCTCGGCAAAGGCATCATCATTGCTGATACCAAATTTGAATTCGGCCTTGATGCAAACGGCACGTTGGTGCTGATGGATGAAGTGCTCACACCCGACAGCTCGCGCTTCTGGCCGGCCGAGACGTATGCAGCCGCCTTTCACGCTGGCAAGAATCCATCCAGCTACGACAAACAATTCGTGCGCGATTGGTTAGAGCTTGCGCAGGTGAATGGACAGCCTTGGAACAAGCAGGCACCCGCACCTAAACTGCCTGAAAACGTGATCGAGAAAACCGCCGCCAAATACCGTGAGGCTCTTCAGCGACTCACAGCTTAAGCGCAACAGCAGGCACAGCGACGCTTAATTTTTAACGGGCTTCGCGCGCGCATACAGCGGCTCCACTTTAGGCAAATTTGCTTCAATATCTTTGATTCGTGATGGGCCACTGGGATGCGTAGAGAGGAATTGCGGGGGCGCGCCTTTACTGGCAGTGGCCATTTTTTGCCACAAGCTCACGCCGGCACGCGGGTTGTAGCCCGCGCGAGCGGCGAGTTCCATGCCAACCAAATCGGCTTCAGATTCGTCATCGCGGCCAAATTTCATACTCAAGAGTTGCCCGCCCATGCTAGCCAGCTGAGTTGTGCCTTGGCCTAAACCTAACAGAGACGCTCCAAGGCTGATGCCAATATTGGTAGCCGCGCTCTTGCCCATGCGCTCGCGTGCATGCTCACGCAAAGCATGCGCCACTTCATGGCCCATGATCATGGCCACTTCGTCATCGGTCAACTTGAGCTGTTCTAGGATGCCCGTGTAGAAAGCGATCTTGCCGCCGGGCATGCAGAATGCATTGATTTGGTTGCTGTTCAAGATATTGACTTCCCACTGCCAGTCTTTGGCGCGCGGATTCCATTCGTAAGAAAAGGGAATGATCTTTTGCGCAATGGCTCGCAAGCGTAGGCTTTGCGGGTGATCCGCTGGCAGAAGGGCATTCTTTGCGGCGGCCTCTTGCATCATCTTTTGATACTGCTGCGCCGCGGCTTTCTCCACATCGCCCGCGGGCACAAGCTTAGAGAATTTTGAGTTGCCACCTACTTCCACGCCCTCGCGCGCCAAAGCAAAGCCTGAGCCTAAGCTGAGGCAAGCAGCGCAACCCCAATGCATGGCCAAACGGCGGCTGGGTAACTCTGGCGTCACTTGGACAGACTGTGCATTCAAGGTTTTCATAGATTAGGCATCCTCAACACGGGTTTGATTCAATGTTAACGCGGCATTAGCTTTGTCGGCAGACAAAAAAACGCCACGGCTTGCACCGTGGCGTGAAGAAGTCCTCGAAAGGACATCGTTGGGAGACTATCTGTATGAATTGTGTCGCGAAGTAAGCCGTTTGTATATCCACTGTTCTGGGGATATTACTTAAGGATGTGGTCTGCTGAGTAAAAGCTTTGCGCTAACGCTTAGTGAACAGTTTTAGGTAAAGTGACGGCGAAACGCGCTCCGCCGCCATCTCTCTGTAGGCATTTGACGCTGCCGCCGTGTTGACGCGCGATTGAGCGCACGAGCGACAAACCCAGCCCAACACCACCCTGCCTTTCACTGACTTGGCTGCTTCTGTAAAAGGGCTCGAAGATTCGCTCGAGTTCTCCTGCTGGCACACCCGGCCCGCGATCAGCCACCTCAATCAACACATTCTCTGAATCAGCGGAGACTATCAGACTCACATCTTTTTCCCCATGGCGCTGCCCGTTTTCCAGCAGATTACGAATCAATCGTCGCAACAGCCGCGCATCACCCTTGAGTTGTGCATCACTGGCCTGCCCTTGCCAAGCCAGCTCCACTTTCACGCGTGAGCTTTCCTCGACAGCGAGTGCTAACACATCAACAGGTTCGCGATGCGCCTCCAACGCGCCTGCAGCTTGCGTTTCGAGCCGACTGGCTAACAAAATTTCATCCACCAAGGCATCCAACTCAGCAATATTGCGCGCCAACTCTGCCTTCAGCCCTGCGCTGGGTGCCGTATCCATCAACTCTAATCCCATGCGGATACGCGCCAGTGGCGAGCGCAGCTCGTGCGAGGCATTAGCCAGCAAAGATTTTTGTGATTGCACCAAGGCTTCGATCTGATCGGCAGCACGGTTAAAGCGCTGCGCTAAATACGCGGCCTCATCTTTCCCTGATGCATCGACTCGGGCACGCAGATCTCCCGCACCCAAACGCTCTACGCCTTTTTGTAGGCTCTCTAGCCGCTGAGTGAGCCTGCGCACCACGGGATAACTGCCCAACGCTACGGCCGCTGCAAAAGCCACCAACAGCAAGATAAAACCTAGCGATGGCGGACCACCACGCTCTCCGGCACCACCGCCTAAGCTCCACCAGCGTGCCTCCCGTGTACCGGGCGAGCCTCCATCAGAGCGCTGGCGCGGCGGCAAAGAAATCGCCAATTGCTCACCGCCCTGAACGCCTGCAGGCAGCTGCACATGAAACTCCACACCGCGCCCCGGCACGCGTACGGGCTGCACCATCATCTTTCCAATCACATCACCCGCTTGATTGCGCATCAACACCTCGCGAGCGGGCACTTCAGCCAAGCGCTCTGCGCGAATACGCTCAGCCTGCGTGCGCAGCAGCCAGCCCACCAACATGGAGAGCACGATCACAGCCAGCACCACGGCAAGCCAGATGCGCACATAGAGCCGATGAAAGAAAGGAATATCCATTTTCTGAGCTAAAAACGCATGCTAGCCGGCACAAATACTGCGAAGTCTGCTATTATTTTTATAGTTACTTATCATGGCTTTAGTCTTGCAGTTTGGCAAACACATAGCCGACCCCACGTACAGTAAGTATGCGTTTGGGCTCTTTCACATCCTGCTCAATGGCAGCACGGATTCGACCCATATGAACATCAATCGAGCGATCAAAAGCCTCGAGCTCTCGCCCGCGCACAGCCTCCATGATTTGCTCGCGTGTGAGCACACGGCCGGCGCGCTCGGCCAGTGCCACGAGTAAGTCAAACTGATACGACGTGAGCTCGACAGCGCTACCAGCAACGCGCACGAGACGTGAATCTCGATCGATCTCCAAACTGCCAAAAACGAGTTGCGGGGATGAAACGACATTCGCATCAGCGGATGGGCTGCTTTGGCGGCGCAAAATGGCTTTGATACGTGCCAACAACTCGCGCGGCTCGAAGGGCTTAGCCATGTAATCGTCTGCGCCCAGCTCTAAGCCGATGACACGCTCCATAGGATCACCTTTAGCGGTAAGCATTAACACTGCTGTATGACGGATAGGCTGCGGCATAGCTCGCATCTGCCTACACACCTCCAGCCCATCCATGCCCGGCATCATGAGATCAAGAATCACCAAATCGGGTCTCAACGCCTGAACCTGCGAGAGACCAGCACGACCATCGGCTGCATGGTTGAAACCGAAACCATGCGCACGTAAATAATCGCCCAGCATACCGCTCAGGCGTTGGTCATCATCAATCAACAGCAGATTTTGCATGGGAAGATTGTGAGCCTGTTGTGTTTCGCGCATGTAAAGAAAAAAGGCTCAGCGTTCATCAACGCTGAGCCTTTGCTGCGTAAGCCCTGCTAGAGCAATCCGCGGTTACTTTACAGAGCCCGTGACTTCGATCGTGACGCGGCGATCAGGTTGCAAGCAGCTGATGAGCTGAGCACGCGGCAACTTATCACTGCATTGTGCTGCGGTTACTGGCTCGCGTTCACTTTTGCCGACAGCTTCACTCTTGGAGGCTTTCACACCCAAAGAGCCGAGATACTCCAGTACAGTCGCTGCCCGACGGGCTGCTAAGCCATCGTTGTAGGTCGCTGAACCCAGTCGATCGGTATGCCCAGCAATGCTAAGTGTGACGATGGATTGGTAGGACTTCAGGCGATTGGCCACAGCCGCTAAGCGCTCTTTGCCACCAGGCAGCATGTCTTCAAGGCCTGCCTTGTCGAATTTGAATAAAGTATCAGACAAGATGACAAAGGTTTCTTTCGTGATTTCACGCACTACAGTGACTGGAGCGGGTGCGGGTGGAGCCAGAGGAGTAGGTGCCTGCGCTGTAACGACTGGTGCGCAACTGCCCGCCTCGATGCCCGCACGACGCAAGCCATCTTCTGCCATCATCACATGAGGGGTCGCTGCGCGCCATCCGGTTTGCTCCTGCGCATGACCAGCGCGGACCAAGCGAATTTCCGTGCAGGCGACGGTACGCGCATTGCAAGCAAGCGTCGCCGCATTGTTTTTATGTTTACCGAGCTCCATCCACAAGTCATCGCGCAAACGGCTGCTGCGAGAGACTAAAGGCGTATCAAAACCAACGCGGGTGCTTTTATCAGTTTCTAGTGCTTGGATGATTTTTCTAGATTCCGTCAAGGATTCTTCAATATAGCCAGTACGATCATTTTCGTGATATTGCGTCTTGGCGGTATCCAACCAGCATTGTGCTTTGGCCAGTGGATAATTGTTTTGGGGAATACCCGTTTCATTGAGCTTGCGCAGACGCTGCTGCAGCGCATCAATGGTCTTGCGATCCGCAAGCACTTTCTCTTCAGTGATACGCTGCTGCTGCAGGTTAACCCCGGTCGCTTGACTGCTAGGGCCCGGCGCTTCGTTTTTCGTAGCAGTTTGCGCACATCCCATGAGGGCGAGGGAGATTAAAACGCTTAAAAAATGGGGTTTCATAGCTGACCTTGCGATAGTATGGCAGCGGAAGGATGGTTTCATTTTGGACTCACTGCATTACCTGGAGCCGCGCCTGAGCCAATGGCTGGCGCGCCTTTGGGATCAAGCGTGCGATTCACGCCTGCATCCGACCCTTTAAACAGGTCTTCATCAAATTTGTAGCGCACATTGAGTACCCAGCCGCGGTTGGTGTAATCGCTGCCGGCCAGATCGCCGCCATTAAAGCCGCGCCAGTTGTAGCCCAAGCCAACAATCAAATTGTCCATGACGGTATAGCCAACCTCTACCCCATATGCGTATTGGCGACCTCCGCCTTTACCAACCAACAGGGTTGTAATACCGCCGATGCTCCACCGATTGGTAACGTCGTAGGTAATGCGGCCGCCGATCAGTGTCGCGTTATATGAATCGTTGACGGTTCCAGCCAATAGTTCGTTCACGCTCTTGTAGGCGAATCGACCTGTCAACCACCAAGGGCGTGAAGGATGGTAGTTCGCTCGTAAGCTAATGATATTGGTATTGCTATCTTTGTCTGTAGACTGCTCGGTTTTTTGTTCATATAAACCGAGCGCGTCAAACTTATTATTGTCTACAGGGCGATAAGCAAAGCCGATTTGGAAACGATTTTGGCGCGTATCTGCTGTACCATTTTTCGGATCAATCAGATTCAGATATTCACGCGCAATCAGTGTCCAGTCGCGATCCAGCTTACGTGCAGCACTGGCGGTAAACAACCAATTTGTGTTGTCTTTGTCTTCACGCCACTGAATACGACTGGAAGCTTTCCACAGCGGATTAGCGGTGTATTCGATACCCAAACTCAACGCAGTTGCATCGCCTGCGGTGCTGTTGATGTGCTCTGCGTTCGTTTGCAGTCGCAGGCCCTCAGCGATATTCCAGCCATTACGTAAACCAATAGCATTTTGGATGGACTTTCCAGAACCACTGTCGTTCAATCGATATTCGCTGTAGAGCGAGCCATCTTGCATGTATTGCGTATCGATTCCAAGCGCAAAGGCGCGCGACAGCGGACCTACGCCTAGACCGTAGCTGCTGCTGTAGGTGTGCGAGTATTCATAGCGTGAGTAAAGTCGCGTCTTCTCAGCAACTCGCCAATCAGCGCCGAGTCGATACAAATTATTGTTGCTAGCACCAAATTCACGCTGCATCTCAGCACTGAGATCAATTGTCTTGCTGGCTGCATATCGCAGACCCAATTTGGCAGTAGTAGCTGGATCAGTCCCCGTGATACTTTGTAATTCGCCATTGACTGCCAGAGAATCTGTTGCTTGGTAACCAGCTCGTAAGAACACAGCCGTACGGTCAAGAGATTGCGCAGGTGCAGCGACAGGGTTAACAGCTGTATTGCATATGACAGGCAGGCCGGTGGCAGGATCAATTTGTTGATTACCGACTTGGTTGATACCAAAGCCAGTGTTATAGCCGGTCACCTGCCCAGTGTAGATATTGGTCGTGTTCAGGCAATTGTTGACCGTTTGCTGGGCTAGGCTGATTGCGTTTTGCTCAACCCGGCGCACGCCGCCACCAACCGTCAAGCGATCAGTGAGCTTTAAATCAGCAGCTAAAGAAGCGGCTGTATTTTCGCTGCCAGTTATACGATCCTGCGAGCGCTGCACGTCGGCTGTAATAGTCAGTTTCTCAGTCGCCTTATATGTGACTGCCCCACCAATTTCTTGCTTGCCACCTGTCAAACCACTGGATGAGTTGTTGAAATCTGTGTCAGCCCGCTGGAAATATGCATTGCCACGCAGGTTTTCGTCAGCATGGCGGATTTCGACACGCACGGCTTGACCTTCAACTTCACCCGATTTGCCTGCAAAGTTAGCACTGTTGTTGGTATTAAAGCCGTTTGGATCAGTGTTGACGAAGCTTTTAGATCGCGCAACCTCAGCCATCAATTCCGTATTTTTGCTCAGCTTCAGTACCAAATTCGCCCCAACGATGGTCTGCCCAGTCACTGGATTAGCATCACGCGCGACAGCTGCGCCCAAAGTCAGCCGATCAGAAAATTTGTATTGCGCATCAGCGCCATAAATAAAGTAGCGCTTGCCGCCTTGCTCAACTTCATAACTGATGCGAATCGACACAGGATTAAGCTGATCATCAACGCTCGGCACTGGCGAGCGAAATAGAATTTGCCCATTAAACGGCTCGAACTCGTAGTCCGATTCACGAGCGACGGGGGTGACCTTCAAAATGACGGATGTCTGATCTCTCTTACGAACGACGATTTCAATTCGCTCGGTGCCTTTGATACCGTTAGGGTTGGACACGGAGTACGGGCCAGAGACGCCTCGCGCAGGGAATTCGTCAACAACTTGTTTAAAGCTTTCTTGCGCAACGAAAGTATTGACAACTGTATTGCCCTCTTCGTAGTGACCGCGCAAGCCCGGCAATGTACGGCTGTATTGGCTCAAACGGCGCGCAGGGTTAGGGTCTTGTGTGGTGTAGTCGCCCCACAGCAAATAGCTGCGGTTTTTATCAATACGAACGTACAGCTTGCTAGAACTTTGTGCATCTTTTGTTTTAAGGCTAGAGTCGCCATAGACGGGATAGAACGCATTTGGATCAATCGACTCAAATAGTTGTTTGCGCGTATCTTTGTCCGAGTCATACGCCATCGTCAGCAAATAGTCGCCTTTGACTTTGCCTTTGAGGTAAAGCGCAGCTCGTACGCCGAAGTTAGAGCGTCCACCGTTGAATTCTTTATTGAAGCCCTTGAGCTCTTCTTCAAAGCCATCGTTCTCCCGCACTGGAACGATCGCCTTTGAATCAAATTTATCAGAGCGCAGACGACCTTCAATCAAGCCTACAGCAATCATGTCGCGAAGATCAGGCACATATCGCACGACCAAGCGCTCGCTGACGCCTTGAATGCTGACACGCACAGTCACTGTATCGGGTTGATAAGGAGCGATTAACTTGAATGACAATTGGCCGTCGACTACTTTGGCTTGTACGCCCGGTGTGATGCGATCTATATCACCACGATCTGCACCTGATTCAGACGTGAGCCGTCCAGGCAGCAAAATACGCGCACCTCCATTGACTTCGATAGTCACGAGCTGTTCGCCTTTGATCACTTGGCCTTTAGAGTCAAGCAATTGCAAGCGGATTTCATTGCTACTCACACCATCAGCAGGCAAGTTATCCTTTCCTGCATCCAACTTTATCTTTTCAACAGGTGATGCCAAGCGAGACAGGAAGGAATTGAAGGGCCGTGGGCCGATGTCTGCCTGGCCAGCTGATTCAAATAGGCTTTTGGCTTCTGGTGTATCAGCGCTCGTAGCGGCCGTCGTCGTGGCTGGGGCGGGTTGCGCCCAAAGCATCGGAGGCAACATGGCAATAGCCAAAGCAATCGGTGTGAAACGTAAGATCATGGCGCTTTACCTCCAGCATTACCGAGTGCTGGCGATTCCGGGCGAAGGCTTGGCAGGATTTGCTGCTCAATTTGCACGGGTCGGTTATCAATTTTCAAATCGGAGTCTGTTTCTTTCTGCGGCGCCAACACATCGGCTTGGGCGCGTCGCGCTTTCACTTGATCCAATACATCTGGCGAGCAAGAACCCTCAATGAAGTCGGCACGGGCTAGTTCGCCACCTTTGAGATCAACGAAGAGACTATCACCCACGCCTGCATTGCGGTTAGATGAAGGCAGCAGACGCGAGCCTTTGGGCAGAGTCGTCCGATCAACCTTGATCACATGGGTCTGTGGTTTGACGCCGCAAATGCTGTATTTGCCTTCACTGTCTGTCGTAATCTGGGTGCCGTCAAGCATGATCAGACGCACGCCTGGGATGCCCAGCTCACGGGAACCACTCTCGTTGTTTTGCGTGTGCGTGCCATCGCAGTCCACATACACTTTGCCGATGATGCATCCCTCATTGCTGAATACGCCGCCCTGCACACGCACGCGGAATTGTGCTGTGTTAGAACGCACTGGGCCTGATACACCTTGGAATACGGCGGTTGCACGGTTGATGCCATCACCTTGCTGAGAACCTACACCTAAGCGGACAAAATAAGTTAGCTCCCACGTCGTGTTGGATGGAATCGCGCCAGCTGAGCCGATATTAAATGACAACGCACGGCCGATTCCACCTGCAGGATCCGCCAAAGCAACAGAATTCAAGCGCGCTGTGCCGGGGATATATCTGAAGCCAGCGGGCAACAAATCTTCCAATTGAACGTTAGCGATTGCGCCAGCCGTGGTGTTACGCATACGGATCGTGTATTTGACTGAATCGCCCACCTCAGCAACAGACTTATCACCCACCTTGTTAACCAAAATCGCTCCACTGCTCAGAGGATCGAGAGGAATATGGTTGTGCAAGATACCTGCGGATGGCGCTGCGCCGCTAGGTGTCAGGTTAAATTGGAAGAAATACTGCGTACCTGGCGCTCCAACAGCTGCTAAGCCGTTGATACCCACAGCTGGTGCGCCGCCATTGGGTTGAATATTCACAAATGCTGCGCCACTTGTCGGTGTGAACACGCCCGCAGGGCTGACTACGCCTTGCGCATTGGTCGTTCCCGGTGCATTACCAGGCTGACCCACGCCGCCTAGTTGAGCTGGCGTAGCGCTGTAGCCTGCGGGCGGGGTGATCTGCAGACGATAGTTACCAGCTGGAGCTGAAGGTAGCAACCAGAACTGGTAGACACCTGACGCATCTGTCGTCATTGTGGAGTTGCCGCCCAACAAATCACCGCTAGGGACTGGCGCTCCGCCAGGCCCGATCAATGTCACTTGCGCTCCTGCAACTGGAGCACGCGTAACAGCGTCATAAACAACGCCGCTCGGATCAATAGGAAGATTTTGCTCTGCAACGTTATCACCTGCGTATAACGTGATGTTCTCAATCTGATCACCAACTATGAAGCTTCCAGTCACGAACTTCGTGGTGCCTGTAGAAGTATTCCCATTAATCGTTGTTGGCGCTTGGTTAAACGGTGTAGCTACGATAATTTGACCAGCAGGATTGCGGAAGCGGATTGAATAACCACCACCCGGCGTTTGACTTGGGATCGTGTATGTGCCATTCACGCCGGTCGTAGCGGTACCAACAACCACGCTATTCTGTAACAATTCCACTTGCCATCCAGCTAAGTTGCTATCGATGCCAGCGTTGTAGATCCGATTGCTGTTGCTATCTAGCCAGACGCGACCAGATACTGAAGCGTTAAAGACCTTAACGATGGTCGTTGTACCTGTCGCAATATTGTTTGCAGTGTTTGATTCCGGTGTTGTAGTAGCTACCACAACACTCCAAGTCATGGTGGTGGCTTGCGATGCAGGGACTGTGTACGTGACTATAGCGGTCGTGCTTGCACCCGCAGCCAAGGTTGTTGTCCCTAGAACGACTGTCGTTGTCGATCCATTTGGCAAGGTCAACACGGCCGTCAATGGTTGTGCTAGCGCTGTACCGTTATTTGTCACTACAACTGTAGCTGTAATGACAGCCGCCGGTGTTGCTGCCGCAGGTACTGTCAAAACGACGCTGACATCACCACGCAAACCAAACATGGTGGCTGCGCTGGTGTTGTTGCCGGTGGTGACCTCGGGCGTGCTGGTGGCCACTGTGGCGGTGCCGGTGATGGTGGTGCCGGTGGCCGTGCCGGGCACGAAC
>JAYWHR010000016.1:0-60754 GCA_043777675.1 Comamonadaceae bacterium | reverse complement strand
CACTCAAAACTGGGTAACCTGTCACCCAACGCTTTCGAGCGTGAATCGACATCAAAAAAATCTATCAAACTGTCCTAAATTACTTGACCACTACAAGCCTATGGGGCAGTGGCTTAAGTCGCAATGAGATCGGTTTGAATGGCAAAAGGATACACATCATGATTCGCAAATCACTTCTGTGCGCCGCCAGCATTGTTCTAGCTGCCTGCACCAGCCTACCCGAGTCGTTTTCTCAGCTCAAATGGCAAGATCTACGCGGTGATCGTGGTGGCCAAGTGATGCAGCGGGACATGGCCTGGTGTCTCGAATCCATTGAAACGCGCCGCTCGCTGCATGCACAATGCATGAACGAACGCGGTTGGGCGACAACTGAATGAACAACGTGTTATCAATGTGTGTTGTTTGCTGATGTATATCCCAGCGGATATACTTAAATTTATGAACACCATCTCTATCACCCCTTGGGGCAACAGCCACGGCATCCGTCTCAGTCGCCAGCTCATGCAGTCTTTGGGAGTCACGCCAGACACACCATTGCAGGTCAACGTTCTGGGCAAAGGTCGCCTTGAATTGATTGCAAAACCTGCGCGAACCACCCTGGCACAAAAACTTAAGGCTTATGATCGAGCTCTCCACGGCGGCAAGCTGATGGCAGATAGGCCCGTTGGCGCAGAATTCGGCGCTCGCTCATGAGCACCAAACTCATCCCACTCAAAGATTGGGTGCCAGACCGCAAAGACATCATATGGATCAACTTCCATCCACAAGCTGGCATAGAGATGAAAGAACTGCGTCCCATGCTGGTGCTCTCGCCCAAGATTTACAACGCAAAAACCCACATGGTGATCGGTCTGCCCATGTCCAGCGCAGATTTCAACGCCACCAACCCCTTTGCTATTGACAACAGCAAAGCCACTGGCGAGGCGAGCTACATCATCTGCAACCAACCCAAAAGCTTCGACTGGACGCAACGCGGAGCACGCCCACATTCATGGGGCAAAGCACGCGAGAGCGTTTTCAAACAAGCCTGCGCTGAGTTGAATGACATTATTGAACTCTCAATGGCTTGAGTTAGCACTCATCGCTCAATTCATCACACCACAAGGATCTTATATGGCAGTCTTAGAAGGCATTCGCATCCAAAACTACCGCACCCTCAAAGATGTCACCATTGGAAAGACGTTTGAAAAGCAAGAGGCCGAAAGTCTGCCTCGCTTGATGGCAGTGATTGGCGCTAACGGTGCAGGTAAATCAACCTTGCTTGACGCATTGGGGTACCTTGGTGATTGCCTTAGTGAAGGTGTTGAAGCTGCGTCAGATCGCCCTCATCGTGGTGGCTTTGAACGCTTAAGAACAGCAGGCGTATCAGAGCCAATTAAATTTGAAGTGCGCTACCGCCATAGCAAAGCAGACAGACCCATAAGTTACAGCCTTCACATCAACTTAGATAAACGTGGTCGCACTTGCGTAATCTATGAGCGCCTTAGGCAGCGCAGAAAAGGTAACTCTAACGGTCAGCCTTATAGCTTTCTAGAACTCACTGATGGTGAGGGCTACGTTTGGTCTGGCAATGAAACCGAAACTGCCGAAGGTGCTGAGAGTACAAGTATAAAAATGAGCGATCGACAGGTCTTAGGGATTTCCTCTTTAGGTACTCTCAAAGATCATCCGCGTATTAGCATGTTTCGTGCTTTTCTTGGTGGCTGGTATCTCTCATACTTCGTACCGGAACTCGCTCGAAGCCGGCCGATGGCCGGGGCTGATGCACACCTGAATCGCAGAGGAGACAATCTTGCAAAGTACCTCCAATACATTGAAAGAGAAAAACCACAAGGTTTTAAAGCCGCTTTGGATTTGATTGCTACCAAGTTACCGGGTATTGAATCTATCAAGTCTGAGCGTACACAAGATGGGCATCTTTTGCTTGCTTTTAGCGCACAAGGCTATAGCAAACCCTTTTACCAACAAGATATGTCTGACGGTTCGCTCAAGCTTTTAGCTTATCTACTGCTTATGGAAGATCCCGAGCCTGCTCCGTTGATTGGCTTAGAGGAACCGGAAAATGGTTTACACCATCAATTGCTGGCAGTTCTAGCCCAAGAGCTTCAGTCATTCGCCATGAAAGCCCGAGGGCCACAAGTTTTAGTCACAACGCATTCGCCAAATTTCGTCGATGCTTTGACCCCCTCTGAAGTCTGGATACTTCAAAAGGGAAGTGACGGCTATTCAACGATGACGCGTGCTTCTGATATCGCTGGGGTTCAAGCCTTGTTCGACGAGGGCATACCAACTGGCAGTCTTTGGTACAGCGATCATTTTGGGATGGGTAATCCATGATGCCTTATATTGAAGTGCTTTTAGAAGGTGCATCAGATAGAGCCGTCTTGAGAGAATTATTAGCTAGGCATTTTTGCCTCCAAGAAGGAGTGCATTTTCGCCTCCATCATCACAAAGGTAAAGGAAAATTACCTACTAATCCCTTAGCTACAGCCGAATTGCATCGACAAGGGCTTCTGGATCAACTACCTGCTAAATTGCGTGGCTGGGGCAAGGCTCTACCTTCTTCCTCCATGGTACTTGTTGTGATTGATGTTGATGACGATTCACCTAAAAAGTTACTTGCTGATCTAGAGACCATGCTGAATAAATTACCTAGCAAACCGTCCAAGGTTATGTTCAGACTAGCGATTGAAGAAACAGAAAGTTGGTTCTTAGCTGACTTAACGGCTGTTAAAGCCGCGTTCCCCAAAGCAGCAATTCAACCTCTAAAAGCTATTGCACCAGATTCTATTGTTGGTGCTTGGGAAAAGTTGGCTGTATCACTTGGCTATGACATCAAGACAGTCACTGGCTCTGATAAATACGAATGGGCTCAAGCGATTGCACCGCACATGGATTTCTCAGCCAATAGATCGCCAAGTCTTAAAGATTTGATAACAGGTGTCGATTCATATGTAACTGAATTTACGTCATGACCATCCAAACCGATAACTTTGCCCCTTCAAGCGTTACGGACACGCGCGTCATCTCCGCCTCTCCTGCCTCCCCGCAGGAAGAAGCCGTTGAACGCGCTCTGCGCCCCAAACTGCTAGACGATTACGTGGGTCAAGCCAAAATCCGCGAGCAGTTGGAGATTTTTATTGGCGCGGCAAAGAAGCGCGGCGAGGCGCTGGATCATGTGCTGCTGTTTGGCCCGCCTGGCTTGGGCAAAACGACGCTCTCGCACATTGTGGCGCATGAGCTGGGTGTAAATCTACGGCAGACCTCAGGCCCCGTGTTGGAAAAGCCAAAAGATTTGGCCGCACTGCTGACCAATCTTGAGAGAAACGATGTGCTTTTCATCGACGAGATTCACCGTCTCAGCCCCGTCGTAGAAGAGATCCTCTACCCTGCGATGGAAGATTACAAGATCGACATCATGATCGGGGAAGGGCCGGCCGCGCGCTCGATCAAGCTGGATTTGCAGCCCTTCACACTGGTGGGTGCCACTACCCGCGCTGGCATGCTCACCAATCCGCTGCGCGACCGCTTTGGTATCGTCGCGCGACTGGAGTTTTACACCACCGAAGAGTTGACCAAGATCGTCACGCGTAGCGCCAGCTTGCTCAATGCTCCGCTGCAAGGCGATGGCGGCATCGAGATCGCCCGCCGATCACGCGGCACACCTCGCATCGCTAACCGGCTACTACGCCGCGTGCGTGATTATGCCGATGTCAAAGGCGACGGCACGATCACGCAGACAATAGCCTCCCGGGCTCTCGCCATGCTCGATGTAGACCCGCAAGGCTTCGATGTGATGGATCGCAAGCTCCTAGAAGCCCTCATCCACCGCTTCGACGGTGGCCCTGTGGGCCTAGACAACATCGCCGCCAGCATCGGCGAAGAGCGCGACACCATCGAAGACGTGATCGAGCCCTACCTCATCCAGCAAGGCTACCTGCAACGCAGCCCACGCGGGCGCGTGGCGACTCTAGCGGCTTATCGGCATTTGGGTGTGGTGCCACCGAAATCAGCGAGCGATTTATTCACACCCACCTGATCTCATCACTGAAGCTTAGAACGCCAACAAAGCAAAAAATCATTCAGATTTAAACCAAAAACAGCGTATTGCCGGCATGATAGCTGCGCAAGATGCTCATTAATTCATAGCAGGCAACTATGCGCAAGTAATTACCAGTTCACTTCCCGATCTGGTGTCGAGCCGATTTTGTGAATGGAAAGATCGGCGCCTTCATATTCTTCTTCTTGTGTCATGCGTAAACCCATGGTGAGCTTGAGCACGTAATAAATCACAAAGCCGCCAATCAGTGCCCACGCGACGCCCATGGCTGTGCCGATCAGTTGCGCAGACAAGCTCACGCCTCCCATGCCACCGAAGGCTTTACTGCCGAAGATGCCCGCTGCAATGCCGCCCCATGTACCGCACAATCCATGCAATGGCCACACGCCGAGTACATCGTCGATCTTCCATTTGTTTTGCGTGAGGGTAAACATCATCACAAAAATCGCACCCGCAATGCCGCCGACCACGAGTGCGCCTAGCGGGTGCATGATGTCTGAGCCGGCGCATACGGCAACCAGCCCAGCGAGCGGGCCGTTGTACACGAAGCCAGGATCATTCTTGCCCATCACCAGCGCCACAAGCGTGCCGCCCACCATTGCCATCAGCGAATTCACCGCCACGAGGCCAGAAATGTTTTCAATTTTTTGCGCGCTCATCACGTTAAAACCAAACCAGCCCACGCAGAGAATCCATGCGCCCAGCGCGAGGAAAGGAATGCTGGATGGGGGATGCGCGGATATTGCGCCATCTTTGCGATAGCGATTCGAGCGTGCGCCGAGCAAGATCACTGCAGGCAAGGCAATCCAGCCGCCCACGGCATGCACCACGATTGAGCCCGCGAAATCACGGAAATTCTCGCCCGTGGTGGCCTTGATCCAATCTTGAATACCAAAGGCGTTGTTCCAAGCGATGCCTTCAAAGAAAGGATACACAAAGCCCACGATAACAGCCGTGGCAATCAGTTGCGGCCAAAATTTGGCGCGCTCTGCAATGCCGCCGGAGATGATGGCGGGAATCGCTGCGGCGAAGGTGAGCAGAAAGAAGAATTTCACCAGTTCGTAGCCATTCTTAGCGGCCAGCGTTTCTGCGCCCACGAAAAAGCTCGTGCCGTAAGCCACGCTATAGCCGACTGCGAAATACACGACGGTAGACACGGAGAAATCGACGAGGATTTTGACGAGCGCATTGACTTGGTTTTTGCGCCGCACTGTGCCCAATTCCAAAAACGCAAAGCCTGCGTGCATGGCCAACACCATGATGGCGCCGAGCAAGATGAATAGCGCATCTGCGCCCTGTTTAAGTGATTCCATGAGAGTCTCTTTAAAGATGAACTGTTTTGAGTCTATTTACGCACTTAATAAGTGCGTAAATAATTGATTTTGAGAAATTGCACCGTTATAAAGCAAAAATCGCGCCAAAATGAAGAAAGGTATCTGGACTAAAAATAATCATTTATTGGGCGATGCTAGGCAAGGCGGTAGAAGATGGTGGGCTCACGGAGCTTGAAGCCAGCATGGCGCTGATGCCCAAAAGCAAAGTATCACCCACCCATGCTGTATCACAATCGCCTAAGTGCTTAGCATCTTTGCATGCATTTGCTATGATTTAGATAGCAGTATGCGTATATTTTATGCCGGCAATATGCCAAAATTGCTCAAAAATCGATAGGAAAAACTATGATCCTTGTTGCCGGCTCTGCTAATCTTGATTTCGTCGTTCGCGCTGAGCATATTCCTGCGCCAGGTGAGACGGTCTTAGGAAAAGATTTTCAAACCTTTCCTGGCGGCAAAGGCGCCAACCAAGCCGTGGCTTGCGCACGCGCAGGCGGCGCGCCCACAACCATGCTGTGCGCCTTAGGCGATGATGATTTTGCCAAGTCACTGTTGGCCTCATTAGCCGATGCAAACGTGCAGCTGCACGCCGTGCGCAGCAAATCGCCCACAGGTACGGCTTTTATCTGCGTCAGCGATGAAGGCGAGAATGCCATCACGGTGGCGCCTGGTGCCAATCTTGATTTGCTACCCACGCATTGGCCTGCGCATTTGCATATCTCGCATCTCCTCATGCAACTGGAAACGCCTGTGCCGACTGTGCTGGCATTTGCCAAAGCGGCGCGTGCACAAGGTGCAAAGGTCGTGCTCAACGCAGCGCCTGCTCGCGAGCTGCCCCAAGAGTTGCTTCGTTGCGTGGATCTGCTGATTGTCAACGAAGGCGAGCTGGCTATGCTGGCAGGCTCGCAAGGTGATGTGCTCGCGCAATTGCAGCATGTATCCAAACAGCATCATCTGAGCGACGTGATCGTCACGCTCGGCGCACTCGGTTGCCTTGCCTTACACCAAGGGCGAGTGTTACAACAACAAGCCTATCCGATTGATGTGGTCGACACCACAGCCGCTGGCGATACATTTTGTGGCGCACTCGTGGCTGCGCTCTCGCGTGGTGTGCCGATGCAACAATGCCTGCAAGAAGCCAGCGCGGCATCGGCCATCGCTTGCACAAAGCTGGGGGCACAGAGTAGTATTCCTAGCCGTGAGGCGGTTATTGCATTCATCAGGAATGCTGGCTGATGAATGCTGTTTGCAGCTAAATTTCTATGACAAACTCTTTGACACACCGCGTTATTTTTGATACTGACCCTGGCGTTGATGATGCTATGGCGTTGTGCTTTGCGATGGCGCATCCGCGCATTGATCTAGTGGGCATCACCACGGTGTATGGCAACGTCACTGCTCTCCAAGCCACCGCAAACGCGCTTTATCTCACCCACCTTGCAGGCCGTAGCATCGCGGTGGCACAAGGTGCCAGCGCACCTTGGGTCAAGCACGGTGAAGCCCCGCCAGACTATATTCACGGCGTAGACGGTTTGGGTAATCTGCCTTCCCGTCTTTCTGCGCAAGGCATGCAAGCCGATCCACGCAGCGCAGCGCAATTCATCGTGGATTCGGCTCGCGCTGAGCCCAACCAAATCACGCTCGTCCCGGTGGGGCCACTGACCAACATCGCTGCAGCTCTCGCGCTAGAGCCCAAACTCCCCCAACTGATTAAAAGCATCTGCCTGATGGGCGGCGCTGTCAAGGAGGGCGGCAATGTCTCGCCTGTGGCTGAAGCGAATATTTGGAATGATCCGCATGCTGCAGATGCCGTATTTACCGCTGGTTTTGATCTCACGATGGTGGGTTTGGATGTGACGTACAAAGTCGTCGTGCCGGTCGCTTTGTTTGAAAAGATCGCAGCAGTGCATCAGCATCAGCTCACCGATGCACTGCTACATGCCGTGCGTTTTTACGCTAATTTTTATGCCACGCGCTATCCAGATTTAAAAGCTAATCCAGGCTGCTTTGGCCACGATGTGCTTGCCTTCATCGCACTCTTGCATCCCGAGCTTTTTAGCTTTGCGCTAGGGCGCCTGCGCTGCGTCAGCGAAGGTATCGCACAAGGACAGACGATTTTGCATGAGCGTTTGGGCATGGATTTCCCGCAAGCGGGCTTTGGAGCCGAAGTGCCACTGTCGAAAGCAGCGATGACAGTAAATGTGCCCGCTGCGCTGAAAGTCTTTGAAGACACATTACATTCAAATTGGTTGCCATCATGAATCCCACCCTCCCCATCGTCGATTTCACTTCACCCGATGCCCCTCGCGCTTTTTCTGAGAGCCTGCATCGTACTGGCTTTGGTGTACTGAAAAATCATCCCCTATCCAGTGAGCTGGTTCACGGCATTTATGCTGAATGGCTGACCTTCTTTCAATCAGGTGATGCAAAAAAATACGCTTGGGATCCCGTCAAGCTTGATGGCCACTTTTCTACTGCGGTGAGTGAAACAGCCAAGGGTAGCGAGACCAGAGATCTCAAAGAATTCTTTCATCTCTTTCCTTGGGGTCGATATCCGACAGAAGTCAGTGATGCAGCCCATCGCTACTACTCCCAAGGTAAAGAACTCGCGGCCACCTTGCTCAAATGGGTGGAAGATAACTCCCCAGCTGATGTTCGCGCGAAATACAGCGTACCGCTGGCCAGCATGATCGGTGATTGCAACGAGACCTTGCTTCGCGTCTTGCACTATCCGCCGTTGAGCGGCATGCAGCAACCCGGCTCGATCCGCGCCGCTGCGCACACAGATATCAATTTGCTCACCATCCTTCCCGCAGCCACAGAGCCCGGCTTGCAAGTCATGGGCACAGACGGTGTGTGGATCGACGTGCCCTGCGATTTCGGCCTGCTCATTGTCAACATTGGCGACATGCTGGAAGAAGCCAGTGGCAAATACTACCCAAGCACCCAACATCGCGTGCTCAATCCTGTCGGTGAAGCCACCATGAAAAGCCGTGTGTCACTTCCATTGTTTCTGCATCCACGGCGCGAGATCAAGCTTTCAGACCGCTACACCGTGGGTAGCTATTTTGAAGAGCGCATGCAGGAGCTACGACGTAAAGGTTAATCTTTGCGCGCTAACGGGTCAAGCATGCGGCTGCGATTGGGTTATCCACCGCAGCGAAATAGAGGAGGAGGCACGCGCGCAGCGCCAGCCGGGGGACATTCGCGGAGGGGGATGACCCAAGCGCAGCCAGCCGCCCAGATCACTCCCAGCAACCCTCAAGAGCGCACATAGCTCCCAGATTTCCCCCCATGCTTCTCGACTAAAGCCACAGAGCGCAGCACCATCCCCCGATCCACCGCCTTGCACATATCGTAAATTGTCAGCAACGCCACTGAGCAGGCCGTCAATGCCTCCATCTCCACGCCGGTCGGCCCGATGGTCTCCACAGTGGCCGTGCAAGCCACATATGGATCAACCTCAGAGCCCAGCGAGAAATCCACCGCCACCCGCGTGATCGCTAAAGGATGGCACAGCGGAATCAAGTCGCTGGTCTTCTTCGCGGCCTGAATTCCTGCGATCCGCGCAATCCCCAGCACATCGCCCTTCTTTGCGCTACCCGAAGCGATCAAAGCCAATGTTGTAGGCAGCATGTCGATGCGCCCCTGCACAGTTGCCACGCGGTGCGTAGAAGCCTTGCCGCCCACATCGACCATGTGCGCCTGGCCGTTTTTGTCAAAATGCGTTAATGCATTGCTCATGTTTACGAAACCTTCATCTATTTCTTGCATCATACGGTCTGACACCACACGCCGTCTGATCAGAACTCTATTGAAAGCCACATTTTGAAGCATTTTTGGCCCTTGAATCTGCAATTTTCCGGCAAGAAATATGCGCATGCTGCTATTTATTTAGTAGCGCTTAGCATCTTCACGGCTCAACCGATCAGCCACGCGGCCGATGCACTTCCTCAGCTAGGCGATGGCGAAGAAATGAGTGTGAGCGCAGAAAAAAAGCTTGGTATTCGCATTGCACGTGAGATGTATCGCGATCCGGATTACATCGATGACCCTCTCATCACAGCCTATGTGCAGCGTTTGTGGCAGCCGCTGCTTGCTGCGGCCAAGCGCCGGGGCGATATCACGCCTGAGCAAGAGCAGCTTGCTTGGGAGATCATGACGGGCAAAGATCGCAGCATCAATGCCTTTGCCCTGCCGGGCGGTTATTTCGGTTTGCATCTGGGTTTGGTGGGCGCAGTGGCTACGCGGGATGAACTAGCCAGCGTGCTCGCGCATGAATTGACCCACGTTTCTCAGCGCCACATCGCCCGCCAAATCGGCAGACAAAATCAGCAATCGCCTTGGCTCATGGGTGCGATGATTTTGGGTGCAATTGCTGCGAGCAAGAATCCACAAGCCGCCAGCGCTGTGCTTGCAGGCTCGCAAGCCGTGAGCGCGCAAGCTCAGCTCAACTTCTCGCGCGATATGGAGCGCGAAGCTGATCGCATTGGTTTTTCTATTGTGCAAGAAGCGGGCATGGATGTGCGCGGCTTCACCGGCATGTTTGACAAACTGCAAGCGGCCAACCGCATCAACGATAACGGCAGTTTCCCCTATTTGCGAAGCCATCCACTCACTACGGAGCGCTTTGGCGATATGCAATCGCGCTTGCAGCTGATGCCGCCTTCCATTCAAGCTGCCAGCCCAATCGGCTGGCAAGCCGAGCACGCCCTCATCGCCACCCGCGCTCGTCTGATCGCCGACAGCAGCGTCGATAGCCTGCGCGCAGAGCTGACTCAAGCCGCTGCTGCATTGCGCAATCCTCTGCCTGCCAACGCCACGCTCGCGCAAAAAATCCGCCAACTCGCCCAACTCTACGGTGGCGCCATGGCTAGCAACAAGCAAAGAGATGCCGCTGCCGCGCTGCGTTACGCCGCAGCAGCGCGAGAATTACTCATTTCCATGCCTGTTGAACCTAATAATGCATCGATAGCCGGCATGGAATATGCGCGATCAGCTATTGAATTGATAGCGATTGATGCATCATTAACGAGCTCGCTCGCTCTGCCAGATGTGCAGCAAGCCGCATTTTCGGCATTGGCTCTTTTGCGTCAATCTGCCAGTTTGAAAAACGAGCGCCCGACATTACTGGCTTGGGCACAGCTGGCCCGAATTAATCCCAGCTTAGATCGCTCAGCCGCTATCGACGCATTGCAAACCCGCGTGGCGACTTATCCCAACGATTCGCCCGCTTGGCAAGCGTTGGCCAGCTTGCATGAAGCGCAGGGGCAGCAATTACGCAGCATGCGTGCCAGCGCAGAAAGCCGAGTCGCCCTGCTCGACTACGGTGCAGCGCTAGACCGCCTCAAGGCTGCGCAAGAGTGGGCCAGAGCCAATGGTGCCAACCACATCGATGCCAGCATCCTCGACACCCGCACCCGTGCCGTGCAAGCCCTTGTGCGCGAGATGCAAAGTGAGCGGGATAAGCCGTAAGCTGTCAACCCTGACAATAGCGGCATGAGCACGCATCACGCCTTCCCCAAGCAAAAACACCAAGCCGCCGCCCTAGCGCAAACCGCTCCCTGCCCCTGCGGCAGCGAAAAACCGTACAGCGCATGCTGCGGTCAGTGGCATGCGGGCCTGCAAGCCAACCCGCAGCGCCACGCCCCCACCCCTGAAGCCCTCATGCGCTCGCGCTACAGTGCCTATGTCCTCGCCCTTGGAGACTATCTACTGGCCACTTGGTACGGCGAATCTTCGCCCGGCAGCATCGAATTTCCGCCGACCAAATGGCTCGGCCTCGAAGTCAAACACAGCGCCATCTCTGGCAACGGTTTGGGCGATGCAGGCATCGTCGAATTCGTCGCACGCTACCGCGACAGCATGGGCCGCGCTGGCCGCTTGCACGAGACGAGCCGATTTATCCGAGAGGGCGTGGGAGACGCTGCGAGGTGGCTCTACATCGACGGGCAATTTACCGGCGAGCTCGATTCAGTGGATGAAGGCGCTCGTCAACCGCTTCGCAATATCGCCCGCAGCAATTTGGGCGAGCATTCGCAAGCGATTCCCGAATAAGCACCCAAATAGCCAGCAGTGAGTCAGCAGTGAGCCCCCAATGAACCCCCGCATGTTGGCAGATGCCATCCTCATTTTCCATGCCTTGTTCATCCTCTTCGCCATCTTCGGTGGCCTGCTCACCTACCGGAATGGTCGCTGGCGCAAAACCGGGCTCTTTTTGCACATAGTCGGCGCCGCATGGGCAGTTACCGTCGTCACGATGGGCTGGACATGCCCGCTCACGCCTTTGGAGCAGCAACTACGCAACGCCGCAGGCCAGCAAGGCTACACAAGCAGCTTCATTGAACATTACCTCCTCGCCGCCATCTACCCCGATGGCCTCACCCGCCCCATCCAAATCGTGCTCGGCGTTGGCGTGTTGGTCATCAACATATTGATCTATGGTTTAGCACTTTTTTTGAAGCAAAAAGCGTCTCTCGCCGGCCAATAGTCTGCGTGAATCGCTATTGAATTTATAGCAAATTAGCCCCAGCCGTTTCTCTCATCAACGAGATCTGAACCAACCAGCGCATTTGATGGATCGCTGAGGTAATAATCTAGCCCATGCCCATCAAAAAATCTGATCTGTATTCCTCCCTCTGGGCCTCGTGTGATGAACTGCGCGGCGGCATGGATGCCAGCCAATACAAGGATTACGTCCTGTTTATGCTGTTCATCAAATACATCTCTGATAAATACGGCAACAGCAGCGCGTTCGCCCCGCCCGTGACTATTCCCAAAGGCGCAAGCTTTGCCGGCATGATCGCCCTCAAAGGCAAAAGCGATATTGGCGACAAGATCAACACCCAGATCATCCAGCCGCTGATCAATGCCAATGAGCGCCTAGCCAGAAGCGATTTCCCCGATTTCAACGACCCTAACAAACTGGGCGAAGGCCAAGCCATGGTGGATCGCCTCACCAATCTGATCAGCATTTTTCAAAAGCCCGAGCTCGATTTTTCAGACAATCGCGCCGATCATGACGATATCTTGGGCGATGCCTATGAATATCTCATGCGGCATTTCGCCACCGAGAGCGGCAAAAGCAAAGGCCAGTTTTACACGCCCTCCGAAGTCAGCCGCGTTATCGCGCAGGTGATTGGCATCAGCCCGCAAAATACCAAAGCCGCCACCACAGCCTACGACCCGACCTGCGGCTCAGGCTCGCTGCTCCTAAAAATAGCCGAGCAAGCCGGCAAGCGCATCACGCTAGAAGGCCAAGAGATGGATGTAACCACCGCAGGCCTCGCTCGCATGAACATGATCCTGCATGACTTTCCTACTGCGAATATCTTGAGCGGCAACACGCTGGCCGAGCCAAAATTTAAAGACGGCAGCCAACTGCGCACCTACGATTACGTCGTGGCCAACCCACCGTTTTCCGTCAAAACCTGGACGAGTGGGCTCACGCCAGATGCTGATCCTTATCAACGATTCGCATGGGGCACGCCGCCGCCCAAGCAGGGCGACTATGCTTTTTTGCTCCACATCATCCGCAGCATGAAAAGCAACGGCAAAGCCGCTTGTATCTTGCCGCATGGTGTGTTGTTTCGCGGCAATGCAGAAGGCCAGATTCGCCAGCAGCTGGTGCGCTCGGGTGTGCTCAAAGGCATCATTGGCCTGCCAGCGAATCTGTTTTATGGCACAGGCATCCCCGCATGCATCTTGGTGCTCGATAAAGAAAACGCCAGCGCCCGCAAAGGCATCTTCATGATTGATGCGGCCAAAGGCTTCGTCAAAGATGGCAACAAAAATCGCCTGCGCGAGCAAGATATTCATCGCATCGTGGATGCCTTTGCCAAGCAGCAAGACGCGCCGCGCTATGCCCGCATGGTGAAATTGAGCGAAATCGCCGATCCTAAAAACGATTTCAATTTGAATCTCCCTCGCTATATCGACAGCTCCGAGCCCGAAGATCTGCAAGACATTGATGGCCATTTGCGCGGCGGCATACCTGAGCGCGATTTGGATGCGTCCAGCAGCCGCCTCGCACCCTATTGGCAGGTGTTACCCGGCCTTCGCAAGAGCCTTTTTGAATCCGCAGGCCGCGCGGGCTATGTGCGCCTGAAGCAGCCGCTGCCCGAAGTCAAGCCCGCGATTTTGAGCCACCCAGAATTTCGCGCCTTCCAAGCCAAAGCCACCACCAGCTTCGAGCGCTGGCGCCAAGCCGCCAGCCAGCGGCTCCAAGCCTTCAAGAAGGGCGGCCATCCCAAAGCATTGATCGGTACGATTGCCGAAGAGCTGCTAGAAGCCTACGAAGCCACGCCCTTAATTGATGCCTACGATATCTATCAGCATCTGATGGACTATTGGGCGGCCAGCATGCAAGACGATTGCTATTTAATCGCCGCTGATGGCTGGCTGGCCGAGCCCGCCCGCATCATCGAGACGGATAAAAAAGGCAAACAAAAAGACAAAGGCTGGGCCTGCGCCCTCGTGCCCAAAGCGCTGATCGTGGCGCGCTATTTTGCCAAGCAGCAAGCCGCACTCGATGCCAGCCACGCCGCGCTCGATGCCGCCAGCGCCAGCCTCGCCGAGCTTGAGGATGAATACAGCGGCGAAGAAGCCTATCTCGGCGCACTCGATAAGATCGATGCCGCCCACATCAACGCCCGCTTGAAAGAAATCAAAGGCGAGAAATCAACCAAGGAAGTCAAAGAGGAAATGGCCGTTTTGAAGCGCTGGCAAGAGCTCACAGCAAGCCAAGCCACGCTTAGGCGCACAGCCAAAGAGCAAGATGCCGCGCTCGACAAACTAGCCCACGAGAAGTATCCGCATCTTTCAGTGGCTGATATCAAAACATTGGTCATCGACGACAAATGGATGGTCAGCCTAGGCGCGATAGTGCAAGCCGAGTTAGATCGCGTCTCGCAAACCCTCACCAGCCGCGTCCGCGAGCTCGCCGAGCGCTACGCCGCGCCGCTGCCTGAGATCATCAGCGAGGTGGATGCGCTCTCAGCCAAGGTGAATGCACATCTCAAGCGCATGGGGGCGGTATGGCAGTGAGTCCCATCCGTTTGATACTTACTATGAATTCAATAGCGCTTTGCGCAGGTTCTATGCCGGCTAGTGGCCGATTTGGCTTGAAATTTGAGTGTCCAGCGGCGTTTGACGGCGATAGGGCTGCTGCGTCGCAGGTGGGTGCGGTATGAGTACGGAACTGCGGGCGGGGTACAAGCGTACTGAGGTGGGAGTGATTCCAAATGATTGGAACGCTGCTCCGCTCGGTGAACATGCCACTTTTCGAACTGGGCCATTCGGAAGTGCGTTACATAAATCCGACTATATTGACGGCGGTGTTCCGATTGTTAACCCAATGCATATCGTCGATGGACGGATTGTGCCTACGCGAACAATGACGGTTTCTGAACAAGCCGCAGAAAGCCTTTCTGAATTTCGCATTAAGCCCGGCGAAATTTTGATTGGTCGACGCGGAGATATGGGTAGATGCGCAGTCGTTCAATCAGATCAAGTGGGATGGCTGTGCGGCACGGGATCGATGATCGTTCGTCCTTTAAATACGGACGCAGAATTTTTACAGCGAGTACTTTCGAGCCCCCAAGCCATCTCAGCTATTGAAGATTCTTCAGTCGGTACGACGATGATCAATCTCAATCAAAGTACGTTATTTGGTTTGAAAGTTCAGCTTCCACCTCTGCCCGAACAACGCGCCATAGCAGAGGCGTTGAGTGATGTGGATGCGCTGCTGGGTGGGCTGGATCGGTTGATTGCCAAGGAGCAAAACCTCAAGCAAGCCGCCATGCAACAACTCCTCACCGGCCAAACCCGCCTGCCGGGGTTCAGTGGGGAGTGGAATGTGAAGCGGATGGGGGATTTATTCAGATTCAGCGGCGGGTACTCTGCCTCGCGCGACCAGCTTTCTACCGAAGGACACTGCTACCTTCATTACGGCGATATTCACGGATCTTCAAAGACAACTATCGATACAAGCGATGACTTTCAGAACATTCCAAAATTGGATATTTCCATAAATCAAGTCTCCCGCGAATCACTGCTTGAGGATGGTGATGTTGTGTTTGTTGATGCATCAGAAGATGACGACGGTACGAGCAAGCACGTTGTAGTTGTGAACAAGGAAAATCTGCCATTTATTTCGGGACTGCACACGATAGTAGCGAAACCTAAAACGGCGGAACTAGCTCATGAGTATTTGCAATTTTGTTTCCAGACCTCCGCGATACGCAAACAGTTCATGTTCTATGCGGTAGGCACGAAAGTTTCTGGAATCAGTAAATCCAACATTGTGAAACTGACGTTGCCAGTGCCGACGCTCGCCGAACAGACCGCCATCGCAACCATCCTTTCGGACATGGATGCCGAGCTATACGCGCTTCAAACGCGCCGCAGCAAAACCCAAGCCCTCAAGCAAGCCATGATGCAAGAGCTGCTGACTGGCAGAATTCGATTGGTATGAAAGAAAACCAGCACACCGAATGGAAAGAATCGTGGCGCGATGAGTATTTGCGCTGGGTGTGTGGCTTTGCCAATGCGGAGGGTGGCTCGCTGGTGATTGGGCGCAATGACGCAGGCCAAGCAGTGGGCGTGGCCAATGCTGAGCGTCTGCTCGAAGAGATTCCAAATAAAGTGCGCGATGTGCTCGGCATCATGGCGGATGTGAATTTGCTTCTTGAAGATGGCAAAGAGCTGCTGGAGATTCGGGAGGAGCCGTATCCGAGCCCGATCAGCTACAAAGGGGAATATCACTTTCGCAGCGGCAGCACGAAGCAAGAGCTCAAGGGCGCGGCGCTCGCTCATTTTTTATTGAGGAAGCAAGGGCTGCATTGGGATGGCGTGGCGCTGCCGGGCCTGAAGGTGAGCGATTTGGATGCGGGGGCACTCAAGCTCTTTCGCCAGCAGGCCGTGCGCAGCCAGCGGCTGCCTGAGGCGGCACTGCAAGAGAATGATGCGGCTCTGCTGGAGCGCTTGCATTTGACGCAAGATGGCGCTTGCAAGCGGGCAGCGGCGCTGCTTTTTCATGCCGATCCGGGGCGCTGGTTTACTGGCGCATTCATCAAAATTGGCTTTTTTGAGAGCAATGCTGATCTTGTGTATCAAGATGAGATCAATGGGCCGCTCTTGGTGCAGGTGAATAAAACGATTGAGCTGCTGCAAGCCAAATACATGAAGGCGCTGATCAGCTACGAGGGCTTGCAGCGGGTGGAGACCTGGCCTGTGCCGCTGCCTGCGCTGCGCGAGGCGCTGCTCAATGCGGTGGTGCACAAGGATTACACCAGCGGCGCACCGATCCAGATCAGCGTGTATGCCCATAAGCTGATGATTTGGAATGCTGGGCGCTTGTCTCCTGAGTGGACGGTGGAGCGGCTGCTGGCCAAGCATGCCTCTGCGCCGTTTAACCCCGATGTGGCGAATGCCTTCTTTCGCGCGGGGCAGATTGAATCTTGGGGGCGCGGGATTGAGGGCATGGTGGGCTCTTGCTTGGATGCTGGCTTGGCAGCGCCTCTCATGCAGCTGGAGGATGGCGGGCTTTGGGTGACTTTTGAATTTGCTAGCGCACCCGAGAAAACTTCGGTAGAAACTTCGGTAGAAACTTCGGTGAAAACTTCGGTGAAAACGCCCGTAGAAATCCTCCGGCTACTTAGCGCCACGCCCTCCATGACCTTGGCAGAAGTGGCCGCTGAGATCGGCAAAACCCCAAGAGCCATTGAGCTGGCTGCCGCAAAATTAGTGAAAGAGGGGCGCTTGAAATATGTGGGCCCACAAAAAGGTGGGCATTGGGAAGTAGGAATTGGAGGAGCTAAGCCATGACTGATCACAGCCGCTCGGAGCGCGCCACGCAAGATCGCGTGATTGATCTTTTTACCAACGCCGCCCGGCCAGATGGCTTGGGCTACCGCTACCTTGGCGATTGGAGCAAGCGGGATGGCAACCGAGCGATTGAAACGGCGCTGCTGAGCAAACACTTGGCTGCGCGCGGCTATTCGCTAGCCCACATTTCTGCCGCGCTCCAAAAATTAGAAAGCGCATTTGATGCGACGGGCATCACGCTCTATCAAGCCAATTTGCGCACCTACCAATTGCTGCGATATGGCGTGCCGGTGCAAATTGCGGCAGGCGTTGCGCATGAGACGGTGCATCTGATTGATTGGGAGCAGCCGGAGAACAATGATTTTGCTTTGGCTGAAGAGGTGACACTGCGGGGCGGCCACCAGAGGCGGCCAGATATCGTGCTGTATCTCAATGGCTTGGCAGTTGCGGTGATTGAGCTCAAGCGCAGCTCGGTGGATGTAGCCGATGGGGTTTATCAGCTCTGCACCAATCAAGAAGAGCTTTTTAACCAAGGCTTTTTCAGTGCGGCGCAGCTTCTGCTGGCGGGCAACGATTCGCAGGGCTTGCGCTATGGCACAGCGACCACGGAGGCGCAATTTTTCGTTGAGTGGAAAGATGAAGCGCCGGTGCTTGCAGGTTCAAGCCCAGCAGAAGGCGCGCTGCTTGATAGGCCACTGGCTCAGATGTGCAACAAGGCCAGATTATTGGATTTGCTGCGCCACTGCATGATTTTTGATGGTGGGCGCAAGAAAGTGCCACGTCAACACCAGTACTTTGGGCTCAAAGCAGCGCAAGCGCGGATTGCCAAGCGCGAGGGTGGCGTGATCTGGCATACGCAGGGCAGCGGCAAAAGTATCTTGATGGTGTTGCTGGCCAAATGGCTGCTAGAGCATGACCCGCAGGCTCGCATCTTGATCGTGACGGATCGCGATGAGCTGGATAAGCAGATAGAAGGCGTGATGCGCAATGCAGGCGTGATTGGCACTGAATCGCCTTCGCCGCGCATTGCTTCGCGAGCAGAGTTTGTGGCCAAGCTCTCCGCTGCTGCGCCGCGCCTGCTTTGCGCACTGATTCATAAATTTGATGTGGCAGATCTCAAAGGCGATCCACCGAGCGTGATGGGGAATTTTTACGTCTTCGTGGATGAATGCCACCGCACGCAGGGCGGCGATATGAATCTACAGATGAAGCGCTGGCTGGGCGATGCGCTATTCATCGGCTTCACGGGTACGCCACTACTCCTCACAGACAAGAAGATGACGCGCGATGTGTTTGGCACGACGATTCATACTTATAAATTCCACGAAGCTGTGGCCGATAAAGTGGTGCTGGATTTGAAATACGATGCGCGCGATGTGCCGCAGCGGCTGACTTCGCAAAAACGAATCGACGAATGGTTTGAGTACAAAACCAAGAATCTCAACAACTTCCAAAAGGCCTTGGTGCGCAAGCGCTGGGCAACAATTGAGGAGCTGATGAGCGCCGAGGGTCGCAAGCGCGAGATCATTGCCGACATCATTGGCGATTTTGCACTCAAGCCGCGCCTGAATAACGACCGTGGCACGGCGATTTTGGTGACTTCCTCAATCTACGATGCCTGCCACTATTTCAGGTTGTTTCAACACACCAGCTTTGGGGCGTACTGCGGGATCATCACATCCTATGAGCCGAATCACAACACCATCTCGCGCGAAGCGGCCAACAGCGACGAACGCTACAAGTTTGAGACCTACTCGCAGCATGTGCTCAATGGCTTTGCCACCACAGAAAAATATGAAGCCGAGATGAAGCGGCGCTTCATTGAAGAGCCTGCTAATTTGAAGCTGTTGATCGTCGTGAGCAAGCTGCTCACGGGCTTTGATGCGCCGAGCTGCAGCTATATTTACCTCGACAACGAGCTGCGCGGCCACAATCTCTTTCAAGCCATCTGCCGCACGAATCGGCTGGATGGCGATGACAAAACCTATGGCTACATCGTGGACTATAAAAAGCTGTTTGGCGATGTACAGGAAGCCATTGCGATTTATAGCTCGGATGAACTTGACACCGAAGATGATGGGCAAGGCAGCAACAATATTCAGCTGAAAAACTGGCTAGAAGAAGGCCGCAAGCAGCTCGATACTGCGATGGAATCGCTGCGCTACCTATGCGAGCCAGTGGCGCTGCCGCGCGCAATGGAGCAATATTTGCACTATTTTTGTGGCGATGCAGCGAACCCCAGTGCTTTGGCCGAAACAGAGGCGCTACGCATCACGTTTTATAAGGCGACAGCTGCTTTCGTTCGAGCCTATGCGGCCATTGCGCAAAACCTTGAAGAGGCGGGATACAGCGCTGCGCAAATCACCGCCTTGCAAAAAGATGTGGCTTTCTACAGCGAGATTCGCTCAGCCATCAAAAAGCATTCTGGCGAGGAGCTGGATATCAAGCCGTATGAGGCAGATATGCGTCATCTGCTCAACACTTATGTGCAAGCGGATCCTGCGGCAAATTTAGGCGAGCTGGGTGAACTATCGCTCACTGAGCTGATCATCGAAACCGGCATTCACGATGCAATTGCCAAACGTCTGAATGAAAAGGGCAAGCTATCGAACAAAGCAATTGCCGAGGGCATCATCAACAACATCCGTAAGACGATCATCCGCGATCAGCTCACTGATCCAGCGTTTTATGAAAAGATGTCTAAGCTGCTGGCGGATTTGATCAAGCAAAGCCGCGCAGATGCTGCCGCCTATGAAGATTTTTTGCGCAATGCAGAGGCTTTGGTGAAACAACTTGCAGCCAAGCAAACCGGCGAAGCCTTGCCGGCGCAACTGCATGGCAAGCGCGAAGCGGCTGTGCTTTATAACAATTTATCCAAAATACTTGCTGACGCCAATCCAAACCAAGTGTCAGATAACAGCGGAGATCTTGGAGGCAAGTGCTTAGCGCTCGCTCTGAGCATCGATAGCGTGATTCGCGAGCAAGCGCCTTCCGGCTGGCGTGGCAACCAAGCGCGAGAGGCGCAGGTGCTCAATGCATTGTTTCCGCTTTTCGATGGCAACGGGGAAGCAACACGTGCTGTGTTTGAGTTGGTGAAAAACCAGCCGGGCTACTAATGGCAGAGACGATCAAGCTGGGCGATGTCGTGATCGCTTGGACGCGCCGTGATGTAAAAAATGTGCATCTTTCCGTGCATCCACCTGATGGGCGAGTCACCCTGGTTGCACCCAAGCAGACGCGCCCTGAGGTGGCTCGCGCTTATGCAGCCACAAAGCTCAGCTGGATTCGCCAGCAGCAAGCCAAACTGAAGGCTCAAGCACGTGAGACGCCGCGCGAATTCATCGAGCGTGAGAGCCACTATGTTTGGGGGCGCCGCTATCTGCTCTCGGTTTTACACAAAGCAGAAAAACCTTCTGTGCAGCTGAGTCACCGCAAAATCACGCTCACCTTGCGCCCCGGCGGTAGCGTGGCTAAACGTGAAGAGATCATGCAAGAGTGGCATCGCCTTCTGCTACATGACATCGTGCCAAAACTGATACAGAAGTGGGAGAAAAAACTTGGCGTTGAGGTAGCGGCCTACTTCTTACAACGCATGAAAACCAAGTGGGGCAGTTGCAATCACGCAGTGCAGACGATACGCCTCAATACGGAGCTCGTGAGAAAGCCAAAGGATCTTCTAGAGTATGTAATCGTGCACGAGATGATTCACTTGATCGAACCTACCCATGGCGAGCGATTTATCGCACTTCTCGACCGGCATTATCCGAACTGGCGAGAAGCGCGCGCAGAGTTGAACGAGCTGCCGCTAGGTGCACAGATCTGGCGTGATTAAAATATCAATTCACTATTAAATCAATAGCGTCTTGCACAGTATTTACGCCGGCTAGCAGCCTAAAACGCTTAAAAATTAGCTCAAATGCTTACCAATCAAGCCTGCAATCTCAAACATCGTGACCGATGCTTTTCCAAACACGGGCTCTAGCTTCGCATCGGCATTGATCGTGCGTTTGTCTTTCGCGTCTTGCAGGTTGTTAGCCTTGATGTAATCCCAGAGTTTTTTGGTGACTTCGCCTCGGCCATACAAACCGTCGCCGATCACTGCTGCCAACGCTGCGCTGGGCTTCAAAGTGCCTGCTCTTGGAGCAGCTTTGGCTTTGGGAGCTGCCACCTTCTTAGCTGCTACTTTTTTCGCGGCGGGTGCTTTCTTCGCGGCAACTTTTTTTGCAGTTGGAGTCTTGGCCGCAGCCGTTTTCCTCGGGGCAGTTTTTCTCGCAGGATATTTGCTATCGCGCGCCTCGAACTCAAAATTCACTTTGCCTGCTTCTTTGTCCCAAGCCAAGAAAGCTTTGAAGCTGCGGCGGGTGCGCATGCTGACGAATTTGTCGAGCAGATCGGTTTTGCCCGTTTCTAAGAGCTTGGTCATTTGCTCGCGGTCCACCGGCTGCTGCAAGATCATTTGGCCACTTTTGAAATCGCAGCTCGGTGTGGGCTGCTCATTAGTGGGCACGGATTTTTCACAGACGTAGCTTTTACCGAATGCTTTGACCGGGCCGCCGCATTTGAGGCAAGCGCCCAGCGATTGCTCTGTCGATAAATCGACGATTTCGCCGGTTTGTGCGGCTCGGGCTTCATCGCCAAAATCGAATTCGAGCTTCCAGTTTTTATCTTCTTCGCTGAATTTGATCACCATCTCAGCCACAAAAGGCCAGCCGGCTTTGGAGCGGAAGCCCTCTAGCGGGCCGATGTGTTTGTTGGTGATGAATTCTTCGACCTCGTGGGGCTCAAATGTGCGCCCTGCTGGAGATTTGCCGAAGCTAAAACCACAGCCTTCCGTGGCATCAGCTGCACCGGTGCATGTATAGCGCCGATAGTTTTCTTTCACGATGCCGCCGCAATTGGGGCAAGGTGCTTTGAGCGTGGCGTAGTCGCCGGGCACGGTGTCGCGGTCGTATTCTTTGGCTTTGCGCACGATCTTTTCGGTCATGGCGGCAATGTCGGCCATGAAATCGGCGCGGGAGAGCTTGCCTTTTTCCATGAGGGCAAGCTTGCTTTCCCATTCGCCCGTGAGCTCAGGCTTGGACAATTCTTCTACGCCTAAGCCGCGCAGGAGCGTCATGAGCTGGAAGGCTTTGGCCGTGGGGATCATCTCGCGACCTTCGCGGAGCATATATTTCTCGTTGAGCAAGCCTTCAATCGTGGCGGCGCGGGTGGCGGGCGTACCCAAGCCCTTTTCGCTAAGCGCCTCACGCAGTTCGTCATCTTCCACAAAGCGGCCTGCGCCTTCCATCGCGCCGAGCAGCGTGGCTTCTGAGTAGCGCGCGGGTGGGCGGGTTTTCAAACCTTTGGCTTCGATCGTTTCGTTGCGAACCATCTCGCCGGGTTTCACAGGCATCAGCGTCTTGCTGTTTTCGCCTTCTTTTTTCTCCATCTCATCATCGGCTTCTTTGCCGTAGATGGCGAGCCAGCCGGGCCTGACCAAGACTTTGCCTTCTGATTTGAAATTATGGTTCAGCGCGGTGGTGATCCGCGTGGTGATTTGATACTCCGCGCTGGGGAAAAACACCGCCATGAAGCGGCGCACGACCAAGGTGTAAAGTTTGAATTCAGCCTCGCTCAAATTAGAAGGCGATTGCAGCGTGGGAATGATCGCAAAGTGATCGGAGACTTTGGCGTTATCAAAAATGCGCTTGCTGGGCTTGATATAACCATTATTAAGTGCCACCGCTGCATGCGGCTCCAGATGCTTGTGACCGCAATCGGCGAGCATTTCAAAGGTCTGCTTGACCACGGGCACATAGTCTTCAGGTAAGTAGCGCGAGTCGGTTCGTGGATACGTGAGCGCTTTGTGGCGTTCATACAAGGATTGCGCGAGTTGCAGCGTGGTCTTGGCGGAGAAACCGAATTTGCCATTGGCCTCGCGCTGCAAGCTGGTCAGGTCAAACAAGCCGGGAGAAGCTTGCGTGGAAGGCTTGGATTCTTCACTAACGCTTGCTGCTTTGCTGCGCACGGCATCGGCAATTTCGCGAGCAGTCTTCTCATCCCATAAGCGATCAGCTCGGCGATCTGCATCTTCATCTTTTTTGAATTTTGGATCAAACCATTTAGCTGGGTATTCGCCAGCGTCGGCCAAGAAGCTGGCATGAATCTCCCAGTAATCGCGCGAGATGTGTTTGCGAATTTGCTCTTCGCGCTCCACCACCACAGCCAGCGTCGGCGTTTGCACGCGGCCCACGGTCGTTAAGAAAAAGCCGCCATCGCGGGAGTTAAAAGCCGTCATCGCACGCGTGCCGTTGATGCCGACCAGCCAATCGGCTTCTGAGCGGCTGCGCGCGGCATCGGCCAGCGGGCGCATGTCTTTATCGGAGCGCAATACTTCAAAGCCATCGCGAATGGCCTGCGGCGTCATGCTTTGCAGCCACAGGCGTGTGACGGGCTTGCCCAACGGCACATGCACGCCGCCTTTGTCGGAGCCGGCATATTGCTCGATCAATCGGAAGATCAGCTCGCCCTCGCGCCCCGCGTCACAAGCGTTGATCAGGGCATTCACATCTTTACGCTTGGCGAGCTTGACGACAGCATTCAGCCGCGTTTTGGTTTTATCCACCGGCTTCAAATCAAAATGCGGCGGAATCACCGGCAAATTGGCAAAGCTCCATTTGCCGCGTTTGACGTCAAATTCCTCGGGCGCTTGGATTTCCACCAAATGACCCACGGCGGAGCTGACCACGTAGGTCTCGCTCTCGAAGTATTCATCGTGCTTTTCAAACTTGCCTTTTGAGGAGGTCAGCGCACGCACAATATCTTGTGCCACAGATGGTTTTTCAGCAATGATCAAAGTCTTCATATAATCCAATCCTCGCACGCGCACATGTGCGTGCACACGCATACAGGCGCACACGCACACGCGCACACGCACACTTCCAAGATAACAAATTTTTTGGCGCTTTGCCAAATTTCATTTTTCATGCCGACAAAAAAGACTGCCTTGTACATTCAACCTCCACAAATCACCGAGCGTTTGATTGAGGTGCGCGCCTCTGGTATTCATGGCAACGGCATGTATGCCTTGCGCGATATTCCAGCCGGGCAAATACTCATTGAATACCAAGGCTGCATCATCAGTTGGAAAGAAGCCCTGCGCCGCCATCCGCATGATCCGAGCCAGCCCAATCACACCTTCTACTTCTCGCTAGAAGACGGCCGCTGCATTGATGGCAACGACAAAGGCAATGATTCACGCTGGATCAATCACGCCTGCCAACCCAATTGCGAGGCTGATGAAGATGAGGTCAATCAACGCGTGTGGATCAAAGCGCTGCGCGATATCAAAAAAGGCGAGGAGCTGTTCTATGACTATGGGCTGGTGATTGACGAGCCCTATACGAAGAAGCTCAAAGCGGAATACAAGTGCTTGTGCGGTGCAAAGAAGTGCCGGGGCACCATGTTGGCGAAGAAATAAATGCATTCAAGCGCGGAGGCGATTTGGCAGCAAGTTATGGCACTGGGCTTGCCTAGCCTAGCCTCTTTCAGCGTTGAAATTCTTCCAGAGATCGATTCCACCAATACCGAGCTCATGCGCCGCGCACGCGCTGGCCGCACAGAGCCAACGCTCCTTGTGGCAGAGCAGCAAACTGCCGGGCGCGGGCGCATGGGGCGCTCTTGGCAATCCAGCCCCGGCGATTCGCTCACCTTTTCTTTGGGGCTCAGCCTCTCGCCCGCTAGCTGGGAAGGCCTGAGCTTGGCTGTGGGCACGAGCGTGGCGCAAAGCTTGAGCTCGCTTCATCACGAGATGGGTAGCGAAGCGATCCAGCTCAAATGGCCCAATGATTTGTGGTGGCAAGGTCGCAAGCTGGCCGGGATTTTGATTGAAACGGCTGCACCAACCGTTGCCGATGCTCGTGAGCGCTTCGCAGTGATCGGCATCGGTATCAACATCAAAGCTCGCCAGATCGACGCGAATTGGGTCACCCAGCCCGCTTGGCTTCAAGAAATCAACCCCGCCAGCAGCCCACAAACGGCTTTAGAGCGGCTTTTTGCGCCTTTATTGGCTGAATTGCTGGAATTCGAGCGCGTCGGCTTCTCGGCCTTTTCTAGCCGGTTTGCCGCGCGTGATGGTTTGAAAGGCCGCCACGTGGCTTTAAGCGATGGCAGCCAAGGCCTGGCCAAGGGTGTGGACAATACCGGCGCGCTGTTAGTGCATACTTCGTTGGGGTTACAGCGTGTTGCAAGCCAAGAGGTGAGCGTGCGGCCGCAATCTACTTGAATTGATAGTTCGTTCCATGCTGAGATTTTTCGTTTTATTACTGCTTTTGGTCAATGGCGCATATTTTGCGTGGTCTCAAGGCCATCTGGCCAGCTTGGGATTTGCGCCCTCCAATCAGACTGAGCCACAGCGCCTACAAACCCAGATCAAGCCTGAAGCCATTCGCCTGCTCAGCGCCACGGAGGCCAAGCGCCTTGACACTCTGGCATCAACTCCGGCGGCCAAAGCTCCCGAATGCTTGCAAAGCAGTTTGCTCAGCGACAGCCAAGCCACCGCTTTGCGCAGCCTAGCATCGAGCCTGCCGGCAAACGCGTGGCGTTTGGAAAATGCCATTGAGCCTGCGCGCTGGATCGTTTACATGGGCAAATACGCTGATGCTGCAGCCTTGGCGAAGAAAAAAACAGAGTTACGCGAGCTCAGCATCGCCTTCGAAACTCTGATAAATCCCACCCTCGAGCCCGGCCTCTCGCTGGGCGTTTACGCTAACCAAACGCAGGCCAATGAAGCCCTCACAAAATTAGCCAACCGCGGTGTGCGCACCGCAAAGGTCATGCAAGAGCTGCCAGAGCGCCAAGGCCAGTTGCTTAAATTACCGACGGTCGATGACGCGCTGCGTACCCAGCTTGACGGCATCAAATCTTTACTCGGAGCAACGGGTTTGACCGTTTGCAAAGCAATATGAGCAGTAAGCCGGCGTATTTATTGCGCAGAGTGCTATTAAATATATAGTATCTAAGCTCGGCTTCTACAGCACCCACTTGACCATTGGATGGGTGGAAAGTGTGCGATAAAGTTCATCGAGCTGCTCGCGGCTGGTGGCGGTGATTGTGATGGTGAGCCCTAGATATTTGCTGCCAGAGCTATCTTTGCGGGTGATGGTGCTGGCGTCAAACGCGGGATCAAACTGGCTTGCCAGATGCACAATGGCCGATTCAAAGCCATCCACGTTGAGCCCGAGTACTTTGATCGGAAACGCGCTCGGATATTTGATCAACGATTGTTCGCTTGGAACATCGGGCGGCATATCTGCTGGCGAGGAGGGGGATGTAGGCGTATTCACACTGCTATTTTCGCAGCTTGGTAGCCCGCGTAAAGGCGTTGATACAAAGGGCCGGGTTTTCCGCTACCCACGCTTGACCCATCGAGCAACGTGATCGGTAGAACTTCCTTCGTGGCCGAGGTGAGCAGCAGCTCGTCTGCTGAAAGGACTTCCTCACGCGTGATGCGCCGCAGCGAAAACGAGATGCCTTGCTCTTTGCAAATTTCTTCGATCAAGCCAAAGCGAATTCCTTCCAACACAAGGTTATCCTTCGGCACGCCGATGAGCGCACCGTCTTTGACCAGCCACACATTGCTTGAAGCCGCCTCGGAGAGATAGCCCTTGCGAAACATCACCGTCTCCGTGGCTCCCGCATCAAAGCTGATCTGCCGCGCAAACACGCTGCCCAGCAAACTGGTGGATTTGATATGCGCTTTCTCCCACCGAAAATCCTCCGCACTCACGCAAGAGACGCCCTGCTCGCGCTGCTGCGCCGTGGGCAAATTCAAAGGGCTGCGCATCATAAAAACTGTAGGCTCAATATCTTTTGGCATCACGTGATCACGCAATGCCACGCCGCGCGTGATTTGCAGATAAATCATAGCGTTTTGAGTTGAAATATCAGCGTTAGCCGGCATAAAGTATGCGTTGTTAGCTATTGATTTAGGAGTAACTAGCGCCTCAACCTTATCAAGCCATTGCTCTGGTGTATGCGGATTCGGAATGCGAAGCTCAGTCAAAGAACGCTCTAGGCGCGCCATGTGATGCGGCAATCGAAACGGTTTGCCGCCATAGACGACAAACACTTCATACACGCCATCGCCAAAAATAAACCCACGATCCATCACACTGATTTTGGCTTGGTCAATCGTGGTGAATTCGCCGCTTGCGCCACGGCCTAGATAGCAAGGATAGGGGGGAAGGTGCTCAATCATCAACAGATTACATCACGCTTGCCGCGCTCGCCGGCCGCGCTGCTTTCGCCACACATTCAAACGCCAAGCCAGCTTGACCAGCAAATAGCCTGCAACTGCGCCGCCGACTGCGAACATGCCCATGCCCAACACCGCAGGCCAGCCGATGCTGGAGAGCCATTGCAATACACTGCCGCCATCGGAAAGCTTTGCGGGCGGCGGTGCCTCGATGAAGAAGCTGCCCACCTCGTAGGCGAGATACAACCAGAAGCCCACAGTAATGGGGTTGGTGATGAAGGTAATCGCTGCTGCCACAGGAATATTGGCTCGCCACCACACACAATGCGCCGCCGCAAAAATGATTTGCGCAAACGGAATCACAAACGCCCAAAATGTGCCAATCGCCACACCGCGCGCCACCGATTCGTGCTGTGCCGTCCATAACTTGCGGTCAAGAATACGATCAGCAATCGGCGCAAGCCATGGCTGCTGCGCCAGCTCCTCACGCTTGGGCAAGGATTGGCGAAAGCGCGTGGCCCAACTGGGTTTGGAGGATGGGGAATTCACTTTATTTGCACCAAAGAACATTAATAATGACGCACGAAGGCGCTTTTATGAATCACATTGTGTTGAAAGCGTAGTTACCCTGCCAAAGCGAGGATATGTGAAAAATGAAGAAAAGGCGTTTATTCTCAGCGGAGCAACGCTGCAGGATCATCACTGCGAAGCACTTTTTTAGCTAGTTTTGCCAGCTGTGCCGCGTTGGCGGCAAGCACTTCCTTCTTCACCGACAAGATTTGACTCGGATGCATTGAAAAACTTCGCAAGCCCATGCCCAGCAGCAAGCGCGTCATGCTGACATCCCCAGCCATCTCGCCGCATACGCTGACACCCTTGCCTGCTTCTTGACATTGGCGGATCGTGCTTGCGATCAATTGCAACACGGCCGGGTGCAAGGGATCATACAAATGCGCCACAGATTCATCAGCTCGGTCAATCGCGAGCGTGTATTGAATCAAATCATTGGTGCCAATGGAGAGAAAATCAAAATGCTTGATAAACATCGGCAAGGCGATGGCAGCAGCGGGTATCTCAATCATCGCGCCCAGCTTCACCGCGCCATGCGCTGTACCGCGTTGATCCAATTCCTCACGCGCCTGCTCAACTTGTTTGAGCGCAAGCGAAATTTCGCCTGCAGACATCAACATCGGAATCAAGAGATGAATTTGCCCATGCACTGCCGCGCGCAATATCGCTCGCAATTGCGTGCGAAACATATCCGGCTCAGCTAAACACCATCGAATCGCTCTCAGCCCAAGCGCAGGATTGAGATGCGAATGATCACGCAAACTGTGCGCATCTAAGGGTTTGTCTGCGCCGATATCCACTGTGCGGATCGTGACGGGTAAGCCCTGCATACCTTTGACGGCCAACGAATAAGCGGCATATTGCTCTTGCTCGTCGGGTAGTTTGCCAGCACGGCCCATGAAGAGAAATTCGCTGCGAAACAATCCTACGCCCACCGCGCCTGCGGCAAGCGCCTGAGCTGTATCTTCAGGTCGTTCAATGTTAGCCAGTAGCTCTACAGCGTGGCCATCTTTGGTCACCGTGATCGTATGCTTGAGCTGCTGCAGTTGTTCGCGCTCAAGGATGGCGATTTGCTGGCGATCACGGTAGTGCGCAAGCGTCTGTGGCGATGGGTTCACCACGATTTCTCCAGCATCGCCATCGATGATGATCAAATCGTCTTGGTTAATCATTTGACTGGCCGTGCGAGCGCCCACGACAGCAGGAATATCCATGCTGCGAGCCACAATCGCGGTATGACTGGTTTTGCCACCGACGTCTGTCACGAATCCTGCAAACACGGAGTCTTTGAATTGCAGCATATCTGCAGGAGAGAGATCATGCGCCACAAGCACCAAACCTGCATCTTGTATTTGCTCTGCAGTGATGTGAGGTAAAGCCGATGGCTTACCCTGTAAGACCTTGAGCACCCGCTCGACAACCTGCTCCAAATCGCCTTTACGTTCGCGCAGGTATTCGTCTTCCATTTCATCAAACTGCCGCGCCAGCACTTCAAATTGAGTGACTAACGCCCATTCTGCGTTATAATGCCGCTTTGTGATCCAGTGCATCACGCCGTCTTGCAAGGTCTGATCTTGCAACAGCATCATGTGCACATCCATCATCGCGGCGATCTCGGCAGGCGCATCCTTGACCTGGCGCGCACCCAAGCTGTGTTGCAAGCGAATTAACTCATCAACAACCGCGTTCTTTGCATCTTTGACACGCTCAAGCTCCGCGGGCACTTGCGACTCATCGACAAAATAATGCGCCACATCCGCTCGGCCAGAAGCCACCATAACGGCACGCCCGATGGCGATGCCGCTTGATACTGCGATGCCTCGGATGGAGAAGGTCACTCGCCTTCTCCAAATTTATCGTTGAACAAAGCAACAAGCGCATCGGATGCAGCCTGCTCCTGATCACCCGAGGTTTCCAGCACGACATCCACGCCAATACCGGCAGCCAGCATCATCACGCCCATGATGGATTTGGCATTCACCCTGCGCTCGCCGCGCGAGAGCCACACTTCACACGGGAAGCTGCCGGCTAATTTTGTGAGTTTGGCTGACGCTCGCGCATGTAAACCCAGTTTATTGCTGACTTTGATGGTCGTTTGAATCATGGTGTTTTAGAGTTTGATTTTGAGGTGCAGTCACAGTCACTTGCATCACGCCTTGCGAGCCACCGGCCAATGCGCGCTGCACGAGCACATCAAGCAACTCATGCCGATAAGTTACCGCGCGCAAGAGCATAGGCAAATTCACGCCTGTGAGCAGGCGCGTGCGGATGCCATCGGTGAGCTGCTTGGCAATGTTGCTCGGCGTCGCGCCAAACACATCGGTGAGCAACAAAGCGTTTCCACCGCGCTGCTGCAGCATCACGCGCGCTTGCGCTAAGCTCTCTGCAGGAGGCATATTGGGCGGTATATCCAAGGCAGTCACGCCATCGCCGCAATCGGGAAACACATGCAATGCACAAGCGCGCAGGGCAGACGCTAGTGGAGCGTGGGCGATAAGGAAGATATGGTTCACGTGGTGATGGTTGAGCTGGTGCTGCGATTATCCAGAACAAATCGCAAATATCCTGCAATCGCGCAAATCAGGAATACCCCCATGGCGCAGCGGTATGCATCGACTGTGGCGAGCCCAAAGTATTTGAAAAGATCAATTGTCAGCCCGACGCCCCATTGCACGACAAAGACGCCCGCGAAAATCACGAGGTTGTAAGCCGACAATGCCCGCCCCGCTTGCGCCTTGGGAAAAGCCATGCCCACCGCCGGCAACGCTAGGCTCATGAAGCTCGATCCCACACAAAACAAAGCCCAATGCCACCAGCGCACATCTGAGCCTGCCATACAAATCCAAGCCAAAGCCAGCAAAGAAAGTGGCATACCCCAACTGATGAGTTTGTCTGCATGCAAACCGCGCGCGGTGAGCGCTGGATTGAAGCTACCCCAGAGCCAAAAAGTCACGAGCATGCTCACATTAAGCCAAAACAGCCCTGTGGCTGCCTGCGCTGCTGTGAACCCGCTGACCTGCACCAACCACGGCCCCGCCCACAGCGTCTGCATCGCCATCAGCCCGCCGTAGCTGAAGAAGCCCAGCCAGAAATGGCGACGGAAGTATGGATGCTGCCAAATATCTCTGTAGCTTGCTAACAAACCTTCTTGCGACGAGTCTGTCTTGGTCGCCACATTCGGCAAGCGCCAAGCAATCATCAACATGGCCACTAACACCATACCCGCGAGCAATCCAAAAATCGGCCGCCAGCCAGTTTGCGGCAGCAGCCATTGCACTGGCAAGGTCGACGCCACCATGCCCAGCGAGCCCGTCATCAGCATCCAAGAGCTGGCGCGCAACTGAATCTCGGGCTTGAACCACAGACGATAGGCGGTCAGCGGTGCCATCAAGCAAGCGCTCACGCCAATACCGCAAAGCACCCGCGCAGCCAGCAGGCCTGCAAAATTCGGCGCAAACGCAAAGGCCACGCAGCCGAGCACAGCCACGCTCAGAAAACACAAAATGACGCGCTTGGGGCCATAGGTATCCAGCCAGCGGCCAAGCGGCAATTGCGTGAGCGCAAAGCCTAAAAAGTAGCCGCCGGCAAGCAGTCCGAGATCACCCGCGTTGAGCGAGAACTCTTGGCTCAGCGTGGGCGAGAGGGTGGCCGTGATCGAGCGGATCAAGGCAGACATGAAATAAGCCAGCGCGAAGGCGAGGAAGACCTGAACGGCCATGCTGCGTGTCAGACTTGGCGGATGCGTTGGCGCTACGCTCATTTCGAACCCGCCATTTTCAGATTACTCAAAAACGTCTCTACCGCTTGGGCTGAAAGTGCACCGGGGCCATCGCTGCCCTGCGTGGGTTCGCCATAAATTGCCGCCTGCGCCACGAAGCGGCCATGCACCAATTGGCGGCTGTGCGTTGCTTTGTTGCCAGCCTGCAGATCTTGCGCCACCGCTTGCGTTGCCGCATTCGCGGGCACTTCAACAAGGGATAGGGTAAACATCGCGCCGCCGGATTCGCAGCCGGCCATGCTCATGGGCATCGCCTGCCCCGCGAGTTGCACCGAACGCACCCCACGATCGGGTTTACAAGGCAGAAGCGCTGTCATACCAGCTTGATCAAAGCTGACTTCGCGCCAGTTAAAAGCGGGCGTGCACCCAGCCAACACTATGGTAATAGCTATTATTTTTATAGCACCTTGCGCAATAGATACGCCGGCAAAGTACTGATTTTTATCATAAAACATACCTTATTATCGTTTGGAAGCACAATCAAGGTTTTACAGATATTTGAAACGACAGCTATGGCAAATTTCGTCTTGGTTCATGGTGCATGGCATGGCGCATGGTGCTGGTCTCGCGTGCTGCCACTGCTACGTACTGGCAGTCACACAGCGCATGCTGTCACGCTCACTGGCCTGGGCGAGCGCGCGCATTTGCTCTCGCGTGATGTCTCGCTGCAAACGCACATCACTGATGTGGTCAACCTGATCGAAGCGGAAGAACTGCAAGATGTGGTTTTGGTCGGTCACAGCTATGCCGGCATGGTGGTCACGGGTGCTGCAGATCGCCTGCTTGCTACTCATCCCCATCGACTTCGCCACCTGTTGTATCTGGATGCCAGCGTACCTCAGCCCGGCGAGGCTTGGGGAGACAAGCATCCCGAGGCCACACGCATCGCACGCGCCGCTGCCGCAGCGGCTCACCCACTTAACGCCCTGCTCCCGCCCGATGCCAGCGTGTTTGGCTTAGAAGGTGAGGATGCCGCATGGGTGAACCGCCGCCAAACACCTCATCCATTTGGCCCTTACACCGAGCCGCTGCATTTCGACATACAGCGCGTGGCGCAAGTGCGTCGCACCTTTGTTGATTGCATCAATCCGCCCCTAGCCACCATCAACGCCAGCCGCGAGCGCGCCAGAAGCAATGCCACTTGGGATGGCCATTGGCTGCCACTAGCCAGCCTCGTCGTGCTGAACACCGGGCACGATCCTATGGTCAGCGCGCCAAATGAGTTGGCCGATATCTTTGTGCGATGCGCAAAATGATTGCACGCCGCACCTTCACGGCACACGCTATATATTCAATAGCACTCTGCGCATATTCCTTGCCGGCTACATCGCAAAATGCCGCTCAAAACACCACTAGAAAATCTTTACTTCCCTATCCGGCTGACCTCAGACTACTCGCCAGCACTGCCCATGCACGCGGTGAGCCTCTCGTCCTGATGGTGAGCCTGCCCGGCTGCCCATGGTGTGAATTGCTGCGCCGCAATTATCTTGGGCCCATGCAAAGCGAAGGCGTAGCAGCCTATGAATTCATGATCAACGAACGCAGCCGCACAGTGCATGATTTCAAAGGCCAGCCAAGTACGCCCGCAGCGCTTAGCGCAGCGCTCAAAGTCACCAATACCCCCACCTTGCTGTTCTTCAACGCACAAGGCCTAGAAATCGTACCCCGCATCGAAGGCGTGGCCTCTGCGGATTTCATCGGTGCGATTTTGGATGAGCGCTTGGCTATGGCGCGAGAGCGCATCAAAGCAGCGCGGTAAGCAATCATGCAGCCAAGTGGCGGCTGTGCTAATCTTGTTTTTCTATCCGTTTTTGAGGAGATATGCCATGCCCGGATTACTACCCAACGTTGACCCCAGTGGTCTGCTCGAATTTTCTGTGGTCTACACTGATCGCTCACTCAATCACATGAGCCAGCAATTTGGCGGCGTGATGCGCGACATCTCCAGTATGCTCAAAACGGTGTACAACTGCACTAGCGTCGCCCTCGTGCCCGGCAGCGGCACCTTCGGCATGGAATCTGTGGCTAGGCAATTCTGTGCCGACAAGCCCGTCGTCGTCATCCGCAACGGCTGGTTTTCTTACCGCTGGTCGCAGATCATTGATATGGGAAAACTCACTGATCAAGCAACAGTGATGAAAGCACGCCCGATTCGAGGTGGTGTACAACAGCCGTGGGCACCTGCGCCGATTCAAGAGGTCGTCGCAAAAATCGCCGAGCTCAAACCTGCCGTCGTCTTCGCGCCGCACGTAGAAACCTCTGCCGGCATGATCTTGCCCGACGATTACTTGAAGCAAGTCGCCGATGCTGTGCATGCGGTGGGTGGCCTCTTCGTGCTTGACTGCATTGCCTCTGGCGCGATGTGGGTGGATATGAAAGTCACCGGAGTTGACGTACTTATTTCTGCGCCACAAAAAGGCTGGAGCAGCTCGCCTTGCTGCGCCATGGTGATGATGAGCGAGCGAGCGCGCTACGCCATTGATAGCACCACAAGCAGCAGTTTTGCCGCTGACTTGAAGAAATGGCTGCAAATCATGGAAACGTATGAGAGCGGCGCACACGCGTACCACACCACCATGCCCACCGATGCGCTCACGCGCCTGTGCGCCGTGATGAAAGAAACTCAAAGCTACGGCTTTGCAAAAGTGCGCGAAGAGCAAATCTCCCTCGGCGCAAAAGTACGCGAACTGTTCGAGTCCCGCGGCATCCAAAGCGTCGCCGCAGACGGCTTCAAAGCGCCGGGTGTGGTGGTCAGTTATACCAACGATCCTGAATTGCAATCTAGCAAAAAATTCCTTGCGCAAGGTTTGCAAACGGCTGCTGGCGTGCCCTTGCAATGCGATGAAGGCGCGGATTTCAAGACATTTCGTATTGGCCTCTTCGGCTTAGATAAATGGCATAACGTGGATCGCACGGTGTCTCATTTGTCTCACGCTCTTAGTCAACTGGGCTTGGTCGCTCAGCCACTGGCTGCTTGATCAATTTTGTTCGGCGAGCGCGATATGTGCGATTTAAAAAGGCAACTGAATCGCCACATGATCCTTAACCGCCTTGAGTGAAAAACTGCTGCGCAGCGATCTCACTGCAGGCAGTTTGCGCAACTTTTCCATCAATAGTGTGGAGAAATGATCCAAATCACGAGCGACTACCATCAGCATGAAATCCTCGATGCCGGACATGCCGTGGCACCACACCACTTCAGGAATTAAACCAATTGCTTCCTCGAATTTGCGCGCTGATTTATCGTCATGGCTGTCCATGCCCACATGCACCATCGCCAGCACCGAAAGCCCGAGGCTGCGACGATCCAGCACAGCGCGATAGCCACTTATCACGCCCTCTTCTTCTAAGCGCTTCAACCGACGCCAGGTGGGAGACTGGGAGAGCGCGAGCTGCTCTCCCAGTTGTGCCGTCGATAGGCGCGCATCGCACTGCAAAGCCTGCAGAATTCGCTGATCTAATTCGTCAACAGCTATTTTTTGAGGCATAAATATCCTTAAATTGTTTCAAAATTAGATGAATCAATCTGACATTGTGTGCAAAAGAAGATTAAAACGCAATCCTTTGCCCATCATCTTTGCGTACACTTTGCAGCTATGGCACGCGTTACCCCCCAATTCCCCCATCTCGTTGACCCCAGTGGCGTCAACTGTTCTAACCAAGCGCGCAATATCGGTGTCACCACCGATGAAAGCCGCGCCTATGCAGCCAAGCAAACGGATGGTAAGCCGCTTGTGGAGTTTGCGGGCACGAGTAATCCTTATGTGGATTACCAGTTCATTGATTTGCTGCATACCTTGCAACAGCCCAAAAGCACAGGCTATGACGAGAGTTGTTTTATCGTGATGGGGCAAGTCAAGGAGTTACTGTTTAATGCGCTGCATTTTGAGCTGTACAACGCGAGGCATCAAATTGATCACGACGAAGTGATTGAGGCGATTCGCATGATCAGCCGCGCTCGTGCGATCACCACGTATATCGCTAGCTCTTGGGATGTGCTCTCTACGATTACGGCGGATGGCTTCAACGAGTTTCGCAATTCATTAGGGCAGGCCTCAGGCCAGCTCTCTTTCATGTATCGACATGTGGAATTTATTTTGGGCAACAAGAGCGCAAGGCTGGCGCGGGCGCACAGCAATATTCCTCATGTGTGGCCGAGGATGAAAGAAGCGTTAGAAGCGCCCTCGCTGTATGACCGCATCATTGCGCTGCTCGCGCGCCGCGGCTATGCGCTAGATGCGAAGGCCTTGAGCAGAGATTGGTCGCAGCCCTATGAGGCGAATGCCTCGGTCGAGGCGGCATGGCTTGAGATTTACCGTCAAGCCAAGACAGACAATCAGCTCTACGAACTCGGCGAAGCTTTGGTCACGCTCGATGATCACATTGGCCAATACCGCTGGCGGCATTTCACATCCGTCTCGCGCATCATCGGCCACAAGCCGGGCACGGGCGGCTCAGCTGGTGTGGGCTGGCTCCGGCATGTGACCGAGCAGCGCTTTTTCCCTGAACTTTGGTCTTTGCGCACAGCGCTTTGAACTATTGCCCGAGCCTCACTATGAACATGATTGATTTTGAACATACTTTTGCAAAAGCCAAGGCGCTCGATGCGCAAGACCCATTGGCATCCAAGCGCGATCTGTTTCACTCACCCGATGGCGTGATTTATCTCGATGGCAACTCACTCGGCGCATTGCCGCGCAGCCTACCCAAGCGCATGCAGCAAGCAGTGTTGCAAGAGTGGGGCAATGGCTTGATTCGCTCTTGGAATGATGCCGGTTGGTATGAAGCCACGTCGCGCGTGGGGGCGCAGATCGCTCAGATCATCGGTGCGAAGGCAAATGAAGTCATCGCCTGCGATTCCACCAGCATCAATCTCTTCAAAGTGATGAGCGCGGCGGCGCAGGCGCTGTCAGAGCGAAAAATCATCATTTGCGAAGAGGGTAATTTCCCGACCGACGGCTACATCGGCGAAGGCGCAGCGGCTTTGTTTGGTAAGCAAATCGTCTTGGCCAATCAAGACAACATCGAAGAAAAAATTGCGCAAGTTGGTGAGCAGCTTTGCTTCGTGTCGCTCACGCAAGTACATTACAAAACAGGTCGCATGCTCGATATGGCTCGCATCACGCAGCGGGTGCAAGCCTATGGCGCTCGCATGATCTGGGATTTGGCGCACAGCGCGGGCGCTTTGGTCGTTGCGCTCAATGAATGCAAAGTCGATTACGCGGTGGGCTGCGGCTACAAATATTTGAATGGCGGGCCGGGTGCACCCGCGTTTGTTTATGTGCGAGAAGATTTGCAGACAGATCTGCAGCAGCCCTTGCAAGGTTGGTTTGGCCATGCTTCGCCATTCACATTTGATCAAGCCTACAGACCCGCGCAAGGCATGGCGCGAATGTTGGTGGGCACCACGAGTGTGCTTTCGATGATTGCATTGGAAGAAGCTTTAAAAATTTATCAAGGCGTGAGCATGAAGGCGGTGCGCAGCAAGAGTGAATCACTCACAACGCTGTTCATTGATCTGTATGACGCGCACATTGCGCCGCTAGGCTTAGGGCTGGCCACGCCGCGCGATGCAGCGCAGCGCGGCAGCCAAGTCAGCTTCACGCACCCAGAAGGCTACGCGATCATGCAAGCGCTGATTGAGCGCGGCGTGGTGGGCGATTTCCGCGCGCCAGATATTTTGCGATTCGGTTTTGCGCCGCTGTATGTGAGCCACGAGGATGTGGTGCGCAGCGTCCAGATTCTGAACGAAGTGCTCGTGACTGCGGTATGGAAGGAGCTGAAGTATCAGCAGCGTAAAGCGGTTACTTGATGGACAGAAAACAATGCCATTTTGAACTCGAAGAGCGCAAAGGTTACGCAGAGGTCGCAGAAAAGAAAACCAAAATTTGGATGTTTCTTTTTTGCGTCTTCTGCGTAACCTTTGCGCCTTCTGCGTTCAAAATTTCTTCTTAAGCAATTGAAGCCGTCATCAGAATCCAACCGTCTTCGCGGTCAGACACCTCTAATTTCGCATACGGCGCATAAGCCGCTTTGAGCTCGTCTTCTTGGCGCTCCAAAATACCCGCGAGCACCAAATACCCGCTGGGCGCAACATGGCCTGTGAGCAGGGGAGCAAGCACTTTGAGTGGCGTGGCCAAGATGTTGGCCAGCACGATGGCATAACTATTGGACTCTTGGCTCACTTGATCGGGCAAGCCTGCATTGAGCGTGACGTGATTGGCCAGCGCATTTTCATGCGTGGACTGCACGGCGGCTTCATCGATATCTACAGCATCAATGAAAGAAGCGCCATGCAGCGCCGCACCAATGGCGAGGATGCCGCTACCGCAGCCGTAATCCAAAACACGCTGATCTACCAACGCCGCTTCATGCCCTGCGATCCATCGCAAACACATGCGCGTGGTCGGGTGTGTGCCTGTGCCGAAGGCCAAACCAGGATCGAGGGTGATCGTGCGAATCGCCCCTATAGGCTTCTCATGCCAAGTCGGTACGATCCAAAATTCTGGCGTGATCTCTACTGGCGCGAACTGCGATTGCGTCAGACGTACCCAATCTTGGTCGGCCACTTCTAGCGTGCCTAAACTTTTGCATTGCGCGAAAAAATCTTGAAAGCTGAGCGTCTGTAACGAAGCATCCGCGAGCTCTTTCGTTGCAAACAGAGCCTTCACTACCGAGCGCTCCCAGCCAGCTTTGGGTGGCGGCATTCCCGGCTCGCCAAACAGAGCCTGCTCGGCCGGCGTGGCGACATCCGCATCTTCTACACTCACAGAAAGCGCATCCAGCGCTTCAAGCGCATCGCTCAAAAGTTCTACCCGCGCCTCGGGGCAAAGAATAGTTAATTCAAACACGACACTTATCTCTTTCGCAGCTTCATCCACTCTTCAAGGTAGTGAATGTTAGTACCGCCTTGCATGAATTTCGCATCGGCCATCAGCTCGCGGTGCAGCGGCACATTCGTTTTGATGCCTTCTATCACGGTCTCATCCAGCGCCGTGCGCATGCGCAGCAGCGCTTGCTCGCGCGTGGGCGCGTGCACGATGATTTTGCCGATCATGCTGTCGTAATTTGGCGGCACAAAATAATTTGTATAGGCATGTGAATCCACACGCACGCCCGGGCCGCCCGGCGGATGCCACAGGCTGATGCGACCGGGGCTGGGCATAAAGTTATACGGATCTTCTGCATTCACGCGGCATTCAATCGAATGGCCACGAATCTCGATTTGTCGTTGTGTGAATGGCAACTTCTCCCCAGCAGCGACGCGAATCTGCGTTTGCACAATATCCACGCCCGTGATCATTTCCGTCACAGGGTGTTCCACCTGCACACGCGTGTTCATCTCGATGAAATAAAACTCGCCGTTTTCATACAAAAATTCAAACGTACCAGCACCCCGATAGCCGATTTTTTTCACGGCTGTGACGCAGCGGTCGCCAATACGTTCAATCAGTTTGCGCGGGATGCCCGGCGCAGGTGCTTCTTCAATGATCTTTTGGTGGCGACGCTGCATCGAGCAATCTCGTTCGCCGAGATAGACAGCATTTTTAAACGTGTCTGCAATGATTTGAATCTCAATATGGCGCGGGTTTTGCAGAAACTTTTCCATATAAACCGCAGGGTTTCCAAAAGCCGCGCCGGCTTCGGCCTTCGTCATCGTCACAGCATTGATCAACGCCGCTTCGGTGTGCACCACGCGCATGCCACGCCCGCCACCGCCGCCAGCCGCTTTGATGATCACCGGATAGCCCACTTTTTTAGCAATGGCGCGAATGCTCGGCGCGTCATCGGGCAATGCACCTTCTGAGCCGGGCACACAAGGCACACCTGCGCGAATCATCGCTTGCTTAGCCGAGACCTTGTCGCCCATGATGCGAATTGAATCTCCGGTGGGGCCAATGAATTTGAAGCCCGATTGCTCCACGCGGTCTGCAAAATCGGCATTTTCTGAGAGGAAACCGTAACCTGGATGAATCGCCTCAGCATCAGTCACTTCTGCTGTCGAAATGATGGCGGGCATATTTAAATAGCTTTGTGCAGATGGCGCAGGGCCAATGCACACCGCTTCATCGGCCAGCTTCACATACTTGGCTTCGCGATCCGCTTCGGAATAGACCACAACCGATTTCACACCCAACTCGCGGCAGGCGCGCTGGATTCTTAATGCGATCTCTCCTCGGTTCGCAATCAGGATTTTTTTGAACATGAGCGCGCCTTATTCGATGACGAACAAAGGCTGGCCATATTCCACCGCAGCACCGTTATCCACCATGATCTTCTTGATCACGCCAGCTTTGTCGGCCTCGATCTCGTTCAATATCTTCATCGCTTCGATGATGCAAATCGTTTCTCCAAGTGCTACCGTGTCACCAATCTGCACAAAAGCCTTAGCCTCTGGGCTGGATGAACGATAAAAGCTCCCCACCATCGGCGATTTCACGGTGTGGCCAGCCAACGCCACCACATCGGCAGCTGCTTCAGACAAGGCCGGCCCAGCAGTCTGGGCGGCTGCCATGGCTTGAGGCGCAGCCTGCATCATCTGATGCATAGGCTGCTGCATCATGGCCGGTGAGGTGGAATACATCATGCCGCTAGGCGCTTTGACGATACGTACCTTGCCTTCAGCTTCTGTGATTTCTAATTCTTGCACCTGAGATTCAGAGACCAAATCGATCAAGGTTTTGAGTTTGCGCAGATCCATGTGTTTGTACTCCAACGAAATAATGCTTGAGCGTCTGCAAGGCGTGTGCTGCGCAGAACGGAATTGTAGTTTATATCAGGAAAAGCGTTCAGCTCATCATTAAATCATCTTAAAAGCGATTAAATTCTTTTAAAAATAGCTAATTCAAGTGATTTTGGCGAATCCAGCAATTTGCTCTGCGCTCAGCTTGCCCATGTGCCGCAAGGCAATGGCACCCTGGGAATTGATCACCACAGTAAACGGCAAAGCGCCTGTGAGATTGCCCAGTGTACGCGACAACGCAATACCTGCCACACCAGCCAGAGGAGTTGGGAACTGGACTGGCGTTTGCCCTAAAAACTTGTTCACTGCTTGCGCATTATCAGCAGCCAAGCCCACCATTTGCCAGCCGTTAGATACATTTTGGCGATAAAAAGCATCCAATAAAGGCATTTCTTCTACGCAAGGCGGGCACCAAGTCGCCCAGAAATTCACCACCAGGGGCTTCCCTTTGAGCTTGGCTAGCTTGTAAATACCGCCCGAAGGCAGCTCTGCCTCTAACGCCCAAAGTGCAGCCAATACGCCGTCTTCGGGTTCACGCAGACGATAGCGCCAAGTGGCCAAGCCAGCGCCAGCTAAGGCCGCAGCTCCTGCCGCGCTTGCAAAGAGCAGCTTGCGCCTTCGAGGCGATGGTTTGTTACTCGGTGCAGTTTGAGATTCCATATGCTTATATTGTGCGGCTATCTTGCTAGAAAATGGCTGCAAAAGTCATTGAACCTGCTTTTATTGCGGGCTTTTCATCTGTAAGAGATCCCACAAATTGCCATACAAATCCTTAAACACTGCTACTGTGCCGTAGTCAGCTTCAAGTGGCTCGCGCACAAACTCAATGCCTCGCTCTTTCATTTGAGAATAGTCCCGCCAAAAATCGTCGGTTTGCAGAAATAGAAAAACACGCCCGCCTGCTTGATTACCGATAAACGCATTCTGCTCGGGCTTTGATGCCCGCGCCAACAACAGGCAACAACCGCCTTGCGACATCCCCGGCGGCGCTACGAGCACCCAACGCTTGTCTTGGCTTGGCTGATACGTGTCTTCTACCAGCGTGAAGTTGAGTTTTTGCGTATAAAACGCAATCGCTTCGTCGTACTCGCGCACCACAATGGCGATATGCATCAAGGATTGCTTCATATTTATCAGCTTAAAGCTTCTTTATTGCTCATGACCAGCTTTACGTAAGGCCTGAGCATCCGCGCCCGGCCAGCGCCCCTCGTTGCCCGCCGCGATCAAAGCTCTCACAGCCGCAATATCACCTCGCGGCCTGCGGCCTTTGGCATCGGCTTTGAGCGCGCCGCGCACATCGTCATGGTCATACACCATGAGATGCACACCCACCGTCTCATTCAAAGGTTTGCACAGACTGTGAATGCTCAGTGCATTTACAGCATCCCCATGCAGCCCGGTGGCTTCTCTCGCTTCATATTTCACGCCATGGTTGAGCAGAGCGATCTCGGCGGATTTTGGGTCGTCACAAAACAGGCTCATGTAAATATCTGAGAGCCGCGTGGCCGTACCATGCCAAACCGCGCCACTCAAATGCGGGCGAAATTCAGGCAGCCGCTCCATCCATGTGAGCGCCAGCTCACGCAGTGCAGCAAGCTCCACGGGCTGCGTGTCTGCACAAAAAATCTCAATGTATTCGCGCACCGCATCTTCCAGCGCATCGTTGTCAGGCAGCGGCGTGCGCGCAGACAACCCAAGTTGTTTGATGGCCCGGCGCTTGGCCTGCCCATATTCCAAGCCTTCTTCCACCACAAGGCGAGAAGCAGTGTTAAGCAATTCTTCTGTAACTTGGTCGGAGGACATTTTTTGACTCAATTTAAAGCAGGAAGTGGCGTCATGCCGGCATGGAATATGCACGTGCAGCTATTAAACTAATAGCGACTAGCTACCGACTGCTTGATGATACGTCAAGCTTTAAAACTATAACAAACTGATCCGATTAGCCACAGCTGCTAAGAGTGCTCTCGCGAGAATCGTAATAATCCACGCCCCGACCATGCCGCCGTTCATACTGAATATCACTTCTATCAGTTCTATATATTGAGCAAGGCGCTACCTAATTTATATCGGGTTACGATATCTCATCGCCTACTCACGCGGGTCAACTGGCAAGCCTCAAAAGTTCTCTATTTCTTCATCATGAAAATCCAAAAACTATCTAATGCGATACATCACTTGCCAGAAATAGCGCAATGGCTGCATAACGACTGGGGCAGTTTGCCACCATGGGCTGATTTGCTGCGCGTCCGTCAAAATCTTGAGCAACGATGCACTGAATCTCCTTTTCCAAAGTGTTTCATAGCGGCTTCAAACACCGATGAATTACTGGGTACGGCATCGTTGAAAATCAATGAGCTGGCAAACCATCCAGATAAAACGCACTGGCTTGGTGAGGTTTACGTGAAATCGGAGCTCCGAGGCAAAGGGCTGGGATCATTGCTCACCAAAACAGTGGCTGACTATGCTTTTGCGCAAGGTGCTGATCGGTTGTTTTTGTACACACCAGACCAGCAAGCTTTGTATGCGAAATTAGGTTGGCGTGTCTGTGGCAGCGAGTTTATCAACGATGAAAGTGTTAATGTGATGGTACGCCAAGCCGCTGAGTCAGGCCTTCAAAAAACCATCGGACAACAGCAGGCTGGCTCACTAGACTAGCGAAGCCGCATCTCCGCTGCGCGGGCATGCGCGCTCAGACCTTCACCATGCGCGAGTACGCTGGCGATTTTGCCGAGAGTTTGCGCGCCGGATTCGCTAACTTCAATGATGCTGCTGCGCTTTTGGAAATCGTACACGCCCAGCGGTGAAGAGAAACGCGCCGTGCCGTTGGTGGGGAGCACATGATTGGGGCCTGCGCAGTAGTCGCCCAAGCTTTCGCTGGTGTAGGCGCCTAAGAAGATCGCTCCGGCGTGCTTGAGCAAAGGCTCCCACTTGTGGGGATCAGTGCTGGAGATTTCTAGGTGCTCAGGAGCGATGCGGTTGGAAATATCGCAGGCCTCTTGCATGCTGCGGGTGTGGATGAGCATGCCGCGATTGACGAGGCTGGTCTCAATGATCGCGCGGCGTGGCATCTCAGGCAAAAGCCGGGCAATGCTGGCCAACACTTTGTGGATGTAAGCCTCATCGGGGCAGAGCAAAATACTTTGCGCCAGCTCATCATGCTCGGCTTGGCTGAACAGATCCATCGCCACCCAATCAGGTGGCGTGGAGCCATCTGCAATCACCAAAATTTCGCTAGGGCCCGCGATCATGTCGATACCGACTTGGCCAAACACACTGCGCTTGGCGGCTGCTACATAGGCGTTGCCGGGGCCGGTGATTTTGTCCACCTTCGGAATCGTGGCCGTGCCGTAAGCCAGCGCGGCCACAGCTTGCGCGCCGCCGATCGTGAAGGCTCGGCTCACGCCTGCGACGTAGGCTGCAGCGAGGACGAGATCGTTGCGCTCGCCGCGTGTGGCTGTGCTTGCACCACTACCACCTGTGGCCACGCTTCCACGCACGGGCGTTGGCACGACCATGATGATTTCTTGAACTCCCGCCACATGCGCAGGCACAGCATTCATAATCAGACTCGATGGATAGGCCGCTTTACCGCCGGGCACATAGATGCCCGCCCGGTCTATTGGCGTGACCTTTTGGCCGAGCAGCGAGCCATCGGCATCGCGGTAGCTCCAGCTCTCGCCGCAGGCTTTCTTCTGCGCTTCGTGATAGGTGCGCACGCGCTGGGCGGCGGATTGCAGGGCATGTTGCTGCTCAGCAGACAGGCCGTCGAAGGCGGTTTTGAAATCCGCTTGGGTGAGTTCGAGCTCGGCCACGCTGCTGGCCTGCAAGCCATCAAAGCGCGCCGTGTATTCAAGCACTGCTGCATCACCACGCTTTTGCACATCCGTCAAAATTTCTGCCACGCGAGATTCAATCGCTGCATCTTGCGCGCCTGACCAATGCAGCCGCGCTTTAAATTTTTGCTCAAAATCGGCGTTAGCCGTCTTAAATACTGCGCCAGATGCTATCAAATCCATAGTAATCTCTTCGTCAAGAAACTGCTTTTTCAAACGCGGCCAAAATAGGCTTGAGCACGGCTTGCTTGGTTTTGAGCGAAGTTTGGTTCACCACCAAGCGCGAGCTGATTTCCATGATTTGCTCTACTTCAATCAGCTTGTTGGCCTTGAGCGTGCTGCCGGTGGAGACGAGATCGACGATCGCATCGGCCATGCCTGTGAGCGGCGCGAGCTCCATCGAGCCGTAGAGCTTAATCAAATCAACGTGAACGCCTTTGCTCGCAAAAAACTCTCTAGCGATGTTGACATACTTGGTCGCTACTTTGAGGCGTGAGCCTTGCTTGACCGCCGCCGCATAGTCAAAGCCTTCGCGCACCGCCACACTCACGCGGCATTTGGCGATCTTCAAATCAAGCGGCACATACAGGCCCTGCACACCTGTCTCTAGCAATGTGTCTTTGCCCACCACACCGAGATCAGCGCCACCGTATTGCACATAGGTCGGTACATCGCTGGCTCGCACCATTATGATTTGAACATCGGGGCGGGAGGTGGGCAAAATGAGCTTGCGAGATTTTTCAGGATCTTCGAGCACTTCGATGCCCGTGGCTCGCAAGAGCGGCAAGGTGTCGTCGAAGATTCTTCCCTTAGAGAGGGCTAAGGTGATCATGATTTCATCCGCTCAATATCCGCGCCAATACCGCGCAGCTTTTCCTCCATTTGATCGTAGCCACGATCCAAATGATAGATACGATCGACGATGGTCTCACCATCAGCGACCAGCGCTGCGATCACGAGCGAAGCAGAGGCGCGCAGATCAGTGGCCATCACGGTCGCGCCAGACAGGCGCGGGATGCCTTCAATCACGGCCACTTTGCCATCAATTTGAATCTTCGCGCCCATGCGCTGGAGCTCGGGCACGTGCATGAAGCGATTTTCAAAAATCGTCTCGGTGACTTTTGAATTGCCTTCTGCCACGCAATTGAGCGCCATGAACTGCGCTTGCATGTCGGTAGGGAAACCGGGGTATTCGGTGGTGCGGAAGGTTTGTGCTTTCATGCGGCCGCTCGCACTGACTTTGATGCCGCCTTGAACAGATTCAATCACAGCGCCTGCATCACGCAGTTTATCGATGACCGCATCCAAATGATCGACTCGGCCATGTTGCAAAACCACCTCGCCGCCGGCAGCGGCCACAGCGCATAAAAACGTACCGCATTCAATGCGATCCGCCACCACCGCATGCTCGCAGCCATGCAATTTTTCAACGCCCTGAATACGAATCTTGCTCGTACCGTGGCCTTCAATTTTTGCACCCATCTTGATCAGCATCTCGGCTAGATCAGGAATCTCTGGCTCTTGCGCGGCATTCTCTAGCACCGTCTCGCCATCGGCAAGGCAAGCGGCCATCATAAAATTTTCAGTACCTGTGACCGTGACCATATCGGTCGTGATGCGTGCGCCTTTCAAGCGCGTCATACCTTTGGGCAGAGTCGCTATCATGTAGCCGTGCTCCACCACGATCTCTGCGCCCATGGCAGTGAGGCCTTTGATGTGTTGATCGACTGGACGAGCGCCAATTGCGCAACCTCCCGGCAGAGAGACTTTGGCATGGCCAAAGCGTGCGAGCAAAGGCCCGAGCGTCATGACGGAGGCGCGCATGGTTTTTACCAAATCGTAAGCCGCAAATGGTGTGATGCTGTCTGGCGCTGTGAAGCTCATGCCACCGCGCTCACCGTGCGTCTCAGCCCGCACACCCATGCTTTCCAAAATCTTGCGAATTGTCGCTACATCTTGCAGGCGCGGCACATTGGTTAAATGCACTGGCTTGTTGGTGAGCAAAGTGGCGCAGATTTCAGGCAGCGCTGCGTTTTTAGCGCCAGAGATACTGACGGTACCATTTAGGCGCTGGCCGCCACGGATGAGGAGTTTGTCCATTTTGATGAATCGCTTTGTTTGTTGCTTTATGGCTTGGGTTGAGAGCCTTGCGCAGCCCATTCAGCAGGCGAGAGCGTTTTCATCGCGAGCGCGTGGATCTCGTCAGTATGCATGCGCTGGCCAAGAGTGGCATACACCAGCTGATGCCTTTGCACCCCGCGCTTGCCTTCAAATTCTGGCGACACGATCAGCGCGTTCCAGTGACGGCCGTCGCCATCGGTTTCGATGTGCTGGCACTTTAGCCCAGCTGTGATGATGTCTTTAAGTTGTGCTGCGTCCATGATTTAACTGCGAATTTTGTAGCCAATTTTGAGAAGATGCAAGGCGATCAAGCTCACGATGCCGGCTGCTGTGCCCACTACCGCGAGACTGATCCAAGGTGAGATATCGCTCACACCAAAAAAGCCATAACGAAAGCCATCAATCATGTAGAAAAACGGATTCAAGTGGCTGACCGTTTGCCAAAAAGGCGGCAGCGAATGGATGGAATAAAACACGCCGGATAAGAACGTCATCGGCATGATGATGAAATTTTGAAACGCGGCCATCTGATCAAACTTCTCTGCCCACAGGCCAGCAATCAAGCCCATCGCTCCGAGCATCGCTGCGCCCAGCACGGCAAACACCAAAGCCCAGAGCGGCGCAGCCATGCCCGGCTTGCCAAACCACCATGTCACAGCCAACACGCCTGCGCCCACTGCCAAACCGCGCGCTACAGATGAGCCCACGTAGGCCACAAACCATGCGCGATGCGACAGCGGTGTGAGCAACAAAAACACCAAGTTACCCATGATCTTGCTTTGAATCAAGCTCGATGAGCTGTTGGCAAATGCGTTTTGCAGCACGCTCATCATCACGAGGCCCGGCACAAGGAAGGCGGTGTAATTGATCTTGTCATACACCTTCACATGGTCTTCCAGCACATGGCCGAAAATGAGCATGTAGAGCACAGCGGTGAGGATCGGCGCGCCCACAGTTTGAAAGCCGACATTCCAAAAGCGCAACACTTCTTTATAGAAGAGTGTTTGCCAGCCAGTCAGTTTGCTGCTGATACTCATGATGAAGCTCCCATCACATCAAGGAACACATCTTCCAAATCTGCCTTGCGAATTTCCACGTCTTGCGCCTCAATGCCCGCGCTGCGCACAGCGGCGAGGTACTGCTCAATTTCCAGTGCATTATGCGCAGGAAATTGCACGATTCGGCCTGTAATCCTTGCTTTGCCGGCCAGATCACTAGGGAGTTCGCTATCAATTTTGAAGCGCAAGACATTCGATGATGCAGCTTTGAGCAGCGTGGAGGTTTTCTCAAGTGCAACGACCTTGCCGTTTTTCAGCATCGCTAAGCGGCCGCACAGCGCTTCGGCTTCTTCTAAGTAATGCGTGGTCAGGAGCACGGTGCTGCCTTGTTTGTTGAGTTTGGCAATGAATTGCCAAAGTGTCTGCCGCAGCTCGACATCGACGCCCGCTGTGGGCTCATCGAGCACAATCACGGGCGGCTTGTGTACCAAAGCTTGCGCCACCAAGACGCGGCGCTTCATGCCGCCAGAGAGCTGGCGCATATTGGCATCTTGCTTGTTAGTCAGGCCCAAGCTGTGCAGCAACTCATCAATCCAAGCGTCGTTGTTTTTGACGCCGAAATAGCCCGATTGAATACGCAAAGATTGGCGCACACTAAAAAATGGATCAAACACCAGCTCCTGAGGTACCACGCCTAGCTGCTTGCGAGCAGCGGCGTAGTCTTTTTGTACATCATGGCCGTGCACCGTGATGTTGCCCTCGCTCGCTCGCGTAAGGCCAGCCAAAATGCTGATGAGCGTAGTTTTGCCTGCGCCATTGGGCCCAAGAAGACCAAAGAATTCGCCTTCCTCGATCTTGAGGCTGACGTTGTCTAAGGCAATGAGGCTGTTGCCACCGGTTTTGGCGCTCTCGTAGCGCTTGGTAACGGAATTGACTGAAATTGCTGTTGTCATGAACCCCATATTGTAGGGCTCAGGCAGCAAGCAAACCTAGGGCGCAGCAGGTAATAACTCAGCCACGCCGTATAGCGCTGCCAAAGAGCGAAGACGCTCTGACAGGCCGCGAACGGAAAAGCTTTTACCCTGCAACTGGGCTTCGCGCCTGCACTCAAGTAACACTGCAATGGCGGAAGAATCAAAGCTGTGCAAACCTGACGCATCAGCCACAGCCGTCTGTGAAAGCGCACGAAGCGCCTGCGCAAGCATATGAGTACAAGTCCGCGCGTTGGCGTGTGTGATGGTAGAAGGAAGAACAAGCATGACAATCGACTTCTACTTTACTTGCGACCCTTATTGCGCTCTACGAGCTTAGCAATCAGGCCATCAATCCCGTTGGCGTTGATTTCTTGAGAAAACTGCGTCCGATAGGTTTCGACCAACCAAACGCTGGCCACATTCAAATCATAAATCTTCCAAGCAGCACCGGCTTTCTCAACACGGTAGTCCAACGTGATCGGATCACCACGGCCTTTAACTTCCGTACGCACAATGACTTCAGTATCGCCCTCAGCCATACGCAAAGGTCGCATCACGATGCTTTGGTCTTTCACTTCAGAAAGAGCGCCAGCATATGTACGCATCAAAAGTGCTTTAAATTCTGCTTCTAAGCGCTTTTGCTGATCTGGTGTGGCAGAGCGCCAGCTACGGCCTACGGCAGATGCAGTCATGCGCTGAAAATTCACGTTTGGCATGATCTTTGTATCTACTAAGGTAGCAATTTTGCTCACATCGCCGCCTTGAATGGATTTATCTGCCTTGATCGTATCGAGCACGTCCACTGACAGCCGCTTGATAAAAGCATCGGGTGCTTCCGCACTTTGTGCATAAACGGGTAAAAATGGGGCTGCGAGCAAACCCAAGCTTGTGGCGAGAGTGAAAAACCAACGGCGGTTCATGGAGATCCTTTCAGAGCATGGGCACAAAGCGCACCATATGCTTTCTTAACGCTTGGAGTGCAGGCTAGGCAGACAAAGTTGCAGCTAGCCCACCTAAACTGTGATTTTTTGCAGCTTGATACGCTACTTCTTTGCATCAACAGGATTTTTATCGTCGTCATCCGTACTTGCGCTTGGTTTGTAAATCCCAGCACGCCGCTTTTGCAAGAAGGCATCTCGCGTGAAGCTGTATTTGTCCAAAGCGGCCTCATCCAGAAATTTATCGATCGGCAAGAGGTTCGTGCGTGTATCGATCAGGCCCAACACTGTCAAACTGTTGCGCGCTTTAACAGGATCCATTTGAGAAATCGGGTCATACCTATTTTCTAATGCAATCGTTGAGGCATCGCGTAAGGTGCTTGGGCCAAATAAGGGAAGCACCAAATACGGGCCGGCCGGCACACCCCACCGCCCCAACGTCTTTCCGATATCTTCAGGCTGGCGCTCAATGCCCATTTCACTGGCAATATCTAGCACGCCAGCCAAGCCGAAGACAGTGTTAAAACTAAAACGCATAAAGTTATCGACCGCAACTTTCGGGCGCAACTGAAGCACACCGTTGATGCTAGACCATAAATCTTCTATGTTGTTGAAAAAATTGCTCACGCCAGCGCGAATGGGTTGGGGGGTGACGGCTTTGTAGCCAAGTGCTAACGGCTTGAGCACGGCTTTATCCACCCCTTCATTCAGAGAATATACGCTGCGATTCAATGGCTCAAGCGGATCTGTCGGATTGGCTTGTGGACCGCTGGCACAGCCTGAAAGCAAGGCGAATCCTAAGATTGCCGGCAAGTATATTGCGCGATTCGCTATCCATTTAATAGTCGTGTAGATCATGATGAGCCGCCTATTTTTTGTTGCCGTTGGGGGAGTTGGAGCCAGAACTTGGGCTGGAGCCTCCCTCCGAAGCCTTACTAAAGAGAAATTGAGAAATCAAGTTTTCTAATATGACTGCAGATTGCGTGGCTTTGATCGTATCGCCTTGCACCAGATTTTTGTCATCAGCGCCAGCTTCCATTCCTATGTATTGCTCACCCAATAAGCCACTCGTGAGGATTTTAAGGGAGCTGTCTTTGGGAAAGGCAAATTTGCTTTGCATTGTTAGCATGGCGCGTGCTTGGTAAGTTTTATCGTCGAAGGTGATGGATTCCACACGACCGACAACGACGCCAGCGCTTTTTACAGCCGCTCCTGACTTCAAGCCGCCAATATTGTCAAACTTTGCAGCCACTCGGTAAGTTGAATCGAAATTAAGCGACAGCAAATTCGCTGCTTTCAAAGCCAAGAAAAGAACAGCTACCGCGCCGATCAGCACAAACAGGCCTACCCAAACATCATTTTTAGAGCGTTGCATCGTATTTCTCCAAACCGTTATTGCGTCAATTAAATTGAAAACATCATCGCAGTGAGCATGAAATCCAAGCCCAGCACTGCCAAGCTGCCCATCACCACGGTGCGCGTGGTGGCGCGCGCCACGCCTTCTGGCGTGGGCTGCGCCTCATAACCCTGAAACAGAGCGATGAATGTCACCGCAACGCCAAAGACCACGCTTTTGATCACACCATTACCCACATCGCGCCAGACATCCACACCACCTTGCATCTGGCTCCAAAACGAGCCCCCGTCAATGCCAATCATCAGCACGCCCACCACATAACCACCCAAGATGCCCACCGCGCTAAACACTGCCGCAAGAATGGGCATTGCAATCACGCCGCCCCAAAAACGCGGCGCAAGAATGCGGGCAATCGGATCAATCGCGCTCATCTCCATGTAGGCCAGCACCTCATCGCGCTTCATGATGCCGACCTCAGCCGTGAGTGCAGTGCCTGCACGGCCTGCAAACAGCAGAGCTGTGATCACCGGCCCCAGTTCCCGCACCAAACTAAGCGCCACCAACAGTCCTAAGGCCTCCGATGAGCCATAACGCTGTAAGGTGTAGTAGCCTTGAAGCCCAAGCACAAAACCCACAAACAGGCCACTGACGGTAATGATCAAAAGCGAATAATTGCCTAGAAAATGAATCTGGTCGCGTATCAAGCCAAAGCGCTTGAAGCTCGCGCCCGCCAGTGAGACCAGCCGCACAAACAGGCGGGCAGCGTGCCCGATGTTGGCAAGCGCGCTACGCACTGCGAAGCCGATGTCTGATGGGCTGAGCCAACTCATTTGCTGTTCCCCGTTTTAACTGGCAATTTCACGCCCGAACCAAAATCTTCCTCAATGCTCGCCCCGGGATACTGAAACTTCACTGGCCCATCCGCTTTCGCATTGACAAACTGATGCACCAGCGGATCATCGGAGTTCTTGACTTCATCAGGCGTGCCCTGCGCTGCAATCTTGCCGTTGGCCAAGATGATTACTTTGTCTGCAATCAAAAAAGTTTCTTCCAAATCATGCGAGACGATGATGCTCGTGATGCCAAGCGCATCATTGAGCTGGCGAATCAGCTGGCCCGAAGTGCCCAGCGAAATGGGATCAAGCCCTGCAAAAGGTTCGTCATACATCACCAATTCTGGATCGAGTGCCATCGCCCGGGCAAGCGCCACGCGCCTCGCCATGCCGCCCGAGAGCTCGCTAGGCATCAAATCCCGCGCGCCCCGCAGGCCTACAGCATGCAGCTTCATCAGTACGATATCGCGAATCATCGGCTCGGACAGATCAGTCAGCTCGCGCAGCGGAAACGCCACATTATCAAACGCGCTCAAATCCGAAAAAATCGCCCCAAACTGAAACAGCATGCCCATGCGCCGGCGCACGGCATACAAACCATTTTGATCCAGGGTGGCGATGTTGCTGTTATCAAACAAGACCTCGCCCTGCTGCGCTTTCACCTGCCCGCCGATCAAGCGCAATACTGTCGTCTTCCCGCCGCCCGACGCGCCCATCAATGCCGTCACTTTTCCGCGTTCGATCGACAGCGTGACGCCATCCAGGATTTTTCGCCCTGTGTTTACCGGTTGCCCATAACCAAAATGCACGTCCTTGAGTTCAATCAAGGGTGCGTGAGTGGGGGCTGGCGCTGAAGTAGGTAAGTTTGTATTCATCAGAAAAAATGCCTTGCTGATTTCTCAGCGAGGCACCTGATGATACGGGAAACCACCTAAGCACAGCTCCCTACATCGGGGGAGGTGTTGTAAGCAGTCAACGCGCTTTACGCTTGTTTACCTCGGCAAATCGCTGAACCCCATCAAAAACTCATCCACCGACCGCGCGGCTTGCCGGCCTTCACGAATCGCCCAGACGACGAGGCTTTGGCCACGGCGCATATCGCCAGCAGCAAACACTTTCGGCACATTAGTGGCATAGCCGCCGGTGAATTCTGTGTGGGCTTTGGCATTGCCTCGGTTGTCTTTGTCGATACCGAAAGCGTCGATCACACTGGCCACAGGCGAGACGAAACCCATGGCGAGGAAGACCATATCGGCTTTGTGAATCTTTTCTGTGCCGGCGATCTCGGTGAGCTTGCCGTCTTTCATTTCGATGTGCACGGTCTTGAGGCCTGTGAGTTTGCCTTTCTCACCAATGAATTCTTTGGTCGATACGGCGAATTCGCGCACACAGCCTTCTTCATGGCTGGAGCTGGTGCGCAGCTTGAGCGGCCAGTAAGGCCACACGAGGGGCTTGTTTTCCTCTTCGGGAGGCTGGGGCATCACTTCAAATTGCGTGACGCTGGCGGCACCATGGCGGTTGCTTGTGCCTACGCAGTCTGAGCCGGTATCGCCACCGCCGATCACGATCACATGTTTGCCATCTGCGCGCAACTGGCCTTTGATCTTGTCGCCAGCGTTTACCTTGTTTTGCTGCGGCAAAAATTCCATGGCGAAATGCACGCCTTCTAAATCACGGCCAGGCACAGGAAGATCGCGGCTTTGCTCTGCGCCGCCTGTGAGCAGCACGGCATCGAAATCCTTCTTCAATTGCTCGGGAGAAATCGTTTCGTTCGCCCAATTCGTGACTTTACTGCCCTCGGGCAAGCTGGCGATCATCACGCCGGTTTTGAACGTTACGCCCTCGGCTTGCATTTGCTCGACGCGGCGATCAATGTGCGTTTTCTCCATCTTGAAATCAGGAATGCCATAGCGCAGCAGGCCACCCACGCGGTCGTTTTTCTCAAACAAAGTGACATCATGGCCTGCGCGAGCGAGCTGCTGCGCTGCGGCCATGCCCGCGGGGCCGGAGCCGACGATGGCGATTTTCTTGCCGGTTTTGTGCTTCGCAAGCATCGGCTTGACCCAGCCTTCGCTCCATGCGCGATCAATGATGGCGTGCTCGATGGATTTGATTCCTACCGGGTCGTCGTTGATGTTGAGCACGCAGGCTTCTTCGCATGGCGCGGGGCAAATGCGACCCGTGAACTCTGGGAAATTATTGGTCGAATGCAAAACAGCAATCGCGTTTTTCCAATCACCTTCTGAGACCAAACTGTTGAAATCAGGAATGATGTTATTGACCGGGCAGCCATTGTTGCAAAACGGTGTGCCGCAGTCCATGCAGCGCGTGCTTTGCTTTTTGGCATCTTCTTCTGAGAGGCCAATCACAAATTCTTTGTAATTCTTGACACGCTCGGGCACGGGTTTGTAGCCCTCTTCGATGCGCTCAAATTCCATGAAACCAGTTGCTTTTCCCATGATGATTCTCTTCTCAGATCAATTCAATCACTATTAATTTAATAGCAGCTCGCGCAGATTCTATGCCGGCTAACTGCCTAAATGGCTTATAAATGCTGTGTTAAACGACTGCTTTGGCTTTTTTCACAGCCAGCTCGCCCATTGCACGCTTGTACTCAATCGGCATGACCTTCACAAACTTGCCGCGCTGCTCAGGCCAAGCATCCAAAATCTCGCGAGCGCGCAGGCTGCCCGTCCACTTGTGGTGATCTTCCACGAGTTTTTTGAGCAGTGCATCGTCCGTCTGGCCGAAGTGCAGTGGATCGGTTTGCTCTGCAGCGGCTGTCACTTTGCTGAGGCCCACCATCGCTGTGTTGCAGCGTTTGGCAAACTGGCCATCTACGTCATACACGTAGGCCACGCCGCCGCTCATGCCGGCTGCGAAGTTGCGCCCGGTTTTACCGAGCACGACGACTGTGCCGCCCGTCATGTATTCGCAACCGTGATCGCCTGTGCCTTCAACGACCGCTGTGGCACCCGAGAGGCGCACCGCGAAGCGCTCGCCACCTACGCCGCGTAGGAAGGCTTCGCCCTCGGTTGCGCCGTAGAGCACAGCGTTGCCAACGATGATGTTCTCGTGGGCGTTGCCACGGAAATCAATGCTTGGGCGCACGACAATGCGGCCGCCGCTCATGCCTTTGCCGGTGTAATCGTTGGCCTCGCCAATCAAGTACAGCGTAATGCCGCGAGCAAGGAACGCGCCGAAGCTCTGGCCGCCTGTTCCTTCGAGCTGAATACGGATTGAATCATCTGGCAAACCCTTAGAGCCATAGCGTTTGACGACCTCGCCAGAGAGCATCGCGCCCAAAGAGCGGTTCACATTGCGCGCCGCTTCGATGAAATGCACTTTCTCGCCTTTTTCCAAAGCGGCTTTTGATTTTTCAATCAGCTTCAAATCGAGCGCTTTATCTAGCGCATGATCTTGGGTTGACACATGCTTGCGCGGCACATCAGCTGGCACTTCGGGTTGATAGAAAACGCGAGAGAAATCTAGGCCCTGCGCTTTCCAATGATCAATGCCTTTGCGGGTGTCCAGCAGCTCAGCGTGGCCAATCAAATCGTCAAACTTTTTGATGCCTAGCTGCGCCATGATGCCGCGCACCTCTTCCGCTACGAAGAAGAAATAATTCACCACATGCTCAGGCTTGCCTTGGAATTTGGCGCGCAAAACCGGGTCTTGCGTGGCCACGCCCACGGGGCAAGTATTCAAATGGCATTTGCGCATCATGATGCAGCCTTCGACCACCAGCGGTGCGGTGGCAAAGCCCATTTCATCAGCGCCGAGCAATGCGGCAATCACTACATCGCGGCCAGTTTTCATTTGGCCATCGGCTTGCACGCGAATGCGCCCGCGCAGGCGGTTGAGCACGAGGGTTTGCTGGGTTTCAGCGAGGCCTAATTCCCAAGGTGTGCCAGCGTGTTTAACAGAAGACAGAGGCGATGCGCCCGTGCCGCCGTCATGCCCGGCGATCACCACATGATCGGCCTTGCACTTAGCCACACCCGCAGCAATCGTGCCCACGCCGACTTCACTCACCAGCTTGACGGAAATATCCGCCGCGCTGTTCGCGTTCTTCAGATCGTGAATGAGCTGTGCCAAATCTTCAATCGAATAAATATCGTGATGCGGAGGAGGAGAAATCAAGCCCACGCCGGGCACGCTGTAGCGCAGCGCGCCGATATAGTCGCTCACCTTGCCGCCAGGCAACTGGCCGCCTTCGCCGGGCTTGGCTCCCTGAGCCATTTTGATTTGGATTTGATCAGCAGACACCAAATATTCCGCTGTTACGCCAAAGCGGCCCGAAGCCACTTGCTTAATCTTGCTGCGCAGACTGTCTCCCGCTTGCAAAGGGATATCGGCCACGATTCGGCATTCGCCAAGAGAAGTGCCTACGCTGTCGCCTGCTTTGATCACGGGGATGAAGCGGCGGCCTTTGAAGTCAGTTGACCCGCTTGCAGCGTTTTGTGCTTTCGCGGCATCCATCTCAGCACGATAGCGCAGCGGATCTTCGCCGCCTTCGCCTGTGTTGCTTTTTCCCCCGATGCGGTTCATCGCAATTGCGAGCGTGGTGTGCGCCTCGGTCGAGATTGAGCCGAGCGACATCGCGCCTGTTGCAAAGCGCTTCACGATTTCTTTGGCAGGTTCGACCTCATCGATGCTGATGGCCTTGCTCGCATCAATTTTGAACTCAAACAAACCGCGCAGTGTGAGGTGGCGCTTGGTTTGATCGTTGATGATCTGCGCGTACTCTTTGTACGTTGCGGCGTTGTTGGCGCGGGTGGCGTGTTGGAGCTTGGCAATCGCATCGGGCGTCCACATATGGTCTTCGCCGCGCACGCGCCAAGCGTATTCGCCGCCGACTTCCAACATGCCTTCTAGAATCGGATCGCTGCCAAAAGCGGCTGCATGCACACGGATAGATTCTTCGGCAATTTCAAACACGCCGATGCCACCAATTTGGCTGGCTGTGCCGTAGAAGTATTTATCGACGAAGGCTTTGTCCAAACCCACTGCCTCAAAAACCTGCGAGCCGCAGTAGCTCATGTAAGTGGAGATGCCCATTTTGGACATGACTTTATTCAAGCCTTTGCCCACGGCTTTCACAAAGTTGTAAACCGCTTTGTCAGCGTCAACATCCTTGGTGTGCTTGGTCAACTCAATCACGGTTTCCAGAGCAAGATATGGATGGATCGCTTCTGCGCCATAGCCTGCGAGCAGTGCGAAATGGTGCGTTTCGCGGGCGCTGCCGGTCTCGACGATCAAGCCTGAATTGCAACGCTGGCCAGCGCGCACCAGGTGTTGGTGAATGCTGGATGTAGCGAGCAGGGCGGGCACAGGCACGCGGGTACTGTCCATCGCGCGATCAGACACGATGAGGATGTTGTGGCCGCTCTTGATCGCATCTACTGCTTCGGCGTTGAGCGATGCAAGCTTTGCTTCTACGCCTTCGCGCCCCCATGCGACGGGGTAAGTAATGTCGAGCGTGTAGCTTTTGAATTTGCCGCGTGAATGCTGGGCAATGTCGCGGATCTTGGCCATATCCGCAAAATCGAGCACGGGCTGATCAACCTCTAAGCGCAGCGGTGGGTTCACCGCATTGATATCCAGCAAATTCGGTTTGGGGCCGATGAAGCTGTTCAAGCTCATCACGATCTGCTCGCGGATCGAGTCAATCGGCGGATTCGTGACTTGCGCGAAGAGCTGCTTGAAATAGTTAAAGAGCGGTTTGTTTTTGTCAGACAACACCGCCAAAGGCGAATCATTGCCCATGGAGCCGACGGCTTCTTCGGCATTCGCCGCCATCGGAGCCAAGAGGAATTTCAGATCTTCCTGCGTGTAGCCGAAAGCTTGCTGGCGGTCGAGCAAGTTGTCTTTGATGGGGGCAATGGAGTCAGCGGCGGCTTGCGGCAAATCGTCCAACTTGATGCGCACTTCATCAATCCACTGGCGATAAGGCTTGCTGTTGGCGAGTTGGCTTTTCAGCTCTTCGTCGTCAATCAGGCGGCCTTGTTCCAAGTCGATCAAAAACATTTTTCCCGGCTGCAAGCGCCATTTCTTGACGATTTTGTTTTCTGTGATGTGAGGTAACACGCCCGCCTCAGATGCCATGATGACCATGTCGTCATCGGTGAGGCAGTAGCGCGAAGGGCGCAGGCCATTGCGATCTAGCGTCGCGCCGATTTGGCGGCCGTCGGTAAACACAATAGAAGCGGGGCCATCCCATGGCTCCATCATGCTTGCGTGGTATTCGTAAAACGCTTTGCGGCGTTCGTCCATCATGGTGTGCTGCTCCCATGGCTCGGGCATCATCATCATCACGGCATGGCTGATCGGGTAGCCTGCGGCAGTCAGCAGCTCAAGGGTATTGTCAAACGTCGCGGTGTCAGATTGGCCTTCGAAGCTGATCGGATAGAGCTTCTTCAAGTCATCGCCAAGCACCGGCGATTTCATCACGCCTTCGCGTGCACGCATCCAGTTGAAATTGCCGCGCACGGTGTTGATTTCGCCGTTGTGCGCGACGTAGCGATACGGGTGAGCGAGCGGCCATTCGGGGAAAGTGTTGGTAGAAAAACGCTGATGCACCAAGGCTAGGGCCGAGACGCACTTGGGGTTCTGCAAATCAAGGAAGTACTCGCCCACTTGCGTGGCCAGCAGCAAGCCTTTGTAGACCATCGTGCGGCAGCTCATGCTGGGCACGTAATATTCTTTGCTGTGCTTCAAGCCCAGATTTTGAATCGCGGCACTCGCGGTTTTGCGGATCACATAGAGCTTGCGCTCCAGTGCATCGGGCACGGTGATGTCTGCACCCCGGCCAATGAAAATCTGGCGAATGATCGGCTCTTTCTCGCGCACAAAGGGCGACATCGGCATGGTTTTGTTAACCGGCACATCGCGCCAGCCCAGCACCACTTGGCCTTCAGCCTTCACTGCGCGCTCAAGCTCTTGCTCGCAAGCCAGGCGAGAAGCATGCTCTTTGGGCAAAAAGATGATGCCCACGCCATACTCGCCTTGCGCCGGAAGCTCAATGCCCAGCTTGGCCATTTCTTCGCGATAAAAATCATCAGGCAGCTGAATCAAGATGCCCGCGCCATCGCCACACAGCTCATCCGCGCCCACCGCGCCCCGATGATCTAGGTTTTCCAGAATCTTCAGACCATTCTGAACAATCGCATGCGATTTCGCGCCCTTGATATGCGCCACAAAGCCCACGCCGCAAGAGTCCTTCTCTTGCGACGCCATATACATACCGCGATCACCCGCAGCCGCGATTTCTTTGTCCAAAGCACCCATACGAGCCCCCAATTGCAAAACGAGCACGTATTTTATTGCGTTGCAACAAGCCTTGCAGACAAATTAAATGGGGTCAGATACCATTTAATTTGTCTTGCGAATTGCAAATTAAAATAATAGGGACATATTAAAAACGTTGATTTTTATCAATTATTTAAGTTTTCTGTTTTGACCGGGCGACCTTTCTGCCCCACAGTCAAGCGATTTCCGAGTTGTTTCTCTAAGTTTTGAAGGTAAGCGTTTTCGCCCAAACCCAAGCCTTTGAGCAAGCTCTGCGTGATCGCAGATTGCTGAAAAGCGCTTAAACCGTCTTGCACCAAGCGCGCATACGCCTGCTCCCGCGCAAACGGCGTGTTGCCCAGATGAAAAAACTCGCCATGCGGTGTGATCAGCGCATCGCTACGCAGCCCCGCGTAATGCGCATAGCTGCTCCACGCGTAGTCTTGCGGCTGTGCGCACAGCTCTGCTCGCACGGGGTTCAAATCAATATAGGCCATGCAGGCCAGCAAATAGCGCTGCGTTTGCACCAGCGAGCTGCGAAAGCGCCCCTCAAACAGCGTGCCACTGCGCGAATGCCGATCATTGAAGCGGCGCACATGCGTGCGGCCAATCTGCTGCATCATCTGCGACAGCCCCGCGCCAGTCGATGGCGTGAGCAGCAAATGAAAATGGTTGTCCATCAGCACATAACTGTGCACCGCCACTGCGTGCTTGCGCGATGCCTCCAGCATCAAGATCAGCATCTCGCGCTTTTCGCGTTCGTCAGAGAAAATGGGGTATCGGTTGTTGCCGCGCTGAATGACGTGATACGTGTAGCCAGCGGCGGCGTTGCGTGCGGGTCTTGCCATAAGGTCAGTTTACGGGAAATTAAATGGTATCTGACCCTATTATCGAGAACCCCTTTATTGCCTAAAATCACTCTATGCATCGCATCTACGTAGAAACCTCCGTCATCAGCTATCTGGCCAATCGCCCTAACCGCGATGGCTTGGTAGAGGCGCGGCAGGCACTGACACATGATTGGTGGGCGGCCTTGGATAGAATGAGGCTTGTTTGTCAGCCTTGGTGATTGAAGAGATTTCTCGCGGCGACAGACAAGCGGCACAAAACCGCTTGACGATTGCGCAGGGCTTGCGTCAGGTTGAGCAAACTCCAGAAGCTGCATCATTGGCCTTGCGAATGATCGAAGCGGGCTTAGTTCCACGCACCGAGCCAGAAGGCGCATTGCACATTGCGCTGGCAACTGTACATCATTGGCGCTTCTTGGTGAGTTGGAATTTTGCCCATTTTGTGGGCTTTGAACCTCGCTATCGCGTGGCGTCTCAACTCAAAGCTTGGGGCTTTGCTCCCGCTTTCTTGGTCACACCTGAAGAAATCCAATTTGGAGAACCGCTATGAATCCCGCTCCTTCGACTGCATCTACGCTTACCGCGCTACCCGACAGCGCATTGGCCGCTATCAACGCACCCATCGAACTCGCGCGAAGACGCCAGGACCCCATCCTTGAAGAGCTGTGGGCCATCAAAGCACAAATCAACGCCGAGGCCAATTACGATATCGGCCGTTTGATCGAGATGGCGCAAAAAGCAGCAGCCCCCTATATTGGTGAAGACGGGCGCGTACGTATATTGGCCAAATTGCCACTAACTACCAGCGCATCAACTGAGGCAGCGCTGTGAAATTTTCGTAGCCTATGCGGCGATGCAAGTTGCTCATAGCGTGAAGCATCCTACGTGAAATTAGATGGTATCCGACTGCATTTAACTGCTTGTAGTGGTCAAGTAATTTAGGACAGTTTGATAGATTTTTTTGATGTCGATTCACGCTCGAAAGCGTTGGGTGACAGGTTACCCAGTTTTGAGTGC
>JAYWHR010000015.1:0-18847 GCA_043777675.1 Comamonadaceae bacterium | reverse complement strand
GCGTGAGTGACTGGGTAGGTCTTTTGGGCAATCATGACATTACCTCCTGAACCACCCAATTTGCCGCTCTCACGCAGTTCGTACTTGAACTCACCAATCAATAGCAGTCTGCGCAATGAATACGCCGGCTACAAGCCATTTTTGGCATACAAACAGATCAAATACTGAGTTCATACCCTACCAAAATCATCAGCCAAGCGGGTGATGTCGTCTTCCGTCAGATCGCTGCCGAACTGCACTTCCACGATCTCGACCGGCTCGTTCGTTCGGTTAGCCAAGCGGTGAATTTGACCGATGGCGATATCGCAGTGTTGGCCGACCTGCAAAGTGAACTCTTCCAAGCTGCCATCTGCTTGGCCAATGGTGACTGTGGCGGTGCCACGCACCACCACCCAATGCTCGGCGCGATGTGCATGCTTTTGCAGGCTGATTTGTTTGCCGGGCTCAATGCCTAGGCGCTTGATCTTCATACCTGTTGAGCCGAAAGACGCTTCATCGACGGATTCGTGCCAGCCCCAAGGGCGCTCTGTGTGCTCGACGGATTGATTTCGGAAAGTCGTCGTCATGATGAATTCAAAGTGTGTGGCTGCGATCGCCTTGCGCGAAGCCGATCAGCTCCAAGTCTAAGCCTTTGCCTAAGCCGAGGACTTTAAACAACTCGCCCATTTCATGTTCATTGATCAATTTTGCCGCTTGGGTTCGTGGAATCTGCGCAAGCTGCTCTGCTTTTGAGAGCAAACCGCAGTTGAGCAGGAAGCGGCCTTGGGTGGCGTAGCCCATCACATCCAGCCCCGCATCTTGCGCGGCCAGCGCTATCGAAGTGAAATTCACATGTACGGTGATGTCTTTTAAGCCAACATCGCTGAGCGGATTCGTGCCACTCTTGTGATTCTGGTGCGTCATCACTGTGCCCATGTGGCGCTGCGGGTGGTAATACTCGGCTTCGGGGAAGCCGTAGTCGATCCATAGTGCTGCACCGAGCTGCAAACTCTCAGCGAGCGAGCGTATAAAGGCTTCTTGCTGGGGGTGAATTTCGGTGAGGTAATCGTGGCTTCCTTCGGGCTCGAGTGGCGGGCGAAGTTCTGTAGGGCGGTCTTGCCAATAGAACTGGCCTTGAGTAAAAGCTACGCCACGCTCGTGCCATTGCCCCTTAGTTCGCGCCAAAAGCTTTACCGGCATCGCATCCAGCACCTCATTGCCAATCACCACACCTTTCATCTGCTCGGGCCAAACATCCAGCCATTGCACCTGATCGCCCAAATGTTTCAAGCACTCTTGCTGCCGCGCGCGCAGCTCAGAGGAGATTTCAATGATGAAATATCGATCTAGCCGGCAAGATATCTGCGTGAGATGCTCACATATTTGTAGCGCAAGGATGCCGCTGCCAGCACCGAACTCGTAAATATTTTTTGTATCGGTGGCTTGCAAGATTTGCGCGGCTTGATCGCCTAGGCATTGCCCGAAGAGAGGCGAGAGCTCAGGCGCGGTGGTGAAATCACTCCCAGCGGCACTGCCGATCTTGGGCAGACCATTGGTGTAGTAGCCTAGGCCGGGCGCATACAGCGCAGCTTGCATAAATTCATCAAACGGCAACCAACCTCGGTTGATAGCCATCAGTTTTTCGATATGTGTAGCCAGAGCCTCAGATACACTTGAAGTTGTTTTGTTCACCTTGAGATTGTCTCGCAAAGATGGCTCCTACTGACTCCCTCGAAACTCGCGTTGTTCTTGTGACGGGCGCTGCTAAGCGTTTGGGCCGAGAAATAGCCTTGACCTGCGCCAAAGCGGGCTGGCGCGTGGCGGTGCATTACCGTGGCTCGGAAGAAGATGCTATTAAAACTGTAGCGCTCTGCGCAGATTCTATGCCGGCTAATAGCCATTTTCATCATAAATTTCAAGCAGATTTAGCAGATGAGGCTGCAACACGTGACTTAGCGGCAAGCGTGATCGCACATATGGGGCGGCTAGATGCCGTGGTCAATAGCGCCGCGCTTTTTGAGCACGATGCGCCTTCGACATTCAGCTATGCCGCCATGCAAAAGCATTTGGCTTGCAACACAGGCGCCGCGATTTTACTGGCGGAGGCTCTACATGCGCATGTGAAAGCGGCAGGACGCTCTGGCGTGGTGGTCAACATGCTCGATCAAAAGCTCTGGAATCAAAACCCGGATTTTTTGAGCTACACGCTCTCCAAAGCTGCTTTGGAGGCCGCCAACACCATGCTGGCCATAGGGCTTGCGCCACAAGTGCGCGTGGTCGGCGTTGCACCCGGTTTGACGCTGACGTCTCACATGCTAAGCCAAGAAAAATTCAAGGCACTTCATAGCCTCTCTCCTTTGGGAAGAAGCTCCACGCCCGAAGACGTGTGCGCCGCTGTGCTTTTCGCCCTGACCAATTCCTCCATCACTGGCACCACATTGCTCGTCGATGGCGGCCAACATCTGATGAAATTTGAACGCGATTTCTCGCTGATGTGAATCCCAACAATCATCATGACTCCAACAAGCCTAAGCCCTCGCGGCACACAAATCCTCCAGCTCACTGGCCTGCGCTTCGATGCAAATCTGGGCATCTTAGACAGCGAGAAAACCAAGCCACAGCCTATCCAAGTGGATGCGGAGCTCAGTCTCGGCGTGCAGCCACTCTCCCCGCAAGATGATGAAATCAACCATGTGCTCGATTACCGCAAAGTACGCCAAATCATCATCGACGAATGCACCGAGCGGCACATCAATTTGCTAGAAAGCTTGATCGGCAAAGTAGCCAACCGCTTGCTGCAATTGCCCGGTGTGGTGGGCGTGCGCGTGAAGATCGCAAAACTAGAGATTTTTGACGACTGTGAAGTAGCCATTGCTGTAGAAACTGGCCAGTGGTGAGATCGCTAGATTCATCGCGAGCCGCTGCCGCTTAGCGCTGCATTGGTTTTCATTTCCTGCTGGAAAGCAGCCTCCCAAGTCTCTTCCATCAGAGTGGTTTCAACCAAATAGGCATGGCTAAGCGCTTTTGATGTGTGGTCAATGTATCGAATGGGCTTGCTGCCCCAGCCGTTGGGCTCAACTAGCAATTCGCGCATTTGCGTGTCCAGTTCGGCCAAGGGCTTTCTAAATTCCCTGTTGGTTGTAGCGGCAATACGAAATTGCAGGATGCTTACCGCTCGATCATTCGCATCAGGCATCAAACCCAACGCCACAACCCGGGCGAGCTTCTGGCTCAATTCATCTCCCGCAGGGACATCATGCATCAGCAAGGCCAGCAGTGAGCCATCAAGCCGAGCGACCACGTCTTGCGCATTTGTTGCCGAGCGCAAGATACGCACACATCGGGTGAGCAGAACCTGTGAATGCTGGCTGTTAATGGCGCGCGACTCCAACCGAACGTAGGCGACGGCCAACGATCTGCCCTTTGCCTTGCTCATTTCCCAATCCTTCGCCAATTGAGATTCAAACGATTGAGCTGATAAAAATCCAGTCAGCGGATCGGTGGAGGCGAGGGTTTTCAGACGCTCGCGCTCGCCATGACGCTCCCGCGCAAACCACTGCAATGCCAAGCCTAGCAACAGGACTTCAAGAGTCACACCGTAGATCACATAGCTGTATGTTTGGTAGCTAGCACTCAACAAGCCAATACCTTCCAAGATGGAAAAAACCACCGTGCTGAAAAGCGGAATGAATGTGAGTAACCAAGCTCGTGCTAGACGATTTCCAGAGCGCCAGCCAATCATCATCAAAATCGCAGTGATTGCCATAGCGGTAGCAATGCAGGCCAGCGTGACGTAGTACCAAGTCTCCCAATAGGTGTCGTAAGTGGCAAGCAGCATCGCTGTAATGAGGCAGGCAGCACACAGCGCATGTGTCGCCCAACGCAAGCCGACGTACGATCGCACAGACGTTGCAACAGCGCGGCAAAACTGTAGCTGGCAAACGGCACAAAGCAAGAGAAAAAACAGCACCGCTGTACCCGGCCAATGGCCATCAACCGGCCAAAGCAAATGATGCGCGATACCCGAGTGGCTCATGCAGGCAGCCAATGCGCTCAGAGCGTAAGCACTGTACCAAGCACAGATTTGATCGCGATAAAAAACGGCCATGGCTGCTGTGATCGCAGCCGCAAGAAGTATCATGCCGAAGCAGATGCCGTAGATCACAAGTTTGAGCCATGCATCTGCAACCGCACTCTTTGCTGTGCCGAGATGCACATCGTAGACGCCAGGGGCATCGTGCTGAATTTCTACGTAGACAACAGTAGCCTGCCCACCACGGGCTTTGATTTGATGTACCGAGGGCAACAAGAATTCTGGATACAAGCTACGCAGTGGCCATTGGTTGGGTGAAATGTGGTCGCCAGCGCTTTGTGCGATCCACGAAGTACCTATTGAGCCAGATTGCTGGTAGAGCCTGACGGTGTCCAAATAGGGTTTGGGAAAAAACAGCACAGCTTGCTCTGGGTCAGCTGGCGTCTGTGCGGTGGTTTTGATCTCCAAGCGCAACCAAACCGAGCGATACCATTGATCATTGCTAATTCGCAAAGACGCCTGATTTTCAAACTTACCAAAGCTTCCGCTCAGTATTTGATCAATCGTCAAACCTTGCGGCGCATGACGTAGCACCTGTAGATGAGTCAATTCGAGGCCAGCGGATGGAACGCTGGCTAATTGCGCCCAAGCAGCAGGCGAGCCAAGACAAAGAGCGAAGAGTAACAGTGCAAAAAGCTTGAGGCGATTCATCGGTCAAAAATAGCAGGAGAGGAGTTTTCCACAAGATGCGAGAATATACCCATGAACAGTGTTGTCGAAATTAATCATAGCCCCGGCCTTGTTGAGGATACGGCCAACCGTGAAAAACTCACGCGCGAGACTTTTGAAAGCAACAAGCTTGAAAATAACAAGTTAATCAAGCGCCTGTGCCGCGAAGTGGGCAAAGCGATTGTGGACTACAACATGATCGAGCAGGGTGATCGGGTGATGGTGTGCCTATCTGGCGGTAAAGACAGCTACACCATGCTGGATATTTTGTTGAAATTGCAAGCACGTGCGCCGATAGATTTTGAGATCATTGCGGTGAATTTGGATCAGAAGCAGCCAGGTTTTCCTGAAGACGTGTTGCCAGCTTATCTCAAGCAAAAAGGTGTGGAATTTCATATCGAAGAACAGGATACTTATTCCATCGTCATGGATAAGATCCCCGAAGGCAAGACGCTTTGCTCACTCTGCTCGCGATTGCGGCGAGGCATTTTGTATCGCGTTGCGGACGAATTGAAATGCACAAAGATCGCGCTCGGCCATCACCGTGACGACATGCTCCAAACGTTGTTCCTCAATATGTTTTTCGGCGGTAAGCTCAAAGGCATGCCGCCCAAGCTGCAAAGCGATGACGGCAGGCATATCGTTATTCGGCCGTTGGCGTATGTGGATGAGCGCGATATCGTGCGCTACTCCGAATGGCAGCAGTTTCCAATCATTCCTTGTAATTTGTGTGGCAGCCAAGAGAATCTGCAGCGCAAGCAGGTGGGCAATATGCTCAAGGATTGGCAGCGCAAATTTCCGGGGCGGCTGGATAATATGCTCCACGCATTGCAAAACGTCATACCCTCGCATTTGATGGATGCGAAACTTCACGACTTTAAGAGCCTCAAAGCAACGGGTATCGCCTACTCTGATGGCGACAAGGGGTTTGACCATGAATCATTTGATAGCGCAACACCATCTTGCGGGACACCGCTACCCGATGCAGCCCAAGATGACAAAGCTGCTCAAGTCATCCGCTTTGTCTGATAACGCTTTTTTAAAGCGCTTTAGACTGTTAGCCGGCGTATTCATTGCGCAGAGTGCTCCTGTTTTTATAGCGATATTTGCAAGCATCTTACTTGTAGGCTGCTCGGGTATGCGTATCGTCGATAGCCAAGTGGCGGCTTTTTCCAAACTCGAAACACTTCCTGCGGCAGCATCGTGGCGATTTGAACGGCTTCCTTCTCAGCAAAGTCTATCGGATCAACAAGGCAGCAGGCTGTTGAAGCTGGAGACGATGGCTGCACAAGAATTGGCCAAATACGGTTTTAAGCCGCAGCCAGAAAATGCAGGTGTGCCAGCAAAATTCAGCATTCAGCTATCAGCACGATTCCAGCGCTTGCATCGCAGCCCTTATGACTCTGCGTTTGATCCTGGTTTTGGTTCTTGGTATCCCTACCATCATGGTTGGCTCTTGCCTGGCCGTGACTATGTTGTTACGGGCTCTGGCCGTGTGATCTACACGCCAGTATTGCCCTACATGCCGCCGCCTTGGTATGTGAGGGAGGTCAGCCTGATCATTCGTGATACAGCAGATAGCCGTGTGGTCTATGAGACGCAGGCACGCCATGAAGGCCGTTGGGCGGATGACTTAGCGGTGTTGCCAGCGATGTTGACGGCGGCGCTTAAAGATTTCCCCAAGCCACCCGAGGGCAAGCGAATGGTGAATATTGAAATTCCACGATGATTGCTTTTTTTACCGATGATCATGCGCTTCATGCGCCAGAATTTGAGTTTTACAGGGGGCAGCGCGTCCCCTGCTTCGAGAGCCCGGCGCGCGCCTCTTATGTGCATGAGGCGTTAGTTGCACGCGGGCATGAATTGCGTAAGCCGGATACAGATAGCATGGCCGTGCTGCGCCAAATCCACAGCGCGCGCTATTTGAATTTTTTGCAAACTGCTTGGGCGCAATGGCTCGCCTTAGATGAAGCCAATGCAATGCAGCAGCCCTTTCCATCGGTGTGGCCAGTGCGCTCATTGCGCAGCGATGTGCAGCCCGATAACTTCATCGCTCAACTGGGCCTGTACAGCATGGACAACGGCACGCCTATGGTGGCAGGCACATGGAAGGCTGCCAAGGCCGGCGCAGATGCTGCGGCGAGTGCGGCGCAAGCGATAGCGCGGGGGAGCAGATCTGCGTTTTGCGCCACGCGCCCGCCTGGCCATCATGCAGGGGCAGATTTCATGGGCGGCTATTGCTTTCTCAACAACGCAGCGGTGGCAGCGCAAGCGTTACTCAATCAAGGCCATAAACGGGTAGCGATTTTGGATGTGGATTACCACCACGGCAATGGCACGCAGAGCATCTTTTATGAACACTCAGATGTGCTTTTCGTCAGCTTTCATGGCGATCCGCGCACAGAGTTTCCGTTCTACTTAGGTCATGCCGATGAGCTCGGCGCAGGCGATGGCTTTGGATTTAATCTTAATTTTCCATTGCCCGCAGCAAGCTCTGCACAAAAGTGGTTTGAAACACTCGAGCTTGCTTGCGTGCGCGTGGCCAAGCATGATGCACAGGCACTTGTGATCTCGCTTGGCCTAGATACTTTCGAAGGCGATCCGATTTCAAAATTTGCTTTGCAAACCACGGATTTTTTGCGCTTAGGTCAGCGTTTGGCGCAGATAGGTCTGCCCACTATTTTTGTGCTTGAAGGTGGCTATGCCACGCAAGAGTTGGGCATCCATGCCGTCAACGTGCTGGAGGGCTTTGAGTTTCAGGCTAAAGTGAGCGCATGACACAAGACGTTCCTCCGATCACGCGCATCACCGCCATCCGCCATGGCGAAACTGCTTGGAATGTGGACACGCGCATCCAAGGCCAGCTGGACATCAGCTTGAATAAAAAAGGCCAATGGCAGGCTGAGCAGGCAGGAAGCGCCTTGGCGAGTGAAAACGTCGATGCCATCATCAGCAGTGATCTGGCGCGAGCTTACGAGACGGCGCTGGCGTTGGCTAAGCATCATGGCCTGAATGTACAAACTGATCGTGAGTTGCGTGAGCGAGAATTCGGCAACTTTCAAGGCAAGACTTTTGCCGAAATTGAGGCGCAGATGCCTGAACAAGCGCTGCTATGGCGCAAGCGCGTGCCAGATTTTGCACCGGGCGGTGGCGAATCCTTGCTACAGTTTCGAGAGCGCGTCACGCAATGTATTCGCCGGCTAGCGTCTCAAAATGCTGGTAAACACATCATTATCGTGAGCCATGGTGGTGTGATGGATATTATTTACCGCGAGGCGACGGGCTTGGAGCTGCAAGCGCCACGCACTTGGCAGCTTGGCAACGCTTCGATCAATCGCCTGCTATTTAACGGCAGGTATTTCAGCTTGGTGGGTTGGAGCGATACCAACCATTTGAATGATGGCTTGGATGAGCAACATGCGTGATATTTCTGCGTTGAATGCTTTAGTCGGCCAAAGTGTCGCAGCCATTGATACCCCCACATTGGTGATTGATCTGGATGCGATGGAGCGCAATCTCGCTCGGATGCAAGATTACGCAACTGCGCAAGGCATCAAGCTGCGGCCGCATGCCAAGATGCACAAGTCAGCCGAACTGGCTTTGCTGCAAATACAGGCTGGCGCTGTAGGCGTGTGTGTGCAGAAAATATCGGAAGCGCAGGCTTTGGCAGCGCAAGGTGTGCGTGATATTTACATCAGCAACGTGGTCACGTCACTCTTAAAATGTGAGCGCCTTGCGCTTATTCTAAGCCGGCTAGAGGGTGAAAATGCTTTAAAAACGACGCTCAGTGTGGCTGTGGACAGCTTGCATGGCATTCGTATGCTCGCGCAGGCGCTGCAGAGTGTTGTTCCAAGTGAAGTGATCAATGTGTTCATTGAAATTAATGTAGGCCAAGGCCGTTGTGGCGTTGAGCCCGGTTCGGCGGCAGTGGTTCTCGCGCAAGAAATATCAAGGCATGGGAGCCTACGCTTTGCGGGTTTGCAGGCTTATCACGGCAGGGCACAGCATCTGCGCAGCGCCGCCCTGCGGCGCGAAGCGATTGCTCAGGTGATTGAAAAAGTGCAGTTGACGAAAGCCGCTTTGCACAACGCAGGCTTCGACGTGCCGCTCGTGACAGGGGCGGGCACAGGCAGTTTCATACATGAGGCCACAAGCGGCGTTTATGGCGAGCTGCAAGCCGGTTCGTATCTTTTCATGGATGCGGATTACGCAGCCAACGAAGCCAGCGAAGATATGCCACGCTTTGAGCATGCCTTGTTTGTGAAATCACAAGTGATCAGCAGACAAACCACTCCCACAGATGACCGCTCCATCATTGATGCCGGTCATAAAAGCCATGCGATTGATTCCGGCCTGCCAAATTGCTGGGCTGGGCATGGCGCAGATTGGCAATTCTTCAACGGCGGCGATGAGCATGGCATCCTGCGCGGTGCTCAGTTGCCAGATATCGGAGATACGGTATGGCTCATCCCAGGGCATTGCGATCCTACGGTGAATCTGCACGACGCCATGATCGGCGTGCGTGGCGGTTTGGTATCCGGCCACGTAGAGCGAGTGATTCGCGTCGATACGCGCGGCTGCCTTGCCTGAAGTTACTGCCGAAAAGCAAAAAAAGGTTTGCAAATTTCTTTGCAAACCTCTTTAACTGGCGGAGCGGACGGGACTCAAACCCGCGACCCCCGGCGTGACAGGCCGGGGGGATAAACTCAATACTGGCGCGTGCTTCAGCCCTTTTAGTTTTTCCAAATTCTATTTTCAGACCACGGTTTGATGCGGGTTGTAGCGGGGGTTCTCCAAAAAACTCGACGCAAATGTCTCAATGTCGCGCCCTCAATGACTTGGCAAAGATGGCTTGGCTTTACCCGAATTTTGCGTTTGGCTATGAGCGTGCGTATGCCATCCTGAAGTTGTCCGACTCACAGGCAACGCCTTCGCGCAAACGCTGGGCACTGAAGGCGTAAATTTTGGAACACTTTGGCAAGATTGTGTTGTTCGCTGCTTTGTGTGGCTATCTTTGGTTCTTCAATTCCAGAAAGAGACTGCCAAAAGAATGGAGCGAGAGCAAGATGAATCATTCATCAAATAAGTGATGATTGAGCTCGCTAAAAGTAATTATTTTAGACATTTCTATGTAATGTTGCTAAAATATCTACATCATGGCCCAAAGAACAGCGCAACTACTGCCAGCGACCGAAGAATTGCTGCGCCAGTTCGGCGGGCGCTTGCGCATGGCCCGTTTGCGCAGGCGGCTGACTGCTAAACAAGTGGCCGAACGCGCTGGCATGGCGCCGATGACTTTGCGCAGCTTGGAGCGCGGTGGCTCGGGAGTCACCCTCGGCGCGTATGCCGCTGTCATGCAAGTGCTCGGCATTGAAATGGATTTCACTCTACTCGGCAAGCAAGATCAAATGGGTAGAGAGCTACAAGACTCCCGTTTGACAACGCGTACTCAAGCCGCCAGACAAGTGCGATCCTCATCAGTACCGTCAGCTCAACTGTTTGCCCCAACAAAACCAAGCGACGAAAAAAACTGGCTTCAGCAGAGCGACTTTGCCAGCGCAGAATCTTTGGTTGGTTTAATTGATCTGGCTGAATCGTCGCTGGCCAAGCAGAGTTGATCGCATGGCATCGACAGCAACACATATCGCCGTTTATGCAGACTGGGTGGGCTTGACCGAGCCCTTGCGTCTTGGGTGGCTCCATGCCAGACGAGGATCTGCGCGTGAAGTGTTCGAGTTTGAATACCGTGCCGATGCACTTGCACACCCAGCCGTGAGCAACTTGCATCTTGACCCCCGCATCGGTCTGTTCACAGGGCAACAATATCCGCTACAAGGGCACAATACTTTTGGTGCGTTTGCAGATAGTAGCCCAGATCGCTGGGGGCGCTTGCTGATGCGTCGTAGGCTAGAGCGTGATCAGCGTGCGGGCAGAATAGATCAGAGCACACGACTTCAAGAATCGGATTACCTACTGGGTGTCCATGACGCATACCGCTCAGGCGCACTGCGACTGCGGCTTGACGACTCAGGCGATTTCTTGGATAACCAGAACGGCGCAGCCGCGCCGCCTTTCGTACAATTGCGTGAGCTTGAAGCCGCGAGTTTGGCGTTAGAGCGGGATGTTGACAACACTGCCGTATCTGGCGATGAATGGCTACGCATGCTGATCGCGCCGGGCGGGTCGCTCGGTGGCGCTAGGCCTAAAGCCAGTGTGATTGATCCGCAAGGGCAACTCTGGATTGCCAAATTCCCCAGTGTTCGCGACGAGCAAGACATGGGTGCGTGGGAGCTCGTCGTGCATACGCTCGCAAGAGGCTGCGGCCTGTCCGTGCCACAAAGCTTGGCACGTACTTTCGCCAGCCCACACCACACCTTTCTCGTTAAGCGGTTTGATCGCACGCCTTCTGGAAGGCTGCATTTTGCATCAGCAATGACACTCACTGGGCACACGGATGGCGATGATGCAAGCACTGGCGCAAGTTACTTAGAAATCGCCCGCGTGCTCATTGACCATGGCGCGCAGACTGACAAAGATTTGCAAGAGCTATGGTCGCGCATCGTATTCAATATGTTGGTGTCCAACACCGATGATCATCTTCGCAATCACGGCTTTATATGGATGCCCGGCCAAGGCTGGCGTTTGTCGGATGCTTACGATATGAATCCTGCGCCCGATTCAAACGGGTTAAAACTCAATGTGAGCGAGGCAGACAACGCACTTGATTTAGAGCTCACACGCTCAGTAGCTCCTTATTTCAGAGTTTCCTCCAAACTCGCGCAAGAGATCATCGCGCGTAGTCAGGTCGTAGTGAAGCAGTGGCCAAAAATCGCGTCTAGCTTGCAGATTTCTCAGCGGGGGCAGGCTGCAATGGCAGCGGCGTTTAGGCTAGCGAGTTAGTTCGTCGATGATGAATGGCATGTGCTCTTTAATGGCTCTTAAAAGGCCCATTAACTATTTTAAGAATCTCTATCAGAGCTACTGCGCCGCCTGTTGTGCTGGCAACAAGATCCGTGCCTTGCACAGTCTTCACATTGCCAGCTTTGAGATCTTTGGACATGACCCTGCCTGGAAGGACGTGATAAGTCAAGACGGATGCGAGATTGGTTTTGTCTTCGCGCAGAGTTTCTAAGTCAGCTTTCGGGATTTTGACAAATGCTTGATCAGTCTGTGCGCTAAAGCACATTGAGGGTGGCGAAACTCTTTGTGCAATGCTGCGAGCTTCGTTCGCAAGAGCACAGACGCGCGAGATCAACCCGTGCAGCATATGCTGTTTAGGAGTTACTTGTGGATCGATACCTCATCTCTGTTTTCGTCGGTAGCCTTCGCCGAGACTCATTCAACCGAAAACTCGCACATGCCATGGCAGCGCTCGCGCCGCCAGATTTCACTTTTGAGCATGCACAGATTGACGATCTGCCGCTCTACAACCAAGACGATGATGCCCAGCCAGCGGAATCTGTAGTGCGCATGAAAGTAGAAATTCAAAGGGCACAAGGGCTGCTGTTTTTCACACCAGAATACAACCGCTCTATTCCAGGTGTTTTAAAAAATGCGATTGATCATGGTTCGCGTCCCTATGGCCAAAGCGCATGGGCAGGTAAACCTGCGGGCGTGATCGGAGTGTCAGTAGGTACAACAGGCACTTCAATGGCGCAGCAACACTTGCGTAATGTTTTGGCTTATTTAGATGTGCAGACACTTGGGCAGCCAGAGGCATTTATTCATGCCAAGGAGGATCTGTTTGACTCTGAAGGTGCGATAGGCAAAGCAAGTAAACAGTTTCTTCAAAATTGGATGAACGCCTATGTGGCTTGGATCAGGAAGCATTCAGAGCGGGTTGCCTGAAAATCACATGGACAAGCTTCACTATCATCTCAGTGAATTATTCGCCCAACTTGGTTTGCCAGATGATGCGCAAAGCATTGCGCACTTTTTGACGATTCACAATGCAATGGCCGATGGCCACAGATTGCCAGATGCGCCCTATTGGACAACTTCTCAAACCGCTTTTTTGCGTGAATCACTGATTCAAGATTCAGATTGGTGCGGCTTGGTCGATCAGCTCAGCCAAGCTCTGCGCACTCCTGTCGAGTCTGCTTGAAGCAATGTACACGCGAAAGGAAACCGACAGCCTTGGCACAGTCGAAGTGCCTCGGTATGCTTTGTGGGGCGCTCAGACGGCGCGGAGCCTGCATTTCTTCGCGATTGGCAAGCAGCGCATGCCACTAGAAATTATTCATGCGCTCGCTTGGGTGAAATGGGCAGCCGCTCGAGCAAATAAAGATTTAGGACTTATAGCGTCAACCAAAGCAGACGCGATTGCTGATGCTGCACACAAGGTTGCCGTGGGTGAATTCAACGATGAGTTCCCGCTGTCCGTTTGGCAAACCGGCTCGGGCACACAAAGCAACATGAACGTGAACGAGGTTGTAGCGCATTTAGCAACTCAGACATTGAATTCCATGGATGCCGGCAGCCAGCCGATCCATCCCAATGATGATGTGAACCTCGGGCAGTCTTCTAACGATGTGTTTCCCAGCGCGATGCATATTGCCATCTTGTTTCAAACCAACCGGCATCTGATGCCCGCGCTAGCTCAGTTGCAGGAAGCCCTCTTGGAGAAATCAACCGCTTTTAAAGATGTGATCAAAATCGGGCGTACGCATTTACAAGATGCCACACCGATTACTTTGGGGCAAGAGTTCAGCGGCTATGCGGCGCAGCTGGCCATGTGCGAGCACAGCATCATTCAAGCGCGTGAAGCAGTCTGTGCCCTCGCGATTGGCGGTACGGCGGTGGGCACGGGCTTGCAAACCCATCCTGAATTTGGTGTGCGCGTCGCCGCCATGCTGGCAGACAAGCTGAAGCTGCCGCTCACCCGTGCAGACAATTTATTTGCTGCCATGGCTGGGCATGAGGCTTTGGTCGCACTGCATGGTTCACTGAAAATGCTGGCCGTTGCCCTCTTCAAAATCGCAAGTGACATCCGCCTCATGGGCAGCGGCCCGCGAGCAGGCCTAGGCGAGCTGAATCTGCCGCGCAACGAGCCGGGCAGCTCCATCATGCCTGGCAAAGTCAATCCCACGCAGGTGGAGGCCTTGACGATGGTGTGCGTGCAAGTCATGGGGCATGATGTTGCGGTGAGCTTTGCAGCCAGCCAAGGGCAGCTTGAGCTGAATGTGTTCAAGCCGTTGATCGCACTCAATGTATTAGATAGCCTACAGCTTTTATCGGATGCGATGATCAATTTCAGTAGATATTGCGTCGCTGGGCTGGAGGTTGATGCCGTACGAATCCACGCGCACCTGCAAAATTCCCTGATGCTGGTGACTGCTCTTGTTCCGCACATCGGCTATGACGCATCAGCAAAGATCGCCTTGCAAGCGCATGCCAGCTCAGGCACGTTACTCGAAGCTGCGCTTGACTCTGGCTTGGTCACTGTCGAGCAGTTCAACGAGTGGGTGAACCCGCTCAAGATGCTTAAGTAAAGGCCGCAAGGCTGTACACCGCTGCAATTGGAAGAATCACGCAGCCTACAAGGAGACTTTATGAATCTAAACCAACTAAAACACTTCTGCGCCCTATCGCCACGCGCACGGTTTCAGATCGTGTTGTTGGTAGCAATCTTCACGATGCCCTACACCGCACTAAGTGCAAGCTTGATTTGCCATTGGGTCGATGCGGACGGAAACGCACAATTTGGAGACATCATCCCTGATCAATACGCCAGTGTTGCAGTCTGTACTGACTCTGAGCAATATGAGCTCACAGCCGAGCAAAAAAGGGAGGCACTGGAGCGCAAGGCGGCCGAACAGGCCAGGGCACTTGCAGATCAAGCCAAGCAGCGCGAGAAAACAGATTCAAGAAAAGCTCGTCCGTCGACTACAAAAAATAAAACGATCATAAAACGCCCCATTGAAGTGGTTACTGACGCCACGGATTGCCCAACTTGGTGGCGCATTTATGACGAGAGTGCTGCGTGTTTCGGCCCTTTTAAAACAGTTCGAGGCATCAGATCCGAGGCTTACGATTCATGCAACGAAGTGCCAAGCCCCGAACAGAAATGTGGCCTGCGAAGCAATTGAGGCAAAGGCTTCAAAGCTGCCACGTGCGCGGTTTAATCAACTGATATCCATCGCAGCGAGGTTAAGGGAATAGTCTTTCAGGGTGGCTAAATTCGTGAAATCGTATGTCGCGTCGGTAAAAAAAGCCAAACTCAGCACCACAAAATGCAGTCCTTAAAAGCCACAGTGTCAGCCGTGGACGAAAGCTTGGGTAGCAGAACCGCTAGATCACCCATAAACGCAGGTTGATCTCATGGTTTTACGGTTGTTGTCCTACGTCGCTGTAGCGGATTCCCTCGCATACAGATGATTGCTGAGACACCACACTTTAGTTGTCCTATGTTGGGTAAACGCATGAAAAAATACCATGAGCAAGATCAATCTAGATGGCTTAGCCGCTTGCAATGCCTGTGTCGCAGGCCGTGACGCTGCTTGGCGCTAGGCTTTAGAGCCAAGCTGCTAAGCAAATCACCCAAACTTGCCCAATATGAAAAATCGCCACGATTTGGGAGCCGCTGTGATCCAAACTGCGATGCGCCCTGAGGGCGTGCTGGCTGCGTTGGATGAAGAGCTGGTGTCTCCCGACGGCTCGATCTCGGCTTCTGGATGGAAAACGGCGAGCGCATGATGACTTTCAGCATTTTTAATATCGCCCTCATCGCATTGGCCAGCAACCTGCTGATCAGCGGCTTGGTCTGGGCACTAAGCGCGGTGCAGGGCAACGTAGCATTGGCAGACCGGGTTTGGTCTTTGTTAATCTTACTTCCAGCTGTGATTTTCGCGATTTTGTTGCCGCCAATGAGTAGCCAATTGATTGCGATGCTTGTGATCTGCGTCTTATGGGCAGTGCGCTTGAGCTTGTTCATCACGAAGCGAAGTTGGGGTCAACCTGAGGATAGGCGTTATGCGGAAATGCGTGCACGTCATCAACCTGGTTTTATTTGGACAAGCCTTTATAAAGTTTTTGAATTGCAAGCAGTGCTGGCATGGCTCATTGCCATGCCATTTTTGGCGGTCGCAGCGGCTCATACCCTCTCTAACAGTTGGAGCTGGTTGGACTATCTGGGGCTTGGCTTAGCCACTTTTGGATGGATCGTCGAAACATGCGCAGATGCCCAGATGGCTGCCTTTAAAGCCAAAGCTTCTGAGAAAGACAGCGTGATGCAGACGGGCCTTTGGCGCTACTCGCGTCATCCCAATTATTTCGGCGAAAGCTGCGTATGGTGGGGCTTTGGTTTGGTCGCTGTTTCTGCGGGCGGATGGTGGGCTTTGCTCTCGCCCATCTTGATCACTTTTTTACTTCTTCGTGTTTCAGGCATCAACTTGCAAGAAAAAGATGTTGCATCGCGCAGCGCTGCGTATGCAAATTATGTAAGCCGTACTTCTTCATTTGTGCCGTGGCTCCCGGGATCGAAAAAATTCCAAGAAAAGCGAATCAAAGTGCGCTAGTGCACCGACAGCATCTAGCAATAGATAAATACTCTGACAAATATATTTGCCTTCAGGCACCTAAATGATCGGCATTCATCATGAAAACCTCACAAACTCTCTCACACCACCGGGTCTTGGCCAGTGGCTTATCCATCACACTTCTGGCGCTTAGCATGGGCTGTAGTCCCAAACCTGCTGAGCCCACCGCAGCGCCAATGCCGCCAGTGGCAACGTCAACCATGGGTAATGAACTGGACGATAGCGTCGTTACCACCAGTGTCAAAGCTGCGCTCTTGGCTGAAGAGAGTATCAAAAGCATGGATTTCAAGGTTGAGACCAACAAAGGCGTGGTGCAGCTCAGCGGCTTCGTGAATGATGCCGCTCAGATAGTTCGCGCGGTGGCCGTGACGCAAGCTGTGGCAGGTGTGAAAGAGGTGCAAAACCGCTTGGTGCTCAAACAAGGTAACACTACGATGGGCAGCAATGTGGATGACACCGTGATCACCAGCCGAGTGAAAGCCGCGCTGCTTGAAGACAAAGCAGCTAAGAGCCTAGACATTAGCGTAGAGACGCGCAAAGGCGAAGTCATGCTGAGCGGTTTTGTTGCCACCAAATCGCAGATTGCCTTAGCCGAAACAATTGCGGCCAAACAAGAAGGTGTGAAAGTCGTGCGCAATGAGCTGAGCGTGAAGAAATAAAGGATCTGTCATGTTGAAAGATAAAGTCATGCTGGTTACCGGCGCGTCTGCTGGTATTGGCCGAGCGGTGGCGCTCGTTTGCGCACGCGAAGGTGCGAAATTAGTGCTCTCTGATCTCAATGTGATGACAGGGGAGGAGACGGCAGCCTTGGTGCGCAAGCAAGGCGCTGAAGCGATCTATGTGGTTGCCGACGTAGGCAAGCCCGAAGACAGCAAAATGCTGGTGAATAAAGCCATTGAGCAATACGGGCGGCTCGATTTGGCTTGCAACAATGCTGGCATTGGTGGCGTGAGCGCAGCCACGGCCGATTACCCGATCGAAGCTTGGGACAGTGTGATTCAAATAAATCTGTCTGGTGTGTTCTACGGCATGCAGCAGCAGATCAAAGCCATGCTTAAAAATGGCGGCGGTGTGATCATCAATATCGCCTCGGTGCTCGGCGCTGTAGCGCTAGCGAGATCGCCTGCTTACACGGCAGCTAAGCATGGCGTAGTCGGGCTCACGCAAGCAGCTGCGATTGAATATGGCGCACAAAATATCCGCATCAATGCGGTGGGCCCTGGCTTCATCCGCACGGCGATGACAAGTGGTCTAGAAAAAAACGAAGATGCGCTGGCCATGTTGGTGGCCGCTCATCCCATTGGACGACTGGGCAAAGCGGAAGAAGTGGCGGAATTGGTCGCGTGGCTGGCATCTGACAAAGCCTCGTTTGTAACGGGTGCTTATTACCCGGTCGATGGCGGCTATTTGGCGCGCTAAGGTTATTGGGCTAGTGGTTCTAGCATTCTGCGTAGTATTTAGAGGTTTTTAGGGCGTTAGCCGGCATATGCAATGCGCGGAGTGCTCCTACATTTATAGCATTGGTTGATCATGAAAAAATACTCTCAAAAATACCGACTGGCCACAGCGGCGGCGGCATTCGCTCTCGTATTGAGCGCTTGCGTCAACACACCAGAAGTGCGGATATCTTCTGATCCTTACGTTAATTTTTCGAGCTACCAGACCTTCGGCTTTGTTAGCCCTTTGGGCACGGATCGCAGCGGCTACCAAACCATTGTCACCCAGCAGATCAAATCAGCCGTCCAAGGGCAGCTCGAGTCACGCGGACTGCGCTTGACAGCCGATGCACCTCAACTTCTGGTGAACTTCAACGCGTTCATCACAGACAAAACACACATCTCAACTGTGCCAATACTTATCCAACCCGCATTTGGCGGTGGATTCTACGGCGGCAGCTACTACGGTTATCGCGGCGGCCTCTACACGCCGTGGCCGATGTATGTGGATCAGACCGTCGTCTCCAGCTACAAAGAAGGTACGCTGAATATTGACATCATCGATGCAGCGCGCAAGCAATTGATCTGGGAAGGCCGGGTGATAGATGATGACGTGACGCGCAAAGAACGCGCCAACTTGCAAACGTCAATCAATGCGGCGGTTGCTGCGGCGTTTGCGCAGTATCCGATTCAACCCAAAGCCAAGTGATTGACCAAGTTCAGCGATCTGATCCATCACACAGCATGCCGCTGTTGATAGTTTGCTCGCCGCTTTGATGTTTAATTCAAGTGGTTGGAATATAAATGTGATCGCGTCATTGGTAGATGAGCTGAGCCCACTACACGTTTGCTAGCCAGCACTTGATATACACCAATCTCACCCGACTCGAATTCAAGTGCACAGGCGGCCATGTACAAGCGCCAGATGCGAAATGTTGATTCACTCACATATTGCAGTGCTTCCATGTGATTTTCCTCCAGCCGAGACACCCAATGCCGTAGTGTCAAAGCATAGTGGGGGCGCAAAGCCTCAACATCCACGGCAACCGCGCGCCAACCCATCAAAAAACCCCAGCCCATCAGAGACCCCAGCACCGAACCCAGCAAACCTAGGATTGCGCCTTGCAGCAAAA
>JAYWHR010000014.1:0-18894 GCA_043777675.1 Comamonadaceae bacterium | reverse complement strand
ACTGGGTAGGTCTTTTGGGCAATCATGACATTACCTCCTGAACCACCCAATTTGCCGCTCTCACGCAGTTCGTACTTGAACTCACCATTCAATAGCACGCCACGCAATAAATACGCCGGCTATCTCCATAGAATGCTGCAAAAAAACTAGCGTTTCACCCGAAACCACGCCGCATACATCGCAGGCAACGCAAGCAGCGTCAATACTGTGGCAACAATGAGCCCACCCATGATCGCCACGGCCATCGGCCCCCAGAAGACGCTGCGGCTCAGCGGGATCATCGCCAGCACGGCTGCTGCAGCGGTGAGCACGATGGGGCGCAGGCGGCGAACTGCTGATTCGACGATTGCCTCCCATTTGGGAATGCCGGCTCGGATGTCTTGCTCAATCTGATCGATCAAGATCACTGAGTTGCGTTGGATCATGCCCATGAGGGCGATCACACCAAGCAAGGCGACGAAGCCAAACGGGCGATCTAGGATCAGCAACGCGCCTGCCACGCCAGCGATGCCCAGCGGGCCAGTGATAAAGACGAGCATGGCTCGGCTAAAACTCTGCAATTGCAGCATCAACAGCGTGAACGTGATGAAGAGCATGATCGGCATGCCAGCGGCAATAGATGCTGAGCCTTTGGCGCTTTCTTCGACCGCACCGGCTACCTCGATGCGATAGCCACTGAGCCCCTGCGTAGCCCATGAGGCCTCCAGCGCCTTCAGAGCTGGCAACAGTTCATTGGTCACCGTTGCGCCCTGCATGCCTTCGATGATGTCTGCATTCACGGTGATCGCATAATCGCGATTTTCTCGCCACATCACACCTGGCTCCCAGACGAAAACCGGCTTAGCGATCTGCGTGAGCGGGATGCTGCGGCCTGTGCTGGTGGGTAAGTAGGCGTTGCCAATATCGGTGATCACATCGCGCTCAGCGAGCGGTTGGCGCAGCACAATATCAATGAGCTTATCGCCGTCACGAAATGTACCAATCGTGCTGCCGCTCACGATGGCGCGTGAGGCTTGCGCAATGCTCTGGCTCGTTACACCCAGCGCCCGCGCCTTGGCTTGATCCACCTCCATGCGAATCGCTTTCACCGATTCATTCCAGTTGTCGTTCACGCCGCGTGTATTCGGCGACTTGCGCATTTCGGCTTTCACCGTATCAGCCAAACCGCGCAACACGCCCGGCTCTGCGCCCACCACGCGAAACTGCACCGGATACTGCACCGGCGGGCCATTGGGCAGCAGCTTCGCGCGACCGCGCACCTCGGGGAATTCGGTAGCTAAGATACTGGGCAATCTCAAACGCAGCGCTTCGCGCGCTTTCAAATCCACAGGCAATACGATCATTTGGCTCGCATTGGTTTGCGGGAAAATTTGATCCATCGGCAAATAAAAACGCGGCACACCCGAGCCCAGCCAAGTATTCACGCTCTCCATACCAGGCTCTAGCATGAGCCGTTGCTCTAACCGCTTCATCACGGCTTCATTGGCAGCAAGCGCCGTGCCTTCGGGAAACCACACATCCAACAAAATCTCAGGCCGCGAAGAATCGGGAAAAAACTGCTGCTGGACTTTGCCCATGCCGGCGATGCCGAGGGCAAAAGTCAGCACCGTCGCGCCAATCGTGAGCCAGCGGTGCTTTACGCACCAATTGACCATGCGGCGGAAGGTGTTGTAGAACGGCGTATCGAAATGCTCTGCATGATCAGCTCCGCCTGACGCATGTTGCCCATCGCCGTTACGCATAGCTTGGCCTTCTCTGTGCTTCAAGATCAACACACCTAGGTAAGGTACGAAATACACCGACACCACCCAGCTGATCAGTAGCGCAATCACTGTGACTCCGAAAATCGCAAACGTGTATTCGCCTGTGAGCGATTTGGCGATACCAATCGGTAAGAAGCCCACAGCAGTGATCAACGTGCCGGTGAGCATGGGCATGGCGGTGAGCTCATAGGCGAAGGTGGCGGCTCTTACTTTGTCATAGCCCTCTTCCATTTTGCGCACCATCATCTCGACGGCGATGATCGCGTCGTCAACAAGTAAGCCTAAAGCGATGATGAGCGAGCCTAGCGAGATTTTGTGCAGCCCCAAACCGAAATACCACATCGCTAAAAACGTCACGGCGAGTACCAGTGGAATCGTGATCCCTACGACCAGACCGGGCCGGATATCGAGGGTGTAGCGTTTGTAAAGAGGCACATTTTTGCCACGACTGTGAAAGCCTAAAGCAATAAAGCTCACTGCCAACACGATGATCACAGCCTCAATCAACACCGCCACAAATTCGTTCACAGATTTAGCCACAGCGCGTGGCTGGTCTTGGATTTGATCGAGCTCAGCGCCAATCGGCAGCGTCTTTTTAATGCGATCTGTGGCCTCTTTCAGAGCTTTGCCCAAAGCAATAATATCGCCGCCTTTGGCCATGCTCACGCCGAGCACGATCACCTCTTGGCTCGTGACCACACCTTTTTCATTGCGCGCCGTGCTGCGCACCTTCACCTGCGCCGGATCAATGTAGCCGCGCCGAATATCAGCGATATCGCCTAAGCGAATTTGTGCCGCCCCTGCACCCTGCGCGCCAGCAGCACGAATGGGCATAGCGCGTAGTTGTTCTAAATCATTGAACTGACCTTGCACCCGCACTTGCAAAACGTCTTGCGGCGTGGTGATCACGCCCGCAGATTCCACAGCATTTTGTGCATTGAGCTGTGCAATCACAGCGCTTAAATCCAAGCCCAGCTGCGCAAGGCGCTTTTGGGAGATTTCGATGTAAAGCTTTTCATCTTGCTGACCAAACAGCTCCACCTTCGAGACATCTTTCACTCTCAAGAGCCGCTGGCGCACATCGTCGGCAAAAGCCTTGCCCTGCGCGGGCGTGAAGCCATCGGTTTTCAGCGCATACATCACGCCAAACACATCGCCGAATTCATCATTGAAAAACGGCCCAATCACACCCGGCGGCAGTGTGCTGCGCATATCGCCTACTTTTTTGCGCACGCTATACCAAATCTGCGGTACATCTTTGGGCGGCCCGCTATCTTTCACCTGAAAAATAATCAGCGCCTCGCCTGGTTTGGCATAAGAGCGAATCTTGTCTGCCGACGGGACTTCTTGCAGCGTCTTCTCGATCTTGTCGAGCACCTGCTCGGCCATTTGCTGCGCAGTAGCTCCCGGATAAAACACACGGATCGCCATGATCCGAAAGGTAAACGGCGGATCTTCATCTTGGCCAAGTTGAAAGTAGCTAACAGCTCCGAGCAGCATCAGCACGACCATCAAATAGCGAGTGAGTGCAGGATGATCAATCGCCCATTTGGAGAGGTTAAAGCGCGACGTGTTTGGCAATGAGGCCTCGTCGCCAGTGTTGTGAGGTGTCGTCATGCCACGCTCATTTCGCCAAGGTATTGGTGATAGTAGATGCTACTGATTTAGTAGCACTCTGCGCAGTATCTATGCCGGCTACCTTGCCTTTTTCATTAAAAATAGTCACTTTCAAGCCTGGCGAGAGTACATGTATTCCTGCGCTCACCACTTTATCGCCCAGCTTCAAGCCCGATGCGATCACCGCCTCATTGCCGTCGGCGGTGGCCACTTGCACGTTCACAGGATTCACAGTCATTGTTGCTGTATCGAGCAGCCAAACTTGTGATGCACCCTGATCCGTTGACTTCGCGTTTTGCATCAACGCGCTGGTTGGTAGCTTGATCGCTTGCACGCCTGCCAAGCTATTGCTGGGCAACACATAAACAGTCGCGCCAAGCGGCAAACTCACATCTCCAACGACCGCCATCTTCGCTTGATACGTGCGCGTGAGCGGATCCGCGCTGGCTGCGAGCTCACGAATCTTGCCCGTGATCTCAGCCGCAACGCCTTTGCCCACCTCATTGCTCTGAGCCCAGCTCCGAGCACGAGCCACAGAGCCCACCGCTACGCTAGCCAACTTATCTTCCGGCACGCTAAACACCACATCGCGCGGCCCATCTTGCGCAATCCGCACCACCGGGCTGCCCGCTGACACCACCTGCCCCACCTCTGCATCCACTGCCGTGACGATACCTGAGATATCGGCCACTAAATTCGCGTAGCCCACTTGGTTGCTAGAGTTAGCCAACTGAGCATGCGCTTGGCTCATCTGCGCCTGGGCCGCCTTCGACGCCGCATCACGCCGCTCTAGCTCTGCGCCGCTGATGAAATTTTGCTCCTTGAGGCTTTGGAAACGCTTGAAATCGGCTGCGGCTAGATCTCGATTCGTAGTCGCCGCCATCAAAGCTGCACGCGCCCCATCTGCAGCTAATCTGTAATCCTGCGGATCAAGCTGCGCCAATATCTGCCCCGCTTTGACCCGCTGCCCTATTTCCGCTTGCCGCTTAACAATCTTCCCTGCTACCCGAAATCCCAACCGAGACTCCACCCGAGCCCGCACCTCGCCCGAGTATTCATAGCTCGCCGTCAAGCCACTCGCGCCCACCGTATGAATCTTCACAGAGCGTACCGGCTCAGGCGCAGGGGCAGGTTTGGAGCAGGCGGAAAGGAGCCCGATGGCTGCAATACCGGCAATCATTGCTACGTTTTTAATAGCTTCTTGCGCATATTCCATGCCGGCTAGAGAGGCTTTTCTCATAATTTCTTCCATATTCAAGGAATTGATACTTACAAAGATCGCTGGGCTGATGATGCTAGCCTCAAGCGGGTCAGTTTTAATGACTGACTGGTTAGTAATTTATCTGATTTTAAAACGGCTGTCAATAACCTGTTAGGTCGTCTCTAAAATGCCAATAAAAAAGCATTGATGCATATTTGGTTATACATCGATGCCTTTGACAACAACGAGTGAGGCTAGAGAAACTGCAACTCTAATGAATGCTTTTAGGTCAATTTTTTTTCCGCCGTCAGCCGTTAGCGTTGCAAAGTCAGAGCCTGCACATTCAAGCCGTCGGACAAGCCGATTTGGAAAGTGCCTCCAGCTGGGAGTTGGCTCGTCTCTAAACGGATTTCACCGCCACTTGCATGAAGCGCCAGCACATGGCTCGGGCCAGAGACTTGCATATGCTCAATCGTTGCAAATGGGTACTGTTGGGCATTCCACGTAAACACGGTCGTATTTCCGTCGACGCGATAGCTTGCCAAAGGAGAATTTTTGGCTGCTGCAGCGTTGCTCAAAAGCGCTTTCACAGGCTCAGCGACGCGCTCACCGATAACCTGCCCATTTTTCAAAACGGTGATCCGTGAAATACGGCCAGGATCTGGCAATACGCTTTTGAAATGATAGGTAGGCGCATTAGCATGATCAAGTTTGATGGCCTCAATGCCTGCGCGGATCGTTTGCCCGCCAGCCGTCAATATCTCAATCTGATAGGCGGATTCCAAAGCTTCTTTGGACTGACCTCTGCCAGGGCTCACGCGCTTGATGCGTGCATTGCCACCTTCAATCGTGCCGCTGATCATCACTACCGGGGCATCCTCTGCTTTATTCATACGCCCTATGTTGCCCAAGCCACGCTGCGCCTCAAGGAAGCTCTGAACAAAGCTGTAGTTGTAATCGGAGAACCAAGTGCCGCCGCAGTAGCCCATCACATCAGATTCAGTCGCACCCACACCCGGTGAAACAATCGTGTTTGCGATGTTGTCGAACAATGGAATCGGTGGCATCGCGCCGCGTAGATAAGGGTAGGCGGCATCCCAGCTCGCCACACCGCCACAAGGCGCGTGGTCGCGAGAGAAGTTGTGCCCCAACTCGTGAATCATGGTTTCAGCCCAATCGGCAGAAGTAGTATCCCAGCCAACGCTGGAAAGATTGGGGGAGCGTGCATTTTGCGAATTGATGTAGCCAATGCCTGATGAGCCTCGTCTGTCGATGGGTCGCACAAGCCCGTAGTACAACGTGGTGACATCCTCACGGCGGCGCAGTTCATCAAGTTCATCAAGCACGTCATCCCATTCTGTGTCGGTATTGACCCCATCGGTTGCACTGGTGAGTTGGTACGCTGCACGAACTCTCACGGTGATCTGGTCGCGCGCTAGCGGGAAAACTCGCCCTACTGCGTCGAGCACTTGTGCCGCCGTTGGCATGGTCGGCACATTTGTACCCGATACCAGTGGCACCAATACGATGGTCACACGCGTGGCGCCGCCCACCACCGGCGTGGCTTCCTGGCTTGTTGAGCTGCCAAGCAAATTATTCGGGTCAACCTCGACTCTCACTCTCAAGCCGATATCCACCCATGCTGCCGGTAATTGCACCCTGAATGCTTGGCTGAGGTTGTAGCGTTGGCTATCTGGAGGGGCTTGGCCTTCAGCCAATTGCGGTATGGCATCCGGCCCGGTCATGTCTACCGTTCCTAGATCCGTTGCACCACGAAAACCACGCAACCGCACGACGGGCACAGATCTGCCCAATGTGGTTGCGGTGATATAGGCTCTCACCCAAGTTTCTTGGCCAGGATTGAGCCTTTGGTAGCGTGCGTTAGCAGCTTGAGACTGCACCTGCGCGAACTCAATTCCTGATATCTGTAAGGGATTGATACAACCCGCACCCACAATCAAGTTTCCAGCGGCAACGCTCGGCTGAGAAGCAGATGTGAGCGAAATTGGTGCACAGGCGAGCCCGGCAGGCGCTGAAAACACAATCTGCGTGTCGCTGCGGCTGGTGATCGGCACCACCGTACCTCCCACTGTCAAACTGCTGACTTCACTGAACCCACGACCCACCAAAGTGACCGCATTGCCAGCAGCGCCCACCCGATACACGGCAGTGCCATTAGCCTCGATGCGAGGAGTCACCGTAAGGCTCGTGCTTGAGCTCAGTGTCTCTCCCACACCGAATACAAGCGTGATCGGGCCTGAGGTTGCCCCAACGGGAACAGTCAGCGTTAGTGAAGTTGATGTGCGGGCAGTGATAGCGGCAGGCGTATTGATGCCGCCGAACAATACAGCCTTCACCCGAGCCAGCCCTGAGCCGCTAACCACGATGCTGCCGCCAACGAGAGCGGATGCCGGCGCGAATCCGCTGACCACAACAGGCGCCAACACCGTGATGACTTGAGACTCCACCCGAGACACGTTATCGATATCTACAACTGTAGGGTTGCCAGAGACAGCGTCTGCCGCGACTGTCACTTGCACACGAGTACTGGTGCGCGTGCCCACAAACGACAAACTAACACCACTCAGGCTGACTTGCTTGATCCGATCGAGTTGTGTGCCATCCAGAGTGAGAATGCCCCCTGTCACTACAGCAGTGGGTGAGAAACTTGTAATCGTGGGTACATTGCTGGACACTGAAGTCACAACCGGAGGCGTCGTCATTACTTGCGGGTTCGCAGGCGAGCTGCTTTGGGAGCTCGCTGGATCACTGTCTCCTCCTGTACCGCAAGCGCCTAGAAAAATAGCCAAGAACAACGATGCGAAGCTCAAGCGGAACAACTGGGAAGTACACATAGTTTTTTACCGTTGAAGTTTTTTTATGCGTTTGCTAACTAATCCTTATTTAGTATCTATGAATACTCCTGCTTACTTAGTTACCAGTTGTTTAGGATTTGTAAGGGTGCATATCCAAAGATGAAATCTCATTGGTTTCAGTCTCTGCAATCACCCGTGCACTGCGCGAAAAGCTGAGATAGGCGCTTGTCCAATCGGCCAAGACACGAAAGCGATTGCGAAAGCCGATCAAGAAATAAATGTGAGCGAAGAGCCAGAAAAGCCATGCAGGCTTGCCGGAAAAGCGCAGCGCGCCGCTGGGTAGCCATGGCGCAGCAAGATCCACGACAGCCGCATTGCGACCAATCGTGGCAAGGTTGCCGTAATCTGCATATTGGAAAGCTTGTGTGCTCTGGCCTTGCAGTCGGCGCAAAATATTGGCCGCTGCGCAACGCCCCATTTGTTTGGCAGCAGGCGAGACGCCAGGCACCGGCACGCTCATTTTTTTACCGTCTGCGCCTACAACCCCGCGCATCACACTGGCCATATCGCCGATCACGCTCACATGCGGCGCGGCGATCAAACTTAAATCTGACTGCACCTTCACGCGCCCTGATCGATCAAGCTCACACGCCGTACTGGCTGCAAGCTGTTTGCCCAATGGAGAGGCTGCCACACCCGCTGCCCAAACCACGGTATCGCTATTAATTTGATAGCTATTCGGGCTTATTTCTTGCCGGCTATCACCTGATTTAAGGTCTAAATCAGCATGAGAACCGGTGTTGGGCGATGTTATCTCGACCGTGATGCCGTGCTGGTCAATCTGCATCACTTTGGCATTCAAGCGCACATCTACTCCGAGTGATGCAAGCTGTCGCAGCGCCTTTTCGCTTAGAGGAGGTGGCATCGATTGCAAGACACGCGAACCGCCCTCTACCAAAATGACTTTCGCGCTTGCAGGGTTGATGCGGCGAAATTCCCCCGGCAGCGTTTGCCGCGCAATCTCGGCCAAAGTCCCTGCCATCTCGACGCCAGTGGGCCCTGCGCCAATAACGATGAATGTGAGTAATGCTTCTCGCCGCGCCGCGTCATCCTCAGCTTCTGCCGCCTCAAAGGCCATCAAAATTTTGCGCCTGATTTCAAAAGCGTCTTGCAACGTTTTCAGCCCCGGTGCATGCGCTTTCCAAGCATCGTTCCCAAAATAACTGTGAGTTGCCCCCGCCGCCACAATCAGATGATCAAAGCTCAAAGTGTGTTGCGCATGGCTGCTTGGCTGTGAGAAAACGAGTTGTTTGGCCAAAACGTTGATGCTGCGCACGTCGCCGAGCAAGGTCGTCACGTTTTTTTGGTTGCGGAAAAGATAGCGAATAGGCGCAGAAATGAGCGGCGCTGCTAGCCCAGCTGTCGCTACTTGGTACAGCAAAGGTTGAAAAAGGTGATGGTTAGTACGGTCAATCAAAGTGACCCTAACTTCCTTGCCCCTGAAGGCTTTCGCAGCCTCTAAACCGCCGAAACCGCAGCCGATGATAATGATGTGAGGTATCGGTAATGTTTGCTCAGACATACCCCATTTTAGGGGTTTACCCTTTGGAGCGTATCGAAGAATAAATGGCCGCTAAGACTTAAATCTTTAGCGCCCGCGTCCACCGCCACCACCGCCACCACTGCGACCTCTGCCGCCCCGGTTGCCACCACCACCACCGCCACCGAAGCTGCCGCCACCACCGCCACCGCCGCCGCCGCTTCTACCACCACCAAAGCTGCCGCCTGCGCCGCCGCCTTGTTTGCGGAAGCCGTCTTGGGTAATGTAGCCAAACGATGTTTTGGTGGGATCTACGCCGGGAGGCGGGCCGTCGTCGCTCGAGCTTCTGCCACCGCCGCCATATCCACCGCCACCGCCACCGCCACCGCCACCGCCAGCAAAGTTACCTCCGCTACGGCCACGTTTCTTGGCCTGCATATAGCCGCTTTCGTGGCTGATGCCAGCTTGATTGAAATCATCAATCTCATCGCCGTAACCATCTTGAGCGCTACTTTGGCGCGGTTGATTTTGGTCAACACTGCGATCATCACGGTCACCACGGTCAAGGCGTGGAGGTCGATCGCCAAAACGGTTGGTCCCGTTAGTACGATCATTGCGATCTGCAAAGCGGCCACCGCGCGCGCCTTGGTTTTGGCGGGGCTCTTGGCGTGTTTCTTGGCGCTGCTGGCCGTCACGCTGCTGGCCGTCATAGACGCGCTGATCGCCACCGCCGTTATTTTGACCGTTTTCACGCGGCGCATCAGATTGCGAATAGCCCTCGCCTTGCGGCGCGCCATCTTGCCGCGCAGGTCGGTCGTTGAAATCACCTTGGCGATCATTGCGGCCACGGCGCACAAATTTCCCACGACGCTCGCGCTGCTCGGGGCGAACGCCACCGTCATCACGCGGGCCGCGTTGCTCATTGCGTTGCCCGTCACCACGTTGTTCACGTCCCTCGCGGGCCTCGCGCCTCTCGCCCGGTTCCACGGCAAACGCTTCTGCGCCCACTTTCAGTTCCTCTCCACCTTCCGCATCCACTAGGCTTTGAGTGATGTCGCGGATCTCGTTGTCGTTTAATTCCATGTACACACTGCGGCGCAGGCCCTTGGGCAGGCCATACGTGCCGTAGCGAATACGAATCAAGCGGCTCACCGCATGCCCCATCGCTTCAAACAAGCGGCGCACCTCACGATTACGGCCTTCGCCAATCGTCACGCGGACCCAGCGGTTCGCGCCATCGCCGCCGCCATCCTCAATCGAGAGAAACTGCGCCATGCCATCTTCGAGCTGGACGCCATCAAGCAGCTTTTGGCGATTCTCAGGGGTCAGCTCGCCCAAAATACGCACCGCATATTCGCGCTTTAGTCCAAAGCGCGGATGCATCAAGCGATTAGCCAGCTCACCAGAATTCGTAAACAACAGTAAGCCTTCGGTGTTTAAATCCAGGCGACCGACAGACAGCCATTTGCCAAATGGCAAACGCGGTAAGCGGCGGAATACCGTCGGGCGATTTTGCGGATCGTCATACGTCACGATCTCACCTGCCGGTTTGTGATACGCAATCACGCGAGCACGTGGCTGCTGAATACGCAGCTGCAAGAGCTTGCCCTGAATGCGTACTTCATCGCCCCACTGCACGCGCTGGCCAACGTGTGCCTTTTGGCCATTGACGGTGATGTGGCCATCGGCAATCATGTCTTCCATCTCAAGGCGTGAGCCGAGGCCAGCTTGCGCGAGCACTTTATGCAGCTTCGGGCTATCAGGCAATGGCGGCAACACGCGCTTAGGCGGCAAGCGCCGCTCGCCTTCTTGCTCGGCATCAAATTGGCCGGAGACAATTTCAGAAAAATCACGGGGCACAAAGGCCTCTGCGGTGGCCTCTGGCGCGTCGTCAGAGTGCGTGGCTTGCTGCTCTTCACCATCTCGATGGTGTTGATCGTCTCGCTCTGAATGAGCTTTCGGCGCGGCTAGTCCTGTCGCATCATCACCCGTAGAAACAAATTGATCAGTAGCTTGTGAAGCCTTTGCCTCTTCCATTTGCGCTTTTGTGCGCCGCACACGTTTTTTAACTTCTGTGGCTTCCCCGCCTACCTCATCAGGAGCAGCAATGGCAGTAACTTCTTTCGGTTTACGAGGCGCTCTTTTTTTAGGCGCATCTTGCGCAGGATCTGCAGCAATCTGTGCTTGGTTTGCTTCTAAATTCTCAGGCGTATCTTGTATATCGTTCATGATGCTTTTTCAGTGTCTGCGTTTGGTGCAAAGGTGTCAGTAACAGGGGTTGTTGTTTCGGATTCGGTCGCGGATTCAGTGGCAGCGATGGCTTCACCCAACGGCAAAGCTGCAGTGCTATTAGCCTCTTGATTGGAAGGCTCGTTTGTATCGATGCCTGTGTCCATTCCGGGTAGTTGCATATCCAAGCTTTCTAACGCCTTGGCTTGAAGCTGCGCGTCATCGAGCATGGGCAATTGATCAAGAGACTCCAAGCCAAGATCATCTAAGAAATTGCGCGTAGTGGCAAATAGCGCAGGACGGCCGACGGTTTCTCGATGGCCAATCGTTTCCACCCAGCCACGGTCTTCCAGTTGCTTGATGATCAGCGAGTTGATCGTCACACCACGAATGTCTTCCATATCCCCGCGCGTACAAGGCTGGCGGTAGGCGATGATGGCTAAAGTTTCCAGTGTAGCGCGGGTATATTTGGGTGGCTTCTCAGGATTTAACCGATCCAGATACGAACGCATCTCCGGGCGGCTTTGAAAGCGCCAGCCGCTGGCCACATGCACAAGCTGCACGCCACGCTGCGCCCAATCAAGCTGCAAATCTTCTAGCAGCGTTTTGATGGTGTCGGCGCCTAGCTCATCAGAAAAGAGGGTGCGCAAGTCAGCTACTTTGAGTGGCTGACTTGCGCAAATCAAAGCCGTCTCCAAGACACGCTTTGCGTCAGTTGTATTCATCGCTTGGATGTTCCCAAAATGATGTGGTCACAAAAAAATTGTGTGATGGGCAGCCTATCGAGGCTGCTCAGGTTTTACGTTGTCTAAAAATTTGAAAGGGCGAGGCTTTTTGCTACTCGCTTGGGCCATCTGGCCTATCTATTCCTAAATGATGCACTGCTTCCCGCATTGCCATCAGATTCTTTCATTGTAGCTCAAACCCAGCGCCTCACAGGCCAGGCGCATATCGGGTGGCAAACTAGCCTCGAAAACCATGTCTTCTCCGGTGATAGGGTGCGTGAAAGCCAAGCGCTCCGCATGCAAGCCTTGGCGTTCCAAGCCGCCCGCTGGGCGACCACCGTAGATTGCATCCGCGATCAAAGGATGATGTACATAAGCCGCGTGAACGCGAATTTGGTGCGTACGCCCGGTGTGCAAAACGCAGCGCAATAGGCAGAAAGCATCGGCAGAGAGCTCTCCTACATTAGTTTTCGAGGCCTTATTTAAGGCTTTTTGAGCATCTTCCCGGCGTAGATATTGCGCAGAGTGCTCTGAATTTGATAGTAGCTCGAAATCTGTGGTGGCTTCTTTGCCGGGGTATTGCGCCAAATCCACCACCGCCATACGCTGGCGATTGCGCGGATCGCGGCCAATCGGCGCATCGACCTGCCGGGGGCTCATACCCTGCCAAGGATAATGCGCCATTGCCAAATACTGGCGCTTGACTTCACGCGCCGCAATCATGCGAATTAGCGCATCCATCGCCTCGCGCGTGCGCGCCACGACCATCAGGCCAGAAGTGTCTTTATCGAGCCGATGCACGATGCCAGCACGAGGCAGCAAGGTATGGCATTCGTGATGGGCCAATAAGCCATTGAGCAGTGTCCCACTCCAATTGCCTGCAGCTGGATGCACGACTAAGCCAGGCGCTTTGTTGATGATCATCAAATGCGGGTCTTCAAAGACCACATTCAAGGTTTTAGCCACCGACGTATCAGCATGGAAGGCCGTGTCCTGCGGCAAGGGGCGTTGGCGCACGATCACGACTTGCCCTGCTTTGAGCTTAACGGCAGCTTTGGTAGCCGCTTTTGCATCGCCAAGCCCTCCCAACAACACATCGCCACTGTCAATCAGTTGCTGCAAGTAACTGCGAGAAGAATCTGGCAAAAGCTGCGCGAGCACCCGATCCAAGCGCTCGCCATGGTGCTCGTGACCGGTCGTAAAAATATGCTCTAAGGTTTGATGCGCCGCATCTGGGCTGGCGGCATGCGTTTCTTGAAGCCCCAATTCATCGAGCTCATCTTCAGGCAATGTCGGGATCTGATGGTGTGTAACTTGACCGCTCGATATAATCATTTGATACTTTGGAATTGACTCATGAGCCTAGGATTATCCGCCCTCCGTGTTATCAGCTGCGTAAGCCTCGCCTTTCTCGCCGCTTGCTCCAGCACGCGCGCACCGGATCGTACCGATGCGTGGAGCCCGAACAAGATTTACGCAGAAGCTTCGGATGAAGCCAAATCTGGCGCATGGGACAAAGCCATCCCCCTTTTCGAAAAACTTGAAGGCCGCGCTGCTGGCACGCCGCTGGCGCAGCAAGCTCAGCTGGAGAAGGCTTATGCGCAATACAAAGCTAACGAGCCCGCTCAAGCTCTAGCCACCCTAGACCGCTTTAAAAAGCTTCACCCTGCCAGCCCCGGCATGGATTACGCCCTTTATCTCCAAGGCTTGGCCAGCTTCAACGACAACCTTGGCCTCTTCGGCTTCATATCTAAGCAGGATCTGTCTGAGCGCGATCAAAATGCCGCCAAGGAATCGTTCGAGGCTTTTAAAGAACTCTCTACCCGCTTCCCTGATTCCAAATACACGCCCGACGCTCGCGCCCGCATGACCTATATCGTCAATTCCTTGGCGCAATATGAAGTGCATGTCGCTCGCTACTACTACACCCGCAACGCCTATGTGGCAGCAATCAACCGCGCCCAAACCGCCGTCACAGACTATCAAAACGTACCTGCTGCCGAAGAAGCGCTCTACATCATGGTGATGAGCTACGATGCTTTGGGCATGGCGCAACTGCGCGACGACACCAAGCGCGTGATGGAGAAGAATTTCCCAAAGAGTGACTACTTAGCGCGCGGCTTCAAAGCCAAGGATTCTCCATGGTGGAAAATTTGGTAGTTTTCTGAGTCAGTTAGCTTTTTTTCTGGCGTAAGTATTGCGTTGCTTGCTACTAAATAAATAGCATCACAAAATATAACGCGACAAATCTTCATTTTGACTCAGTTCCGACAATCGCTCATTCACGTATATCGAGTCAATCACCACCGTTTGGCCAGACAGCTTGGTAGCGGTAAAGCTCACCTCATCCAGCAGCCGCTCCATCACAGTCGCTAAGCGGCGCGCTCCAATATTTTCCGTGCGCTCATTCACATCAAACGCAATCTGCGCCAAACGCAAAACAGCATCTGGCTTGAAATCTAAAGTCACTTGCTCGGTCGCCAAGAGCGCTTGATATTGCTTGACTAACGACGCATGCGTACTTTGCAATATCGCTTCAAAATCCTGCACCGATAGTGAAGCAAGCTCCACACGTATGGGAAACCGCCCCTGCAGCTCAGGAATCAAGTCGCTCGGCTTGACCAGATGAAATGCGCCACTGGCAATAAACAGCACATGATCTGTCTTTATCGGGCCGTATTTGGTGGAGACTGTCGTGCCCTCCACCAAAGGGAGTAAATCACGCTGTACACCTTGCCGCGAAACTTCTGCGCCACTCGTCTCAGAACGTGAAGCCACCTTATCGATTTCGTCGACAAACACAATGCCGTTTTGCTCGAGATTATGGAGCGCTTGCGTTTTGATATCTTCCTCGTTGACCAGCTTGCCAGCTTCTTCATCGGTGAGCACTTTGATGGCTTCAGCAATTTTCATCTTGCGCGTTTTCTTCTTATCCGAGCCCATCTGGCCAAACATGCCTTTGAGCTGCTCCGTCATCTCCTCCATACCTGCGGGGCCCATCACTTCTAACTGAGGGCGCGGCGCATTCACTTCAACCTCAATCTCCTTGTCATCAAGCTGGCCTTCGCGTAGCTTTTTGCGGAAGGCTTGACGCGTCGCACTCTCGGGTGTTTCAACGACAGCGCCTGTTCCAAAGCCCACTTCTTGGCGAGGTGGCGGTAAAAGAATATCTAGCACGCGCTCCTCTGCTGCATCGTGCGCACGGGTGCGCACAGCCTTGGTTGCAGCATCACGCGTCATTTTTACAGCGACATCGGCAAGATCGCGCACGATGGAATCCACATCCTTGCCCACGTAGCCCACTTCGGTGAATTTAGTGGCCTCTACTTTAATGAAAGGCGCATCAGCGAGCTTTGCAAGTCGGCGGGCAATCTCCGTTTTCCCCACACCTGTGGGGCCAATCATCAGAATGTTTTTCGGAGTGATCTCGCCGCGCAGCTTGACGTCCACTTGACTACGCCGCCAGCGGTTTCGCAGCGCAATGGCTACAGCACGCTTGGCATCGTTTTGACCAACGATAAAGCGATCCAGTTCGGAAACAATTTCTTGCGGAGTCATAGAAGACATAAAGGAAGTTTCAACAATCGACAAATAAGGCATGGAGACAGTGCGCCATGAAACACCAGCAAAGCATGAGGATACTGCACTTCAATCGAAGTAGCTCGACTCACTTTCTTCAATTATCTCTGCAAGCGATCAAAAATAAATCGGGTTGGCGCTGGTCAACCAGCGAGCAATTTCTTAACAGGCGAAGGTAGGCCAACAGCGCGCCAGTCTACTACCCAGCCCCCTAGATGAGGCAGAGCAGACGATGTCTCCAGCAACATGACATGTAGACGCAAATCCTTATGCGTCAGCACATGCACGAAGGGCGGCAGTGCTTTCAAAGTTGATTTCTGCTTGGGCGTTAAGCAAGATTCCAAGACGTCCAAGCTTTCGAACAACGGGAAGCAATACAACCCAGCCCAGACGCCCGGTGTGGGGCGCTTTTGTAGCTGCACTGCACCATCTTTACGCTGAACCCAAAGTAGCCAAAGTGAATGGCTGCTGCGCTTGAGATTTTTGGTTTTAACAGGATAGTCTTGTGTTCTGTTCTGCGCTTTGGCCACGCAATGCTTAGCCATCGGACAAACATCACACATTGGCTTGCGCGGTGTGCATACTGTGGCGCCGAGATCCATAATAGCCTGTGTGTAGCGCGGCATACTACTGGCCAAATCGCGTTTGGGCAGCAATTTTTTAGCAATTTCCAGCAACTCGCGCTCATTCTTCGAAGCCGCTAGATCTTTTTCATAGCCTAGCACCCGTGTAAGAACTCTTTTCACATTGCCATCAAGAATCGCCACACGCTCAGCAAAGCAAAAAGAGGCAATTGCCGAAGCGGTCGAGGGCCCAATGCCAGGTAAAGTTTGAAGGATCTCCGCGCTGCGCGGGAACTCACCACCAAATTTGTTGACTACATCTTGCGCGCAGGCATGCAAGTTTCTCGCGCGCGAATAGTAGCCCAAGCCAGCCCAAAGCGCGAGCACATCGTCTTGCGGCGCAGCCGCTAGCGCAGCCACGTTCGGGAAACGCTGCAAAAACCGAGCGTAATATTCAATGACTGTAATCACCTGCGTTTGTTGCAGCATGATCTCGCTCAACCAAACGCGATAAGGGTCTTGAGTATCCTGCCAAGGCAGGCCTCGACGGCCATGCGTTTTTTGCCAAACAAGCAATACTTTGGCAAAGTTCGAGGTGAAGTTGGCAAGCGATTGCACAGCCGATCTCATGACGGCAGACGTGAACGCTCTCTAAGCCAGCGCGGCATTTAAGGTTTCTGGAAAAACTGGAAGTGGTACACGCACTGACTCTGGGGTATCCACCAAAAGCTTAGTTAGTTGCACCAGCTTGGTATCAAGCTCAAGCGAACGAGCGTCTTGGACATCAAGTTCAGAAATTCTTTCGTCCAAAGTCACAGCAGCATTTTGGATGCGCTCAATGGCTTCCAAGCGCTTAGAAAATGTTTTGCGGCGTTCGCGCAACTGGGCATCTAGCTGAGAAGCTGCCGATTTGTTCCAAAGCTCCACCTCTCCGAGTGCTGACTCAAAAACCACGCGCAGTCGGGTGGCCAATGCTCGCACCAGACGATCAGCAAACTCGGGTTGCGCTAGGCGGAAGGTATTTCCCAAACCGAGATACTGCACATGGCTGCGCTCCACAGCATCAAGATCGTTTTGATACCTAGCAAGCTCAGGTTCGCGAGGCGCTTGCAAGTTAAAACCAAATTCGGTGTTGAGTTGACGAAAGCTAGATGCGAGCATATTGTGAATCTCAGCATTGAGCGTTTTAGTATGTGCGAAGATATCCCGAAGGCGGTTAAACGTTTCCGAATAGGCTTTACGTGCACCAAGCTTGATGCCTGGCTGGCGCAATGCTTCATTGAGCTGACGCAGCTCAGCGCGTAAAGTGGATGTCCCCAAAGCGGTAAACACTTCGCGCAGCAACTTCAAATGCACCGAGCGCACAGCATGAATGCGCTGACCGCTGGTATCAAACTCTGCTTGCTCGGCTTCGATACGGCCGCGCATATGCTTAATGACATTGGCATTCTTGCCACGCAGGCCCCGCAGCTCAACCATCTGCTCATGCAAGTCACGGCGGCGAATACCAATCACATACGAAATTTCATGTCGCAAATCGCTCATGTTACTGGCGACTGCCGATTGCAAAATTTTCTTACGCTGCCCTAACATGCCCACAGACAGCGCTTGCTCTAGCTGCGGTAGCTGACTCGCACGCAGCAAAGCGTCGTCGCCTGTAACTTTCGCCACCAAGCCTTTTTGTGCAGACACGGGGATGACTTGCTCTTCGGGAAGCTCCAAGATCTCAGCAGAGCTACTGCGTTGGCGCGCTACGGACGCACGGATTTGCTCTGGTGTTGATAGCGCATCCCATAAAGTATCAATCTTGTTGAGTACAACCAATCGTGAGGAATGATCGGTGTCCTCTGTGATCAAGTGCTCTTTCCAGATGGAGAGATCAGATTTTGTGACGCCGGTATCGGCTGCCAGGATAAACACCACCGCATGCGCTTGAGGTATCAGGCTCACAGTCAGCTCGGGTTCCGCGCCGATTGCATTTAAGCCAGGCGTGTCAAGAATCACCAAGCCTTGCTTGAGCAAAGGATGCGCAATATTGATCAATGCATGGCGCCAGCGTGGCACCTCAACATTGCCTTGGGCATCTTGGCGCGGATTATCTTCAGGAGCCTCATCGTGCCAAAAACCAAGTGCCCTAGCTTCATCTTTGCTCACTTTGACAACTTCGGAGACTTTCTCAAAAGCTGTTGCCAATTGATCAGGATCATTCACATCTAAATCAATACGCGTCCATTGATCAGCGGCGTGACGCCACTCCATCAAAGATTGAGAACTCAAGCGAGTTTCAATCGGCAACAAACGCAGGCAAGGCGGTATCTCACCCTCCCAGCCCAGCTCTGTTGGGCACATTGTGGTGCGTCCGGCACTGGCTGGCATGATGCGACGCCCATAGGTCGCAAAGAAAATTGCATTGATGAGCTCAGATTTGCCGCGAGAAAATTCCGCCACAAATGCCACCATCACTTTGTCCGAGCGGATCTGGGCTTCCAGTTGCTGCATACGCTCGGCAATGGATGCGTCCATGAGCTCATTATTTCTCAGCCACTCAGACAGTTGCTTTAAACGAGTGGCGAATTCTCTGCGCCAAACGCCGTGAGAATCAAACTGCTCTATAAAAGAATGGCTTGGGCTTGAAGACGTCACGGTGCGGTTTTGATAGGTTGAATTAGCTTATCCAAGAGCGAATGTTACACCGCCTGCGCCTCATCTCAAAAAATTGTCAGCGTCAAATAGAAATGTCACCCAGTTGCATCAAATAGAACTGTCACCTTGGCCGTAGGCTGGAAACGGCAGTGCAGTGTAGCGCCAGACGGCTCGCTGGGGTATGGGGCGACGCCCCATGTAGCAGGCCGATAGGGCCG
>JAYWHR010000013.1:0-18992 GCA_043777675.1 Comamonadaceae bacterium | reverse complement strand
AACACCTCATGAGGTGTTCTTTGACCTGCCGATGATTAAACTTACACTATGAACTTGGCTCTCACGCAGTTCGTACTTGAACTCACCATTTAATAGCACTCTGCGCATATTCTATGCCGGCTTATTTGCTGCTTGACTCAAAATAGAAAGCTCACAGGGCACGAAATTTTGAACTGCTTGCTTGGGGCGTTTAGCCATGCAGTGATCCTGCGATTCGAGCGGCTTCAACTTCCGTCCGAGGAACTGCTCGTCATTGATTTGAAGCGGTCTGTTTAGGATCCTGCAAACGCCAAACCTTAAAAGCGCAAAGCATCGCCAACATAGCAACTCCACTTGAAATCCAAAAGATAATACGTAAGCCATACGCCTCACTCAACAAGCCGCCCGCCCAACTACCCAATACTCCCGGAATGCCATAGCCAATCACCGTATAAAGCGCCTGGCCGCGCCCGCGCATCTTCCCGGGAAAATGGCGTGAGATCAGTGCTGTACACACCGTGTGGTGCGCAGCAAATGTGATGGCATGTAGTGCTTGCGCAGCGAGCAATACCCAAAGCGTGCCGCCCAAGCTGGCTGTCAATGTAAATCGTAACACGCCAACTGCCGAGCAGATGACTAGCCAGGCCGTGAGCGAGAAGCGCGGCAGCCAGCGGCCTTGTGTGAGAAACCAAGCAATTTCGACCACCACGCCAGCTGACCAAAGAATGCCGATCAACGTCTTGCTATAACCCAGCTCATCCGCGTAAAGCGAGAAAAAAACATACATGCCCATGTGGGAGAGCACATGCAGCGCCATAGATCCAAAAAACCAAGCTACAGGCTTTTGGCGTAGCGTGTGCCAAATCGGCGCATCTGCTTTTGCATGCGATTGTGTTTCACGCAGATCAGGAATGGAAAATGCGCTGATCATGAGTAGCACCAAACCCAAGGTGACTATCACTGGGAAATGCTTCATCCCAAAGGCTTCAAACCAAGCGCCTGCACCGAGCACCGCAGCCATAAAGCCCAGTGAGCCCCACAGGCGAACGCGCCCATGCCGGCGCACATCAAACACACCGCCGCGTGTGACGACTTGCGCCAGCGCCGATTCGCTCATGGGCATCAAAGCGCTGTTGTTAAGATACATGAAGAGCAAGCAAGCCATGAGCCACCAGAAGCCGCCGCCTTGCCACCACATCCCCAGCGAGCCCAGCAGCGCCAGCACGGTGGCAATGCGCAGCATCAGCGCGCGTTGGCCAGTGCGATCACCCAGCCAAGCCCAAGCATAGGGCGCAGCAATCCGAGAAAACGATTGAATCGAGGCGATCAAGCCAATCAAGGCCACGCCGTAGCCCAGTTCCTTGAGCCAAAGGCTCAAGAAGGTGTTAACCGTACCGATGTGCGAGAAATACGCGGCAGAAAGCGCCGCAAAAGGAATCAGCTGCCGTGTTGTGGCGGCAGGTTCAGTCTGCATGCAGTCAAGCCGAGCCAGCAATCACTGGCGTGCCGCTCACCACATCACCGCATTGCGCCCGATGCGCCAAGGCATGGTCCATCACCACCAGCGCAAGCATGGCCTCCAAAATCGGTGTGGCGCGAATACCCACGCAGGGGTCATGCCGGCCTTTGGTGATCACTTCTGCGGCATCACCCTGCACTGTGATCGTCTCGCGCGGCACGAGAATCGAGCTGGTGGGTTTGATCGCCACGCTCACCTCCAAGTCTTGCCCAGTGCTTATCCCACCCAACACACCGCCAGCGTTGTTGCCCTTGAAGCCTTGCGGTGTGAGTGAGTCGCCGTGCATCGAGCCTGTGTGAGCCACAGAGGCAAAGCCTGCGCCAATCTCCACGCCCTTCACGGCGTTCACGCCCATCATCGCGTAAGCTATATCGGCATCGAGTTTGTCAAACAAAGGTTGGCCTAAGCCTACGGGGATATGAGTCGCCGTCACACGCAAGCGCGCGCCACATGAATCGCCGCTTTTGCGCAGCGTGTTCATATAGTCTTCCAACGCACTCACGTCAGCCAATGCTGCAAAGAATGGATTCTCGCGCGCATAGTCCCAGCTCTCAAAGCCTACTGGCAGAGCGCCAATTTGCGTGATGCAGCCGCGAAACTCGGTGCCGTATTTCTCCTTCAACCATTTCTTCGCTACAGCGCCAGCAGCCACCATCGGCGCTGTAAGCCGCGCAGAAGAGCGCCCGCCGCCGCGTGGATCACGCAGGCCGTATTTTTGGATGTAGGTGTAGTCTGCATGGCCGGGGCGGAATTTGGCAGCCACTTCGGAATAATCTTTGCTGCGCTGATCGGTGTTTTGAATCATCAGGCAAATCGGCGTACCTGTCGTCTTGCCTTCATACACACCGGAGAGAATTTTTACCGCATCTGCCTCATCGCGCTGCGTCACGAATTTGCTCGTGCCGGGGCGGCGGCGATCCAAGTCCGGCTGAATATCGGCTTCAGACAGACTCATGCCCGGCGGGCAGCCATCAATCACGCAACCGATCGCCGGGCCGTGCGATTCACCAAAGTTCGTCACTGCGAACAAATGCCCAAATGTATTTCCACTCATCACATTATTATCGTGGATTGCGCGAGCCAGCACGCACAATTCAATGGAAATCGCGGCTACTTGTGAGCAAGCTACCCAGCATGGGCGTGATGTCGCGCAAATAACCTGCAATTAAATGACGCACTTGGCCCTGGCTGTCATGCTCCCAACGGCCATGCACGATCAGCAAACGCGCATGCAACAAAGCTTGCCTTTGCTCCTCGCTGCTTTCCCGCAGCCGCTTCCAAACCACCACATTGGTGCTGCCCGTCTCGTCTTCCAGCGTGACAAACATCGTGCCTTTGGCTGTTTGCGGCTGCTGTCGCATCGTCACCAGCCCACAAGTGCGCACCAAGCGGCCATGCCCGAGCTCTTGCAGCTGCCCATGTGTGAGCAACTTCATCGCATCAAATTGCGGCCTGAGCAGAGCCAATGGGTGACTGCGCAGCGTCAGCCCCACGGTGCTGTAATCCCAGCTGACTTCCTCGCCCTCGCCTGCAGCTTCTAGCTCTAAAAATTCTTCATGAATCGGCGCATCACGCAGCAGAGATCGCGTACCGCGCACCACGGCTGGCTGGAGCTTTAATGCACTCGCCTCCCACACCTGCTGGCGGCGGTGACCAGAGAGGCTGCGCAGCGCATCAGCCGCTGCCAGCGCTTTCATATCTCCAGCATCCAGCGAGCAGCGCAATGCAAGATCCTCGGTGCTTTCAAACAAACGCTGCCGCCGTGCTTCCAACATGCGTTGCGCGCCAGCAAGGCTGAGGCCGCTGACCATGCGTAGCCCTAAGCGTACGCTCGTGTCTTTTGGTCCTAAGCGCACGCTTGAGCATTCCAACAATTGCGCATCCCAATCGCTCTGCGTTACATCAATCGGCAAGACGCGCACATCATGCCTCTGAGCATCTTGCACCAGTTGCGCAGGCGAATAAAAGCCCAGCGGTTGCGCATTGAGCAAAGCCGCCAAAAAAGCTGCTGGGTAATGGCATTTAAGCCAGCAACTCACGTACACCAAGAGCGCAAAGCTGGCCGCATGGCTTTCTGGGAAACCGTATTCCCCAAAGCCTTCGATCTGCTTAAAAATGCCCTGCGCAAATTCGAGTGTGTAGCCGCGCTCGGTCATGCCATCGACGATACGATCATAAAATTTAGTCACGCCGCCTTTGCGCTTCCAAGCGGCCATGCTGCGCCGCAATTGATCCGCCTCGTCCGCGCTAAAGCCCGCAGCCAGCATGGCAATCTGCATCACCTGCTCTTGAAAAATCGGCACACCTAGCGTGCGCCCCAAGGCTTCTTCCAATGCCTTACTCGGGAAAGTGACCGGCTCCAGACCTTGCCTGCGCTGCAAATACGGATGCACCATGCCGCCTTGAATTGGCCCAGGCCGCACGATCGCCACTTCCACCACCAAATCGTAAAAACACTGCGGCCGCAAGCGCGGTAGCATGCTTTGCTGCGCTCGGCTCTCAATCTGGAAGACGCCAATCGTGTCTGCCGCGCAAATCATCTCGTAGGTGGCGGGGCATTCTGCCGGGATATCTTGCATCTCAAACTTTTGCCCTTTTTGCGCACCCACCAAATCCAAGCAACGCCGAATCGCACTCAACATACCTAAAGCGAGCACATCGACCTTCATCAACCCCATCGCATCCAGATCATCTTTGTCCCACTGAATAATGCTGCGCTCAGGCATGGCCGCATTTTCTACCGGTACGATTTGCGTGAGCGGCCCTTGCGTGAGCACAAAGCCGCCCACATGCTGGCTCAAATGGCGCGGAAAGCCAATCAGCCTAGCAGCTAGCTCAAGCCACTGCGCGATGCGCCAATCTAGCTTGGCACCACTTTGATCAAGTAAAAACTTCACTCGCTCTGATTGCACCAATTTGCCATCAAACCAAAAATGCTCCCCGGCAAATGACTCAATCAATTCAGGCGAGATAGCCAGCGCCTTGCCCACATCGCGCAGCGCACTTTTCGGGCGATAGCTGACGACTGTGGCTGCAATGGCAGCGCGCTCGCGGCCATATTTTTGATAAATGTATTGGATCACCTCTTCACGACGCTGATGTTCAAAATCCACATCAATATCAGGTGGCTCGCCGCGCGAGACGCTCACAAAACGCTCAAACAACACGCTCATTCGTGCTGGATCCACCTCGGTGACGCCCAAGCAATAACACACCGCAGAATTAGCGGCTGAGCCTCGTCCCTGACACAGAATACCTTGGCTTCTAGCGAAGCGCACCAAATCATGCACCGTGAGAAAGTACATCTCGTAGTTGAGCTTAGCGATCACAGCCAACTCATGCAAGATTTGGGCTTGCACAGTCTCGGGCAAGCCTAGCGGATACCGGCTGTGCGCACCCTCATAAGTCAAGCGCTCTAAGCATTGCGCTGGACTCTCACCCTCACCGACCACTTCCATCGGATACTTGTAGCGAATCTCATCCAGGCTGAATGTGCAACGCGTGGCAATCGCGACTGAAGCAGCCAACCAAGCAGAAGAATAAATTTGAGCCAATCGCTGCCGCGGGCGCAAATGCGCCTCCGCATTAGCGGCCAAGGCATAGCCGCACTCAGATACGCTCTTGCCCTGCGCCACAGCGCTGATCACATCGAGCAGTGGCTTACGCGAGCGCACATGCATCAACACACTGCCTGTAGCCACCAACGGTACATTCGCGGCTTGCGAAAGCGCGACACTTTGCACCATTTTCAGATCATCTTGCGCTTGCAAATGTAGTGTGATGCTTAGCCACAAGCGATTGAAAAAATGCTTACGCAAAGTGTGCAGCAAATGCGTCGCTGCCTCTTTATCAGCGGCATCATGCAACACACAGAGCGCTTCGCATTGATCCAAGCTCTGCCAATCTTGCTCATCCCAGAAGCAGCGGTATTGCCCTTTTTCTGCGCTGCGCCGGCAGCGGGTAATGAATTGGCACAGCTGCCCCCAACCAACTATATTGTGAGCCAACAGCACCAGTGTGAAAGGTGCGGGTGCATCTTGAACTTTGAACTCAGCACCCAAAATTAAATGCATGCCCAGCTTCTTCGCCTCCCCATGCGCCCGCACCACGCCTGCTACGGAGCATTTATCGGTGAGGGCGATGGCTCGATAGCCCAGCGCATGCGCGCGCGTCACCAATTCTTCCGGGTGCGATGCACCCTTTTGAAATGAAAAATTGCTGAGCGCTCGCAGCTCGGCGTATTGAGGCAAATCGCTCATGGTTTGCAATCGAACTCTCGTATTCAAGCAAACAGCCCATGCAAATACCAGCCCGGTTGCTCTACAAGCCGCTCTCTAAAAATCCAAAGCAAGCCTGCACTAGCGCTCCAAGCCATGAAGTAATCTCGCGCAACGGGTATCGGCATGGTCTCCTGCATGGGTACGGCATCTACCAAGCAGCTCGATTCAATGCGCTCCGGGCCTAGAAGCAATTTGAGTGGACCTTGGTAATAGGGCTTGTCGCCCTGCACCAGCAATTTCAAGGGCTGCGCCATCAACCAAGCGGGGCGATAAGCATGAGGCGCGTGCATGACAGATGGCCTACCCAACACTGATTTCGCAGCTTGGCTCGGCAGAGTTGCGCTCTCCCAGCGCTGGCTAGCCTCTGGCCTGTGATCTGCTAGTAATACCGGGCGGCGAATCGCTGCAGCGCCTAACTTGCTGGCCACGCGCTCAACAAAAAAATGTAAGGGTTCGCCCGCGCGCTGCTCATCGTGAAGCAGGCTAGCGGTCAACTCGGGCAATGCCTCGCAACGCACAGAGCGCAGCAGCAAGGTGTGCGCCGGGGCAGGCAACTCGATCAGGTTCAAATGCTCGGCGAGCAGGCGCTCTAGGTGCTTGATATCTTGCGTCGGCTCAGCCGTTTGCACAGTGAATTCGCCTTGCGGTGGCGCGTGGCGTCGGATATCCAGTAGCCAAGTAAATTGGCAACTCACCACGCCTTGATGGCGTGCCCGCAGCCAAGCTTGCAACAGCTTCAATTGACGTGATGCCGCAAACAGCAGACCGCTGGCATTTTCTACATTTGCATGCAGCTCATGGCTTATTGCGAAGACCTCGGGCAATGCCATCCAAGCATACGTCTCACTCTTACGGCCATAGGCTTTGTCTAGAGCATCCAGCAGGCCTGCGCCAAAGCGACGCGTGATCCCGCCGCGTGGCATGGCGCAAAGCTGCCCCCAAGAGACGCAGCCCATTTGATGCAGGGTTTCCAAGTGTGGCCTAGCGGCTGAGAGAGTGTGCAATGGCAGATCATCAATTGGCTGAATGGGCTTGTTGCTTTGAGGTGTGTTGTTTTGAGAGGTGTCAACTTCAGATGCGTCCCGTTCCAGCAACTGGAGCCTCGCCAGCGCCACCGAGCCGGTTGAGCCTGTGGCCAAATGCCACAACCCAACGTCACGCCCTTGGCTACGCATTGTTTCAAGCAAACTATGTAAACCACCCCACAAACGCAGACTGGCCGCCGTCTCCATCAATACAGCTTGCTGTCTGCCTTGCAACGCCTCATCAATACACGCCACATGCGGCGTGTATTGCAAAGCCCATTGAGCCAACTCAACGCAAGATCGAAGGGAGGAATCGACATCAATGCTAGCGATTGCGGGCGTGGCGGACTTCTCTTTTGACAGATCGGTCAAGGACAATGCTGGCAACTGGTGGGCTCGCGGCCGGGAGGGTTGTTGAGGTGGGTGTTGGGGTGTGGGGGTTAAGTAAATGGGTGAAGGTTGTAGTGCGATCCAAGCCATGCTGCGCCCTCGCGTTCATTGCTGGCCCTTCTGCGGCGCGCTCATTGCCAAAGAGCAGGTGATTTGGCAAAAGCCCGATCACCTGCGAGCGCGGGGTCATCCGAAATATGGGGTGAGGCTGCGATATTGTTTTTATAGGCTGTACGCTTGGCACGCGCTGCTGACGCGCTTGCAGCAAAGCACGCAATGAGGAGCCAAGTATTTCAATTTGCACCTGAGCTTGCGCTGCGCCGCCTCTGCATTTGAGGATGTGGAGATCACACAGCAAAGCATCCAAGCGATGCAGCACCAGGCGCAATGCTGCTGGCGAGCTGTGCTCACGCGCACTGAGCGGGCGCAACACAAACAGTATTATCTGTGACTGACTCGCTGCCAACTGCAAGCGGCGCAAAGACTCCGCCGGCGCGCGCGGCAACCAAGCCACCACGGCCGCAACTTGGTCGCAGTGCAAAGCCTGCTCAGCCGCCCAGCAAGCACGCTGCTGCGCTTGCTTATTGTCTTGCGTATCAATCCGAATTACGCGACCGGACGCGACGCCGCGCATTTGTAGACTGGGCAAATAAGGCTCATGGGGCGGATTGATCAATACAAGCTGAGATGGCTTTGCGTTGCCAGCAAGCGCAAGCCGGGTAACGAGGGCAGGCAGCATCAAAGACCATTCTGCGCTAGTAGACTGTGCGCAAATCAGCTCAACGATTTGGCCTGCTGGCCAACCCCGCCCCGGCAAAACAGCATCTAGCGCAGAAAATCCAGTGGACAGATTCTGAACTGACGCATCGCGCAAGCCCAAGAGCTCGCGCGCATGCCAAAGCTGATTGCCTTGGATCAATGCGGAAACTGATGGAGCGAGGGATGCGAACATAGCTCCATAATACTGTATATATAAACATATTTCAAGCGATTTAGAGATCACGAGCAACATGGCGGGCTGACACAATAGGCTGATGAACCCAAACGCTCTCCTTTCCCATCATGACAGCGCGCAACTCTGGCCTGCGCCCACTGGCCTTGATATGCCAGCGGCATACCAAGCAGCCATTGGCGTGCGCAAGCTACGGATTGCGCGTGGCGAGCAGCCACGCGGCTACAAAATCGGCTTCACTAACCGCAGCATCTGGCCGCGCTATAACGCCACAGCACCAGTTTGGGGCACGGTTTACCAACAAACTTTGAGCTTTTGCGACAGTGATGCGTCGCTATCGCTCGCAAATATTTGTCAGCCGCGCATTGAGCCCGAGGCGGTATTGATCTTGCGCGCTGCCCCGCCACCCAGTTGCACGCTGGAGCAGCTTTTCGATTGTGTGGAATCGGTTGCGCCCGCCTACGAGATCGTGCAAAGCCATTTGAAGGATTGGAAATTCGCCCTGCCCGATGCGGTGGCCGATGGCAGCTTACATGCGCGGCTGGTGGTGGGCAAGCAAATCGCTGCACATGGCTTAGCTGGCAACACAGCAGATTTTTGCAAATTGCTCGCAGCATGCCAAGTGCGCCTGTTTTGCGATGGCAAGCCGATAGATTCAGGCGCTGGCGCCAATGTATTGGGCGATCCGCTGAATGCTTTGCTTCATTTCGTGCACGAGATACAAGCCTGCCCCGGCGCGCCGACATTGCTAGCCGGTGATGTGATTACCACCGGCACTTGGACAGATGCTTTTCCCGTCTCCGCTCAGCAAACTTGGAAAGCGGAGTTTGACTCTCCTTTATCGCCGCTCGTGATCAACTTCTCTGCCTGAAGTATCAAAGCTGGTTTTTCATGCTGATGCACATCTCTGGGCTTGAAACTGTTCGCTATTAATTTATGAGCGCGCCGCGCAGGCTCCATGCCGGCGAGATGTAATTTTCGCCATAAAATGCGCTCATGTTTACCGAATACGCCTTCCTCAAGCCTTGGCTTTCCGCGCTCGTGCTGCCACCCGGTTTGCCACTGATGCTGATTTTTTTAGGTTATTTATTGGCTGTACGAAGTCAGCGGATTGTCTGGATAGCTTTAGGCAAGATGCTCTTTCTGGTGTCTTTTGTTGCCTTATGGTTGTTTTGTAGTCACGGTACTGCCATGTTTTTGGAGCGTGTGGCACTACGACCACCTTTGGCCTTGGAGCCGCAAGCCGTTACGCAGACTTTCAAAATTGAACAGGTGCAGGCGATTGTTGTTCTTGGCGGTGGCATGTACAGTGAAAGCAGAGAATACGGCAAAGCGAATATCTCAGAATCCTCCGCTCAGCGCTTGCATTACGGCGCGACACTCGCTAGACAAACTGGGGTGCCGCTGGCATTCAGCGGCGGCATGGGTTGGGGCGCTGCCAATAGTCTAGACACCGAGGCTGCAGCAGCCGCTCGCTGGCTCGCACAATTAGGCTTGCCAGCCTTTCGTTACGCTGATTCGCAATCTAAAGATACGGCAGGCAACGCTCAAGCCATAGCTGCTTTGCTTAAGAAGGATGGAATTACCCGAATTGCTTTGGTAACTCATGCCAGCCATATGCCCCGCGCTTTGAAAGAGTTTGAAACCACCGAGCTAAAGGCCCTACCTGCGCCGACACACTTCATTCAGTCAGATCAAGGCATGGGCTTAGATTGGTTTCCTTCCGGCCATGGCCTGCGCAATACACGCCGCGTGATGCATGAAATACTTGGGCTGGCGATGCTCAGGAGTAAATGAGTTGTCCGGTTCTTAACAAGTAACCTGTTCGGTATTGCCGCCGACCCAAATTTGACCAGATAAACCCACAAATGCCGATTCAAAATTGACTCGTGAAACGTACAGTATGTAGAGGTCCTTGGACAAGCTCAGGGTGAACGGAAAAAGCATCTGAGGTATCTGAATAAGCAAGCCAAATGCTTTCTAGCCGGCGTTTTTATTAACTAGATTGCTATAGTAATTATAGCAATTCTGTTTTGTAAGTGATCATCTTCAGTACGCTGTCGCACAGACCGGCTCAGTAGCAATGGCATACGGTTGCGAGGCAGTTTAAGAATGCAGCGTCTTGCTCATTCATTTTTAACTGAATCAGGATAAGCATATGAACAGATCGGCCGCCTCAGATTCCAGCACCCTCCCTGTTGACAAAGATATTGTCGAGCAGGCCACACCCAATGACGGAGCTCCTTCGCAGGATCCGGATCTCGCCGTGTTAATGGGTGGTGGCGTGGTGGCAGGTGCCATCACGGGCGCTGTTATAGGCGTTGGGGTAGCTGGCCCAGCAGGCATCGTGGTCGGTACTATTGTTGGCGCTGTAGCCGGTGCAGCAGGTGCAACGAGCGCAGTTGCCTCTGGCGCCGTGACGGGTACGGCGGATTCGAGCAGCACCGAGCCAACGCAAGCAGATTCTGTGCGCCTGCACATTGACGACACGGGTGGCAGCGGCCGACCGGTGGTGCTGATCCACGGTTGGCCGCTGTCCTCGCAGGCTTGGGAGCCGCAGGTCTCGGTGCTTCAATCAGCTGGCTATCGCGTTGTAGCGTATGACCGACGAGGCTTCGGGCGTTCAGACAAGCCGCATTCAAGTTACAGCTACGACGTCTTGGCCGATGACTTGCAACGCGTGATAGACCAATGCGAACTGCAAGACGTGACGCTGGTGGGTTTCTCCATGGGCGGCGGCGAAGTGGCACGCTACATCACGCGACACGGCGAATCCCGTCTGCGCAGCGTGGTGTTTGCCGCATCAGTGCCGCCGTACCTGATGAAGTCGACAGACAACCCCGAAGGGCCACTCACCCCCGAGAAGGCGCAAGAGATGAAGGGCGCTTTGGAGGCGGATCGTAGCGCCTTCTTTGACCAGTTCACCAAAGACTTCTTCTCGGCCAACGGCGTGCTGCAGGTCACCGAGTCCCAGCGCAAAGAGGCGATTGCTCTGTGCCAGCAGTCGCCTCAGCATGCTGCATTGGCTTGCATGGATTCGTTTGCCACCACCGACTTCCGCGAAGACCTGAAAAAAGTGACTATTCCCACGCTGGTGATTCACGGCGATGCGGACGCCATCGTGCCATTCGAAGGCTCAGGCCAGCGCACCCATCGCGCTGTGGCTCATAGCCAATTGGTGACTTTGAAAGATGCACCGCACGGGCTGAACGTATCTCACGCGCAGGCATTCAACGATGCGCTGATGTCATTCCTGCGGCTCTGATCGAAAGTTCCCGCCGAATTAACAACACCCAAGGATTCGCCATGCCACAAAAAGCCTGGAACGCCAAGCGCGAACGTCAGTACGCACATATTAAAGACAGTCTGCTTGAAAGCGGTAAATCTGAGACTTTGGCCCAAGAGATTGCGGCGCGGGTCGTCAACAAGGAGCGGGCACAGCACGGTGAATCGGCGACCAGCAGCTCCTCTTCGATCAACGACATGTCTGCGGGGCGGCGTGGTGGTTTGCGTTCGCACCAAGGCGCAGGTGGGCGAACTGTGGCGCAACTTCGTAACGAGGCGAAGCAACGCGGCATCAAGGGGCGCTCGGCGATGAATAAGGCGCAGTTGGAAACAGCTTTGAAATAAAGGCGCGCGCCCTGCTCGCTATTTCGTAGTGTGAAGTTCAAAACAACTCAGCAGTAACTATCCACTGCAATCAGTTAATTTACAAGGAGAAATGCCATGAGTTATATCGATGGATTTGTGATTGCTGTGCCAACCGACAAGAAAGATGCGTACCGAAAGATCGCGACCGAATCCGCTGCGATATTTAAGGAACACGGCGCTACGCGCGTTGTGGAGTGCTGGGGTAACGATGTGCCAGACGGCAAGCAGACCGATTTCAAGATGGCAGTCAAAGCCGAAATAACCGAGACCGTGGTGTTTTCGTGGATCGAATGGCCTTCGAAGGAGGCACGCGATACAGGCAACGAAAAATTCATGAAAGACCCACGTATGAAGCAGATGGGCGATATGCCGTTCGACGGTAAACGCATGATTTTCGGCGGCTTTGAAGTGCTGCTGAATGCTTGATTAATGGAATCACTATGACCGCCACCTACACGTTCGACATCTTTTCTACGCTTGACGGCTACGGCTCTTACGGCCCAGGCGGTGATTGGGGTGGCTACTGGGGCAAGCAGGGCCCCGAGTTGCTCGAACGTCGCCTCGCCTCGTTCGACGCTGAGCAGCGGATGGTCTTCGGGGCCACCACCTTTCGACTATTTGTTGAGATGCTGGCCGCGAGCACTGAAAAGTCCGACGTGCGCGACCCGTGGGTCACCCGGATGGTCAACATTCCAACGACGGTGGTGTCGTCCACGCTGAAAAGCCCCCTCGCCTGGCCTGACGCGACCGTCGTAAGCGGTGACGCGGTAGACATTGTTGCCCGGCTCAAAAAAGAGTCCACAGTCCCGTTGCGCTCGCACGGCAGCCTCTCATTAAACCGGGCATTAATGGCCGCCGGCCTCGTTGACCTCGTTCGCGTCACAGTCTTCCCGGTCATCTCGGGCAAAACCGGTACTCAGCCAATTTTTATGGGAGCGGCGGACTTCGATCTTGAGATGGTCGAAAGCCGAACACTCGACAGCAACATCCAAGAGCTGATTTACCGCCCCACGCTGCACGTTTAACGCTGAACGTTCACCGTTCACCTTTCCCTTTCACATTCCCCGTTTATCAAAGGAATTCATCATGAAAGTTCAAGCCTACATCACCTTTGGCGGCCGCTGCGAAGAGGCGCTGGAGTTATACAAAAAATCCATCGGTGCCGAAGTCAGTGGCCTGATGCGCTGGAAGGAAAGCCCTGACGCGGGAATGAAGCCGCCGCCTGGCTGGGAAGAAAAAGTCATGAACGCCTCCTTTCGCGTTGGCGAAACGCACCTGATGGCCGACGACGGCATGGGCTCAGCAACGCCAGAGTTCAAAGGCATGACGCTGGCGCTGAGTGCGGCCAACGATGCCGATACCCGGCGCTTGTTTGACGCACTGGCCGACGGCGGCACCGTGCAGATGCCACTGGCCAAAACCTTCTGGACGTCTTCTTTCGGCATGCTGCAAGACAAATTTGGCGTGCCGTGGATGGTCATGACGGAATCAGCATCATGACTGCACAAGTGCTCTTGAGACCCGCCGCCGAGATGGTGAAAAAAAACGCCGCGCATGTCTTGAACGAAAGTAAAAAGTACCGTCAGGCACGCGATGCCTTGGCTGTAGAAGAGATTGAGCTCAGACGCCACATCGTCCGCGTTGCAGAGCAGCGCCGGGCGCTGCCGCCCGGAGGCGAAGTCACTAAGGACTACCGCTTTGACGGCAAAGACGGAGCGATTGGCTTCGCCGAGCTGTTTGGCGTCAAGGACACCCTGGTGATCTACAGCTTCATGTACGGGCCCGAGCGCAAGCAAGGCTGCCCCATGTGCACGTCGCAGATGAGCGCGTGGGACGGCATTGCGCCTCACGTCAGTCAGCGTGCGGCGTTCGTGATGACAGCCCGCTCGCCGATCAAGCGCATCCTGGCTTACGGCAAGGAGCGCGGCTGGAAGAACCTTAATCTCTATTCCGACTCGAGCGGCGACTACACCCGCGATTACGTCAGCGCAGAAGACGCCGACATGCCCGGCTACAACGTCTTTACCCGCAAAGACGGAGTTATCCGCCACTTCTGGAGCGGCGAAGGCGGAATGGAGACCGCCGACCCGGGCCAGGATCCGCACGACGCACCGGACATGTCGGGGTTGTGGACGATTCTGGACAAGACGCCCGAGGGGCGCGGGACGGATTGGTATCCGCAATTGGCATATGACCAGTGAACTATCCCTATGTCAGGTTGCAAGGCACCCGGAGCCCGCGTCAACCACCCATACCTGGCTCAAACGGGCAGGCGTGAATCGCGTGGATGCTTGTCAACAACCTGACGACTCCACATTTCTTTATCTACATGTGTACTTTACGACCGCCAACTCAACACCGACGACGTAACTGGCGTGACGGCACTTTTTTAACTTAGTTTATTGGAGCATCAAATGACAGCACTTACTAAAACACTGACCGAGCTGGAGACAAAATTCTGGCAGTCGATGGTTGACCAGGACACAGACGCGGCCCTACAGTTGCTGCACGACCCGGCAATGATGGCTACCGCGCACGGCGCGATAAAGTTCGACCACGCCGGCTATCGAAAGATGGCGGAGCAAGGCACCATGGTCGTGACTTCCTTTGCTCTGAGCGACGCTGAGGTCGTGTTTCCAACCGAGACGACAGCCGTTTTGACTTATCAGGTGAAGCAGACCGTTGCAGCGCGTGAAGGCGGTAAAAGCAGTACCCAGAACATGTCAGACACCTCTACTTGGGTCTACGTAGGTAAACGCTGGCAGTGTGTTTTGCATACCGAATCACCGATGGAAGCGAAGCCAGCAAATTAATGTGTGTCGCACCCTGATACGTCAGTCAACATCAGGCGAATTTATGAGTATCGAAGCAAACAAAACAGCCTCTCGCGAATGGCAAGAGTCTTTTGGCGAGAAATTGGGGTCAGACCCAAAGAGCATTACCAACAGAAATGAAGGCGACATCATGACTTCTCCATCTGCCAGCACATCAGCCGAAGGCCGCGACCTGATGAGTGAACTCCTCATCAGGCGCGATCCTTCGCGCCCCTTTCTTTGCCTCAGCGGCGTGATCCGTCGGGACAACATACCCCATTTTGTGAACAGCCTCATTGAGCGGTTTTCTTTGGCGGCGGCTGGTCTTGCTGGATTAGGACCACAAGTCGCCCTGTATCACCCGCAAGGTCATGATCCGTTCGGCGCGGATGGGGAGCCATGTTGGCTGGGGCGCGAACTGCCTGCTCCGCTCGATGCACCTGCTGGACTCCTGCTTAACTGGACACCTGGAGGGGCCATTGCGACGCTGGTTCATCATGGAGCGTACGAGCGGATGCTGGAGACGCACTTCGCGCTGCATCGTGCGGTGAAATCAATCGGTCGCAAGCTGATTGGTCCCAATTGGGAACGCTACGGACCAAGTAACGACCCATCAGACTTACGCACGGAAGTCTGCTACCTGCTTTCCGAGCCGACTTGATCGAAGGTAATTGGGGCCAGACCACGAGAGCAATTTCTCAACACCACATAACCAGGAGTAATTCATGACCACGTCATCGAACAAACAATCACCCAAGTCCAAGCCTACGGCCAGCCCTGCACACAAAGTGCTCGAAGTGTTCGTTGGCAAATGGCGGTTTAGAGGCCAGTCTTTTGCCGCGGGACAAAAACCCGAAGATCCCCGTGCATCTGCTGTCGCTTGGCATGGCGAAGATAGTTGGGAATGGCTACCCGGCGGTTTCTTCCTGCGCCATGAGGGCCACACTCAATTGGGCGATCAAACACTGATACGTACGGAAATCATCGGGCACGATGATGCCAACCACGGAGATCACGGTCTGTATGGTGTTGGCAATTAGAAAACACCCCGCTCCGAAAATCCGTGCTTTCATCGATAGCCTGGTTGAGCATCGTTTGCATTTCACGACGTGAAACGCTACATAATTGATAGCATTTTACGCAGTATATATGCCGGCTAAATGGCCTTTTGGATCATAAAAGTCAGATCTAGCCAAACCCACCGCCTCCGGGTGTATGAATTTCAAACACATCGCCTGGCTGCATGTCCGCATTGCCGATATGGGCTAACTGTTCTACTTTTCCATTGCTACGCACGACGCGATTGATACCTGTTGCGCCGCTCTTACCACCACTCATCCCGAAAGCGGGATGCACGCGACCATTGCTGAGAATGCTGGCTGTCATGGGTTCTAAAAATTTCACTTTACGGATGCCGCCGTTGCCTCCTATGTATTCGCCTTCGCCACCCGAGTCAATTCTGATTTCATAGCTTTCTAGGCGCACGGGGAAGCGGAATTCGAGCACTTCGGGGTCGGTCAGTCGGGAGTTGGTCATGTGGGTTTGCACGACGCTGGTGCCGTTGAAGCCGCCGACGAGTTTGCCCTGCGCGTCGAATACACCGCCTGCTCCGCTACCGCCAGAAATCGTTTCGTAATACTGGTGGCGCTCGTTGCCGAAGGTGAAGTTATTCATCGTGGGCTGACTTCCCGCCATGAGGCCTAAAGCGCCATAGAGCGCATTTGTGATGCAGGTAGAGGTTTCTACATTGCCAGCCACTACGCTCGCAGGCGGATTCGGGTTGAGCATGCAGCCTGCGGGAATCGTTACCTTCAACGGCTTCAAGCAGCCTGCATTAAGCGGAATATCATCGTCCACTAAAGTGCGGAACACGTAGAGCACAGCAGCCATGCACACGGCTTTGGGCGCGTTGAAATTATTGGTTTGCTGCGGTGATGTGCCTGTGAAATCAATTTCTGCGCTGCGGTTAGTGCCATCGACGCGGATCGCTACTTTGATTTGAGCGCCGTTATCCAATGGCAAAGTAAATGAGCTGTCTTTCAATCGCGTAGAGAGCGTGACCAAGGCGCGACGCACAGATTCTTCAGCATTGTCTTGCACATGCCCCATGTAGGCTTGCACCACATCAAGGCCGAATTGCTCCACCATTTTGCGCAGCTCTTGCACGCCTTTTTCATTGGCGGCGATTTGCGCTTTCAAGTCAGCCATGTTTTGATACGGATTGCGCGAAGGGTATTCGCCGCTTTCAAGCAATGCAATCATTTCCTTCTCACGCAGCACGCCGCGCTCAACGAGCAAGAAATTGTTGATCTGCACGCCTTCTTCTTCAATGCGCGTGGAAAACGGCGGCATCGAGCCGGGCGTGATGCCGCCGATATCGGCTTGGTGACCGCGCGAGCCCACGTAGAAGAGCGGCTGCTCCGTTCGCACTGAGCTTGTCGAAGTGCTGCCATTGCCTTCGACAAGCTCAGGCCGAACGGTGTTGTTGATGTACACCGGCGTAATCACCGTCACATCAGGCAGATGCGTGCCGCCGTGATATGGATCGTTGAGCACATACACATTGCCCGGTTGCATCGTGGCGCGATTCTCTTGCACCACAGTTTTGATGCTTTCGCCCATTGAGCCCAGATGCACGGGCATATGCGGCGCATTGGCGATCAGGTTGCCTTCGGCATCGAACAGAGCGCAAGAGAAATCTAAGCGCTCTTTGATATTGACCGAATAAGCCGTGTTTTGCAATTGCAAACCCATTTGCTCGGCAATGTTCATAAAGAGGTTGTTGAAGACCTCTAGCAACACAGGATCTACGGTCGTACCCGCTGCAAATTTGATCGAACGTTGCGCTCTGCGTTCAAGGACTAAATGGTCTAAAGCAGTGAGATTCGCCTCCCAGCCGGGCTCTACAATCGTCGTGGCATTTTTCTCAGCAATGATCGCGGGGCTTGGGATCACATCGCCCGGCTGCATATCTTCACGCACCACGAGCAGCGCTTCGTGCCACTGCCCGCCTGAGAACATCTTGACTGTTTCTCGGCTCGGCACAGCGCGCGGCTCATGCAGCGCATGCCGTTTTTCTGCTGACGCATCGCCGCCGATCACGGCTTCGACCGACACAGCTTCCACCACGAATGCCTTGCCTTGCATGAGGAACGCAAAGCGCTGCTTGTAAGCCTTTTCAAACGCTGCCTCAATGGTCGCAAGATCGGCGAACGGCACGACCAAGGCGGTATCTGTGCCTTCGTATTTCACATGCACACGCTTGTGAACTTGCACGGCACTCTGCCCACCAGGGGTGTTCATACCTTGGCTGTGCAATTCTTTGCTCGCTACTTGCGCCAGCGTATCGAGCTGCTCTGCAACTCTGGGCAGCGCATCGCCCGTCAACTTCAACTCCACCGCCTGCTCACGAATCACGCTTTGATCCGCCAAGCCCATGCCATAGGCTGAGAGCACGCCCGCATAGGGATGCACAAACACGCGCGTCATGCCCAGCGCATCGGCCACGAGGCAAGCATGCTGGCCGCCCGCGCCGCCGAAGCATTGCAGCGTGTAGCGCGTCACGTCATAGCCACGCGCCACAGAAATCTTCTTGATCGCATTGGCCATCTGCTGCACGGCGATGTTGATGAAGCCCTCAGCCACACTTTCTGCCGAGCGGCCAACGCGATTGGCAATCTCGTTGAATTTGACCAAGGCCGCTTCGTAGCTCAAAGCTTCATTCGCCGCAGCGCCAAACACTTTCGGAAAATGGCGCGGCTGAATTTTACCGACCATCACGTTCGCATCGGTCACGGCCAGCGGCCCACCACGCCGATAGCTCGCTGGCCCCGGATTCGCGCCCGCGCTCTCAGGGCCCACTCGAAAGCGTGAGCCGTCAAATTCCAAAATCGAGCCACCGCCCGCTGCCACAGTATGAATGCTCATCATCGGCGCGCGCATACGCACACCCGCCACTTGCGTTTCAAACTCGCGCTCAAACTCTCCCGCAAAATGGCTCACATCGGTAGACGTGCCGCCCATATCGAAGCCAATCACCTTATCGAAATCGGCCAGCTTCGCCGTCCGTGCCATGCCCACAATGCCGCCTGCGGGGCCGGACAGAATCGCATCCTTGCCTTGAAAGGCTCGCGCATCCGTGAGGCCGCCAGAGGATTGCATGAAAAACAATTTCACGCCCGGTAACTCACTAGCCACTTGGCTGACATAACGCGAGAGAATCGGCGACAGATACGCATCAACCACCGTGGTATCGCCCCGGCTCACAACCTTCATCATCGGCGATGTTTTGTGGCTCACGCTGATCTGCGTGAAGCCCGCCTCGCGCGCAATCCGCTCAGCAGCCAATTCATGCGCTGTGTAGCGATAGCCATGCATAAAAAC
>JAYWHR010000012.1:0-5189 GCA_043777675.1 Comamonadaceae bacterium | reverse complement strand
ACTGGGTAGGTCTTTTGGGCAATCATGACATTACCTCCTGAACCACCCAATTTGCCGCTCTCACGCAGTTCGTACTTGAACTCACCATTCAATAGCACCCCACGCAATAAATACGCCGGCTACCGGGCTATTTAATCTAAAAAATCAATGCAAACCACGTTCCTCAGGCTCATCCTTGGATGTAGCGATCACGCTGGTTCGTATGCCCTTGGCTTTGCGGTAGGCGTAGATCACGTAGCCGCTCAAACCGTAGGCTACGAAGATCCCGAAGAGCACGGTGGGTGGGTCGATGTTGATCACGGCGATGCCTAGGGCGATGAGCACGATCACGGCAAAAGGTACGCTGCGCTTCATGTTCACATCTTTGAAGCTGTAGAAAGGCACGTTGGTGACCATCGTCAGGCCGGTGAATAGTGCTGCGGCAAACATGACCCAGCGCACTTTCACCTCGATCAAGCCAAGAATCACAATGGTGTCTTGCCCTTCAATCTTCAAATCTGTCATCAGCCAAATCAAGCCCATCACTAATGCCGCAGCAGCGGGGCTAGGCAGGCCTTGGAAATAGCGCTTGTCTACCACTGTTGTGTTCACATTAAAGCGTGCCAAGCGCAGCATGGCACAGGATAGATACACAAAAGCAGCGATCCAGCCCCAGCGGCCTAAATCCTTCAAAGCCCACTCGTAGGCGATCAAAGCAGGTGCTGCGCCAAAGCTCACCATATCAGAGAGCGAATCCATCTGCTCACCAAAAGCAGATTGCGTATTCGTCATCCGAGCGACGCGGCCATCCAAACTGTCGAGAATCATGGCGCAGAAGATGCCGATGGCGGCCTCGTGAAAGCGCCCATTCATCGCCATCACGATGCCATAGAAGCCGCCAAACAGCGCGGCCAGCGTGAACAGGTTGGGCAAAATATAAATGCCCTTGCGGCGCGGTTTGATGGGCGCTAGTTCAGCGGGAGAGGTATCGGTTCCGTCATGCATGCACTGAGTGTAAAGGCAACGGCACAATAAGAAAAGCCACTTGGTTTCCCAAGTGGCTTACTCCTGATTTCGTAGCAGACCGCGCAGGCTCGTAGCCGGCTAGGTGTTACTTTTTCTCTAAAAATCAGTTGCGAGTCTGATCAACAAGCTTGTTTTTCGCAATCCAAGGCATCATGGCGCGCAGCTGAGCACCGACTTTTTCGATCTGGTGATCGGCTGTATTGCGGCGGCGAGCCGTCATGCTTGGGTAATTCAAGCGGCCTTCTTGGATGAACATCTTGGCGTATTCGCCGTTTTGGATGCGCTTCAATGCATTGCGCATGGCTTTGCGTGATTCTTCGTTGATCACCTCAGGGCCGGTCACATACTCGCCATACTCTGCATTGTTGGAGATCGAGTAGTTCATGTTGGCAATGCCGCCTTCGTAGATCAGGTCAACGATCAATTTCAGCTCGTGCAAGCATTCAAAGTAGGCCATCTCCGGCGCGTAGCCGGCTTCGGTTAGCGTCTCGTAGCCCATTTTGATGAGCTCAACAGCGCCGCCGCAGAGCACGGCTTGTTCGCCAAAAAGATCGGTCTCGGTCTCTTCTTTGAAATTGGTTTCAATGATGCCAGCTTTGCCGCCGCCATTGGCCATCGCGTACGACAGTGCCATTTCGCGGGCTTTGCCCGATTTGTCTTGATGCACAGCAATCAGGTGAGGCACGCCGCCGCCTTGCGTGTAGGTGTTGCGCACGGTGTGGCCAGGCGCTTTAGGCGCAACCATCCAGACATCCAAATCAGTGCGAGGAATCACTTGGTTGTAATGCACGTTAAAGCCGTGGGCGAACACGAGTGATGCGCCTTGCTTGATGGCGGGCTCGATTTCGCGGTACACGCCAGCGATGTTTTCGTCCGGCAGCAAAATCATCACGATATCGGCAGCTTTCACCGCATCGAGTACTTCAGCGACCTGCAAGCCAGCTTTGGCCACTTTGTCCCAGCTCGCGCCACCCTTACGCAGACCCACTACGACTTTCACGCCGCTGTCGTTCAAATTCTGCGCATGCGCATGACCTTGACTGCCGTAGCCGATGATGGCGACAGTTTTACCTTTGATGAGGGATAGATCGCAATCTTTATCGTAAAAAACTTTCATTTCATTTTCTCCAGGTTGTTGGTTGGGTTGGGTTTTGAATACGAATACCGGACGCAGAAGACGCAAAGCTTACGCAGAAAAAATATCAAAATAGAAAACCAATCCAGGTTGGGTTTTAAATTTTTTGACTTCTTCTTTGTCTTTTCTGCGTCTTTTGCGTAACCTTTGCGTCTTCTGCGTCCGGATGTTGGTTTTAGATGTTAAACGGTATTACACACGCAATATTCTCTCACCTCGGCCAATGCCGCTGGCGCCGGTGCGTACAGTCTCTAAAATCGCTGTGCGGTCGATGGCTTCTAGGAAGGCATCGAGTTTGGTGTGGTCGCCGGTGAGCTCAACGGTGTAGCTCTTCTCGGTCACGTCGATGATGCGGCCACGGAAGATTTCGGCCATGCGCTTCATTTCTTCGCGCTCTTTGCCCACCGCGCGTACTTTGACCATCATCAGCTCGCGCTCGATGTAGCTACCTTCGGTGAGATCGACGACTTTGACGACTTCGATCAGGCGGTTCAAATGCTTGGTGATTTGCTCAATGACTTCGTCTGAGCCGCTGGTGACGATCGTCATCCGCGAGAGCGAGGCGTCTTCCGTGGGCGCAACGGTGAGAGATTCAATGTTGTAGCCACGGGCTGAAAACAAGCCGACCACGCGCGAGAGAGCGCCGGGTTCGTTTTCGATCAAAACTGCAATGATGTGTTTCATGATGATTCCTCTTTTCTGAGCCCTTCCCTGCGTGCGGTAACACGTAGGCTTGGCTGCAAATAGATTTATCTTTAGGAGTTGGAAATAATTTAAATAACGGACGTAGAAGACGCAAAGGTTACGCAGAAGGAATACCAAAAATACAAAGACAAAAGAAGAAGAGCTTGAAAAATTAACAACTCCATTTTGTATTTACTTTCTTTTGTCTTTTTTGCGCCTTTTGCGTAACCTTTGCGTCTTATGCGTCCGGAAGTTTGGCTGTTGGTATTTGGTTTTAAAGCTCTTCCGCGCCCAAGATCATCTCCGTGATGCCCTTGCCGGCTTTCACCATCGGCCAGACGTTTTCTGTCGGGTCGGTGCGGAAATCCATGAAGACGGTGCGATCTTTGAGTTTGCGGGCTTCGCGCAACGCAGGCTCCACATCTTCGGGGCGCTCGATCAGCATGCCCACATGCCCATAGGCCTCGGCGAGTTTCACAAAATCAGGCAGCGCATCCATGTAGCTGCTTGAATAGCGGCCTTCGTAGTCAATCTCTTGCCACTGGCGCACCATGCCGAGATAGCGATTGTTCAGTGAGACGATTTTGATCGGCGTGTTGTATTGCAAGCAGGTCGATAGCTCTTGAATACACATCTGTACCGAGCCCTCGCCAGTGACGCAAAACACTTCTGCCTCAGGCTTGGCCATTTTGATACCCATGGCATATGGAATGCCCACGCCCATCGTGCCTAGGCCGCCGGAGTTAATCCAGCGGTTAGGCTTGTCAAAGCGATAAAACTGCGCTGCCCACATTTGATGCTGGCCTACATCGGAGGTGATGTAAGTTTCAACATCTTTGGTCATGTTCCAAAGCGTCTCGACCACCATTTGCGGCTTGATCACGTCTTTCGCGGTGCGATCAAATTTCAGACAATCTCTACTGCGCCAAGCTTCGATGTTGCTCCACCAGTTGGCCAGATCGCTAGGAGCCACGCGCTGCGGCATTTCCTTGATCTGGTTGATCATCTCGGTGAGCACGTCTTTCACATCGCCCACGATGGGAATATCCACCTTCACGCGCTTGGAAATGCTGCTCGGATCGATGTCGATATGAATAATCTTGCGCTCGTTTTGCGCGAAGTGTTTGGGATTGCCGATCACGCGATCATCAAAACGCGCGCCAACGGCGAGCAATACATCGCAATTTTGCATCGCATTGTTAGCCTCCACCGTGCCATGCATGCCGAGCATGCCGAGGAATTTTTTGTCCGATGCGGGATAAGCGCCCAAGCCCATGAGAGTGTTAGTCACAGGGTAGCCGAGCATATCCACCAAAGTGCGCAGCTCGTTGCTTGCGCCGCCCAAGATCACGCCGCCGCCGGTATAAATATACGGACGCTTGGCTGTGAGCAGCAATTGCAATGCCTTGCGAATCTGGCCGCCATGACCTTTGACTTTAGGCTGATAGCTGCGCATCTCTACCGGCTGCTTATAAGCGGCGAGATCAAACTTCACTTTGTTGAAGCTCACATCTTTCGGAATATCGACCACCACTGGGCCGGGGCGGCCTGTGCGGGCAATGTGAAACGCCTTCTTCAAAATGTCGGCCATATCACGCACATCTTTGACCAAGAAATTGTGCTTCACGATCGGGCGCGTGATGCCAATCGTGTCACATTCTTGGAAGGCATCCAAGCCAATCGCCGGCACGGGCACTTGGCCGGTAATGATCACCATGGGAATGCTGTCCATGTAGGCGGTGGCGATGCCAGTCACAGCATTCGTCGCACCCGGGCCGCTGGTGACGAGTGCCACGCCCACATCGCCTGTGGCGCGAGCATAGCCATCGGCTGCATGCACAGCCGCTTGCTCGTGGCGCACCAAAATATGCTTCATGCTTTGCTGTTTGTACAGCGCATCATAAATATGCAGTACCGCGCCGCCGGGATAGCCCCAAACGTATTTCACGCCTTCTGCAGCCATTGCAGCGCAAAGCACTTCTGCGCCACGCATTTCGGGCAAATGGGATATATTGGAGGATGTATTTGATGCTGAGGCAGCGCTTGATCCAGCAGATGTGGCAGCAGCAGCCGAGGCGATTTCCGCCTTGGAGATTTCCATGATGATCAACCTTTAAGAGTTAAAAACTAAAGCAGGTACTCCTCACGCACACGGATAAGTGCCGTTATGGAGCTTCGGACTTTGAACATGAGCTTGTCGACAGACAGCCGGATCAGAATCCTTTTGCAACTCATATTATGCCATTCATGCTTAACGTCGTTTCAGTTGTCAGCGTCAAATAGAAATGTCACCCAGTTGCATCAAATAGAAATGTCACCTTGGCCGTAGGCTGGAAACGGCAGTGCAGTGTAGCGCCAGACGGCT
>JAYWHR010000011.1:0-1613 GCA_043777675.1 Comamonadaceae bacterium | reverse complement strand
TCTAACACCACGCCTCTACCCGCAAAAATCTACGCCGGCGAAGGCTGCGCGCAAGTGCTGTTCTTTGAGAGCGATAAAGACGACGTCTGCGAAGTCAGCTACAAAGATCGGGGCGGTAAGTATCAAGGTCAGCATGGGGTGACTTTGCCAAAGGCTTGATTTAAGCTCACAGAAACGGCATCTTTATGAATGCATTTATTGCACTCGGGGTCGTTTGCTTATCGATAGGAATCGTCGCCAGTCTATTGGCGGGAATTTTCAAAATTCTTATTTTTCGCGACTTCAAAATGGATCAAGCATGGTTTGACTATGGGCCAAATCTCCAGCATCTGAATTTCAAGCTGAAAAAAGAAAAAGACTTCGTCAAAAAAGCGATCTACTCATTTTCTGCCTACACAGCCAACTTCTTTGTTTATGCTGGACTAATCTTATTTTTAATCGGTTTTTTAAAGCGCTGATACTTAAACGTTAGCGTTAGTCATTCAACGGCTGCTTGTGTGGATGACTAAACTCTGCTCAATGAAAGTGACTCTGTCGCTGATGGTTGATTCCCAAAACTGAAGCAACACTTTCAATTTGAATTTGAAGCAAATCGATTGCCCAAGTTGATTACCTCTCCAAATCCGCAAAATTATTGATCTTCACCACCCCATCAGGAAACCGCGCAGTCACTTCTAATTCACCACCCATGGCTTCAATGTGACTGCGCAGGGTGGAGATGTACATATCGGTGCGACGCTCCAGTTTGGCCACCGAGGGTTGCTGCACATGCAAGGCTTCGGCCAGCATTTTTTGAGAAAGCCCACGTGCGCGGCGCAGCTCGTGCAAGGGCATTTCAGCGAGCATGATGCGAGCTTGGGTGTCGGCCTGCTGGCGAGCAGAGGGGGTCATTTTCGCGCGTAGATCGGAAAATTTCTTAGCCATCGCTTTGTCCTTCAAGTTTGAGTTGCTGCAAATGTTCGTCATACAGACGATCTGCTATTGGCACATTCACTTCATACCAGCGGTCATCGCCGCCTTTGTCTCCTCCGATGAGCAAAATAGCCATACGGCGCGGGTCAAATGCATACAAGGTGCGAAAAGGCCGCCCCGTATGCTGTGTGCGTAGCTCCCGCATGTGCCCATGGCGTGAGCCGTTGATGGCGCTACTGTGCGGAAAGCCCAATTGCGGCCCACGCACTTCCAGCAATTGCACAGAAGCTGACAGGGAAACCTGCTCTGCTTCGGTCAACGATTGCCACCAATCGCCAAATTCATCGGTGTATTCAACTTCCCAAGTCATGCGCGAATATAGCCTAGATAGAATATTCCGTCAAGTGAATATATTCTATGAGCCAGCTATGGCAAACTTATATCCAGAGCAACTATTCGGAGGGTGAATGTTCAGCAAATGGGTTTCTAAAGGCGAAGCTGCATCATCCCGCCCAACAGCTTCGCCCTCGCGCGCACAATGGAATATTTCCGCATCCCCCGCAACGTGCTCACCATCTGCCTAGGCAAGAGCACCTATGCCCGATGCGGCATCATCGTCAACGTCACCCCGTTCGAGCCCGAATGGGAAGGCTACGTGACGCTTGAATTTTCTAACACCACGCCTCTACCCGCAAAAATCT
>JAYWHR010000010.1:0-69978 GCA_043777675.1 Comamonadaceae bacterium | reverse complement strand
ACAGCCGCATCTGGTGCAGCCAACATCCCTTCGAATATTCCTTCACAGTGACCCGGTGGCCGAGCCGATTCGGGCGACGGTGATCGGCTAACAAGTGCAGGAACGCTGCCATTTGGCAGGCCAGGTCGATGCGCCTTGGCGTTAGAATTTGAGGCTGTCGAAAACTGCGTTTCCTCGCGCAAATTGGGTGGTCGACAACCGAATTAGTTGTACCTTGCCGACGTGGTGAAATTGGTAGACACGCTATCTTGAGGGGGTAGTGGCGAAAGCTGTGCGAGTTCGAGTCTCGCCGTCGGCACCAAACTTTTGACAAGCGACTCAGGCATTTACCTGAGTCGCTTTGTTGAAAGCAAAGCACAAAATGCAAGCTACCCACGCATTGCAGACAGAGCACGCGACATGAATCTTCAAGAATACCTGCCGATTTTGCTGTTCATCCTTGTTGGCATAGGTGTGGGTGTTGTGCCTCAAGTGCTCGGCTACGTGCTCGGTCCCCGCAAGCCAGATGTAGCCAAAGATTCTCCTTACGAATGCGGTTTTGAAGCTTTTGAAGATGCCCGCATGAAATTCGATGTGCGCTACTACCTCGTCGCTATTCTCTTCATTCTTTTCGATCTAGAAATCGCCTTCCTTTTCCCTTGGGCTGCGGCTCTTCGTGAGATTGGCCCTGTCGGTTTCTGGTCGGTGATGGTCTTTCTGGGGATTCTCGTCGTAGGTTTTATCTACGAATGGAAAAAAGGTGCGCTCGATTGGGAATGAGTTTGAGGCTAATGGGACATGTTTCCCCGCTGCTGGTCGCCTCTAAAAATGAAGCGACCAGCAACATGGAGTGCTTGCAATGATTGAAGGCGTTTTCAAAGAAGGTTTCATGACCACCAGTTATGACACCGTGGTCAACTGGGCAAAAACTGGCTCGCTCTGGCCAATGTCATTTGGCTTGGCCTGCTGTGCTGTGGAGATGATGCATGCGGGATGCGCGCGGTACGATTTAGATCGGTTTGGTATCGTCTTCCGCCCAAGCCCGCGCCAGTCTGATCTGATGATCGTGGCTGGCACGTTGTGCAACAAAATGGCTCCTGCCCTGCGCAAGGTATACGACCAAATGAGTGAGCCGCGCTGGGTCTTGAGTATGGGCTCATGCGCCAACGGCGGCGGCTACTACCATTACAGCTATTCGGTGGTGCGTGGCTGTGATCGTATTGTGCCCGTGGATGTGTATGTGCCCGGCTGTCCGCCGACAGCAGAAGCGTTGATCTACGGCATCATCCAATTGCAACAAAAAATTCGTCGCACGCAGACGATCGCACGGGCTTGAGGGGATCAGTACATGACTGAATTCGTCGTTGAAACCCAAACCACACTGGATGCTGTGCAAGCCGCACTCGGCTCAAAAATCAAACGCATCAGCACTAAGTTCGGTGAAGTCACAGTTGTCGTGTCTGCTGCGGATTACCATGCTGCATGTATCGCGCTGCGCGACACGCCAAGCTGCCAGTTTGAGCAATTGATCGATCTTTGCGGCATTGATTATTCCGAGTACAAAGACGGCGCATATGACGGCCCGCGTTATTGCGTCGTTTTGCACCTGCTCTCGCTCACTCTGAACCAGCGCTTGCGTCTGAAAGTTTATGCACTCGACGACGATTTACCGATGGTGGCGTCGGTCGTAGAGGTCTGGTCATCGGCCAATTGGTATGAGCGCGAAGCGTTTGATTTATTTGGTATCGTCTTCGAAGGCCACAACGATTTGCGCCGCATCTTGACCGATTACGGCTTCATTGGCCATCCGTTTCGCAAAGATTTCCCGATGAATGGTCATGTCGAAATGCGCTACGACGCAGAGAAGAAGCGTGTGATTTATCAGCCTGTCACCGTTGAGCTGCGCGAAGTTGTGCCCCGCATCATCCGCGAAGAGGGTTATGGGGGTACTAAGTCATGAGCCGTGCAATCTACGTTAACCAAAAAACCATTCCAGCGAACACCGTAGAGCTGGCTTTGCCAGGCTGCTGGTGTTGCCCCCTTGAGGGCGAGGCGGCCATAGGCCGCTTCGGGGGGGAGCAATAGCATGGCAGAAATTAAGAACTACACGTTGAATTTTGGTCCTCAGCACCCAGCTGCTCACGGCGTACTGCGCCTCGTGCTGGAGCTTGATGGCGAAGTGATCCAACGCGCTGATCCACATATTGGTCTGCTGCACCGTGCAACGGAAAAACTCGCTGAGACGCGCACCTATATTCAATCGCTGCCCTACATGGATCGTTTGGATTACGTCTCCATGATGTGCAACGAGCATGCCTATTGCCTCGCAATTGAAAAGATGATGGACATTGATGTGCCTGAGCGTGCGCAATACATCCGCGTGATGTATTCCGAGATCACGCGCTTGCTCAATCATTTGTTGTGGATCGGTGCGCACGGTCTGGATTGCGGTGCTATGGCGATCATGCTGTATGCCTTCCGCGAGCGTGAGGATTTGTTTGACATGTACGAAGCCGTGAGCGGCGCGCGCATGCATGCGGCTTACTTCCGTCCCGGTGGTGTGTATCGCGATTTGCCAGATACCATGCCGCAATACAAGGCCAGCAAAGTGCGCAATGCCAAAGCGCTTGCCAAGATGAACGACAACCGTCAAGGCAGTTTGCTCGATTTCATTGGTGATTTCACAACGCGGTTCGATCAATGCCTCGCCGAATACCACACGCTTTTAACTGACAACCGTATTTGGAAGCAGCGCACAGTCGGCATTGGCATCATCACGCCTGAGCGCGCCAAAAATCTTGGCTTCACCGGTGCGATGCTGCGCGGCTCAGGCGTCGCTTGGGATCTGCGCAAAAAGCGCCCGTATGAGGTATACGATCGCATGGATTTTGATATTCCTGTCGGCAAAACTGGCGATTGCTACGACCGCTATTTGGTGCGCATGGAAGAGATGAATCAATCAAACCGCATCATCAAGCAATGCGTGGAGTGGTTGCGTGTGAATCCAGGCCCCGTGATCACCGATAACCACAAAGTTGCCGCACCCGATCGCGAATCCATGAAGGCCAACATGGAAGAGTTGATCCACCACTTCAAGCTCTTTACCGAAGGATTTGCTGTGCCCGAAGGTGAGGCGTATGCGGCAGTAGAGCATCCCAAAGGCGAATTCGGTATCTACATGGTGAGCGATGGCGCAAATAAGCCCTACCGCCTGAAAATCCGTGCTCCCGGTTTCGCGCATCTGGCCGCAATGGGTGAGATGAGTACGGGCCATATGATCGCTGATGCTGTGGCAGTCATCGGCACCATGGACATCGTATTTGGAGAAATTGACAGATGATTTCTGAAGCAACCAAACAACGCTTCGACAAAGAAGTAGCCAAGTACCCAGCTGATCAAAGGCAGTCTGCTGTGATGGCCTGCCTAGCAGTGGTGCAAGACGAGCAGGGCTGGGTGAGCTCGGAGTCTGAAAAGCAGATTGGCGAATATTTGAGCATGCCAGTGATGGCGGTGCATGAAGTCACTACCTTCTACAACATGTACAACCAAAAGCCCGTTGGCAAATACAAGCTTAACGTGTGTACCAATTTGCCTTGCCAGCTTCGCGGCGGCCAAAAAGCGCTGGAGCATGTGTGCAGCAAGCTCGGCGTAGAGCCTTATGGCACGACAAAAGACAAACTATTTACCGTGCAGCCCAGCGAGTGCCTTGGCGCTTGCGCGGATGCGCCTGTGATGCTGGTGAATGATCGCAGCATGTGCAGCTTTATGAGCCATGAAAAATTGGATCAGTTGATTGACGGCCTCAAAACCGCTACACCTGAAACCGCAACCGCTTAAAGGAAATGTGATGACAACAGCCGCACAAATCCTCTCCCAGTTCCAAGCCAAAGGCGTGGAAACTTGCTTCCATGGCCGCCACATCCATCCGCAAATTTACGCTGATCTCGATGGCAACAACTGGCGCTTAAAAGATTACGTTGCACGTGGCGGCTATGCAGCCCTGCGCAAAATTTTGGGCGTTGATGCGCAAAGCAATAAACTGTCGCCTACGCAAGATGCCGAAGGTAAAGAAATTGCAGCTGGGATGACTGCTGATCAAGTGATCGCCGAATTGAAGCTCTCCGCGCTGCGTGGTCGTGGCGGCGCAGGCTTTCCTACAGGATTGAAATGGAGCTTCATGCCCCGCCAATTTCCTGGTCAGAAATACATCATTTGCAACTCTGATGAAGGCGAGCCAGGCACTTGCAAAGACCGCGATATTTTGATGTTCAATCCGCATATCGTGATCGAAGGCATGATCATCGCAGGGTTCTCTATTGGTGCGTCAATCGGCTACAACTACATCCACGGTGAAATCTTCAAAGAATATGAGCGTTTTGAAGAAGCACTCGATGAAGCACGTGCTGCCGGATTGCTTGGCGATAATGTCGCTAACAGCGGCTTCAAATTTCAACTGCATGCCTTCCACGGCTTTGGCGCTTACATCTGCGGCGAAGAAACTGCGCTACTCGAATCGCTCGAAGGCAAAAAAGGCCAACCGCGCTTCAAGCCACCGTTCCCCGCGAGCTACGGCCTCTATGGCAAGCCCACCACGATCAACAATACCGAAACGTTTGCAGCCGTGCCGTGGATCATCCGCAATGGAGGCCAAGCCTATTTGGAATGCGGCAAGCCGAATAACGGCGGTACGAAAATCTACTCTGTCTCAGGCGATGTAGAAAAGCCCGGCAACTATGAAGTACCGATGGGCACGCCATTTGCCAAATTGCTTGAACTCGCTGGTGGCGTGAAGGGCGGCAAAAAGCTCAAAGCTGTCATCCCTGGTGGTTCATCATCTCCTGTGCTACCCGCTGATGTGATGATGCAATGCACCATGGATTACGACTCAATTGCTAAGGCCGGCTCTATGCTCGGCTCGGGCGCGGTGATCGTAATGGACGAGACGCGCGACATGGTCGAGAGCCTGCTGCGCCTGTCATACTTTTACATGCACGAATCATGTGGCCAATGCACGCCTTGCCGCGAAGGCACAGGCTGGCTCTGGCGGATGGTTGATCGTATTCACCATAACCACGGCCGCCCGGAAGATTTGCAAAAGCTGGATAACGTGGCCGAAAACATCATGGGGCGTACGATCTGCGCGCTCGGTGATGCAGCCGCCATGCCTGTGCGCGCAATGCTGAAGCATTTCCGCTCGGAGTTTGCTGCGAAGATTGACGCAGCTCAGATGCCGGCGAGCCAAGCTACTGTCACCGCGTGACCAGAGAGAACACTATGGTTGAACTAGATATTGACGGCCAGAAAGTAGAGATCACTGAAGGCAGCATGATCATGCATGCGGCTGAGAAGTGTGGTACTTATATTCCGCATTTTTGTTATCACAAGAAGCTGAGCATCGCGGCTAATTGCCGCATGTGTTTGGTTGATGTGGAGAAAGCACCGAAGCCGATGCCGGCTTGCGCCACGCCAGTGACGCAGGGAATGATTGTGCGCACGAAGAGCGACAAAGCGATCAAGGCGCAGCAATCGGTGATGGAGTTTTTGCTCATCAACCATCCGCTGGATTGCCCGATATGCGATCAAGGCGGTGAATGCCAGTTGCAAGATTTGGCTGTGGGCTATGGCAAGAGCAGCTCGCGCTACGATGAAGAAAAGCGTGTGGTGGCTGACAAAGATGTGGGCTCGCTGATTTCAATGGCAGAGATGAGCCGATGCATTCACTGCACGCGCTGTGTACGCTTTGGCCAAGAGGTAGCTGGCGCGATGGAGCTAGGCATGAGCCATCGCGGCGAGCATGCTGAGATTGAGACGGCGGCTGGCAAAACGATTGATTCTGAGCTTTCGGGCAACATGATTGATATTTGTCCTGTAGGCGCTCTCACGAGCAAGCCTTTTCGCTACAGCGCTCGCACTTGGGAGCTTTCGCGCCGGAAATCTGTGAGCCCGCATGATTCCACGGGTACAAATTTGATTGTGCAGGTCAAAGGCAACCGAGTCATGCGCGTTTTGCCGCTCGAAAATGAAGCGGTGAATGAGTGCTGGATTGCAGACCGTGACCGTTTCAGCTATGAGGCTTTGAACGGCGAAGATCGTCTGCACAAGCCCATGCTCAAGCAGGGCGGTCAGTGGCAAGAAGTGGATTGGCAAACTGCGCTTGAATACGTCGCCAATGGCTTGAAGCAGATCAAAGCCGATCATTCGGCAAGCGCGATTGGCGCTTTGCTCAGCCCTCACAGCACGCTTGAAGAGCTTTATCTGACCACGCAACTGGTGCGCGGCTTGGGTTCGGATAACGTGGATGCGCGTTTGCGAAATGCTGAGTTTGGCAAGCCTGAGGGCGTGCGCTATCTCGGCACAAGCATTGCATCGCTCTCTAGCCTGCAAAGCGCTTTGATCGTGGGTAGCAATCTGCGCAAGGATCATCCGTTGTTTGCATTGCGAATTCGCCACTCAGCCCGCATGGGATGTGCCGTAAGTGCTATTAATTCAGTAGTCTACGATTTTGCAATGCCTGTGGCTAACAATATTGCTGTACCTAGCGCTCAGTGGGCACAGGCTCTGGCTGATGTGGCTGCAGCGGTGGCAGCGGAGAAGGGTAGCCATGCACCTGGAGCCGGGAATGTCACTGATGTGGCGAAAAATATAGCCAAGTCTCTCCTCAAAGGTGAGCGCAAAGCGATTTTGCTCGGCAATGCCGCTGCGCATCATGCCAATGCATCCAGCCTCTTGGCTTTGGCCAATTGGATCGGCCAGCACACGGGTGCAACTGTGGGCTACCTCAGTGAAGCCGCCAACACCGTGGGTGCACAAGTCGTGGGCGCTCAGCCGCAAATGGACGGCAAGAATGCAGCGCAAATGCAAAGTGGCCTCAAAGCGCTGATTTTGCTAGGCGCAGAGCCTGAGCACGACACAGCTGCCAAAGCCGCTGTACAAGCCGATATGGTTGTCACGCTGAGTCCTTTTAAAACGAACATGGTTTTCAGTGATGTATTGCTGCCCGTCTCACCGTTTACTGAGACGGCTGGCACATTTATCAATGCGGAAGGCCGGATTCAGAGCTTCCACGGTGTGGTCAAGCCTTTAGGCGAGACGCGACCAGCTTGGAAAGTGCTGCGCGTGCTAGGGAACATGCTGGGTTTGTCAAACTTTGAATTTGAAACTGTGCAAGATGTCGCGGCTGCAGCGTTACAAGGCGACAAAGAATTCGTGAGCGCAGCAAAGCTGAGCAATGCAACGAGCGCATCGATTGATCTGAGCAAAGCTGTGGGTGATCCTGCTGTGGCTTCAATTTATCAGCTGGACAGCCTGACACGCCGCGCCCCAGCATTGCAAGCAACTGCGGATGCGCATGCTGGCGACCAAGTGGGCCTGCTCAAAGAGGTGGCCTTGAGCGGCGACGAGCCGTCTTTAGCCGCGAAGGCTCCCTCGGGCGGCAGCGAAGTACGCGAAGCGACGAGCGAGGGGGCTTCATCATGATTGATGCTTTTCACGCTTGGGCCAATGGGCTAATTGTTGCCAACTGGTGGCAAGGCGTTGCTTGGCCTGTTATTTGGACGCTGATGAAAATCATGGCCGTCACGCTACCTGTGATGGGAGCTGTGGCTTACCTTACGCTCTGGGAGCGCAAGTTCATCGGCTGGATGCAAATTCGCTTAGGCCCCAATCGCGTGGGACCGTTTGGTTTGCTGCAGCCGATTGCGGATGCTCTGAAGCTGCTCACCAAAGAGATCATCGTGCCGACTGCAGCAAGCAAAGGCTTGTTTTTCATCGGCCCGATCATGACGATCATGCCTGCGCTGGCCGCTTGGGCTGTCATTCCGTTTGGCCCCGATATGGCGCTGGCCAACATCAATGCAGGCTTGCTTTTTCTTATGGCGATCACTTCGATGGAAGTTTATGGAGTGATCATCGCAGGCTGGGCATCGAATTCCAAATACGCTTTCTTGGGCGCTTTGCGTGCCTCTGCACAAATGGTTAGCTATGAAATTGCCATGGGCTTTTGCTTGGTGGTGGTCCTCATGGTGGCCGGTACGCTGAACATGACTGGCATCGTGATGAGCCAATCCACCGGCTACTTTGCCACTCTTGGTTTTAATTTCTTATCGTGGAATTGGTTGCCCCTGCTGCCGATTTTTGTGGTTTATATCATCTCTGGCATTGCAGAGACGAACCGCCATCCGTTTGACGTGGTCGAAGGTGAGTCTGAGATCGTGGCTGGTCACATGGTGGAATATTCCGGCATGTCATTTGCGATGTTCTTCTTGGCTGAATATGCGAACATGTGGCTGGTGTCGATTCTGGCCGTGATCATGTTCCTAGGCGGCTGGTTGCCGCCGATTGACAGCGCCTTCTTCAACTGGATTCCAGGCTGGATCTGGCTCGGTTTGAAAACCTTCTGCGTAGTGAGTATCTTCATTTGGGTGCGCGCGACGTTCCCGCGCTTTCGTTATGACCAGATCATGCGTTTGGGCTGGAAGATTTTTATTCCCATTACACTGATTTGGCTGGTGGTGGTGGGCCTGTGGATGCAGACCTCTTGGAATATTTGGAAATAAGGCGGAGCATTATGTCTACGAATAATCTCGCTACATCGCGGTTTTCGCTCAAGGATTTTCTCTCCAGCTTTTTGCTGATTGAGCTCTTCAAGGGCTTTGCGCTGACGGGTAAACATGCTTTTCGCCGCAAGATCACGGTGGTGTTTCCTGAAGAAAAAACGCCGCAATCTCCACGGTTTCGTGGCCTGCATGCGCTGCGCCGTTATGAAAATGGCGAAGAGCGCTGTATTGCTTGCAAGCTCTGCGAAGCAGTCTGCCCGGCTATGGCGATTACGATTGAATCAGAAGTACGCTCCGACGGCAGCCGCCGCACTACACGCTACGACATCGATCTCACCAAATGCATTTTCTGCGGCTTCTGCGAAGAAAGCTGCCCAGTGGATTCCATCGTCGAGACGCACATCTTGGAATACCACGGAGAAAAACGTGGTGATTTGTATTTCACCAAAGACATGCTACTGGCCGTGGGCGATCGCTATGAAAAAGAAATCGCTGCGGCTAAAGCGGCTGATGCCAAGTATCGTTGAGTCCACCACGCAGAGAAACTAAAAATGGATATCAAAACTGGTCTCTTCTACGTGTTTTCAGCGATCCTGCTTTTTGCAGCGTTTCGCGTGATCACTGCCCGTAACCCTGTGCATGCTGCGCTCTTCCTCGTGCTCGCTTTCTTCCAGGCTGCTGCGATTTGGATTTTGCTCAAAGCCGAATTTTTAGCAATCACGCTAGTGCTTGTTTACGTGGGCGCGGTGATGGTGCTCTTCCTCTTCGTCATCATGATGATGGACACCAACTTAGATGAAGTTCGTAAAGGTTTCTGGAAGCATTTCCCGCTCGCTGCGGGTATCGGCGCTCTAATCGCTTTGGAAATGGGCTTTGTACTCATGGGTGGCTTCAGATTGACCGAAGGGCCTCAAACGCCAGAGGTGCTGGCTGCGCAGGCGAACAACACCAAAGCACTGGGCGTGTTGATCTACACGCAATACATCTATCCGATGGAGGTGGCTGCTGTGCTGCTTCTCGTAGGCATCGTGGCCGCGATTGCGCTCACGCTGCGTGAGCGCAAGGACAGTAAGCATATGGACGCTGGCGATCAAGTGCGTGTGAAGGCGCGTGACCGGATGGAAATTATCAAAATGGATGCTACTAAACTTGTAGCGCCTCGTACAGATTCTATGCCGACTATAGAGCAAAATGCCACCATAAATGCAACTGGAGGCAAAGTATGAGCTTAACGCTCGGTCATTTCCTCACGCTTGGCGCATTGTTGTTCGCGCTCTCGGTGATTGGCATTTTTCTCAACCGCAAAAATCTGATCATATTGCTCATGGCCATAGAGCTGATGCTGTTGGCGGTCAATATGAATTTTGTGGCCTTCTCCTACTATTTGGGTGATCTCCACGGCCAAGTCTTTGTGTTCTTCATCCTCACGGTAGCAGCCGCAGAGAGTGCGATTGGCTTGGCTATTCTTGTGCTTCTGTTCCGCAATAAGTCCAGTATCTCGGTGGACGAACTCAACACACTCAAGGGGTAACTATGTCAAGCACCTTGAACGCAACTACACTATTGGCCGTGCCATTAGCGCCTCTGGCTGGTGCATTGCTCGCCGGTATCTTAGGCACCCAGCTTGGCGGCAACTGGATAGGCCGCCGCCTTTCACATGTCCTCACCATCCTTGGTGTAATCGTCGCCTTCATCATTTCGGCAAGCACCTTGCTCAAAGTCATTGACGGTGCACGCTTTAACGAGACGATCTACACCTGGATGGTCATTGGTGGTTTGAAGATGGAAATCGGCTTCATGGTTGATGGCCTCACCGCCATGATGATGTGCGTCGTGACCTTCGTCTCGCTGATGGTGCACATCTACACCATTGGCTACATGGAAGAAGACGAAGGCTACAACCGCTTTTTCGCCTACATCTCTCTCTTCACCTTCTCCATGCTCATGCTTGTCATGAGCAACAACTTGCTCCAGCTCTTTTTTGGCTGGGAAGCCGTGGGCTTGGTGTCGTATCTGTTGATTGGCTTTTGGTACAACAAACCAACAGCGATTTTTGCCAACATGAAAGCCTTCTTGGTCAACCGTGTTGGCGATTTTGGCTTCATCATGGGTATTGGCCTGATCGCTGCTTATTCGGGCAGCTTTAACTACACCGAAGTGTTTGCCAAAGCGCAAGAGCTAGCTACCATTGAGTTTCCTTGGTTATTTTTTGGCCAAGATGCGATGCTCGTGACTGTGATTTGCATTTGCCTCTTCATCGGCGCCATGGGAAAGTCAGCACAATTTCCACTGCATGTGTGGCTACCCGATTCGATGGAAGGCCCTACGCCAATTTCCGCGCTGATTCACGCTGCCACCATGGTGACTGCGGGCATCTTCATGGTCGCTCGCATGTCGCCGCTGTTTGAGTTGTCGGATACGGCACTCAATTTGATTTTGATCGTGGGTGCAATCACGGCGCTGTTCATGGGCTTCATGGGTATCATTCAAAACGACATCAAGCGCGTGGTGGCGTATTCCACGCTTTCACAACTTGGCTATATGACGGTGGCGCTGGGTGCATCGGCCTACGCCGGCGCCGTGTTTCATTTGATGACGCATGCCTTCTTCAAAGCCTTGTTGTTTTTGGCGGCGGGCTCGGTCATCATGGGCTGCCATCACAACCAAGACATTCGCTACATGGGCGGCCTGCGTAAATACATGCCGATCACTTGGATCACATCTCTGCTCGGTTCGCTGGCTTTGATTGGCACGCCACTCTTTGCTGGGTTTTACTCCAAAGAAAACATCATTGAAGCCGTTCACTACAGTAATCTACCTGCATCGCAATTGGCTTTCTGGGCGGTGATGATTGGCGTGTTTGTCACGTCGTTCTATTCTTTCCGCATGTATTTCTTGGTGTTCCATGGCAAGGAGCGCTTTGATCAAAATCCAGATGCACATGGGCATGGTCACGATGATCATCACGGTCATGATGACAAACCGCATGAGAGTCCGTGGGTCGTTACTGTGCCATTGCTACTGTTAGCAATTCCCTCCGTCGTGATCGGCTTCATGACCGTACAGCCCATGCTCTTCGGTGAATTTTTCAAAGATTCGATCTTTGTCGAAGCCACCAAGCACCCTGCGATGACCAAGATTGCGGAAATCTTCCACGGCCCGCTGCAGATGGCCGCGCATGCTTTCGTCACCTTGCCTTTCTGGCTCGCAGTCTCGGGTGTGGCGCTGTCGTATTACATGTACATGGTCAATCCCGCATTGCCTACTGCTATCAAAGCGCGTGTCATGCCGATCTACACTTTGCTTGAAAACAAATATTACATGGATTGGTTTAACGAAAACGTGCTCGCTCGCGGAGCGCGCATGCTCGGCACGGCTTTCTGGAAGGGCGGCGATCAAGCCATCATCGAAGGCGGTTTTGTCAACGGCTCTTGGAAAATAGTCGGATGGATATCTAGCCAAGTGCGCCGCTTGCAAACGGGCTACATCTATCATTATGCTTTGGTGATGCTCCTAGGCGTATTCGCCATGCTGAGCTACTTTGTTTGGTTTAACAAATAAGAAGAACAAGGAATCAACCATGGGCCAGTCGTTGGGTTTATTGAGTGCTGCTATTTGGATGCCGATTGCTTTCGGCATTCTTCTTTTGGCTTTAGGGCGCGATGATCAAGCGCGAGCTGTGCGTTGGATTGCGTTAATTGGCGCAATCGCCAGTTTCCTCGTCACGCTTGCTTTGTACGACGGCTTTAAGCTCGGTACATCCGCTATGCAGTTTGTGGAAAATATACCGTGGATCACACGCTTTAATGTGCACTACCACTTAGGCGTGGATGGTATCTCGCTTTGGTTTGTGCCGCTCACAGCATTTATCACGGTTATTGTGGTGATCGCGGGTTGGGAAGCTATTACTGAGCGTGTCAATCAATACATGGGTGCGTTTTTGATTCTTTCCGGCCTCATGATTGGTGTTTTTAGCTCGCTCGATGGTATTTTGTTTTACGTGTTTTTTGAAGCTACTCTGATCCCGATGTATATCTTGATCGGCGTGTGGGGCGGGCCTAATAAGATTTACGCAGCCTTCAAATTCTTCCTTTACACGCTGCTCGGCTCACTCCTGATGCTGATTGCGCTGATTTATCTTTACACAAAATCGGGTGGCAGTTTTGACATTCTCACTTGGCACAAGCTGCCCTTAAGTGCCAAGGAGCAAACGCTGCTTTTCTTCGCTTTCTTCGCGGCCTTTGCAGTGAAAGTGCCAATGTTCCCGGTGCACACGTGGTTGCCAGACGTGCACGTTGAAGCGCCTACAGGCGGTTCAGCTGTGTTGGCGGCCATCATGCTCAAGCTCGGCGCCTATGGCTTCCTGCGCTTTTCTATGCCGATCTTGCCCGATGCTTCGCAAGAGTGGGCTTGGCTCATCATCGCTTTGTCGTTGGTCGCTGTGATCTATGTGGGTTTGGTAGCCATGGTGCAGGAAGACATGAAAAAGCTCGTGGCTTATTCTTCTGTCGCGCACATGGGGTTCGTGACTTTAGGCTTTTTTATCTTCAATCCGTTGGGTATCGCAGGCGGTATTGTTCAGATGATTGCGCATGGCTTTGTATCCGCAGCCATGTTCCTATGCATCGGCGTGTTGTATGACCGCGTTCATTCGCGCGAGATTGCGAGCTACGGCGGTGTGGTCAACACGATGCCCAAGTTTGCTGCCTTTGCTTTGCTCTTCGCTATGGCTAACTGCGGTTTGCCCGGCACAGCCGGCTTTGTGGGCGAGTGGATGGTGATCATTGGTGCGATTCAATATGATTTCATGATTGGCTTGGCCGCAGCATCAGCCCTGATCTTCGGCGCGGCTTACACGCTCTGGATGTTCAAACGGGTGTATCTTGGCCCAGTGGTCAATGATGATGTCAAAGGCTTGACTGACATCAACAGCCGAGAATTTTTGATGTTGGCATTGCTGGCTGTCGCTGTGATTTGGATGGGCGTGTATCCCAAGCCGTTTACCGATGTGATGGATGCCTCGGTGAATGATCTCATCAAGCACATCGCTGTGTCTAAATTGAAATAAAGACGGCTGAAAGAACTCTCATGATCGACTCAATTAGCTGGATCGCCGTTTATCCCGAAATCGTTTTGCTGGTGATGGCCTGCGTGATTTTGCTTGCTGACCTTTTTGTCAAAAGCCCAAGCCGCACGGCCACCCATGTACTCACGCTACTCACGCTTGGCGTCGTCGCCTTCATGCATGCGATCTATGCGATGGAGGAGCAAACGGCCTATGGCTTTGGCAACATGGTGGTCAGCGACCCGATGGGGCATTGGCTCAAATGTTTTGCGGCGCTGTCGATGGCTGTGATGCTCGTCTATGCGCGTCCTTATGCGCAAGACCGAGGTATGTTGCGAGGTGGCGAGATGTACACCCTCTCATTGTTTGCATTCCTAGGCATGTGCGTGATGATTTCGGGTAATAATTTTCTCGTGATCTTTGTGGGCTTGGAGTTGCTCACGCTTTCTAGCTACGCGTTGGTGGCGCTGCGTCGCGATCATGCCGCTTCTACAGAAGCGGCTATGAAATACTTCATCCTCGGCGCGCTGGCCAGTGGCTTCTTGTTGTATGGCCTGTCCATGCTGTATGGAGCAACGGGTTCGCTGGATATTTCCACCGTATTTAAGCAGGTCGCTTCCGGTCAATTCAAACATCAGGTGTTGGTTTTTGGCTTGGTGTTCATCGTGGCCGGCTTGGCATTCAAGCTGGGGGTGGTGCCTTTCCATATGTGGGTGCCTGATGTATACCAAGGCGCACCTACATCGGTCACACTAATGATTGGCTCTGCGCCTAAACTGGCTGCGTTTGCGATTTGTATTCGTTTGCTCGTGGAGGGTTTGCTGCCTCTGGCGAAAGATTGGCAGCAGATGCTCATGTTCTTGGCGATCGCCTCGCTGCTGATCGGCAATTTGGCAGCGATAGCGCAGACCAATCTCAAGCGCATGCTGGCCTTCTCTACGATTGCACAAATGGGATTTTTGCTGCTGGGCTTACTCTCGGGTGTGGTGTTTACTGGCAACGCCGGCAATACGAGCGGCGCAGCAGCAGCGTACAGCGCTTCCATGTTTTATGCGATCACCTATGTGCTCACCACCTTGGCCACTTTTGGCGTGATCTTGCTGCTCTCGCGCGATGGCTTTGAAAGTGAAGAAATTTCTGATTTGGCTGGCCTCAATCAACGCAGCCCGCTCTATGCAGGTGTGCTGGCGACTTGCCTTTTCTCCCTTGCGGGCCTTCCGCCCATGGTGGGCTTCATGGCCAAGCTCTCGGTGTTACAACCGCTCATGGCGTCTGGCCAGCCGATGCTAATTGGCTTGGCAATCTATGCTGTACTGCTTAGCCTAGTCGGTGCGTTTTATTATTTGCGAATCGTCAAGGTCATGTATTTTGATGAGCCGATCACCGCCCTGCAGCCATTTGCTTCGACAGAAGTGCGTACTGTCCTCGTCATCAATGGCGCGTTGGTGATCTTGCTCGGCTTATTCCCCAGTGGCTTGCTGCAGCTGTGTTTGTCTGCCATAGTCAAGACGTTGGCTGGCTAAGCACTTCGTCTTTAAGATAAAAAGAGCAGCATGGGGCAAACGGAATCTGTTATCGCTGTGATCTCGCTAGCTTTGCTAGCAGCTAACTGGCCATTCATCACACAACGCTTGTTCGGTGTCGTCCGCCTAGCCTCCGGCAAGAGCCTCTTCATTCGTTTGCTGGAGCTCGTAGCAATGTATTTCATGGTGGGCGGCATAGGCCTATTGCTTGAACAGAGCCTAGGCCAGATTGCGCCACAAAAATGGGAGTTTTATGCGATCACTGGTACCGCGTTCATCACGTTTGCCTTTCCTGGATTTATTTGGCGTTATTTGCTCAAACACAGATGAAATCTGATCAATTGGCTGAAACTTTGCTGGTATCGCAGCAAGTCTATCAAGGGGGTTTCCTTGACGTGCGGCGCGATACCGTGCAGTTGCCCAACGGGAGAAGTGCGACGCGTGAGTACGTCGTCCACCCCGGCGCATGCGTTGTGATTCCTCTGCTTGACAACGGTGATGTGATCTTAGAAAAACAGTTTCGCTATCCCGTCGGCCGCGAGATGATTGAGTTACCCGCTGGTAAGCTTGATCCAAATGAAGATCCTTTGATCTGCGCCCTGCGCGAGCTGCGGGAAGAAACGGGCTACAGCGCCTCAGAGTGGGCGTACGCCGGCTGTATGCATTTGGCGATTGCCTATTCCACCGAAGTCATCCATATTTATTTCGTACGCGGTTTGGTGCATGGTGAGCGTGATTTGGATGAAGGCGAGTTCTTAAGTGTGTTTACTGCGCCTGCACAGCAACTCATTGCTTGGTGTGCAGACGGCACAGTCACCGATGCGAAGACTGTGACGTGCGCATTGCACTTGCAGCAATTCCTAGCAGGTAGCAAACAACTCGGATGGAATGCGGTGCCTCGTATGGCAGCGGCACATTCATGAAGGTGCTTGATCTGGCTTGTGGTTTCGGCCATAGCTTTGAAGGCTGGTTTGGCAGCGAAGATGATTTCCAAAGCCAGCTCGCTCGCGGCCTGGTGCAATGCCCCATTTGTGATGACGCAAAGATCATCAAGAAGCTTTCTGCCCCACGCTTGAACATCAGCGGCGCAAAAGAAGCCGCGCCAGCAGTTGCCCAGCCAGATAGCAACGCCAAGCCAGATACTCCTAATTCAGTAGCAGTCCGCGCAGATTCTGTGCCGGCTACTGGCCAAAATTATGCTAAAAACGCAGTAAAGAATGCCGATCATGAGCATTCCTTGCAAGCCTTGATGCAAAACCCTGATTTCCAAGCGGCCTATATGAAAATGGCCAAGGAAGTACTCGCTAAAACGGAAGACGTTGGTGATGATTTCGCTAGGGAAGCCCGCAAAATCTATTACGGGACCAGCAAAGAGCGCGGCATTCGCGGCCAAGCCTCCCATGACCAAACATTAGAGCTGCTTGATGAAGGGATCAATGTGATGCCGCTGCCACTACCCAAAGCGCTTAAAGGCACTTTACAATAGCTTGACAATTTCCAATATATTAGAAATAATTTCTAATATGAAGGAAAAAAATCAGCTTGTTTCCGCTCTTGATACACGCATTGCTAAGCATGTACGCAACTTGCGCGATGGGCGCAGCCTATCACTTGATCAACTCGCGCAGCGCTCAGGCGTGAGCCGCTCCATGATCTCGCTGATTGAGCGTGGGCAGACCAGTCCTACCGCAGTCGTCCTTGAAAGAATCGCCAATGGACTGCAGGTGGCATTGGCTTCGTTGTTTGAAGCCGATCCAGATGCGCAAAACGAGCAAATCATCGCGCGTGCCACAAGCCAAGGCTTTTGGCAAGACCCTGCCAGCGGTTATAGGCGCCGCAATGTCTCGCCAGTGCATGAGTTAGGTGGCCAATCCCCGCCAGTGCAGATCGTCGAAGTGAAATTTCCAGCGAACACTCGCGTGATGTACGACGGCCTGGTGCAAGGCGCGGTAGTGCATCAGCAAATCTGGCTGCTTGCTGGGCAAATGCAGATCACTTTGGGCGATCAAGTACATGATCTTCAAGCCGGCGATTGTCTCGCGCATCGACTGGATCGCCCAATCACCTATTTCAACCCGTGCACGCAAACGGCTCGTTATGCTGTGCTCATCACAAAGTAATCGCCATGGCTTCTTTTTCCATTCAAAGAGCGCAATCCCTATCAGGCCAAGACATGCAAGAACTCGCCGACGTGCTGATTGATGTTGTCGAAGGCGGCGCAAGTGTCGGCTTCATGCTGCCCATCACACGCGAGCGAGCTTTGCGTTTTTGGCAGATGGTGGCCAACGATGTAGAAAAAAGTGAGCGTGCCGTACTCGTCGCAAGAGATGCCCAAGGCGTGATTACCGGCACTGCGCAACTCATCCTCGCCATGCCAGACAACCAACCCCATCGCGCCGACTTAGCCAAAATGCAAGTGCATCGCCGCGTTCGAAGGCAGGGCCTAGCGCAGCAGCTTTTGCTTGCCGCAGAAAGCTGGGCCAAGGCGCTTGGTAAAACTGTCCTCGTGCTCGACACCGTTACCGGCAGCGATGCCTCGCGTATCTATGAGCGGTGCGGTTGGCAGAAAGTTGGTGAGATTCCGAATTACGCTTTGTGGCCGCAAGGTGATTTATGCGCTACGACTTACTACTATCGAATTCTGTGATCGTTGTCGTGCTATGGCCAGCACTCGCCGCAGGCGGTTGGCGAGGGTAGTTTCAACATAGGCTTTCTAAACCGCTCAAGAGTAGCGGGCGTCTCGCGCGCATATTCTATGCCGGCAACATTGCAAAAATACTTACAATGATACTCAAAAACACGCCCAGATCTGCCCGGCCAAAGTCACCATGAATTCCGGTCGAATGTAGAGCATAAACACGCCCACGCAGGCCAATACGGCAGTGCTATAGGCAAGGATTTTTTGCGATTGACTCATGTTTGAATTGTCGCGCGGATCAAGCGGGTTGAAGTGAGTCCAGTGGCCGCGCAATAGCCTCTTCCCGAACCGGCAAATTCACCAGCGCCGCAAAGATGCCCAGTGCAATCGAGATATACCAAACGATATCGTAGCTACCGGTTTTGTCGTAGAGTAAGCCGCCCAGCCACACGCCCATAAAGCTGCCAATTTGGTGGCTGAAAAACACGAAGCCGCCGAGCATGGACAGATGCGCCACACCGAAGATTTGCGCTACTGTCGCGTTCGTGGGTGGCACGGTGGACAGCCAAAGCAAGCCCATCACGCTTGAAAAGATGTAGACGCTCCAGGGCGAGAGTGGCACGATCAGGAAGATTGAAATGGCTAAGGCGCGAGCGAGGTAAATCGCGCTCAAGATGTATTTCTTTGGCATGCGTTGACCCAGAGACCCTGCCATATACGTGCCAAACACGTTGAACAATCCAATCAACGCAAGCGCATAGCTGGCCACCTGCGGCGAGAGCCCTTTGTCTTTCAAATAGCTAGGCATATGAACGCCAATGAAAACCACTTGAAAGCCGCAGACGAAATAGCCTGCCATGAGGAGCTGAAAGCTGGGGTATTTGAAAGCTTCCTTTAAGGCCTCCCAAATCGTTTGTTCGCGCACTGGCGCTGCGCCGCCTGCAAAACTAGCCTCGCGCAAGAAGAAAGCCAGCGGCGCGATCAGCAAAGTAGCTGTCGTCAAAATCAGCAGTGCGTTTTGCCAGCCAAAATTGCTGATCAAAAAGCCCTCGGTCGGTACCATGAGAAACTGACCAAATGAGCCCGCTGCTGCTGCCACACCCATCGCCCAAGAGCGCTTGGCCGGATCAATGTTGCGGCCAATCACGCCGTAGATCACGGCATAGGTCGTGCCTGCTTGTGCTGCGCCGATCAAGATGCCTGTGGTGAGCGTGAACATGAGCGTCGTGGTGGAGAGCGCCATACCTGCTAAGCCCAATGCATACAACACCGCGCCGCCCACGATCACTTTAAATGCGCCAAAGCGATCCGCCAGCATGCCGGCAAAAATACCAAAAACTCCCCACGATATATTTTGAATGGCTAAAGCGAAAGAAAAATCAGCCCGGCTCCAGCCATGTGCCATCGTGATCGGCTGCAGCCAGAGGCCAAAGCCGTGGCGTATACCCATCGAAAGTGTCACGATGAGTGCGCCGGCGATCAGTACCTGCTGCATGGAGAGTTTTTGTAAATTGTTAGAAGTCATTGCTGGATTGTCCTGCTTTCTACCGAGCTTTCCTGTACTTAAGCGGACAAGCTGCCATCGTATTCAGATAGGGCGCTCTTGTTGCGTTCCTACGAAAGAACGCAAACCCAGCGAAAAAACAGCGAAAATACGCTACTGCCACTATCTTCAGTGGCTCTTGTTTTTTGTGATGACCTATGCTGAGCTTTTCTGCTTTTAAAAAGACGAACGAAACCGTGCCTGATATCAATCAACCCAAAACTGCCAAAGCCGCTGCGGCGCATCCTCTCGATGAGCTCACGTGCGGCGCTTTCTCTGCGCCCACTTCTGGCGAGCGTGCGGCGAAGGTACGGGAGTGGTTGAGCAGCAATCCATCCACGGAGCAGATGCAAGAGGTTTATAAAGAGCTGCTCGTGCGAGATAAAGGCGCAGCCAAGCCATTGCGCGAGAAGCTCGATGAATTAAAGCGTAGCGCTTCGCAGGAGCACATAGCAGCCGATTGGGCTGTGAAGGCACAAGCTTTGCTTGATGCTCCTCGGCTCAATATTGCCGACGCATTGGCTTGGCAGCGCGATGCAGCCAAAGCCGGCGCGCCACTGTCTAAAGAGCCGCTAGCCTCGCTGCGCACACTCTTGAATGAGCGCATCAAGCAGATTGAGGATTTGCAGCACCGCGCACAGGTGCAGCGCGAAGCAGCTTTTCTGATGGCGCAGCGCATTGAATTGCTCTCTACCAAGCCTTTGGCGGATGCGCAGAGCGCGTTTGAAATTTTGCATGTGGATGTGAGCAATTGGAGCGCTCAGACCGCAGCCTTGCAATCCGATGTGCAATGGCCGAGCGTCGATGCCAAATTCACGCCGCAGCTGGAAACTGCCCAATCTCAGCTCAATTCACTGTGGGAAGCTTTTTCAGCAGCGCTCGCGCAAGCAACTGCGGCGATGGGCGATGCGAGTGCTCCGCTGCCCGCGGTACCTGTATGGGCGGAAGCGATCCGCACTGCACGGGCGACTGCTCGAGGAGAAGCGGTTTCAGCAAAAACCGATAAGCCTGCGAAGCCGAAGATTGATCCTGAAAAACGCCAAGCAGCCAATACGGCTGTGCGCGAAGTGCTCACAAAATTGGAAGTGGAGCTTCAAGAAGGCCATGGCAAAGCCAGTGCCCAAGTTGCCAATGATTTACGCAATGCGCTCAAAGAACATGGCGAATTTATTGATGATCGCACCGAGGCAAAAGCCCGCGATGCACTGTCAGCGGCAGGTGAGATGGAGGGGTGGCAGAAATGGCGCGCCAATCAAATTCGCGAAGAGCTGATCATCAAGGCGCAGGCGCTGGTGGCCAAACCACTGGGCGGCCGCAAGCAGCAAGAGGCTGTGCGCCATCTGCGCGATGCTTGGAAGCAAACCGATCAAGGCGGTATGCCCAATCACGGCATGTGGCGTAAGTTCGATGAAGCTTGCAATGAGGCGCATAAGCTAGTGGAGGCTTGGATTGAGAAAGTCAAAGCCGAAGAAGCCACACACAAAGCTCAGCGCGTCGTGATCATTGAGGAAATTCAAGCGTGGTTTGCAGCGAATGCGACACGCAACGACTGGAAGATGGTAGATCGCGAGTTGCATCAGCTTGCAGAGAAATGGCGTGGCGCGGGGCACATTGGCGAGAAAGCCTTTGCTGAACTACAGCCGCAATATAAAACTGCGATGAAGGCAGCGCATGGCCCATTGGAAGCAGCGCAGAAAGCATCGCTTGAGCGCCGCCGCGCCATGATTGATGAAGCCAAAGAGCTAGGCGCTGCGCCAATGATGCGAATGGATGCAGTGAAAAGTCTGCAAGGCCGCTGGCAAGCCGAGGCGCAAAGCGTGCCGATGGATCGCAAAGAAGAGCAAAAGCTTTGGGATGCTTTCCGCAAGCCGATTGATGAGGCTTTTGAACGGAAAGGCAAAGCGCGTGAAGAACAAGCCGCTGCGATGAGCCAACACGACAAAGCCGTGCTTGATGCCACCAAAGCATTGGATGCTGCGATTTCAAGCAACGACGCTCGCGCCATTCGCAATGCGATGGATGTGTTGGATGCGGCTGGGCGGGGCAGGGCTGTGCCAGCGTCTGCTGCGCCTGCCTCTGCGGTTGTTGAGGCTGTTCCAGCTCCTGCTGAGGCCGCTGTTTCAGAAGAAAAAGAGCCGGTAGCCGGCATAGAATATACGCAGAGTGCTACTGAAAATGTAGCGTCTGATATTGATGCTTTGGCTTCAGGTGTAGATGGCAACGAAGCCGCGTCTGGTGTTGAAGCTTTACCTGAGCCCAATCCAGAGGCTGAAGCCGTTGCTCCTGCACCTGTTGAACCACCCAAGGCGCCCCTCAAACCCGTGGTCGCTCGCCGTGGTGACGATCGCCCGGGCGCGAAGCTCGCTTCGCCAGCTAAGCCAGAAGCTGGCCGCTTTGGCGACAAGCGCGGCGACAGAAACGGCGAGCGCCGAGATGGCAAGTTTGGCGACAAGAAGCCGGGCGGTTTTGGTGATCGTCGCCCAGATTCGCGCGGCGACTCCCGTGGTGATTCTCGCGGCGCAGGTTTTGGCGCCGCTCGTAGCGATGATCGCTTTGAAGATCGCGGCCCACGCTTATCCAACACAGCGTTTTACGCGCTGCGCGATGGCATGGACAAAGCGCAACTGGCTTTGAAGAAGCTCGCTGCCCAAGCACACGGCGAATCCGTCGTTTCATTGCTGACTGCATGGGAAGGTCGCAACGCCGAGAGCTTACCTACGGCGCAGCAGCTGGGTCGCAGTTTGCAGCCCGCCGCTCGCACGCAATGGGCGCAAGCTCTTGGCAAGCCAGCAGCAGGAGACGCAGCCCAAGCGCTTTTGCGGCTAGAGATGGCTGCTGAAGTGCCGACGCCGGCCGAGCAACTCGATGCTCGCCGCTTGATGCAGTTGCAACTTCTGACCAAACGAGGCGAAGCCGCTCCGAAAGACACTTGGCAGCAAGATGCGGCGGCAGTGTTGGCGACAGCGCACGAAGAGAAAGCAGCGCGGCGTTTGCAAAATGCTTTGAAGGCTTTGCTGCGTTGATCTGAATACCAAGAAACAGCCGGAGGCAGAAGTCGCAAAGGTTACGCAGAAGACGCAAAAAATTCAGAAAGAAAATTCAAAAGGGTTTCAGAGATTAGTCTCTGAAACCCTTTTGTCTTTGTATTTGTCTTTTTTGTGTTTCTTCTGCGTAACCTTTGCGTGTTCTGCGTCCGGTATTTCTATCTGTACTTCAAGCAAAAAAAAGCCTAGTTCCGAAGAACTAGGCTTTGAACTGGATCCCAGAGCTTTGCAGCTCAACAAGGACCCGAGGAGACAACCTTCTCAGATTCAATAACGAGATTGTGCAGTCTAGGTACACAAATCGTCTTGGTATCTGACTCTAAACAGGTGGGCACAAAGTCATTGAATTCAAGGCTTTGAGCTCGCACGCTAGAGGCAAAGAAAAATTAACGCTTCTTAGCAGCGGCTTTGGTGGAGGCAACAGCTTGTTGGCTCACCGAGGCGATGTTTTGCTCAGCCAAATCGGATGCTTGTTTCACGGCTTTTTGCACAGCGTCGTAAGCATTACCGGCAGCGGCCACAGCGCTCTTCATCACGGCAACAGCAGACTCAGAGCCGGCAGGTGCGTTCTTAGCCAGGGTCTCAACCAAACCGGCAAACTGCTTTTGTGCAGCAGCGGTTTGTGCTTCGAAAGCGGAGGTGAACTCAGCGCCAGTGCCAGAGGCGATGTCATAGAAGTGTCGGCTGTAGGCCATGCTTTTTTCAGCCATCGGCTGCAGGAAGGAAGATTGCAGAGCCATCAGCTCTTGCGCATCTTTCACGCTCAAAGCAGCGTGGGTGCTCTCAGCGGCTTCGCCAAGTGCTGCTTTGCCAGCGGTAATGTTCAGCTCAACGAGCTTTTCCACGCCAGCGAAGGCTTTGTTGGTCAAGCCAAATAGAGTGTCAAAATTAGCTTTCTGAGCGGCGAGAACTTGTTCTACGGTCAACATGGTGTGTACTCCTAGTGGGTTAAAAATGTTTTGCTGCACTGCAACATAAACGCAAGTATAGGGTAATCCCGCTGCAATGCAAGCCCTTTTTGCTGCGGTGCAGCAAAAAATGTGTTGTTTAGAAGACTAACTCTAGATCGAGGCGGTTTGAGCAGACTTTTCTCCCTGTTTTTCAATCGTTTTGAGCAGATGGCCGGCGTATAAACAGCGCGGAGCGCTATGCAATTCATAGTGAGCCACAATTGCGGCCATGCACGCCTTCTACGCCGATCAATTCGTACTCCCCTTACCAGAAGGCCATCGCTTTCCGATGCCCAAGTACAAAATGCTGCGCGATTGGCTCACTACGCATTTACAGCAAGTGCAGATGCAAGTTGCGCCGGCTTCGACTGATGGTGAGCTGGCTTTGGTGCACACGCCAGCCTATATTCGCGGCATTTCGCTTGGGGTGGAGCAAGGCGCGCTTGATCCGAAGATCATGCGGGAGATTGGCTTTCCGTGGAGTGAAGCGATGGCAGAAAGAGCGCGCCGCTCAGTGGGGGCGAGCGTTGCCGCTGCGCGCTCAGCACTTGGCTGGATGGATTCGCGCATGAGCTCAGGCTTGAGCGCCAACGCTGCGCAAGGCATCGCCGCCAATCTCGCCGGCGGCACGCATCACAGCTATGCCGATAGAGGCGGTGGCTTCTGCGTGTTTAACGATTTCGCAGTCACGGCGCGGCTGATGCAAAGCGAATGGGGCCGCAGGTATGGCAGCACGCGGCCGCTGCGCGTGGCGATCATTGATTTGGATGTGCATCAAGGCAACGGCACAGCGCGTATTTTTCAAGGCGACGAGAGCGTGTTCACCCTGTCGATGCATGGCGCAAAAAATTTCCCGTTTCGCAAAGAGGCCAGCGATTTGGATGTGGATTTGCCAGATGGTTGCAGCGATGATGAATATTTGGCCGCGCTAGATCAAGCGCTCGATGAGCTTGAGCGGCTGTTTTTCTGTCCGTATCCCCCTAGGCTGATCTTGTACCTCGCAGGAGCCGATCCGCATGAAGGCGACAGGCTCGGCCGCTTGAAGCTCACTTATGATGGGCTAGAGGCGCGAGATCGCCGCGTGATGGATTGGGCTTGGCAGCGGCGCATTCCCTTGGCTTTTGCCATGGGCGGCGGCTATGGGCACGATCTGCAAACCACGCTGCGCGTGCAGCAGGGCACGTATCGGGTGGCAGCGGCGTATTGGCGGCGGTGGCAAAAGTAATCATTAAGATGCAAAATGGCGCAAAATAAACCTTTAAGGCGCGTATTGGTTTTTTATGGCGCAATTCATCAATTTTTAATATAATCAATACATCGTGGCTTTTCCACGCAAATGAGGTGATGCGATGACTTCTGCTGTGGTTTCTTCTCTTGCCAGTTCAAGCTTCCATTCCGTGAAGCTCCCCGCTCCTTTGGTGAGCGATGCCCGCACAGCCGCACTCACCTTTCGCCGCTCCACCGCAGGCCAAATCGAATATTGGGCCATGCTGGGTAAAGCGGTCGAAGAATCGGGCATCACGGTGCGCGAAGTGCAGGCGGTGATGGAGCCTGCTGCATCAGCATTGCCCTCGCAAGCCAATTCTTCCCAAGCCCAATCTTTGATGGCCGATTTCATCGCCTTCGATCGCTCCGGCGCGCTTGCCGCGCATGTGCGGCAAGTGGTGGCCAGCAATGCCGCCAAAGCTTCTGCAAATAACGCCCAACGCCTTGCGGCTTAAATTGGTCTTCATTGCCGCTGCATGAAGCCCGTTTTCTATTTGCTGGCTGGCCCCAACGGCGCGGGCAAATCCACCCTCTACAAAGCCCTGCTCGCCGCAGGAAAAGTGCCTGTTGACGCAGAGTTCGTCAACGCCGATTTGTATGAAGCCGAGCATTTGCAGCACATCCCCGATTTGCAGCAGCGCTCCGAGGCGGCAAGGCTCTGGGCCGATCAACGCCGCGCTGATTTATTAGCCGCAGGCAAGAGCTTGGTGAGTGAAACCGTCTTCTCCCACGAATCCAAGCTCGCCCTCATCCAAGAGGCGCAGGCTCAGGGCTATCTCGTCATGCTGCTCGTCGTCTGCATGGATCATCCCGAAAAATTGCTGGCCCGCGTGAGCCAGCGCATCCGCGAAGGCGGCCACGACGTCCCCGCCGAGCGCATCCTCGCCCGCTACCCCCGCACCCTGGCCAATCTGCGCCTAGCCGTGCGCCTAGCAGATGCAGCCCTGTTGCACGACTCAGGCACGGTGCAACCCGGCACGCATCGCTTGATCGCCGCTTGCGAAGGCGCGCGCACGCAGGTGCTGCATGAGCCGCTGCCTGTATGGGCTGCGCAGGTGTTGGGTAACGGCGAATAGTTGAGATGAAATTCATGTGCTGCGTGCATGGGCAGTCAGCGATATTTATTAAAAGAAATCGGCATGTAGCCGGCATAAATAATGCGCGGAATGCTATTGAAATAGTAGTAATCGATTCAGGAAAATTGCTATTGAAAGACTCTAAGTGCGATAGCGTTTTTCATGAGGGAGAATTATCGGTTTTAGCAGTTTGCGTAGATATTGAGTTATCAAAAGCAGCTTGCGAATTCATACCGTGAACCACTTTGTCTGCTTGGGTTTTCAACAAAAGGTCATTTTTATCTGCAAGCTTTCGAGCGAGAGCTGAAAAGCCTGGAATCTTGGCAAGTCGTTCAACCGAGTCTGAAAGCTTCGAGCTGTTTTCCAATGCTTCCATTAATGGGTGATCCGTTTTGTTGTAATTGGTGATGAGTTTGCCGGGGTTTTCTGCACTAACTTGCAGAACGTTGAACAAAAGTCGTGTCCTTAGCTCATCTTTGATTTCATCTTGGTGAGACAGCGTTTCAATTTGATTGGATAGTCCCGAGAATGTTTTACCCAAAACTAATTTATGTGTGTATTCTTCTATGAGTCGTTTCGATAGATTCAGCCTCTTGTTTGCTGAATAAGCTAACCAGAGTACAGGGAAGTAAAGCGGCAGTATTGCAACAATCAAGCTCGGGGTATCTTTGATGACTTGCACTAAATCTTTGTTAAGACCAACTAATAAGTAAAGATCAACAGCCAAAGGAATGAGCGAAATAAAAACAAGACCTGTGATGGCATTTTTGAAATTTACCTCGTACCGCAATAGAGAGTTCTCTTCATCCACTTTTTTCTTCTCGTATGCTGCACTTAACCCTTCGGCCATCGCACCGGGCAGAAGTCCTGTTAACTGCGCATTCACTGCTGTGTAACGATCACCAGCGGACTTCAATAGATCATCGTACTGTAGTTTGATTTTCTCAAGAGTTACATCATTTGCCACGATGGCTTTCTCTGTGGCGGATTTTATGCTCTCATTGAGATTTATAGCATTCTCTGATAGCAAGTGGTAAGCTTTTTCTAAATCGTCTTTAATTCCATTAATGTGTTCAGTTTTTCCCTCTTCGTCGACAAGATTCTCGCCAAGTATTTTCTTGTGCAAATCATCAATTTCACTTTTCCTGCTTACGGCGTGGGAAAGAGTATTTTTTATTGTTTCGTACGAATTTTTTGCCTCTGCTAGGCTCTTTTGTACTTCACTGAGCGAATTTGGTAGAGCCTCAGCAGTCTGAACATAACTATTAGCTGTTTCTATTTTTTTCGACAAATCAGCGATTTCAGAATCAATTTTTTCTTGCTGTGCAAGAAACCCGTCGTAGCCACTCTTACTGTTACTTAATTGTGCTTGAAGTGTTTCCTCAAAACCAATAGCTTTTTCACTTATTTTTCCTATTGCAGTAAATTCTTGCTCGATTGCACTCTTGAGAACTTCAATTTCTTTTGTAACGCCCGATACTTGCGCGACGATTTCTTGCACGCGTTCTTGATTCTGTACAGCACTAGTTGCTGCTGCCTTAGCAGTTTCCTCGGATTCTGTAACCTTACTGTCAACTGCTTGCTGCAACTTGGCTATCTGCTCTGATACTGCCAAAAATCTTTGGTTGAGGCTTTGCTTTAGGTCGTCTAGTTCTTTTTTCTCGATACCAAAGATTGCCATATTGCGTCCTCAAAAGTGTTAATTGAATAGTCTCAACCAGAATAGATAAAGAGCCAATTTAACGGACATTAAACCATAACGCTGTTTTTTTAGCCAGTTTTTGATTGTCTAGCCACTACAATCGCTCTCATGGCAGACAAGTTACCTACTCAATATTCCGAAGGCTCGATCCGTGTGCTCAAGGGGCTGGAGCCCGTCAAGCAGCGGCCGGGCATGTATACGCGCACTGATAATCCGCTACACATTATTCAAGAGGTGCTGGATAACTCGGCGGATGAGGCGCTGGCTGGGCATGGCAAACGGCTCAAGGTGGAGCTGCACTCAGATGGTTCGGTGAGCGTGCATGACGATGGGCGCGGCATTCCGTTTGGCATGCACCCTGAAGAAAAAGTGGCGGTGCTGGAGATTGTGTTTACGCGGCTGCATGCGGGCGGCAAGTTTGACAAAGGCAAGGGCGGCGCTTACAGCTTCTCGGGCGGCTTGCATGGCGTGGGCGTGAGCGTGACGAATGCGCTGGCTAAGCGGCTGGAAGTCACGAGCCATCGTGAGGGCATGGTGGCGAAGCTCGTGTTCTCTGGCGGTGATGTGATTGAGAAGCTGCATCTGCGCAAGCAGATTGAAGGGGATCGCAGAAACGGCACTTCCGTGCGCGCTTGGCCGGATGCGAAGTATTTTGAAAGCGCGGTGCTGCCGCATGCCGAGCTGGTGCATTTGCTGCGCAGCAAGGCTGTGCTCATGCCCGGCGTGACGGTCTCGCTCGTCGATGAGAAGAAAAAAGACACGCAAAGTTGGCAATACAAAGGCGGCCTGCGCGATTACTTGGAGCAAAGTTTGCCGGCTGATGCCGTGATTCCGCTTTGGGAGGGCGAAGGCTTTGCGGAAAATAACGATACCTTTGCCGAGGGCGAGGGCGCGGCTTGGTGTGTGGCTTTTACCGAAGAGGGCAATGCCGTTCGAGAGAGCTATGTGAATTTGATTCCGACGAGTGCGGGCGGCTCGCATGACAGTGGGCTGCGAGATGGATTGTTTACGGCCGTGAAGAGCTTTGTGGATTTGCATTCGCTGCTCCCCAAAGGTGTGAAGCTGATGCCGGAAGATGTGTTTGCACGGGCATCCTACGTGCTGAGTGCGAAGGTGCTAGATCCGCAGTTTCAAGGGCAGATCAAGGAGCGGCTCAATTCTCGTGATGCGGTGCGGCTTGTTTCCAGCTACGTGCGCCCGGCGATGGAGCTTTGGCTTAATCAACATGTGGATTACGGTAAAAGATTGGCTGAGCTGGCCATCAAAGCGGCGCAAACTCGCCAGCGCGCGGGGCAAAAAGTAGAAAAGCGCAAAGGCTCCGGGGTGGCGGTGTTGCCGGGCAAGCTCACCGATTGCGAGAGCAAAGATTTGGCGCATAACGAAGTGTTCTTGGTCGAGGGCGATTCTGCTGGCGGCTCAGCCAAGATGGGGCGCGATAAAGAGACGCAGGCGATTTTGCCGCTGCGTGGGAAAGTGCTCAATACGTGGGAAGTGGAGCGTGATCGCCTGTTTGCCAACACCGAGATTCACGATATTTCGGTGGCGATTGGCGTGGATCCGCATGGCCCCGATGATTCGCCGGATATGAGCGGCCTGCGCTACGGCAAGATTTGTATTTTGAGTGACGCGGATGTGGACGGCTCACACATTCAAGTCCTCCTGCTGACGCTGTTTTTCAAGCATTTCCCCAAGCTGATCGAATCGGGCAACTTGTATGTTGCACGCCCGCCGCTATTTCGCGTAGATACGCCAGCGCGTGGCAAAAAATCCGCTGGTAAGGTGTATGCACTAGATGCTGGCGAGCTCACCGCGATCCTCGACAAGCTTCGCAAAGAAGGTGTGGCCGAGGGCAAGTGGACGATCAGCCGCTTCAAAGGCTTAGGGGAAATGAATGCCGAGCAACTGTGGGAAACGACGCTCAATCCTGACACCCGCCGGTTGCTCCCGATTCAATATGGCAACCTCGATTTTGCGCAAACGGGCAATAGCTTCAACCAACTGATGGGCAAAGGCGAAGCTGCGGCCCGCAGAGAGCTGATGGAGCTGCATGGGGATTCGGTGGAGGTGGATGTTTGATGGCTAGCTTGGTCAAGCCCGTCCTTGGCTCCACAGGCTACGCAGGTCTGGTCGGCCAAATCTCGGCCACTTTACTCTTAGGGCAGGGGCGTGCCGTTCAAGCTGTCAATGCACAGTTGATCGATACCTACTGGAAGATTGGGCAGCACATTATTGAATTTGAGCAGGCAGGGCAAGAAAGGGCAGATTACGGGTCAGGTTTGCTGGATCGTCTGTCCCGCGACCTGATCTTGCATCATGGCAAGGGATTTAGCCGCAGCAATCTTATTCGTATTCGCCAGTTCTATGTGGCCTATCCAATAGGTGCGACGCTGTCGCACTTATTGAGCTGGTCACATGTTGTGGAGCTACTCAAGCTCGATGATCCGTTAGAGAGGAGTTTCTACGAAAAGCAGAGCTTTGCGGAGCGTTGGTCGGTTCGTGAGCTGGTGCGACAGAAAGAATCTTTGTTGTTTTTGAGGCTTGCGGCTAGCAAAGACAAGCAAGGCATCCAGAAGCTGGCGGCTCAAGGTCAACTGATCGAGCAACCCAGCGATTTGCTGCGGGAGCCTTACGTCTTTGAATTCCTCAAAATTCCCGAAGCCACACATATTTCAGAAACGCAACTCGAAACGGTCTTGTGTGATCACCTCCAAAGCTTCATGTTGGAGCTTGGAAAAGGTTTCACATTTGTGGGGCGGCAATACCGCATCACGCTGGACAATACGCATTACAAAGTCGATCTGGTTTTCTATCACCGCATCTTGCGCTGCTTCGTGTTGATTGACCTCAAGCTGGGCGATGTGCAACATCACGATATCGGCCAGATGAATATGTATCTTGGCTATTTCGCGAAAGAGGAAAACATTGAAGGCGACAATCCGCCGATCGGTATTATCCTGAGCCGCAACAAAGATGAATTGCTGGTCGAATATGCTACTTACAACATGAACAGCCAACTCTTTGTGCAAAAGTATCAGCTCTACCTGCCAGATCGTGAGAGCTTGCGGCGTGAGTTGGAGTTGGGTATCAAGCAGGCAGGAGAGTGATTTTTATGACTCAAGCCCCTCGCATCCGCCTTCGCCCCACGCTTGCCAGCGACATCGCTTTCGTGCTCTCATTGGAGCAGGATGCGGAAAACTTACCGTTTATCACGCCATGGGAGCGGACGCAACATGAGGCTTCCATTCGGTTTCCAGATATGCGGCACTTTATTGTGGAAGGCGGCTCTGGCTTGGAGGCCGTGGGGTTTTTAATTCTGATTGGCTGTCGCAATCCGCATCAGTCGATTGAGCTCAAGCGCATGGTGATTCAGTCCAAAGGGCAGGGGTTGGGGCGTGCTGCGCTGCGAGTGGCCAAGCGCGTGGCGTTTGATGATTTGGGGGCGCATCGCTTTTGGCTGGATGTGAAATCGCGCAATGTGCGGGCGAAGGCTTTGTATGACTCTGAGGGTTTTGTCATGGAAGGTACGCTGCGCGAGGCAGTTCGCTTAGAGCAGCGCGCGAGTAGTTTGCCTTCAGGGCGCGGCTCACAGGCGAGCGCGGATTTTGATTCGCTGCATGTGCTCTCCATGCTGCGCACAGAATTTGATGCACGTCGAGTAACCGGCTTGGAAGGGCTAGAGGCTACATTTTGATGTTGTTTACTATAAAAAATGGCATATTGCCGGCGTACTTATTGCCCAGACTGCTATTAAATTGGAAGCTGAAGTCGTTGTTGGCTTGTGGATCCATACTGATGACATTGAGCATGCTCGCGATCTCCACAGCTGCGCATGCCGATGTGTGGGGCTATATCGATGCTAAGGGCGTGGCGCATTTTGCGGCGGAGAAGCTGGATGATCGCTATGAGTTGTTTTTCAGAGGTAATACGGGTTTTGATACGCGCGATGGTGTAGTCAGTGCTGCAAAACCTCAGCCAGAGATCGCGACGCCTAGGCCTGTGGCCTTGCCGGCGAGGCAAACCAAATTATTAGCCTTTTTTGAAGTTTCGCCAAATTTCAAAGCAGTGAAGCATCACATGCGAGAAGCATCCACTGCGCACAACGTGGATTTTGAATTACTGCAAGCTTTGATCGCTACCGAGAGCGGCTTTGATGCGAGTGCGGTGAGCCCCAAGGGAGCAGTGGGCCTGATGCAACTCATGCCGCCCACCGCGCAGCGCTACGGCGTGAGTGGCGATGCCAAAACGCCGATTGAGAAAAAGCTCACTGATCCGAAAACCAATATCAAGGCCGGTACGCGCTACCTGCGCGATCTGATCAACATGTTTCCCGGCAGATTGGAGCTAGCACTGGCGGCCTACAACGCAGGTGAAGGCGCGGTGCAGCGCTATGGCAACAAGATTCCACCATTCAAAGAAACCCAAAATTACGTCGTTACGGTGATGCAGATCTATAACCAGCTCAAACCACCTTTGGCATTGATGCAGCGGCAAGATCAACGCAGTGGGACGCCAACGCAACCGGGGCGAGTACGCATGGAGTTTGCGAATGGGCCAAACAGCTCAAGTTCTGAGCTGGGTCAAATCAGTGGCAGAGGCAACATGGTGAGACCCCTACAAAGCATGCCTGAGCGCTCGGTCATTGGCTCTGAAGCAAGAGGTGAGGCGAAAGATGAGCGCTGATTATTCATGGATATCCGGCATGTTGTTAGGCGTGCTGTCTGTCATTTTCTTGTTGTCTTTATTGATCAGTGCGACCTATCGAGAGCCATCATTAGCAGTTTTAGCAGGCGCTGCGCTACTGGGAATCCTCAGTCTTCAGTTAAGTAAGGCGTTGGCATTTCACGAGCTTGGTTTGGTGTTTTCACATGTGATTTTGATCATGGCGGCTGGCCGGCGCGGCGCACTTCGGCGTCCTTCGCTTGTGTTGGCTGCAGTCAGCGCTTGGGGTGTCTTGCTTGCCTTTTATGACGCCTTTTTGGCAATGCCTGGGCTCTGGTACGACTTGATCATTCAGATATACGGACTGTGTTGGTTGATGGCCTCGGTATGGTCGATCAATCGCATGTGGCGGCGGTCCTTGCCATGGTTTGTATGGATGGTCGCTGGATTGGTGTTTATGTTTGCTGGCTTCGTTTTGTTTCCTTGGGTGCAATCTGTGCTCGTGAGCTTGACGGGCTGGACAAAGCCGCAAGCCCACACCATCTGGATGTCTTTGCACATCTGTCTGTATTGCTTTGCCACTTATATTAGTTTGGTTTGGCGAAGTAGGTTGTTGAGCGAATCAACTCTACGGGCTGGCTCTTACGAAATGGTTGATCCTTTAACTGGTTGCATGACTCCGAAGGCTTTTGCTCTTGCTGTGCAGCAATCTGCCGAGCGCTCAACATTACTGGCATATGAGGCTGCAGTGTTGATGGTGTCCAACACGAATCATGGTGCATTTTCTAAATCTGTATCGCCAAACAATCCGGAGTTGGGCGTGTTGATGACCTCTGAGCTTGTACGTCGCACCGCACGAAGTCAGGATGCCATTTGCCGCATGAGCCACAGTACTTTTGCGGTCTTGATTGATGGCATGAATAGCCCTGAGTATCTGAAGGAAGTCTCTTCAAAAATAGTAGCAGCGAGTCTGCGTTTGCAGCGTCCTCATGCAGGCGCTGAAAGCATGAAGATGCGTATTTTGGGCGCACGCCTACCTGCTGGCAGCCAAGATATCACGGCTTGGCTAACCCAGCTACAAACGAAGTGGGTAGAGCATTTGCAAGATGCAAACGCTAAACCATTTCTGTTGCTCAAAACCTTGTTCGATTCAAAATAGTGTTATGACCATTGATTCAGAAAAATTAAGTCGCTCAGACTCGGAAGATACCGGTCTCAATCTCGCAGCTTACGCCCAGCGCGCCTACCTCGAATACGCGCTTAGCGTCGTCAAAGGCCGCGCTCTGCCGGATGTATGCGATGGCCAAAAGCCGGTGCAGCGGCGAATCATTTACTCGATGCATCGGATGGGCTTAAGTTTTGGCGGCAGCAATGGCGTCAATGGTGCGAAACCTGTGAAATCAGCTCGCGTAGTTGGCGATGTATTAGGCAAATACCATCCGCATGGCGACAGCGCCGCTTACGACGCGATGGTGCGCATGGCGCAAGGGTTTTCGCAGCGCTATCCGCTGGTCGATGGGCAGGGCAATTTTGGCTCGCGCGATGGCGACAGCGCCGCCGCAATGCGCTACACCGAAGCTCGACTTTCAAAAATCGCCACGCTGCTAACAGATGAGCTCGATATGGGCACGGTAGATTTCGCGCCCAACTACGATGGCTCAGAGACTGAGCCGCGCCTCTTGCCCGCTCGTTTGCCGTTTGATTTGCTCAATGGCGCCAGCGGTATCGCGGTGGGTTTGGCGACAGAAATTCCCAGCCACAACTTGTCTGAAATTGCGCAGGCTACCGTGGCGCTCATTAAGAATGCAAAGCTGAGCGATGAAGAGCTTTTCACGCTCGTGCCCGGCCCCGATTTCGCCAATGGCGGCCAGATCATCAGCCCCGCATCAGACATTGCCGATGCCTATCGCACAGGGCGCGGCTCGCTCAAAATCCGCGCACGCTGGAAGATTGAAGAGCTGGCGCGCGGCCAATGGCAGCTCGTCGTTACCGAGCTGCCGCAGGGTGTGAGCACAGCCAAGGTGCTGGAAGAGATTGAAGAAATCACCAATCCAAAGGTTAAAACCGGCAAGAAAGCGCTCAGCTCAGATCAAACGCAGCTCAAGGCTAGCATGCTCGCGCTTTTGGATGTGGCGCGCGATGAGAGCAACAAAGATGCGCATGTGCGCCTCGTGTTTGAGCCGAAGACGAGCAAGATCGGCCAGCAGGAGTTGATCACTGCGCTACTTGCGCACACGTCGCTGGAGAGCAGTTGCCCCATCAACCTGACTTCGATTGGTCTTGATGGCCGCCCGATGCTGAAAAGCTTGCGGCTGATGCTAGAAGAGTGGATCGAATTCCGCGCCACCACGATTGAGCGGCGCTCGCGCCATCGTTTGGAAAAAGTGCTGGAGCGTATTCATATTTTGGAAGGCCGCCAGATCGTTTTGCTCAATATTGACGAAGTGATCGCCATCATTCGCCAAAGCGATGAGCCAAAAGCTGCATTGATCGCACGCTTCAAACTGACCGACCGGCAGGCCGAAGATATTTTAGAAATCCGCCTGCGCCAGCTCGCAAGGCTGGAAGCCATCAAGATCGAGCAAGAGCTGAGTGAATTAAAAGCAGAGCAAGGCAAGCTAGAAGAAATTATCAATTCGCCCGCTACGCTGCGCCGCTTGATGATCAAAGAGATCGAGCAAGATACCAAAACTTTCGGTGATCCCGCTAAAGATCCGCGCCGCACGCTGATTCAAGCTGAGAAAAAATCAGTAGCCGAGATCAAAATCATTGACGAAGCCGTCACCGTCGTTGTCTCCGCCAAAGGCTGGGTGCGCGCGCGCACAGGCCATGGCCACGAGCGGAGCAGCTTCGCTTTCAAAGCCGGTGATGGTTTGTATGACACGTTTGAATGCCGCACAGTGGATACGCTGCTCGCTTTCGGCAGCAATGGCCGGGTGTATAGCGTGAATGTTTCCCTCCTACCTGGCGCGCGTGGCGATGGTCAGCCAGTGACAACACTGATTGAGCTAGAAAGCGGTACGCAACTCCTGCACTATTTCGCAGGCGCAGCCAGCGCCCAGCTTTTGCTGAGCAGCAGTGGCGGCTACGGTTTTATTGCCAATGTAGAGCACATGATCTCCCGCCAAAAGGCCGGTAAAGCGTTTATCAGCGTGCAAACAGGTGAGACGGTCTGCAAGCCTTCCCCACTCGATATTCTTATGCAAAATACGGCAGTTGCCGGCATAGAATATGCGCATAGTGCTCCTAAATTAATAGCATCCACACATGTGGCCTGCGCATCTACTGGCGGCCGTATTTTGACCTTTGAAATCACCGAGCTCAAAGCCATGCTAGGGGGCGGGCGCGGCCTGATGCTGATTGATCTGGACGCGAAAGACACGCTGGCTGGCGCTGCAGCGTATAGCCGCAGCATCAAAATTTTCGGCATCGGCCGGGGCGGCAAAGAGCGCGAAGAGCAGCTAGAAATCCGCAGCTTGAATAATGCCCGCAGCGCAAGAGCTCGCAAAGGAAAAGCAGCAGATTTGGGCTTTAAGCCCACGGGTGTGATAAGGATTGAATAGCGGTTGCAAGCGATCAGCGCCTAAAAATCAAGAGCACTAAGCCAGCGATCAATATTGCACAAGTGATCCCTAGGCCATACACCCAGTTTTGCAGCTTGTGATTTTCATTGTTCAATCGCAAAGCTGCTTCTTTGACGCGCTGTAATTTCGCTATTTGCTGCTTAAGATGAGCTCGCTCGCCGCGCGCTGAATCCAGCAGACTGAACAAACTCTCGAGTTGAGCCTTTTGAGCGTCTGCTGACACCGGTGCTGGGGCATAACTCACAGGCGGTTTGAATTGAGGCTTTTCAATTTGCGCTACGCGCACCATCTCATCGAAGCTGCCGGGCGTGGTTTTGCCATAAAACACATCAGCAGCAGATTCGCTGTCGTAGCGAGAATCATCGAGCAGGTTGTCTAGCGCACGATAAGTATCACTGCGCCCCGACTCTCTTTGTTGCTGAGCAAGCATCGGCTCAACCAAGCGCGCCATGCCCAAGTTCACCAGCTCAACTAGCAGTTCACTGACGTTGCCAAAGCCTTTGAGTGTTTGCGTGTAAAGGCTGACGTTATGCCCGCCATCAATAGCCAACAGCAAGACGCGTAGGCGGCGGGGCATTTGACGGGGGTCGTGCTTGATGAGCTGGTTGCCGCGATCGGTACGCTCAACCACGTATTGCCCTAAGAGCATCAATTCTTGTGTAGTCATCAAAGACATATCTCAATCCCGCGCAACAATGCTTGTGTAAGGCTTTTAATTATGAAGTAAGTTAATATTTGTAAAAAGTGTTTATTTACCGTTTACCCCAAAATCGACTTAATATTTTGTAACTTACAAAACGGAAGCGCTTTCGTCTTTAAAAACGTAGTCCTTTGAATTAACGAGCGCAATGTTCAATTCATCGCGCTATGGTGAAAAAACATCAGGCCAGTTCAGCGATGAGTTCAATTTCGACGCATGCGCCCAACGGAATCTGTGCAACACCAAAAGCGCTGCGGGCATGAGCGCCCACTTGAGCGCCAAAGACTTGGCCGAGAAGCTCAGAGCAGCCATTGGTGACGATGTGCTGTTCGGTGAAATCTGGTGTGGAATTGACCAAGCTCATCACTTTGACAATGCGCTTGATTTTGCCCAGATCACCCGTTGCGGCATGCAAAGCTGCCATAAGCTTGATCGCGCAGCTCCTCGCAGCGAGCTTGCCTTCTTCCGTCGTCACATTTTTACCAAGCTGGCCGACCCATACGCCACCCTCTTTCCCGGCAATCTGGCCCGAGACGAAAATGAGGTTGCCAGTTTGCACGAAAGGCACGTACGCCGCAGCGGGCGCTGCTACGGGAGGCAATTCAATGCCAAGTTCTTTGAGTTTGTCGTATACGCTCATGAGGGTTGCTCCGTTAGATAAGATGAGATAAAACCAGTACCGCATCGTAGCGGAACATCACAACACCTAACGCCCGCTATGCTCTCTTTTTCGTTGCCGTTACTCGCCTTTGTGATCGGCTGCGCTGTGCAGTTGCAGCAGCGGGCGCTGTTTCCGGGTTGGATTTATGGTCTTTTTTCGCTAGTAGCCGGCATATTCATTGCGTGGACTGCTATCAAATTCATAGTATTTGCCAATACAGCAAGCGCCGAGATAAGGCGCATCCATGCGCTCACTAGATTGTTAATGCTGTGTTTGGGGGGAGTAGTTTTTGGATTTGCTCAAACGGGCTTTCGTGCTGCGCACTATGCAAGCAATGCACTCGATAGTCGCTTAGAGGGTATGGATATTCGCATCACAGGTGTCATCGCGGCGATGCCGCAGCGCGATGAATCAGGCATTCGATTTCAAATAAACGTGGAGTCTGCGCAGCTATTGCAAGATGGGCAAGATGGCAAGCTTAAACCAGTGATTTTGCCTTCGCGCATTCAGCTGGCTTGGTATCGCAGCTTGCCGCGCCTGTCTGAAGACGCGGCTTCTGTGCCGTTTGCAGAGCTGAGCGCGAGCAGTGGTGATATCAAAGCCGGCGAGCGCTGGCAGCTCGTGGCCCGGCTCAAAGCCCCGCATGGAAATTTGAACCCACATGGCTTCGATTACGAGCTTTGGCTTTGGGAGCAAGGCATGCAAGCCACTGGCTATGTGCGAGCCACGCCGCGAGAAGCAGCGCGTGGTGACCAACCCATGAAGATCGGCGATACGTGGCAGCACCCGTTGGAAGCCGCTCGTCAAAAAGTGCGCGACGCGATTTTTGACAAAGTCAGTAGCCCTCAGCTCGCCGGCGTGATTGCGGCGCTCGCGGTGGGCGATCAAGCAGCAATTGATCGTGCAGATTGGGATGTTTACCGAGCAACGGGTGTGGCGCATCTGATGAGTATTTCCGGATTGCACATCACGATGTTTGCTTGGGGCGCGGCGCTTCTTATTGGAAGCCTGTGGAGGCGTAGCATGCGGCTCACCTCGGCGTTTCCTGCCCAGCATGCTGCTTTGATCGGGGGTGTGTTGCTTGCGATGGCCTATGCCCTGTTCGCAGGCTGGGGCATTCCTGCGCAGCGCACGATCTGGATGCTGTGCGCTGCGGCATGTCTCAAACTCTCCGGCAAGCATTGGCCTTGGCCGCTGGTATGGCTGCTGGTGCTGGCGCTGATCGTCGCGCTTGATCCTTGGGCGCTGCTCTCGGCAGGTTTTTGGCTCAGCTTTGTGGCCGTGGGGATTTTGTTTGCTACCGATGCGGGAAAAAGTTATGAACAACGCAATACCCTGCGCACACGTTTGATCAGCATGCTGCGAGAGCAGTGGATCATCACGTTGGCTTTAGCTCCTTTGAGCTTGCTACTGTTCAATCAAGTCTCCACTGTCGGCATGCTGGCCAACGCGCTGGCGATTCCATGGGTCACGCTCGTGATCACGCCGCTGGCGATGCTCGGCGTGCTCGCGCCGCCTGCTTGGGGATTGGCGGCGCTGAGTGTGCAGCTGCTAGGAGCATTGTTGGGTTGGCTCGCGCAGTTTCCGTTTGCTACATTTTCCGTAGCATCCAGCGCAGGTTTCTTGCCGGCTATCGCCCTATTAGGTGCTGTTTTATTGGTTATCAGGCTACCCATGGCGCTACGCTTTGCGGGAGCTGTGATGATCCTACCCATGCTGCTTGTGAGCCCACCACGCCCCGCGCACGGCGAGTTTGCACTGCTCGGGGCAGACATCGGCCAAGGCAATGCCATCCTTGTGCAAACCGCTAATCACAGTTTGCTCTACGACGCAGGGCCACGCTTCTCGCGAGAAAGCGATGCCGGCCAGCGCACTCTTGTGCCGCTGCTGCGTGCGCTTGGCGAAAAGCTGGATGTGCTGATGGTGTCGCACCGAGATGCCGATCACATTGGCGGCGCAGCGGCTGTGCTAAAAATGCAGCCTCAAGCCCGGCTCATGAGTTCGATTGAGACTGAGCATGAGCTGCAGCAGCTTCGCAAAGCCGAGCGCTGCGCCAGTGGGCAGCGCTGGCGTTGGGACGGTGTAGATTTTGAAATCCTCCACCCACAACCGGGTGACTATGAATTTCGACAAAAACCAAACGCGATGAGCTGCGTGCTGCGCATCAGCAACGGTGATCAAACCGCCTTGCTCGTCGGTGATTTAGAAGCTGCGCAAGAGCAGCGCCTCGTCTCTGAAAAAGCCCCCCTCAAAGCAGATGTGCTACTCGTGCCTCATCACGGCAGCAAAACATCCTCCACACCGCAATTCCTAGATGCCGTTAAGCCGCGAATCGCCTTGGTGCAAGCCGGTTATCGCAACCGCTTCCAGCATCCAGTGCCCGAGGTGATGGCTAGATACCAAGAAAGACATATCCAAGTGATTGCATCTCCTCAATGCGGCTCCGCCTTTTGGAGTAGCAATCACCCACAAACAGTGAGCTGCCAGCGAGATACTCACAAGCGCTACTGGCATCATCGCCTGCCGTCATGAAAACGACGATGTAACTGCCACAACGACGACATACAACACACAGAAGCTTACGCATTGACACGCCGCTGCCTTGTCGGATGTCTACATTATGAAGAATCAACAATCTTCAGGAGTGCTTATGACACATCTTTCACGAGGCAGCTTGTTAGATCGCGCATCGCGGTTGTGTATGTGTGTCAGCGCTTTGATTGTGCTCGTAGCTTGTGGCGGTGATTTGGATCCTCTGAATGGAGGAGTCAGTGGCCTACCGCCCGCCGTGCCATTACAGTTACCCAGTTGCACAGCTTCGGTGAGTACCTATGCACCTTTGACCAGTATCACCAGCGTACAAGGCACGCAGAGCATCAGTGCGTTGCAATCTCAAACTGTGACGGTGCGTGGCGTGGTCGTTGGCTCTTTTCAAAATTCGACGACGCCTACAACTGTCACTCAACTCAATGGTTTTTTCATCCAACAGCCTGTGCCAGATGATGATCCACTCACCTCGGAAGGTTTGTTTGTCTTTGCTCCCAACGCGCCGATAGTTAAAGCGGGCGATTATGTGCAAGTCGAAGGCTTGGTCGCAGAATTTGGCGGTGCAATAGACAGCGTCACTCAGCTCTCCGGCACGGTCACGGTCAATATTTGTGGCAGTGGCGTGATGCTGCCGCCAGCGCAAATTTCTCTACCGTTGACGACTTCTACCCAGCTAGAGCGCTATGAAGGCATGCTGGTGCAATTCACGCAAACGCTGGCGGTCACAGAGCTATTTGAATTGGGGCGATTCGGGCAGATGGTTTTGTCTTTGAACGGACGGCAGTTCCACCCCAACAATGGCAATGCGGCCGCCACCCATGCGCAAAATCTACTGTCTCGTATCGTCTTGGATGATGGCGCAAGCATCCAAAATCCCGTGCAGATTCCCTACCTCAGCGCGCTTGGGACGACAGGCACACGCCGTATCGGGGATGCAACTCAAAATCTCACGGGCGTGCTCAGTCACAATTTTGGCGCATACCGCATCCATCCAGTCGTGGCGCCAGTATTCGTCAGCACTAACGTTCGCCCTAGCGCAGCGCCAGTCGTCGCCGGCAATTTGAAAGTTGCGAGTTTCAATGTGTTGAATTACTTCACCACATTTGGCTCAAGAGGCGCGAACAATGCAGCAGAGTTTGCGCGTCAGCAAGCGAAAATAGTAGAGGCCATCGCTGGCCTAGATGCAGATGTGCTCGGCTTGATGGAGATTGAAAACAATAACGATGTTGCCACGCAAAATCTGGTGACTGCGCTGAACGCCAAAATGGGTGCGGGCACTTACGCTGCGGTCAACAGTGGCCAATTCGGCACAGATGTCATCAAGGTGGATATTCTCTACAAGCCCGCCAAGGTCAAGCGCTTAGGCAGTGTCGTGCTGCCCACAGGGGCTGATCTGATCAACTACACCACGGCCAGTGGCAGGCCACCTCTTGCACAACGCTTTGCCTCGCTGGCCAATGATGGTGGATTCTGGTTTGTCGTCAATCACTTCAAGAGCAAAGGCTCATGCCCGACAAGCGGTGATATTGAAGCTGGCCAGGGCTGTTGGAATCTGGCGCGCACTGTGCAATCGCAAGCTTTAAACAGTTTCGCCAGCAAGCTCCAAGCGCAAGGAGAGAGCGATGTGCTCCTGATGGGCGATATCAACAGCTACTTGAATGAAGATCCTACCAAGGTGTTGGAAACAGCAGGTTTTGAAAGTCTGCTCAAACGCATGCCAACGAATGAGCGCTACACCTATGTATTCGGCGGCGAGACAGGCGCGCTGGATCATGGCTATGCATCAAGCTCTATGCGCGCTCAAGTCACTGGGGTAGGCGTATGGCATATCAATTCTGATGAACCGAACGTGATTGACTACAACACCGAATTCAAGCCGGACGACCGCTATGCCGCCACCCCTTACCGTGCCTCAGATCACGATCCTGTGATCTTGGGGCTGACATTGAATGCAGATGCGCCCGTGAATTTGCCGATTCTCGGCGCAGTGATCGCGCCAACCGGCCAAGCTAGCGTGCCCTATGGCATCACGATCACGGATGCCTTGCCTGGCGGCTCTGCCAGTTTTGTGTCGCTCAGCGTTCATTGGGGCGACAACACTTTGAATACGTTTACCACGGTGACCACGCCGCAAAGCCTCACGCACAGCTATGCAACCAGCGGCACCTACACCGTCACCATCAGCATACTGAACTCAAGTTCACAGTCAGCCACATTTTCTAGCGCAGTCGTGGTTGCTGATGCGCCAGTGGTCAGTGTTGAGCGAGAGCTATTTTTTAGTGAATACCTTGAGGGCTCGGGCAACAACAAAGCACTAGAAATTTACAATCCGACAACCCAAACAGTCAATCTTTCAAATTATGTCGTCAGAGCCTACAACAATGGCGCGACCACTGCGACCAATGTGCTTACCCTTAGCGGCAGTTTAGGTGCCGGGCAAGCTTTGGTCATCGTTAATTCTGGTTTAACGCTGACCTTTTCTTCACCTTTAACCTTCACCAGTGCGGTAGCCAATTTCAATGGCGATGATGCCATCACGCTTGAAAAATTAGGCATCGTGATAGATCGCATGGGCCAAGTGGGCTTTGACCCGGGTACAGCTTGGATTGCTGGCGCATTGAGCACACTCGATCAAACCTTGCGCCGCAAAAATACCGTCACTTCAGGCGATCCCAATCCAAGCTCGGTATTTAACGTGGCTGATCAATGGGAAGCGGCGCCTGCGCCAGTGCTGAACAATTCAAGCGGCTTAGGCGTGCATACTGCGGTGCCTTAACAAACAGCGCGCCACCCTCGCTTACCCGAGGTGCGCTTGGCTTGAAACTTGCTATCCTGTAGTATAGGAGAGTTTCATGGCAGTTTTGAAATTTGATGAAATGCAGGCTACTGCCAGCAGTGTGCGGCCTCACTACGCGCGGTATGACCAGTGGCTTGCGCGGCAGCCCCGCGATGTGATGCGGGCGCGGCGCGATGAAGCGGAGATGGTGTTTCGCCGCGTGGGTATCACCTTTGCCGTGTATGGCGAGAAGGATGAAGATGGCGCGGGAGCAGAGCGCTTGATTCCGTTTGATCTGATTCCGCGCATCATTCCTTCGCATGAGTGGGCGAGCATGGAAAAGGGCTTGATCCAGCGCGTCACAGCGCTCAATCGCTTCATCCACGATGTCTATCACAAGCAAGAGATTTTGAAAGCGGGTGTGATCCCGGCTGATCAAATCTTGCGCAATGCGCAGTTTCGCCCTGAGATGGTGGGCGTTGATGTGCCGCGCCAGATTTACAGCCACATAGCTGGCATCGATATCGTGCGCGCGCCTGATGCACAGGGCCATGGTGAATATTACGTGCTGGAAGACAATTTGCGCGTGCCCAGCGGCGTAAGCTACATGCTGGAAAACCGCAAGATGATGATGCGGCTTTTCCCTGATTTGTTTGTACAAAATCAAGTCGCTCCCGTGACGCATTATCCCGATTTGTTGCTGGAGACATTGCGCAGCGTTGCGCCCGGTGCGTCTGAGGAGCCTACCGTCGTGGTGCTCACGCCGGGGATGCACAACAGCGCATATTTTGAGCATGCCTTCTTGGCGCAGCAGATGGGCATTGAGCTGGTGGAGGGGCAAGATCTTTTTGTGAAAGACAGCTTTGTGTATATGCGCACCACGCAAGGCCCAAAGCGAGTCGACGTGATTTACCGTCGTGTGGACGATGATTTCCTCGATCCAAAAGTGTTCCATCCCAAGAGCACTTTGGGCTGCGCGGGCTTGATGGAAGCTTACAAGGCTGGCAACGTGACAATATCGAATGCTGTGGGCACAGGCGTGGCAGACGATAAATCAATCTATCCGTATGTGCCGAAGATGATTGAGTTTTACTTGGGTGAGAAGCCAATTTTGTCGAACGTGCCCACACACATGTGCCGCGAGCCGAAAGAGCTTAGCTTTGTGCTCGATCACATGCATGAGTTGGTCATTAAAGAAGTGCATGGTGCGGGTGGCTACGGGATGCTGGTCGGACCTGCGGCGACGAAAGCGGAGATCGAAGATTTTCGCCGTGTGCTCGTAGCCAACCCCAGTAACTATATTGCGCAGCCGACATTGTCATTGTCAACATGCCCCACCTTTGTAGACAGCGGCATAGCGCCAAGGCACATTGATCTGCGCCCCTTCGTACTTTCGGGCAAGACGGTTCAATGCGCCCCGGGCGGCCTGACGCGAGTGGCTCTGAAAGAGGGCTCTTTGGTCGTGAACTCTTCGCAGGGCGGGGGTACAAAAGATACTTGGGTCATGGAGGAGTAAATCATGTTAAGCCGCACCGCCGATCATTTGTTTTGGATGGCTCGCTACACAGAGCGCGCTGAGAATACCGCACGTATGCTCGATGTGAATTACCAAACTTCGCTACTTCCGCAATCTGCCGCAGTGGCGCAAGCGGGCTGGGAGGGCATCATTTCTATCAGTGAGCTTGAAGATAGCTACAAAACTTGGGCAAGTAGCGTTAATGCCAAAGATGTGATGGCCTTTATGGTGAAGAATGAAAATAATTCATCGTCTATCGTCAGCTGTATCAAGCAAGCGAGAGAAAATGCCCGAGCCGTACGCGGCACGCTCACCACCGAGGTGTGGGAAACGATTAACCAAACCTGGCTTGAGCTCAAACGCAAAATCCAAGATGGTGATTTTGAGCAAGATCCGGGCAAATTCTTTGAATGGGTGAAATACCGCAGCCATCTATCGCGTGGCGTCACTGTGGGCACGATGCTGATGGATCAATCTTTGCACTTCATTCGCTTAGGGACATTTTTGGAGCGAGCAGACAATACCGCGCGATTGCTCGATGTGAAATTTCATGCGCTACAAAGCGATTTTTATGGCGCTGCCAATGAGAAAGATCAAGAGCTAGATTTTTACCATTGGAGTGCGATTTTGCGTAGCGTCTCGGCCTTTGAAATTTATCGCAAAGTCTATCGCAATGTGATCACGCCCGAGCGCGTGGCCGAGCTGCTCATGCTGCGCGCCGATATGCCGCGCTCCTTGCATGCAAGTTTGAATGCTGTGGTGGAAAATTTAAATTTGGTTGCCAACGCGCAATCCAAAGACACCCAGCGCACGGCTGGCAAACTGCGCGCGGATTTGCAGTTTGGTCATATCGATGAAATTCTTGCCACAGGCCTGCACGCCTATCTCACCCAATTCCTAGATCGCATTAATGCGCTGGGCGCGAAGATAAGCCGCGATTTCTTGGTGCCTCAGCATGCCTAAATTTTTGCGATTCTTGTTGGCTGCATGGCTCTTTCATCACGGCGTAGTTCTGGCCCAAACAAGTACAGCAACGGCAGCGATGCCTACTCCAAGCACGAGCACGGTAGCGAGCACCACAGTGACAAAAAAGCCAGCTAACACTGGAGAGATTTATCGCTGGGTCGACAGCAAAGGTAAGGTGCAATACAGCGCTGATGTGCCCGAAGATCGCCGCTCCAATGCACGTAAAGTCGACACGCGTAGCAATATCGTCTCTTCCCGGGTGCCGACAAGCATTTCAGGCGCGCCGATAGTCACGCCTGAAACCGATGCGCTTGTAACGCGTCAACCCGTCACCGAACGCGAGAAATGCGAAGCCGCTTGGAAGAAATACAACGAAGCAAGTGCCTGCTTTGCCAATGCCCGTCAAGGAACGGTCCGAGGGCGAGGCAACAATGTCGGCGGCAATATAGCCGGGCAAACTCAAGAGCAGTGCCAATCCCTGACTGAGCCGGCCCCTTGCCGGTGAGCAATTGCTTCTAGCGGCCAAATGTGATGTAAATTTTGTAACATATGCGTGCTCTTAAACGTTGTTACATACGTGGTTCTAACTTGCTATTATTTAAATAGCGGTTAGCGCAATCCGGACGCCGGCTTCCGTGCTAAATGCCGATAGAAAAGTCTAAAAAAGTTTTCCTCCTTTGATATTTCAAAGCCATGCGATCGCGTTATGAGTCTGCTATTTTTCGTTAGTAAATGCGTTTTTTGTAGAAGTATGCAAAACACTGTAATACATAAGATTTAATAGTTGTAGCGAATTACGATATTTGCATCATAAGTAAAGGATGCAAGATGCAAAAAATAACTAATCATGTATTTTTGAGTGGGCAAGGTACAAATGGTATTCAACATTTGCTTGTGATGACCTCTATCGTCTTGCTTGCAGCATGCGGTGGTGGAGGTGGAGGTGGGGCAGATAAGAGTGGGGATGCAGGAGCACCTTTGGCCACAAACAATCTCGCGCCCGAAGTGATCCCAACCGATGCATTGAAAACGGCGTTAAATTCAGGCGATGCCACTGCACTGAACGACCCGTTGCATGTTGCTCAATACGCCAACTATCTGTGGTCAAAACACTTCAACGAGCAAACGGATCGCCTCAAGAGCATCATGGGCGACAAAGTCACGGAGTACATTCCCGGCAAGTCAAGCGCAATGATAGGCCCTGAAAATATCAAATATTCTCAGCCGCTGCTGGTCGGTGACCAAGGCTACACGCTGGCGAGCATCAGTGTGACAGAGGGAGGCCGAGGTGTTGCCTACGGCGCCGATTTACTGCGTGGTATCAACGATGGTGTCATGACAAGCTATGCGTCATCTTTTCAACGCGTGCTGTCTTGGCTGGTGAATAACGATGCTAACAAGGCACTTCCCGCGAAACCGAAAATGGTATTTGCAGGCAATTACGACACCAATATGAATCTGGCTGGATTCAAGAAAATAGGCATCACCCCTGAAGTCGTGAAATGTGATTTTTTAACCGAGACAGCATGCTTGAAAGGCATTCAACTATTAGTGCTGGGTGGGAAATGGGCGGATGGTACTGATGGCTTGGATCAACGCGTACGCCATGCCATGGCTGCTGGCGTTCCGATTCTGTATCTTCATAATCCTGCTTGGTGGGAAGACGACAGGCAAGAGCAAGTGTTAAGAGGCCTGGATTTACGCTTTGCCAACTACGGCGGCAACAATTGGGTTAACGAAAAAATTTCTGCTGGTGTCAGTGCAGACGCTGCGGTCAAGCAAGCGTTCGCAAAATTTGATGCTGTTCGTACTTTGATCAACGACATCGCCGCTAATAAGTTTGAAATGAATTTTGACTGGTCTCAATGCGAAAATCGCGAAAAATGCAATGACGTGCCTGGGCTGAACAAACAATTGATTGAGCCGCTGAATTTGTTGAAGGATAGTGTCGATACCTATACAAAAAAAGGCCTGAATCTTTTCGAGCAATCCGACACTGAATTGTTGCGACCCTTGGTGCTTTGGGCGGATATGGTTCGCAAGCAGCGTGTATTCCCACTTGATAAAACCAAAGGGCCAGTTGAGCACAAAAAGTCAGTGATTGCAGATCATCTTGTGCCGTACATTAGGCCGGTGGCGATCACCAATCCTGATCTGGGCCGCTTTATGCGTCCAGTCACGCAGTCCATTCCAGTCAGTGCGGTGGCTGAAGACGTAGAAGTCAATATCATCGGCAACAAGGGCTTCACTGCGATAGGCCGTTTGGGTGTGCCAGGCAAAACATTCACGATTGAACTGCTTGAGGGTGGCAGTGCTAATTTGTCATTGTTCATGAACGTTCAACACCCCGATTCCACCAAGTATTGGGGCGGAGGGATTGCCGAAGGCAAGGCCCCGTATACCCGTCCAAAGCATCTGAGCACACCACGCATGCCGCTGAAAGTGGGCAAGCCCTTAACCATTGCCAGCCCTTACGGCGGGCTCATGCAGCTCGAGTACACGGATGCCACGCCTAACCAAGTGGTCAAGTTGCGCATCAAAGGCGCGGGCAAGCACCCATTCTTAGATATCACGGGTGGAAAATTTGACAGTGCAGCATTTGCTGCTGCCCTCAAATTAGGCATCCATGATTGGGTGGAAGTTAAAGCGCCGAACTTTGAAGTGCATGCAAAAATTGAACTCTTTACTGAAGATTTAGTGAAAGTTTATAAAAACGATATTGATAAATTCATTCAAGAAATCAAGTTGTACTTGGTCGATGATGTAGAGGAGTTTGCGGGCTACAGCATTCCTGGCAAATCTTTACCCGCCAACGTGCAAACCATTTGCACCAAGTACGGCTGGGACTGCACCAGCAATAAGCTGCATTCCAGAAGTGGATCGGGCTTTATTCAACATGCCAACGTTGATGTTAATTCTCGCGCGGGCGATGGCACGGCAGGTAACCCGTACGATCAGAATTTCCCATTTAGCCCGCGCGGTTGGGGCGAATCTCACGAGATCGGGCATACCCTTCAACCACAGCACTTTAAGATTTATGGCGGCTCTAGCACGGAGGTGTCTAACAACATCTTCCCACTGCATAGAAACTGGCGTCTTTACGTCGAAGGAAAAGAAAAAACGCCTGGCGCAAGATTGCCGTATGAAGCAGTTTTTGAAAAAATAAAAGCGGCACAAGCTGAGGCGAACAAAGTGGAAGGCGCTAATCAGCGCATCTGGGCCGAAGGCGGGGATCTTTTCGAGCGACTGGTTTTTTATGTGCAGTGGGTTCATTATTTTTCCGAACTCAAGGCCAGCCTAGGCGGTACAGAAGCTGAGAAAGAAGCGCGCGGTTGGGGTACTTACACGATGCTGTATTTACATCAGCGTTGGTTTGATGCGCAAACCGATGCAACGTGGGCCGCAAACCGTGAAAAACTAGGCTTTGGGACTTATGCGAAAAAGCCAGAAGTTAATGGCAACGACCATATGCTCATTATGCTTTCCTTGCTGAGCGAACGTGACCAGCGGCCGACGTTTGATTTATGGGGCATCACATACTCCAAAGAAGCTATCGCGCAAGTCAATGCTTTTAAGTTCCAACAGCAGCCTGCATTCTTGTATGTCAATACAGAGGGATCCGCCTATAGCAACGCTAAAAAGGTGGATCTTTCGGCAGCAGTCTGGGCGTGGCCTCTTAAATAGTAGCGATAAACACCGCCATGAAAACACTTCAAATCAACCCATCTAAAAGGGATGCTGGGCATCCCGCGCATAACATCCGTACCTCGGTAACAGAGAAAAGCGAATCAAAATTCAAACCGCTTTTACTGGTTTGCTTGATTGGCGCCATCGTTGCCAGTGCTTGCGGCGGGAAGTCAGGCAGTGACACGGCGGACAGTCAAACGCCTGCCTCTTCAGCGCAAGGCGCAGCCGTATCTTTGGAAGTGGCACAGACGCATGTGGTTGCGCCGCAAGGTTTGACATGGCCACTTGAAGAAGCTGGAGACTTAAAAACAGTGGCCGCGCGTGACGTCTTGGTTTTGGCGCATGGGGCCAGCGGCAGTTTGATTGCCCCCAAGCTTGAGGTTTGGCAAGGAAAAGTTCAGCTGGGCAAGCTTGCATTGGCAGCGCCTGACAAACTGCCTGTATCAGAAGGGGGCGAGCAGCCCTATGCAAAAAAAGCGTGGTCAGCCGTGGTGCCGGGTAAATGGGTGCAACTCGGGCTCGTGGTGCGCGTGGTCGATGGTGCGCGTGACGTCACCGATTTTGTACCGATCAGTGTGGCCCCAGAGGTGGACGTCACTTTTCAGTTGCTTCCCATGGCGTTGTTTGGTGCCACCAAGGAACACGCTAGCGTGATGGGGATGACCGACAACGATCGCGCCCAGGCCGCAGCAGGCATGCCGTTTTCAACCACGAAAATCGTTGACCACCCACTTGGCTCTTTTGAATCGAGTTACTTTATCGTGCCGCCAGACAAAGGCTTGGCAGCCGCGAAGGTTTTTTCTTCTGAAGAGTTGAAGTTCAACGATCGCAGAAGGAATATTTTAGATTTCGCGTCAACGATTCACAATGCGTCTGGTGATCGCTTGTTGAACAAGGTCAACTATGCCGGGGTGACGATGCTCAACAGCAAAAAGGAGCGTGACGCCTACTGGGGTGGCGTGGCGTACATCTGGTCTGGTGTCGGTGTCGGTGATTTTTCACCAGGATTGCTGTGGCACGAGGGCGGACACGCCATGAGCTTGAGCCATTCACCAGAAGCAGCGCTTGGAACGCCGCCTACTTACCCCTACGCGGTAGGCAGTCTAAAAGGATCCGCTTGGGGGTTTGATCAAGCCAATAACTACTTTCGATCGCCTTTGACTACGCCAAACTCTTTTTACGCGACCTGCAGCGCAACCGACGTGAAAAGAGCCATGCGCGGCGGGCAACCGTTTCAACAAGACGCCAATGGGCGTTGCTACCGTTTTGACCCCATGCACTCAGCCGAGGATGCAAAAGATCCTAAAGCGGTGTTTCCGTTGTATTCAGACTTCAACAGCGCAAAAATGCTGAAATGGGCGCATAGCAGAACGCGGCTGAATGCGGCGGGCACTGGCTTGGAGCGTTTAGATGCAGCCCAAGCCTGGGTGCCGTATCAACCGGTCACAAAAGATGCAGGCCAATGGGGGCTGTTTTCCGAGCACCCAGTGCTGCTCAACAAGCAGCTTGACCTTGTTTACGTCACCCACAGCTTGGCCGGTACGCCCGACGTCTCGCAGTTTTTCAACCCCATTCGGCATACGGGCAACTCTGTTGCAACAATTGACCCGATGGATGGCGTTTCTCTACAAAAGATATACCCCGACCAAATCAACAATAAGTGGATGGAGTACGACAGGTACTGCAAAAACAGTGGTTGTGATTTCACCGTCAAAGCCACCTACCAAGACGGAACAACCGCCTACAGAATTTTGCAAGGAAGTCAGCGCGAATCGTGGAAGCCCGATGTATGGAAAGCTAAAGCCACCGACCCCAAAGACAGTGAAAGCTTTTTGCAATGGGCAGTCAATCTGCCGGTACCAGCCAATGGCAGCAAGATTCAAAAACTTGAACTCCTGAACACGCCCAAGGTCTGGGGCATGACGACCGCAGCGATTGCGGCCGCCCCACCACTTGCCACGCTGGCTGTGAAGTGACCTAGCAAGCCAACTTGAGTCAAAGAGCGGGTTGAGCCGCAGAGCCTGAGAGCGCCTGCTCCATTGCTTCAAGCAATGCCTCTGGTGGCTGTGCGCCTGAAATACCTATTTTTCGGTTGATGATGAAGAAGGGCACGCCGTTGATGCCGATTCGGCGCAGTTCGGCATCTTGCGCGGCAGCCTCTTGATGTCCGGCTGTATCACTCAGGACTGCGTGGGCGGCTTCTGCTGGCATGCCTGCTTGGGCAGCGATGCGCTGGAGTGTCGCGTCTTGGGTTAGGTCTGCGGCTTCGCAAAAGTAGGCTTTCATGAGCTCTTCTTTGAGGGCGGCTTGCAGTGCGCCTGTTTCGTCGCTTTGCAAAGCGGCGGCAAGCAAAGCGTGGGCTTTGAGCGTATTGGGCTGGCGGGCGATGCCTGCAAAGTCAAAAGCCAAGCCTTCTTTTTTGCCTTCACCGCTCACGCGCTCATACATGCCCCCACCGTCGGGAGAGCCGAATTTGCGCTGCAAATAGTCTGCGCGAAGCATGCCCTCTGGTGGCAGATCGGGGTTGAGCTGAAAAGGCAGCCAGCTAACGTGCGGCGCGGGTTGATCGGGGTGCGCTTGGGCGAACAATGCAAGCGCGGCCTCCATGCGGCGCTTGCCGATGTAGCACCAAGGGCAGACGATGTCGCTGACGATTTCCAGTTGTAGAGCTTTTGCGGTCATTCATTTATTCACTATAAAAAGCGGAGCACTCCACGCTTATTCTACGCCGGCTACTGAGCATTTTCACCTCAAAAACAAGCATAAAAATGAGCTTTAAGGCTGAATACGCCCTGCCACACTCAGTTGTTTGCCTTGCCGCGTGAGTACGATGCCTTCGCCCGATTGCGGAAAAATTTCGGTCAGCTGCGTGATGTTGACCTGATGCGTGACGACGACCAATGCGCCTTTGCCCTGCCACTTCACAAGCAACTCGCGGGCGGCTGCGGTTTGCACTGGCTCGGTACTACGGTCAGAGAAAAAAGAATTGAATGCTGGCTCAGGCTTGAGCGCTGGAGCGCGCAGATCGGGGAAGGCAAGTCGCGCGGTATCGCGTGTACGGCACCATTCGGAGTGCCAGACCGCACGAACCTTGATACCGCGATCACGCAGCGTTTGCCCAATACGCTTGGCTTGCACAATGCCTTCATCGTTCAAATTGCGCTGCGTGCTGCAATCACCTGCTTTAAAACCGGGCGGATCGCCGCCGCCCGGGGCGAGTGCGTGGCGAAAGAGCACGATGGCATTGGGTTTTTTCAAAGCTGCCCATGCGGCTTCGTCTGCCAAGCTAAGCACAGGTAGGGCGGCGCAAGCTGCGCCAAGTAAGAGGCTTCTCCGATCCATCACAAACTCCTTGCGCAGCGAAAGCCGATGTATACCACGGCGGCACATACCACTGGCGTGTCAACGGTGCCGCAATCTCCTTGGCTTGCGCTTTGTGGTGACAATATCTGCAAGTTTTGTAAAAATTCTTCTTCACCTCATTGGAGACCATGATGCATCTGTTTGCACAACTCGCAGTTTGCAGCGCTTATTCCGCGCCGCGCAGTTATCTTGTCGCAATGACACACATCATTCAACACACAAGAGTCCATTTGCATCGTGCAGCCAGCATGTTTGGAAGCGGGTTCACGCTTGTTCTGCTTTTTATGGCCCTGACCAGCATAGGGATGGTGTCTTGTGGAGGCGGTGGCTCGGGCGAAAGTGCTCCCGCGGTGCAAAGCCCACCGGACACAAATCCTTTGACGACGCCCACCACGGGTATGCCGGTAACGCCGAGCACGCCGACCACCCCGAACTCTGCAGTGATGCTGACCACCACCTTCACCTTGCAAGTCACAGAGATCAACACCACACTCGCAAGCCCTTGGGGCTTGGCCTTCTTACCTGATGGCCGCATGCTCGTGACGGAAAAGGCAGGCGTATTGAAATTGCTAGCAGCCAATGGCAGCACAGTTGGCACAGTCAGTGGCCTGCCTGCGGTCAACAGCGGCGGGCAGGGCGGTTTGCTCGATGTAGTCATTGATCCGGCTTATGCCAGCAATCAGCGTATTTACATGACCTTTTCAGAGAACGACAGTGCCAATGCCAGCATCAACAGCACAGCAGTTGTACGCGCCAAGCTCAATGCAACAGATCGCACACTCAGCGAGGTGACAGTGATCTACCGTCAAACACCCAAAGTGGCATCCAGCGGCCATTTCGGCTCGCGCTTGGTCTTTGATAAGAATGGCTACCTCTTCGTTGCGCTTGGCGATAGGCTAAGCAACGATCAGCGCGGCTTTGCCCAAGATCTCACTCGCGGCAACGGCAAAGTGATGCGGATCACCACGGAAGGCACTGCGGCACCCGGCAACCCGAGCTTTGCAGCAGCCGGCGCGCAAAAAGCCATCTGGAGCTACGGCCACAGAAATCCGCAAGGCGCAGCCCTGCACCCCACCACCGGCGAGCTCTGGGTGGGCGAACACGGCCCGCAAGGCGGTGATGAGATCAATCGCGTTGAGAGTGGGAAAAACTACGGCTGGCCAGTTATCAGCTATGGCCAAGAATATGGCAGCACCACGCAGGTAGGCGAGGGCACTGCCAAGGCCGGCATGGAGCAGCCGGTGAGCTATTGGCTCACGCGTGATGGCACTGCATACACGGGCGGTTCAAAATCTTCCATAGCGCCAAGCGGTTTGGCTTTCTACAGTGGGGATAAGTTTCCTGAATATCGCGGCAACATTTTTAGTGGCGCATTGGCCGGCACAGCGCTTTGGCGCGTGGTGCTCAGCAGCGATGGAAGAAGCGAAGTTTTCCGCGAGCGCCTGCTGAGCAGCCGCGGTGAGCGCATCCGCGACGTGCGCCTAGGGCCCGATGGCTGGATTTACCTGTTAACAGATAACGGTAAGCTGCTGAGGGTGTCGCGCTGAGTTTTCAGGCGGCTTAATGCTTCGCTTCTGAAAAAGTCCCGAAGCTCGTTTATAATCTCCCTCTTCGGAGTGTGGCGCAGTCTGGTAGCGCACCTGGTTTGGGACCAGGGGGTCCAAGGTTCGAATCCTTGTACTCCGACCAAGTTTTGTAGATTGACTTGTTTCGCACAAGTAGTCAGTCCCAACGCCTCGCAGCTTCCCGTTTGCGGGGCGTTTTGTTTTGCAAAGTACAGTTTCTTAACTGTCCGTAGCTCAGTTGGATAGAGCAACAGCCTTCTAAGCTGTGGGTCGGGGGTTCGATCCCCTCCGGGCAGGCCAATCTTCTTTCCGCGATTTTGAGCAGAAATCACTTGTTTGCCGGTATAGAATCTGCGCATGTTGCTATCAAATTCATAGAGAAACCCATGATCGAACACGCTCCCATCATCCTTGATGTCGCTGGCCTCTCCCTGACCAAGGTGGATAAAAAACGCCTCGAAAATCCGCTAACGGGCGGGGTAATTTTGTTTGCGCGAAACTGGAAAGACCGTGATCAGCTCACACATCTCTGCGCTCAGATCAAGGCTGTTCGCAGTGATTTACTGATCTTGGTCGATCATGAAGGTGGCCGCGTGCAGCGCTTCAAAACGGATGGCTTCACGCATCTGCCGCCAATGCGAGTTTTGGGTGATTTATGGATGAAGGATGCCTTGCAAGCCACGCACGCAGCCACAGCTTGCGGCTACATCCTCGCCGCTGAACTGCGCGCCTGCGGGGTGGACATGAGCTTCACGCCCGTGCTTGATTTAGATTTTGGCGGCAGCTCCGTGATTGGTGATCGCTCGTTTCATCGTGATCCGCGCGTGGCCACTGTGCTAGCTAAGAGTTTGATGCATGGCTTGCTGCTCGCTGGCATGAGCAGTTGCGGTAAACATTTCCCAGGCCATGGTTTTGTGAAAGCGGATTCTCATACCGAAATTCCAGTGGATAAGCGCAGCTTAAAAGCCATTCTTGCGGATGACGCAGCACCCTACAAATGGCTCGCTTTAGGCTTGCAATCAGTGATGCCAGCTCATGTCATTTATCCAAAGATTGATAGCCGCCCCGCAGGCTTTTCTAAGCGTTGGCTGCAAGAGATTTTGCGCGGTGACTTTGGCTACACCGGCGCGATTTTTAGCGATGATCTAAGCATGGAAGGCGCTCGCTTGATTGACGATAAGCGCGTGAGCTACACGCAAGCTGCGATCACTGCGCTCAATGCTGGCTGCGACATGGTTTTGCTTTGCAACCAAAGTGTGGGCGACGAGGGTAGGGCCGTCGATGAGCTGCTCGATGGCTTGGCTGCGGCACAAACCAAGCGCCAATTCAATGCGAGTGAGATGAGCGAGCAGCGCCGCTTAAATCTGCTCCCGCAAACTGTGCCCATCCCATGGGATGAACTCATGATCTCGCATCCTTACATGCAGGCGCTGCAGCAATTGCCTTAAACGATTGCTTCCGGGCAATCAGCTGCCTTAAAGCAGTCCCATATCGTCGAGGCGCATGAGCACTTCGCTGCGCCGCTCTTTGGCCACGACGCGCCAGTCGTCTTTGCTGACTGCTCCCATCATTGCGTATAGCAAATTCAAGCTGGCACGTGGATGCTGCGCTTTGATGCGTTGGTAAAGTTTGTACAGATCGGTTTTGCGCAATTTTGCTGGTGTGTCAATGCCTGCTTGCACCAGCATCTCCACTGAACGTGGCCCTAAGCCGCGAAGCTCTGACAATGCGGGCGTTAAGCCTTTTGGTGTGATCTCGCGTGCATGCTCGGCTGGGCGCGTGGTGCGCGAGGGTTTGGCTAGTCGGATGGCTTGCGCGCTCCATTCAAAGCAGAGCGCAGGCCAATCAATCACACGCGAGGCTTTCACCGCCACTCCCTCTTGCTCTAAAGGAGCTTTTTGCCAATCTTTAATCTCACCCTTTGAGCCGCAGATGTGATGCAGCGCATGCTTGATTCGCTTTTCTTCATCCAAACGCGAAACGATGTACGCCACATGCCGTGCGGGCACGTCAATCACCGCCCCAAGCTGCAAAGCTGACGTGACTCTTCCAGTGGGAATAGTTGCAGCAAGCCGCAACACATCAGCCTCAATGCGAGCGAATGCGCTTGATGCCATTTTTACTTCTTCTCAATCGGATCAAGCGTGATCGCTAAGCCAGATGAGCCGATTTTGAATGCGCCGGGTTTGTAGCCCCAACCTTTGGCGGCTTCCATGTCTTTGTCGCTAATTTTGTAGAGCACTTGATCTGAGAGCAGCTTTTGCGCAAGCGCTGTGCCCAATCGCGAGATCGGGCGTTCCATGAGGTCAGGTGCGCCATCTACGCTCAGCTTGCCCAGCTTCACATCGGTCATGCGCACAGAATTGTCGCTTGGTTCAAAGCGCAGGCCGTAACTCAGATCAATGCCGCCTTTGTAGTCGCGCTTGGTGAGCAAACCCACGATGCCGCTGCCGGCAACGTTTAAATCCAGTGAGGTATTGATGCGGTTGTTGATTGCATCAAAACTAATCTTAGGCGAACTCACATTGACATCGAGCACTTCTAGCATTTTGCTATTGAAGGGGAATTGGCTGCCGATCAGTTGCATCAAACGCTCTTGGGAAATGTTGAGCGTTTTCGGTTGAGGGCGCATCGCCGCGCAGCCGATCAGGCTGGTGGCGATGAGGGCGAACGAAGCGGAAAGCAGAATACGGCGCATGATGAGTTCCCTTTGGGTATTGATGAGAATATAACGTCATGAAGAGAAAAAAGACAACAAAAAAGCCGCTGATTTACATCAGCGGCTTGAGTGGCGATCTAAATCGCGTTAGATCATGAAAACTTCCACACGGCGGCCTTCTGCCGCGCTGGTGGAGCCTTCTTTGATGTCATTCGGACGAACGAGCATGATTTGTTCTTCTTTGACACCCGAGACTTTAAGCAACTCGCGCACTGCAAAAGCGCGCTGCTTTGCAAGCTCTGCATTTTTAGCAGCATCACCGCTTGCGTCTACGTATCCGCTGAGGCCGATTTTCTTACCGCTCTTGGCTGCTTCTAAGATTTGTGCAAGCGCTTTGTCTCCGCCTGCAGCGAGTTCAGCCTTGCCGGGTGCAAAGTAAAACTTCACTACTGCACCGTCAACCTTTACGCTGGCGGCATCGCCGGCTGGCGCGGCAGCAGCGGTAGGTGCTGCTGCAGGAGCAGCGACTGGGGCAGCTGCAGCTGTTACTGCCACTGGTGCTGCAACAGAGGCCACAGGCGCTGGTTTACCGTGAATCGACATCATCAGCGGCACAATCAAGAGCGCGACGATATTGATAATCTTGATCAGCGGATTCACAGCAGGGCCAGCAGTGTCTTTGTATGGATCACCCACGGTGTCGCCAGTCACGGCGGCTTTGTGTGTGTCGCCACCTTTTTTGTGCGTTACGCCGTCTTTGTCAACGAAGTTGTCTTCGATGAGTTTCTTGGCGTTGTCCCAAGCGCCACCGCCGGTACACATCGAAATCGCAACGAACAAGCCGGTGACGATCGTGCCCATGAGCAAGCCGCCGAGCGCCGCAGGGCCAAGAGCCAAGCCCACCACGACGGGCACGACGACAGGGAGTAATGATGGAATCATCATTTCTTTAATGGCAGCCGTGGTGAGCATGTCTACGGCAGCGCTGTAGTCAGGCTTGCGTTTGCCCGCCATGATCTCGCCATCTTTGAACTGGCGACGCACTTCCACCACCACTGAGCCCGCAGCGCGGCCCACGGCCTCCATCGCCATCGCGCCAAAGAGGTAAGGAATCAAGCCACCAATGAATAGGCCAATGATCACCATCGGGTTGGAGAGATCAAAGCTCACAATGCTGCCATAAGACTCCAGCTTGTGGGTGTAATCCGCAAACAGAACAAGAGCGGCCAGGCCAGCTGAGCCAATCGCGTAGCCCTTGGTCACGGCCTTGGTGGTGTTGCCCACAGCGTCCAGCGGATCAGTGACTTCGCGCACAGAAGCGGGTAGCTCAGCCATCTCAGCAATGCCTCCGGCGTTGTCGGTGATGGGGCCGTAAGCGTCAAGCGCCACAACGATTCCTGCCATGCTGAGCATGGAAGTGGCAGCAATCGCAATGCCATAAAGGCCAGCCAGTGCATAAGAGCAATAAATGGCGATACAGACAAAGATCACAGGCCAAGCGGTAGAGCGCATGGACACGCCCAAGCCAGCAATGATGTTGGTGCCATGGCCGGTGGTAGACGCTTGGGCGATGTGCTTCACGGGAGCGTATTGCGTGCCGGTGTAGTACTCCGTGACCCAGACAAGAGCGCCCGTCAAAATCAAGCCGATCGCGCAAGCGCCAAACAGCGCCATTTGCGTGCCGCTGGCCTTGATCGCGTTATCCGGCATGATTGCCACGGTGACAAAATAAAACGCAATCAGCGACAAGCCGCCGGCAACTGCCAAGCCTTTGTAGAGCGCCGGCATCACGTTTTTCATGCCAGGCGAGGCCTTGACGAAGAAGCAGCCAATGATCGATGCAATGATCGATACTGCGCCGAGCATCATCGGGTAAATCACCGCTGCTGTGCCTGAGTTAGAAAGCAGCAAAGCACCCAGCACCATCGTGGCAATCAAAGTCACCGCATAGGTTTCAAACAAATCAGCAGCCATACCAGCGCAATCGCCTACGTTATCGCCCACGTTATCGGCAATCACGGCTGGGTTGCGTGGATCATCTTCTGGGATGCCCGCTTCCACTTTGCCCACCAAATCTGCGCCAACATCTGCACCTTTGGTGAAAATACCACCGCCCAAACGAGCGAAGATGGAGATCAATGATGAGCCGAATGCAAAGCCGATCAAAGGATTGAGCATCTTGGCCAAATTTTTATCCGGTGTCATTGCGCCGTTGCCGACCAAGAACCAATAAAAGATAGCCACGCCGAGGAGGCCAAGGCCCACCACCAGCATGCCGGTGATCGCGCCGCCGCGGAAGGCAACATCCAGCGCGGGGCCAATGCCTTTAGTGGCGGCCTGTGCTGTACGCACATTCGCACGCACACTCACATTCATGCCGATGAAGCCGCAAGCGCCCGATAGCACTGCGCCGACAATGAAGCCAACTGCCGACATGCCATCAAGAAACAAACCAATCAAAATCGCCAGCACCACGCCAACGACTGTGATCGTTTTGTATTGGCGCGCCAGATAAGCGGCTGCGCCAGTTTGAATCGCTGCTGCAATTTCTTGCATGCGGGCATTGCCTGCGTCTTGCGAAAGAATCCAATTGCGCGCCCAAACGCCGTAGACTACGGCGGCTAGACCGCAAAGAAGCACGATGATAAGTGCTGTGTTGCCTGTCATATTTCATTCTCCATTTGGTTTTACGTAGAAGGTGCAACGCTTAGGGGCTAGCACCTGCAGCGTTGCTTCCTCATCCGCAAACCCGAGAGCTGCGTGGACAATTGGCCAACTCCCGGAATTTAGCCTGAAAAGTGAGGGCTTTATGTCGTTTGAAGGTTTTGCGTCAGTAAAATCAGGGTTAATACTGCTTTAATTTGTGATTTTTCTAAAAAGAGATCGATATGTCCCTTGACCATGTGCCACCTGGCAAAAATGCACCGCATGAATTTAACGTGATCATCGAAATTCCTATGAACGCAGACCCCATCAAATATGAGGTGGATAAAGAATCTGGCGCCATCTTCGTGGATCGCTTCATGAGCACAGCCATGCACTACCCGACGAACTACGGCTATATCCCCAAAACGCTCTCTGGTGATGGCGACCCAGTCGATGTGCTCGTGATCACTCCCGTGCCCTTGATCCCCGGCGTGGTGATCACCTGCCGCGCGATTGGCATTTTGAAAATGGAAGACGAAGCCGGAGAAGACGGGAAACTGCTCGCCGTGCCTATTGACAAGAAGTGCAGCTTGTACACGCAGTGGAAAAAGCCAGAAGACTTGAACCCACTGCGCTTGCGCACCATCAGCCATTTCTTTGAGCATTACAAAGATTTGGAAGACGGTAAATGGGTCAAGGTTTTAGGTTGGGAAGGCGTGGATGCCGCGCACAAAGAAATCACTGATGGCATGGCAGCCTACAACGCCGCGAAAAAGTAAGCCCATTTAGCCCCTTCATGGATCGGTGAGTCACCGAGCCTCACCTCATGCATCGCACCATCTTCACCACACCCGTGGTTAATTCACTCCTGCGCGCAGGCTCCATCGCTTTCCTCAAGTTGACGGGTTGGCAGGTTGAGGGCAGCTTGCAACCCGAGGCCAGCAAATCCGTTTTCATCGCTGCGCCGCATACGAGCAACTGGGATTTGCCATACACGCTCATGGTGTGTTTCGCGCTTCGCGTGAATCCGTATTGGATGGGCAAGAGCAGTCTATTCAAATGGCCATTTGGCCCGGTGATGCGTTGGCTGGGGGGCATTGCGGTCAACCGTGAGCAATCCACTAATTTAGTCGCGGCATCAGCGCAAGCTATCGTGAATGCCGACGGCCCACTTCAGCTCATCGTTCCGCCCGAGGGTACACGCAGCAAAGCCACCTATTGGAAAACGGGTTTTTACTACATCGCTTACACCGCAAAAGTGCCCATCGTCATGGCCTTCATGGATTATTCACAAAAGCGCAGTGGGCTAGGACCGCTCTTTTATCCCAGTGGCGATATCGAAAAAGACATGATCGCCATCAAGGCTTTTTATGCTCCGTTCAAAGGTAAAAACGTCACGCAGTTTGAAGTTTAAGCTGACACATGTTGGAAGTTTTTAGCGACGCGATCATCAGCACTTTGGTATAATCCGTGTAACAGCAACGCAAGCGCGACAGCAGCACCTCCGTAGGCACTCGGGATTTTTCCCACTTGACCCCCGCGTCAACGCCTTACACGCAAGGACTGCACACCAAATGTTCGCCCAACCCTCTTGTGTTGTCTCCTTCTGCATTTTGTTCGCCCAAGGTCCTGATTTCCCTTGGCTTGCACGTGCGTTTGAATCTTTTCTATAGGTGTCTGAATGCCCACTAAACCCCCAGCCAAGCCAGCCGTAAACGTGGCTGCTAAAGCCGCTCCAGTCGTCGTAAAAGCTGCTACCAAAGCCGTTGCTGTTAAGCCAGCCGCGAAACCGGCAGCTAAGGCCGCTCCTGAAAAACCAAAAGGCGCGAAACGTGGCCCCAAGCCAAAGGGCAGCATTAACACTGAAGACGATCACGAGATTGAAGCGATCATAGAAGAGGTCGCTGAGCCAGTGGTCGTTGCGCTGGATGAAAACGGCGAAAAGATCAAGCCATTGCGCATGAAAATTTCCAAGGCCAAAGAGCGCGCCTTGATGAAAGAATTCGGCCTCGATGAGACGGTGCTCTCCGAAGAAGATTTGGCCAAGCGCCGCGTACGCCTGAAAGCGCTGATTAAACTGGGCAAAACGCGCGGCTTCCTCACGCATTCTGAGATCAATGATCACCTGCCCGATAAGCTGGTCGATGCCGAGACGTTAGAGATTGTGTATTCGCTGCTCAACGATATGGGCATTGCCGTCTATGAGCAAACGCCCGATGCCGAGACACTGCTACTCAACAATGTGACGCCTACAGCGGCCAGTGATGAAGAGGCTGAAGAAGAGGCTGAAGCAGCACTGTCAACTGTTGACTCAGAGTTTGGCCGCACGACCGATCCTGTGCGAATGTATATGCGCGAGATGGGCACGGTGGAGTTGCTCACGCGCGAAGGCGAGATCGAGATCGCCAAGCGGATTGAAGGCGGCCTGAACGCGATGATGGAAGCCATCTCGCACAGCCCCGCCACGATTCAAGAAATCTTCAACATGATGACCGAAGTTCAGGAAAAGAAAGTCTTGATTTCGGCGGTGGTTGATGGTTTTGTGAATCCGAATGCGGCTGACGATTTCGTAGCCGAAGAAGATTTTGACGAGTACGACGACAGCGAAGGCGACGAAGAAGCCAAGGCCAACAAGGCCATGACCAAGCGCTTGGAAGAGTTGCAAGTTGAAGCCTATACGCGCTTTGACGTGATCCGCGGCCATTTTGAAAAGCTGCACAAAAGCTACGACAAAGAGGGCTACGGCACCGTGGCTTATCACAAAGCTCAAAAATCTGTCACCGATGAGCTGATGCTGATTCGTTTTACCGCCAAGACGATTGAGCGCTTGTGTGAAATGGTGCGCGGACAAGTGGCTGATGTGCGCAAGGTGGAACGCGAGTTGCGCAAGATCATCGTGGAGAAATGCGGTTACCCGCAAGACAAATTTGTGGAAGAGTTTTCTGGCCGTGACAAAATGGGCAAGAAGACCAAAAGCTATTTGCTCGATTTGAAATGGATCGAGATGCAGGCCAAATCGGGCAAAAACTGGTCGGTCACGATGGGGCGTTACATACCGCCTGTGCAAGAGCTGCAAAACAAGCTGATCAGCTTGCAATCGCGCGTGGTCGTGCCGCTAGAAGATTTGAAAGACATCAACAAGCGCATGAACGATGGCGAGCGCAACTCTCGCCACGCCAAAAAAGAAATGATTGAGGCCAACTTGCGCCTCGTGATTTCGATCGCGAAGAAATATACGAATCGCGGCTTGCAATTCTTGGATCTGATTCAAGAGGGCAACATTGGATTGATGAAAGCGGTGGATAAATTCGAATACCGCCGTGGGTACAAATTCTCCACGTACGCTACATGGTGGATTCGCCAAGCGATCACCCGCTCTATTGCTGATCAGGCGCGCACGATTCGTATCCCGGTTCACATGATCGAGACGATCAATAAGATGAACCGCATTAGCCGCCAGCATTTGCAAGAGTTTGGCTTCGAGCCTGATGCCGCGCTGCTCGCAGAGAAAATGGAAATTGCGGAAGACAAAATCCGCAAGATCATGAAAATTGCCAAAGAGCCGATCAGCATGGAAACGCCGATTGGTGACGATGACGACAGCCACTTGGGTGATTTCATCGAGGACAGCGCCAATACCGCGCCCATGGAAGCCGCGATGCAAGCCGGTCTGCGCGATGTGGTCAAAGACATTTTGGATTCCCTCACGCCCCGCGAAGCCAAAGTGCTTCGCATGCGCTTCGGTATCGAGATGTCCACAGACCACACGCTGGAAGAAGTGGGCAAGCAATTTGACGTGACGCGCGAGCGTATCCGCCAGATCGAAGCCAAGGCATTGCGTAAGCTCAAGCATCCTTCGCGCTCCGATAAGCTGCGCAGCTTTGTGGATAACGCATAACGGTAGCCGTGGCACAGTGCTAAATTGCCGAAACCGTCTCAGTGAATGCTGAGACGGTTTTTTAATGTCTTTTAATGATCAAAATGGGCAATAGCCGGCGTATTTGTTGCGTATGCTGCTATGTAACTAGTAGCGATAAAACTAAAAATTTGAGATCGGTTATAACTCGCCTCCTCGTTGTTATGCAATTTGCGCATGAGAAAAGCTTTGCAAATATCGGGTTAACCCTTATTCTTGGGTCATTAAGATTTACCTTATGTTTAAGGCGCACTGATCCGTATCTTTCGACACGGCGGCGTGCCAAAGAGAGAACACCATGAACGCATTCAAATCATTCATAGCCGCCTTGTTCAACCGCCGTAACAATGCTCTCGCAGCGCGCCAATTGCTTGAGCGCGCGGGTTCTGCGCGTGGTTTGTCGCGAGGCGATGCTGCTGAGTTGCGCGGCAATGCGATGGCTGTGTTGCGCGTCGTGCGGTGAAGTGCGCAGCGGTACGGGTGCAGCCTGTGCTAACGGCTGAATTAGCAAGACAAAGTGGCATTTAGCCGGCGTATTCTTTGCTTGTGATGCTATGAAAAATATAGCTACCGAACTTTAAAATTGCGTTGTTGATATGAGCAAACAACGAGATGCCTAACCACCTTTGATCCAATAATTGTGAGCCGCTTTGCCTGCGACGGCAGCCACTGCACTGACGAAAGTGCCCCAACTTATATCTAGCAGGGCGAGCTTGAGTGGGTAATCTTTCAAGGTGGCAAGATTTGTCAGGTCGTAAGTGGCGTAGGAGAAGAACCCAAACGCGGCACCCCAAATCGCCACATGGGTAAATCCTTCAGTGTTGGCCTGAGGAATCACAGCAAACAGCATGAGCCCTACCGGAAACATGGCGTAGAAAAATGCAGCAGCCGGTAAATTTGGCGAAGGTGCCATCAAATGCCCCATGCCTGCTTGATACCAAGGCTTGGCAACAACGCCCAGCCAGATCAGATCAATCACGATCATTACCAATGCGGTAGCCGCGTAGGCCGCAATCCAGCTGGTCAAGGTAAATTTCATATAAAGTTTCCTGCGCAAATGCAACGTCAGCTTGCCTGCGCTACTAGATAGTGACGATTAATGATCGTTAATCAAAGCTGCCGAAGCGTTTCATTGTCGCCCATGCCAATGGGTTTGCCCGCAACGATTGAGGCGGCCATCGCGAACAGCCGGATCGTGCTGCTGTGAGGCGCATCCCAGTACTCAGCACCTGTAGGGATGAATTTAAGAAGAATGATATTCGGTGAGTCAGGGCCCTCTGGAAACCACGGCTTGGCAAACGCGCTCCATAATCGGTGCACCTGTTGGCGATCAGAGCTGAGTTGGGCATAGCCCGACAGCGAGACATAGGTGCCATCACTGGCCTCGCTGAAGCTTAAGTTGACGTGATCAAGAGACTTCGTTTTTTGCGAACGACTGTCAGTCAGAAACCAAATAGCGCCCTCGCTATCCATTTCTTGTGGCGCCATAGGACGGCTTTCCAGATCGCCGTTCTCACTGATGGTGGTAAGCATCGCAACATTCATGTCTTCGATTAAGTCACCAAGTTTGATGCGCTCTGGGTTGTGCTGCGTTTGGATTTTCATGTTTCACCTTGTCTGCCGTACGGCGTAATTTGCATTGAGTGTTGACGAACGAGACCCCACTTGGGGATGGGTATGTTCATCAGCAATTGAGATCACAGTTGAGGTCCATTTTTTGATTGAAAATTACCTTTAAGTGAAGAGGGCGAGCAAAATCAAGATGGGAATGGGAATTCCCAAAAATAACAACAATAAAAACGGCATGATCAGACTCCATGTGTTTAATTTTTAAATCAAAGATCGCGACGGCGACCACCATAGACGGCTGCAAAGCTAGCGGCAAAGGCGCCGATTAGCAACGTGATAAACAACCACAATGCAGCGGTAGCGGAAGCTTTTCGGGCCTTATCAGCGGCATCTTTGGCCGCACTTTGAGCTTCTTGAAGGCGCATTTGAGCAGCTGCATAAGTTTCCGTGACTCTCTTTTCAGCATCAGCTTGCGACAAATCTGTACGCTGAGCAACCAATTGCCCGATGTAATTCAGATCAGTCGGGGAAAGCGCTCCTGCGCTCAGTGAACGCATAAAAATTCGGCTGACTTCCGGGAGAGCATTCGACAAGTTTGCGGGGGCTGATGGACTGGGCGTAGTCGTTGCATTAGATGAAGGATTCTTACGAAACAGGCCATCCAATAAACCACCTAAACTGTCGCTCGCATCGGTACTTTTGGAGGCGCTGCTCCCAGCTACCGCTCCACCGACAGCAGCAGTCATGGCAGTTTGCACTGCGCCGCCTGCAACAGATGCTGTAGCACTGACTCCCCCGCCCACAATGGATGCTATAGCTGAAGTCAACATCCCTGCAGTCACGAGCGCAGAAACTGCCCACGCTAAAAAGCCATGCGCAGTATCGCGAAAAAACACCTCATGGGTGTGCACGCCTGCCCAGCGCGTGCGGAGCCTACCTGCAAGATAACCACCCATGCCCGAGGCAATCAACTGTGTGACTGTCAGCCAAATGATGGTGGAAATACCAAACGTCGTGGCGCTGATGCCGCTTTGAGCCCATGGCGAGACGGACGACAAGCCCAGTCCTGTTCCCAAAATGAGCAAAATCAAAGAAAGTACAGCAGCTGCTGCAGCCCCTGCAAAAATAGCGCTCCACGAAACTGCACTTGAACTGCTCTGCAAGGCAGCTGTGTTCATGTTGTTCGGTGTGTAAGGTGTACTCATGTTTTGTTCCTAAAAAAGTGATGAATGGATGCTAATGTGAGCAGTGGCTCGAAACTGTCAGCTAGTCACCCGTGTCAATGTAGGAAAAGGGTTGCGGCAAAAATGCTACTAAAAACGTAGCACGTAACGCATTGAACGTATAGGCTACAGATATATTGGGCATGAATGTAAGTGAGCTTGCTCCTAAAAAGCTTTAGCAACGAGAATGGCTTGCAACTAGAGTACCAGGGAAAGGTCAAAGGGATGTTGGTGGCTGGTCGCCTACATCTGATGTTTACATTCACACGGCATGATTAATTTCGCCATTAAAAAAGACCCTTAAAGGGTCTTTTTTTCGAGTTCAGGCGAAGTGCAATTACCACAACACATCATAAGAAGCGATTACAACGCTGTCTTTGATCGGTTTGTGTAATCATCCGAACTAGTTTCTAGTGCAGAAACAGACTTTTCACTTTTAGTCAGCCAAGTATCGTCTGCAGTGCCCAACCAAGTGTTAACTTGCTCTTCAGCATCTTCTTTTTCAATACCATAACGCTGCTGAATTTTTCCAGCCAGTTGGTCGCGCTTACCCGCGATAACATCCATGTCATCGTCAGTTAGTTTGCCCCATTGCTCTTTTGCCTTGCCAGTAAATTGCTTCCAATTGCCTTGAATTTGATCCCAGTTCATGATGATTCCTTTAATGAGAGAAAAAAAATTGCGCACTAAGTGAGCAACTAAACATTACGGATTAACTTTAAGTTGCAAATTTTCTAGTCAACCGTAAAAAATTTGATTACGGACGCACAGTAATCTCATTTTTGACGCTTTTAACGCCGTTAACATTAGCAGCAATGGTTCCAGCGGTTGATTTTTCGGTTGCATTTTTTGCAAAACCAGAAAGCATGACTGTTCCATTTAATGTTTCAACACTAATACTGGCTGCATCCACCTGCTTATTTTCAACAAAGCGAGCTTTCACGGAAGTCGTTATAGCTGTATCGTCAATATATGAGCCCGCAGTTTGCTGGCCGCGCGTAACAGCACAGCCAGTGGTAACTGCTAACGTCAAGCTAATGAGAAGAGCGGCGAATAAATTTTGAGTCTTCATAAAATTCCTAATTTGTTGATAATTGATTCCGTCATCGAATGATGTCGGATATGTAAATATAGGTTGCCGCTTCGATACACACTATCGGCTAACGCCACATCGAAATGTCAGACAACACGCCGATTGCTGTGTTTTATATCCAACGTCTCAGAAAAGAGGAGATCACACTGCGCTTGCTCATGAGCCGCCAAGGGCGAACTAAAAGCAGGATGCCACCCAATACAAATGCACTCGCTACAAGTTTGAAAGGGCTTTGTTGAGCAATCGGTTTGAGCACAATTGAACTTGCTTCCAGCACACTTTGTCCCAAAATCCGCCATGGATTTTTCGCCCACAGTTGCTCCACTACTTTAGAAAGAAGCTGTGCACTAGGTCGATTCATCAATGTATTAAATGCTGCTGCCATCGCACCGTCAAAATGCGATGCTGTAGATAATTTTTTTTTAGGTGGAGAACTATTTTGATGTAGTACGAGGCGCAGCGCGTCACGCGATCGCTTAAGGCGTAATACCGCAGAATTTACAGTCTGCGCATCTGTGCTCGATGTTTGCATCATGCAGGCACTGTCTTTTCACGTAGTAGAGCGATATCTTCTTTGATTTGAATTCGAATATCAGAGAAAACACGATTTTCTAAGTGACTTTTCAGCCGCTGTGCGCAAAACAGTGAGACTACAAGTGCAATAATTGGTGTTGCCCACAACAGCCAAGGCGTGTGAATCTGGGCAGGCGGAATAACCGCCCAAAGCATAAAACCCATACCAGCCAATATACCTGCGCCGCACAAGAGCATAACTGACACTAATCCAAGAAAGACACGATGTGTCCAAATCCGTGCTGCATAAGCCATCTCTTGCGCGATGAGATCAGAATAACCATCAAGATGCTCCAAGAGCAAGTGAGGCTTTTGCGTAATAAGGTTCAAAACGCTCATAGTATAAAAACCTCATAAGACTCGATGGTGTCAATCATGCTTAACCGTGGCGACCGCTGCGAACCATCAAGCTGAGAATGCCCATTAACGTTGCGCCAGTTGCTGCAGCGATCAATACCGATTTAACTGGCTCATCTTTGATGTAGGCTACAGCATGATCACCCAAGTCATGTGCTTTATTGCGTACTTGCTGCACGCCATCACGCACAGCGTCTGCACCACGCTGTGTGAGATTAGCCGCTTGATCCATTGTGGAAGTGGCCTGGTCTAAAGCGATGTTACCTGCGTTGGAGAATGAGTTTGTATTCATAATAATTCCTAGAAAAGTGAAAAAAGTGAAAATCAGTTGTTCGAGATCAGGGCCTTTTAATTAGCCCTAAAACGAAAGTGATTACCGCGAGTAAAGCAGAAGCAAAGAGCAAAAATTGGCCAATTCTTACAGCGCTTTCAGCAATGCCACCAAATACGAAAATCCCGGCGATGACAGCAGTTACAAGAAAACGACAGCGTAGAAAGCATGGCGAATCCGTTCACAGCGTGCTTAGACGAATACCCAAACGAGTGATACGAGTGTCAACGAATGCATACGCCCTAACCATCAGCAAGATGGGTATTGTTGTGTCAGTGAAAAACGTATAAACGCGTAGGAAAAGCGGAAGCACATAGCTTCACAGCAGCGCTTGTACGAGCGTGCCTTCGCCAGGCGAGGAGATGATGTTTAGCACACCATTTACAGCCTCTACGCGATAGCGCATACCAAGCAGGCCAAATGAGGAGCTTATCTGTTTATCAGTATCGAAGCCCACCCCATCATCGCGCACTGAGGCCATGATCACACCTTCCTTCAATTCAAGGCTGAGCCATACGTTAGCCGCATTCGCATATTTCACAATGTTAGTGCATGCCTCTTGCATGAGGCGATAAATCATGAGTTGCGAATCAGGTGGTAAGTGGATTGTCTCAAAGTGAGTATGAACCACTAAACCGGAGCTGCCTTTCAATTCATTAGCAAAAATTTCTAGTGTAGGTATTAAGCCAAGATTGTTAAGTGCAGATGGTCGCAGATCTTCGATGATCTTGCGCCCCAATGCAATACTGCCATTGAGATTTCCTGTCAGGTGCGCAAGCAATTCAGTTAGCTGTGGTGATTGCTGTCCCACGCGGGCCTTAATTCGCGCCGTGTCTAACTTAGCGGATGTGAGCAAAGCACCCAATTCGTCATGTAAATCTCTTCCCAAACGGCTACGCTCCTCTTCGCGGGTGTTTTGCAAGTAGCGAGCAAGTTGAGTTAATTCCTGCGTTCGCTTTTCTAATGTGACACCCATTTGGTCAAGCTCAGAAGTAAGCTCATCCCGCAGTTGTAGTTGCTTTGCGTTAAGCCGCATGTTTCTCTGCAAATAAATCAAGATCGCCACTAAGCACATAACGCTAAGTAGGGTGATGCTGCCACGGCTTATCATTTGGGTGAGCTGTAATTTATTGCGTGAGTTAAACACTCGCGTAGACTCGATTTCGAGCAGCGTTGTCGTGATTTCTTTCATGCGCTGCATGTTTTGATTGCTGTCGTCAATCAAAACATGATTCAGAGTTACATCTGACAAGCTCATCTTTTTAACATCCGCAGATTGCTCGATATGTTGGAGTGCTTTGCTAAAAAGTAGATCAAACTCCTCCACCAGAGCAAGCGACGCAGCATTTTTTTGATATCGCTCTTGCAGTGATCTGATCGTTTGACGAACGGGCGCGATGGCTTGCCTGTAAGGCTGTAAGTATTCAGTTCGACCTGTAAGTAAAAAAGCCCGTTGCTCAGCTTTGGCTTTTAACAGGCGAATACTTAAGTCATTTAGGAGCGTTTGTGATCGAACTGTCGCAAAAGATTCCAGCCTATAGCGAGTGCTGTAGGTGTAACTTAATTCGTTAGTTACTAACATTGCAACTGCAGCTATACATGACAGTGGCACAATGATCTTGTTGCCTGTTATAAATGTAAGTAGGCGCATTACTGTTATCTTAAGAAAACTGTGGATTTATAGACGCAGCAATCAGGAAGGAAAACCTCATGATTCGAATCGCAATTGTTGATGATCATCCAGTAGTTAGAAGCGGATTGAAGGGTTTTCTGAGTGATCAGATCGATATCACAGTTGTGGCCGAAGCAGGCAGTGGACGTGACGCATTGGATATTGTTCGCGCGGGTGGCATTGATGTCATGCTGATGGATATATCTATGCCCGATCAAAGTGGCCTTGACGCGCTGATTGCGATCAGAGCGAGGGCGCCAGACTTGCCGGTGTTGATGCTGAGCATTTTTTCGGAAACGCACTATGCCACAACTTTGCTGAGGCAAGGCGCTAATGGTTACTTGAACAAGGAATGTGATCCGCAGGAGCTGATCTCGGCGATTCGCACTGTTGCTCTTGGCAGAAAATATATCACGCCAAGCGTGGGGCAGTTGCTTGCTGACAGCTTGGTCAATGGATCTGGTGTAGCACTGCATGAGAATTTATCGGATCGTGAGCTACAAGTTTTTCTACGCCTTGCGCAAGGGCAAACTGTGGGTGAACTAGCGATTTCCATGTCACTGAGCGTGAAGAC
>JAYWHR010000009.1:0-70000 GCA_043777675.1 Comamonadaceae bacterium | reverse complement strand
GATGAATCACGCTGCTAAAGCCATTTGACGTAGCCAGTAGATCGCAGGGCAGGCTACGCGCTTGGCCGCTTAGCTCGTCTTGCGCATTGATTGCTTGGATCTGTACGCGTGTGATGTGCATCTTACCGGTGGCTTGTGTGACCACATGACCCGTCAAAATCTCAATGCTAAGCGCCCGCGCTCTTGCGCTCCAAGGGCCGCTAGGCTGCTCGCGCGCATCGACGACACGCACTTCGATACCGCTTGCTTTGAACGCGACTGCTGCCTCATATGCTGCATCGTTATTTGTGAACACGATGGCTTGGTTTGCGAGACGAATAGCATAGCGCTGCGTATAAACCGCTGCCGCGCTGGCCAGCATCACGCCGGGCAGATCGTTGCGAGAAAATACCATGGGCCGCTCATGCGCGCCTGTGGCAAGGATCACCTGCTTAGCTCGCACTCGCCAAAGTCGCTCGCGGTAGCCCTTAGCGTCGGCGCGTGACAGGCCATCATGCTTTCGCTCTATCAAAGTAACGAGGTTGTGATCTTGATAGCCAAATGCTGTGGTTCGCGGCAGCAGCGTCACATCGGGCATATGGCGCAGCGAATGCAGCGTTTGAGTGAGCCAAGATAAAGGCTTTTGTCCATCAATTTGTTCATCGCTTGAAAGCAGCCAGCCGCCCAGCTCGGCCTGCTCATCACACAACATTACGCGTTTGCCCGATTTGGCGGCAGCAACTGCAGCAGACAAACCTGCCGCGCCGCCCCCGACGACGAGTACATCGGTGTGCGCAAACTGCTTGTCATACACATCGGGATCAGACAGTTCGGGCGATGCGCCTAAGCCGCTGGCTTGACGGATGTGTTTTTCAAAAAAGTGCCAAACTTTTTGTGAGGCCATGAAGGTTTTGTAATAAAAACCTGCTGGGATCAGACGTGCGAAAAAACCGTTAATAGCTCGCCAGTCAAATTGCAAGCTCGGGCTGGCATGGATACTTTTGGCCACTATGCCTTCTACAAGAATCACCTCTGTCATCCGCGCATTGGGCACGGTGTGGGCGCCTTCGTGGAGCTGCACCAGCGCATTGGGCTCTTCCACGCCAGCGCCTAGCAGGCCTCGCGGGCGATGGTATTTCCAACTGCGCGCAAAGAGCGTCACGCCATTGGCTAATAGTGCCGAAGCAAGCGTATCGCCGGCGTATCCTGTGTATTGTTTGCTATCAAAAGTGAAGCGAATGGGGCAGGTGCGATCGATACGGCCACCGCTGGGAAGACGAGTGGGCTTAAAACTCATTTCACTGCTCCCTGAGTTGCAGGCTCTGTAGGCATGTCTTCACCCATCTTCCAAGTCGCATGAAACCGATAGCTCACTGTATCGCGCAGAGCGTTGAACCAGCGGCCACAACCGCTTGAGTGCCGCCACTGCTCATGGCGCAAGCCTTTGATATTTTTGCGCATGAAGACGTATTGCCCCCAAGCTTCATCGCTCATCGTCTCGGTGTTAAGCGGGCGGGCAATGCCGCCTTCGCCACCGTGGGTGAATTCCGTCTCTGCGCGTGTGCCGCAAAAAGGGCAGTTGATTTCTAGCATGGTATTCGCCCCTTAATGTGCAACCGCCGCTGCGCCATGCTCATCAATCAAATGCCCTGTGGCAAAACGATCAAGAGAGAAGGGCGAGTTGATCTCATGGGGCCGATCCTGCGCCACGGTATGCGCCATCACCCAGCCTGAGCCCGGCGTGGCTTTGAAGCCGCCTGTGCCCCAGCCGCAATTGATATACAGCCCCTTCACAGGCGTGAGGCCGATGATCGGGCAGGCATCTGGCGACACGTCCACAATCCCGCCCCATTGCCGATTCATGCGCACACGTGAGAAGAGCGGAAAGAGCTCCACGATGGCTTGCAAGGTGTGTTCAATGATTGGGAAGCTGCCCCTCTGGCCAAAGCCGGTATAGGCGTCAATGCCTGCGCCAATGACGAGATCGCCCTTGTCGCTCTGGCTGATGTAGGCGTGAATTGCATTGCTCATCACCACTGTGGGGAAAATCGGCTTCAATGCTTCGCTCACGAGCGCCTGCAGTGGATGGCTTTCCAGCGGCAGTCGAATATCGACCATCTGCGCGATTTGGCTGCTGTGGCCTGCGGCCACCACGGCAACTTTCGGAGTTTTGATAAAACCTTTGACCGTGTCAATGCCAACAACTGCGCCATTTTCTCTGCGGATGCCTTTGACTTCGCAGTTTTGAATGATGTCCACACCCAGCGCATCAGCCGCTCGCGCAAAACCCCATGCCACTGCATCATGCCGCGCCACGCCAGCCCTGCGCTGATAGCTCGCACCGAGCACGGGATAGCGCGTATTCAGGTTGATGAAGGGCAGTATTTCTTTGATCTGCTCGGCAGAGAGCACTTCTGCATCTACGCCGTTAAAACGGTTGGCTGTGACGCGGCGCTCAATATCGCGCATGTCTTGCAAGGTGTGGCCCAGATTCATCACGCCGCGCTGGCTGAACATGACGTTGTAATTGATGTCTTGTGACAAGCCCTCCCAGAGCTTCATCGACTTCTCATACAAGGCTGTAGCTTCATCCCACAAATAATTGCTTCGCACGATCGTGGTGTTGCGCCCGGTGTTGCCGCCGCCCAGCCAGCCTTTTTCTACCACGGCAATGCGGCGCATGCCGTGCTCTTTAGCAAGGTAATAAGCCGTGGCCAGCCCATGCCCTCCGCCGCCGATCACCACCGCGTCATACTCAGTTTGCGGCTGCGCATCGCGCCATTGGCGTTGCCAGCCCTCGTGGTAACTCATGGCATTGCGCAGCAATGACCAAATGGAGAAATGTTGCATCGTGTCTCTTCCTTGGAATCTTTAGAAGAGTGTAGGCAGATCATGCTGACAAGTATGGATCTATTACGTCATTTAATAGACAATTTACGACATATCAGCAGAGCGCGTGTTTTGCCGATAGACCGTGGGTGAGAAGCCTGTCTCTTGCCGAATCGCTCGGGCAAATTGGCTGCCATCACCCAGCCCACATTCAGCAGCAATGTCTGCGAGCGACAGATCTGAATGCGAGAGCATCCATCGCGCACGCGCTAGGCGCAGGTTGCGGTGGTATTGCGCAGGGCTCATGGCAATATCATCCGCGAATCTGCGCTCAAGCTGCCTGCGACCCAAGCCCATCTGAGCTGCTAGGCGCGCGATGTCTAGGGGATCGGCTAATTGCTGCTCCATCAGTAGCATTGCTTTGTGTACGACGCGATCTGTAGCCTGCACAGTAAGCACAGCTTCTGGCTGCAAGGTGCTGGCTGGCATGGGCTGCTCTTCAATCAAAATTCGCAGCGCCTTCACAGCTTCTGCGCGACTCAAATGTTTTTCCACCAACGCAGCTGCCAAATGCACCACGCTCGTGCCGCCAGCGCATGTGAGCCGCTCGCGATCCATCACATACATTTGATTGCTGAGCACGCGCTGCAGTGGAAACTCAGCTTCAAATTCCGCGCGATGAAACCAACTCACGCAAGCCACATGCCCTTGCAACAAGCCCGCACGCGCGAGCACGAAAGAGCCTGTGCACAGCCCCACCAGCGGGATGGCGCTATCTGCAAAGCGGCGCAGGCTGCGTATCACTGCTCCGCCAGCCTTCTGCGCGCTAAGCAAGCCGCCCACGATGACGATGTAATCCATCTCCGAGCCACGTTCCAGCGGCGCATCAGCCAACACCTGAACGCCGCAGCTCGATTCAATAGCCTCGCCAGGCGTGCCGAGTACTGCCCACTGGCAGCGCCGCGCTCGACTCCTGTCTGCTTCGTCTGCGGCCAAGCGCAGAGTATCCACAAAGCCTGCAAAGGCTGTGAGCGTGAAGCGCGGCAACAGCAGAAAGCCGACGCGGAGAGGGCGCAGTTGGCTATACAAGGGTCGAGGAGAGTTTTGCATTCGTATTCATTATGAAAATCAAAATCAAGCCGGTGACCGGTAAATACCCTTAAACACCACATGAATCCGAGCTTGCGAGCGATGCATAGGTTTGCAATAATCCACTGATGCAACATCTTCAAAACGCAAAAGAACTGGTTTGGCAATTTCTCCAGCATATGCCGGGCAACACCGCCGCCGCGCCCACCGCCATCAATGCGCGCCCGATGTTGGAGCGATTTTTCTCGCCCGATGCGGCCTGCCATGTGTTTCACCCGATCAATGAAGTGCATGGCATTGAGGCGATGCACGCAAAATTTTGGCAACCCTTGCTGGAAAGCTTCCCTAATTTAGAACGCCGTTGCGATCTACTTTTTGCAGGCGATTTTGATGGCCGCTTTTGTGGAGGCGCAGGCACATGGGTGACATCGCATGGCTACTTGATGGGCACGATGCTGAAGGACTGGTTGGGCATTCCCGCGACGGGTGATACGGTCTTCGTGCGCATCGGCGAGTTTTACCGTGTGGAGGATGGAAAAATCGTTGACGCGCGCATTTTGCTCGATCTGGTCGATGTCATGCGGCAATGCGGCATCGAAGTCTTGCCGCGCAGCACAGGCGCTCGATTGATCGTACCGGGGCCGCAGATGCATGATGGTTTGCTGCTGCAAGCCAGCGATGCAAACGAATCCAAGCTTTCCATGGACAGCCTCGACCGCATGATCGGCGGCCTCAAATCGTTCAACCAAAAGGATCTGAAAAGCATGGGAATGCATGCTTTTTGGCATCCCGAGATGATGTGGTACGGGCCATGTGGCATTGGCACATCGCGCCAAGTGGAGGGCTTTCAAAAGCACCATCAAAAGCCTTTCTTGCATGCGTTTCCAGATCGCATCGGCGGCAATCACATCAGCCGTATTTCAGAAGGGCATTTCATCGCCTCCACTGGATGGCCGAGCGTGCATGCAACGCACATGGGCGACTATCTCGGGGCGAAAGCGATCAACAAACCGATCACGATGCGCGTGGCTGATTGGTGGCGGCGTGAGGGTGATGTGCTGCGCGAGAACTGGGTAATGATCGATTTGCCGGATTTGCTGCTGCAAATGGGCGTAGATTTGTTTGAGCGGATGAGGATGGGCGGACTGAAGTAGATTTCTGCGCAAGATTTTATGAAAAAATGGGCTGTAGCCGGCGTATTTATTGCGTAGTTTGCTATGAAATATGTAGTAATGCATCGTTGGCTTGCAAAAGCTGCCCCGTGGCAAAACGAATTCTTGCAATTGCCGTTAAACTCCCCACCTTCTTGCTTTCGCAAACTGGATAGATCATCATGGCCTTGATACCTGCCACCATCCTCACCGGCTTCCTTGGAAGCGGCAAAACCACCTTACTTAAGCGTGTGCTCTCAGAGGCGCATGGCCAGAAAATCGCCATCATTGAGAATGAATTTGGCGAAGAAAATATTGATAGCGATATTTTGGTGAGTGACACCAATGAACAGATCATCCAAATGAGCAATGGCTGCATTTGCTGCACCATCCGGGAAGACCTTCGCACCACGCTGCGTGATTTAGCTGAGAAAAAGCGTAAAGGCGAGCTGGATTTTGAGCGCGTGGTGATTGAGACCACTGGCTTGGCAGACCCCGGTCCTGTTGCGCAAACCTTCTTTATGGACGATGAGATTGCCGAGCAATATTTGCTGGATGCCGTGCTTACCCTCGTCGATGCCAAACACGCTGTGAACCAACTCAATGATCGCCAAGAGGCGCGTCGCCAAGTGGGCTTTGCGGATCAGATTTTCATCAGTAAGAGCGATTTGGTGGCCAAAGATGAGGTCGATGCGTTGATTCACCGCTTAAAGCACATGAACCCGCGCGCACCGATGCGCACGGTGAATTTTGGTGATGTAAAGATATCAGAAGTGTTTGATCTGCGTGGTTTCAATCTCAATGCCAAGCTCGATATTGATCCGGATTTCCTCAAAGAGGACGACCACGATCACGCGCATCATGACCATGTTGAGGGCGAGCATTGCGATCATCCTAGCCACGCGCACGAAGGCCACGGCCACCATCATCACCATAACGACGATGTCAAAAGCTTCGTTTTTCGCTCAGAAAAGCCATTTGATCCCGCCAAACTGGAAGATTTTCTGGGCGCGATTGTGAATGTCTATGGCCCGCGCATGCTGCGCTACAAAGGTGTGCTCAGCATGGAGGGCACGGAGCGCAAAGTGATTTTTCAGGGCGTGCACCAGCTCATGGGCTCAGATTTGGGGCCAAAATGGGAGCAGGGCGAGCAACGCCTGAGCAAAATGGTGTTTATTGGGATGGATTTACCCAAAGATATTTTTTTGCAGGGCCTAGAACAATGCTTGGTGGCTTGATTTTGATCGACGTAGATCGTTACTTATGATGGTATTTTGGCTTGGAGGCTGTTTTGATAGAAGTATTTTTCAAAATGATGAGACTAGGCGCTACTAAATCGCTACAATCGCGCGCCGATAGTCAATCGGTGAGCCATCGAAAAAGCGGTATAAATTCAGCTGGTTCAGCAGTAATTCTTTATTTGGATAAAGCCCAGGCAGCAGCCGCCAGGAGACAATAAGTGAAAGCCCCAGCCAAAAAGTCAAAAGTGGTTAGCAAACCAACATCTAAAAGCCCTACGAAAGCTAAACCTGTGGCCAAAAAAGCAGTTGCCAGGACTGCGGCCAAGCCCAAACCAAAAGTAGTGGTCAAGCTATCAGCGAAAGCAAAGCCAGTGGTCAAGCCGATTGCTAAGAAGCCCGTTGGTAAAAAAGCGGTTGCTGCCAAGATTCCTACCAAACCCGTGGCCAAACCAATCGGTAAAACTGTTGCCAAGCCTGTTGCCAAGCCTGTTGCAAAGACATCTGCTAAGTCAGTTGCAAAGCCAGTGCCGAAAAAATCCGTTAGTTCGGTCACCAAAACACCCGCTAAGGTGCAGCCCAAAAGTGAAGCAAATTCGCCCACTAAGGTGTTGGCGAAAACGCCAGACAAAGCACCAGCCAAGGCAGCCGCTAAAGTGCACGTCAAGACATCCATCAAAACACCCACGAAGGCGCTCTCGAAAGCTCCTGAGAAACCCAATATCAAACCCGCCCAAACTTTAACTCCCAAAGCGCAGCCTAAGCCCGTGGCCACCGCTATAGCGCTCAAGCCACTTGCGTCGCCTCCCGCGCCTACCAAAACCAAGGCAGGCTCGCGCGTTGTCCCCTCATATTCGCCTTCGCCCTCTGATATGTCACCGCATGGGGGCAATACAGCGGCTAAGGCCAGTTTCACTATGTCCGCACCCGTACTCGTACCGCCGCCCCAAGTCATCATCAAAAAAGATGCAAAACTTGTCAACAACTGGAAAACCAAAACCGCTGAGCAACTCTCTGACAACGAAGTCATCGCCATGCCCGATAGCGAATACATGAATGCCCAACAACTGGCTTTCTTTCGTTTGAAGCTCGTAACTTTGAAAAATGGCATTCTTTCTAATGCTGGCGAGACCACCGAGCACCTGCGCGAAGACACATCCATCGTGCCCGATCCCGCAGACCGCGCCACCATTGAAGAAGAGCATGCCCTCGAGTTGCGTACGCGTGACCGCGAACGTAAGCTGCTCAAGAAAATCGAGCAATCCATCGTCAGCATCGATGCTGAAGAATATGGTTACTGCGATGAAACGGGTGAGCCAATCGGTGTATCGCGGTTGATTGCCCGACCGACAGCTACGCTTTCCCTTGAGGCGCAGCAGCGTCGCGAGCTCAAACAAAAAATGTTTGGCGATTAGCATAGTCCTGAGTCGTAGAAAAATCCAGCTAGACTAAAAGCACCACTCATTGAATCTCATGGCAAAAGACGACACCTCACCCGGCGGCTTGTTCTCCAAGATGGTGAAGTTCGTGCGCAGTCCTGGCACGCAGTGGAATGACTTAGACGATCCGAGCTCCGCCAAAGATGGCAGTCTCAGCAAGCAAGCGCTCAAAGAAATGATTGAGCGGAAACGCCGCAATGATTTTGTGCGCAAGCGTGAGTTTGATATGTTGCGTAAATTGCGCAACCGCGAAGTTGTTGGGGCCGGTGCATCTACTGACAGTGTAGCTCGGCCCTCTTTCTTCCAAAGCTCGATGCCCTCACGCCCGGATGATCGTGCGATGACGCTCAAGAAGATTGATGAAATTGAAGCGCAAATGTCAATGCAGTGGTGGAAAACCAAGCACGGCAACGCGGGCGGCGCATCTTCGATCAATCAAACCTCAGATTTCTCCGCTTCCGATATTTCAACCCATGCGCCGCGGGACAGTATGGCGTCTAAATCCGCAGCAGTTGCCAACACCTTGGCATTTGCACGCACTGCACCCGATGATCTTGCCAGCAGTGTTGCACGCAGCGCCGCAAAATTGATGTCCAGCGCTGTGCCTACAAGCTCGCCATCAGGTGTGCCCACTGTCACTACCCTTGCCACGCCTTTGATTGAACCGCCTGCTAAGCCCCAAGCAACTGCCACGTTCAAAGCTTCAGCGCCCTCATTGTCGACACCTGCCGCCGAGATTGCTCAAACGCAAGCGCGTCATGATGAAAACTCACTTGATTTCACACCTGAAGCTTTCAAACCTGGCAAACCGATTATCAAAACGTCGCCGCCGCTTGCTGCAGCTGTCAATTCACAAACCAAAACGGCAGCTACTGCGCCCGCAGCAAGCAAGCCCTTGCAGGCGAGAAATATTGGGGGTCTAGCAGCATCGTACGACGCATCGAATTCCCCGACAGGTTTCTCAGCATCGAAACTATTTGCTGTGGAGGTCGGTGAAGTTCAACACGACCCTGAGTTAGAAGAGGCGGCTATTCGATTCGCCAATCTAGATGACAGCGGCGCAGAGGCTGGTTTGTTAGAGGCGGTGAGTCCGCGTGGCCCGAGGCATCAGCATGAAGAGACTTGGCTTGCTTTATTTGATCTCTATCGCGCCACCGGCACATATGATCGCTTTGAAAGTTTGGCCTTGGATTTCGCAGGAAAATTCGGTCGCTCTGCACCCAACTGGTTTTCGATCCCAGAGATGGTCAGTAAAATGACGGGCATTGAGCCTGCTTCGCTGGGAAGTTCAAAAAAAGCCGATTGGAAAAGCCCTGCCGTGTTTGGTATCCAAACCCTGGCCGCTTTAAGTGCCGCTCTGACCAAAGCCCAGATGCCTTGGACCTTGGATTGGCGCTCACTTCAAACGATCGAAGACAACGCAGTAACACCCCTGAATAAACTCATGTTGAGTTGGGCGACGCAGTCTGTGCAATTGCGCCTATCGCATGCGCAAAAGCTGGAGTACGTATTGCGACAAGGTACGCCATCTGGTGTGCAAACGGTGGACAAGGCGCGCTGGGATTTGCTGATGACTTATATGCGCATCGCGCATCGCCCAGATGAGTTTGAGTTAGCAGCGTTAGATTTTTGCGTGACATATGAAGTATCCCCGCCTTCTTGGGAAGCTGCTCGCTGCGATGTAAAGCTGCTTGATGATGAAGGCAACACAGGTGTTGGCAATACGATCGTTGGCGAGGTCACTCATGATTCGATCATGTCTGAAATGCATACCGAAGGCGGCTCATCGATGATCACTGCGCAGTTGGCATCCGTCGAGCTGTCTGGCCAGATTATGGGCGAGCCCAAGCCCGTGCTGGATAAATTAGAGGCGCGCTTATCGGGCGCAGACTTGATGATTATTTCTTGCGCTAAATTAGTGCGTGTAGATTTTTCTGCCGCAGGCAGCTTGCTCAATTGGGTAACAGCGCGGCAAGCAGAAGGTCGCATTGTGCAGTTCACCGATGTGCATCGCTTGGTGGCCGCCTTCTTCCACGTGATCGGCATCAGCGAGCATGCCAAGGTCATGACGCGAAGCGATTGATTTTTCACTCGCTGGCTGTCGTTCTTTCTTTGCCGTCGTCAATATTTCAGGTGAACCATCATGGAACAGTTTCACGGCACAACGATTGTCTGTGTTCGCCGCAAAACGGAGCAGGGTTGGCAAGTTGCTATCGGTGGCGATGGTCAAGTCACGCTGGGTAATATCGTCGTCAAGGGGACTGCTCGCAAAGTGCGCAAGCTTTATCACGATCGCGTGATTGCTGGTTTTGCAGGAGCCACGGCCGATGCCTTCACGCTCTTCGAGCGCTTTGAAGGCAAGCTCGAAAAGCACCAAGGTCATTTGGTGCGCGCCGCGATTGAGCTCACCAAAGATTGGCGCACAGATCGCGTACTTCGCCGACTAGAAGCGATGCTGGCCGTGGCGAACACAGAAGCTTCGCTGATCATCACAGGTAATGGCGATGTGCTTGAACCGGAGCATGGCATTATCGCGATTGGCTCAGGTGGCGCATATGCGCAGGCAAGCGCGAAGGCTTTGCTGGATAACACCAGTCTTTCAGCGCCTGAGATCGTCAAAAAATCTTTAGAGATTGCCGGTGAGTTGTGTATCTACACCAACATGCACCACACGATTGAGACTTTGGGTTAGTGCCTCTTAGATTCACGCTGCGTGAGTCATCCTAGGCCCCCTTGGCGAAAACAGACATCTCTGCGGGAAGATACTCACAAATGCCAAGCAACCGCTATGATCGTGGCATGACATCTAAACCTGCCGAAAACAAGCCACTCAACGGCTTTTCATATTCCCGACCTACTTTTGAAAACTTGGTCGATAGTGCGCTTACGCATGCCAAGAAAATCGGAGCCACTGATGCTGCCGCTGAAGTATCGGAGGGCAGCGGCCTGTCTGTTTCTGCTCGTCTGGGCAAACTAGAAAATGTTGAACGCAATCGTGATAAATCTTTGGGTGTGACGGTGTATGTCGGCAAGCGGCGTGGCAATGCCAGCACTTCCGATTTCTCTGAGGCTGCAATTGAGCAAACGGTACAAGCTGCCTACGATATTGCGCGATTCACTGCGGAAGATCCGGTTGCCGGATTGCCGGATGAACAAGATGTTGCGACGACCTATCCCGATCTTGATCTCTTCCACCCTTGGGCGCTGGCCAGCGAGGCCGCGCTTGAGCTTGCAGTGCGCTGTGAAAACGCCGCGTTAACAACGGATAAGCGCATTACCAATAGCGAAGGCGCGGGCGTCTCTGCTCAGCAAAGCCATTTCTTTGCAGCGCATTTGCGCGGTGGGCAGATGGGCTTTCGCGGTGGTTACGCATCCAGCCGCCATTCGCTCAGCGTCGCGCCGATCGCAGGCAAGGGCGACAATATGCAGCGCGATTATTGGTACAGCTCTGAGCGAGATGCACAAAATATGGCCAGCCCAGAGAAAATTGGTCGCTATGCCGCTGAGCGCTCACTGTCGCGGCTCAAAGCTCGCAAAATCGTCACCACACAATGCCCGGTGCTGTTTGAATCACCGCTGGCCGCTGGCTTACTCGGCGGCTTTGTGCAAGCCGTCAGCGGTAGTTCGCTCTACCGCAAAAGCTCTTTTTTGTTGGATTCTCTTGGTAAGCAAGTCTTCCCCAAGCACATTGATATCAATGAAGATCCTTACGTCAAAGGCGGCAAAGCCAGCGCACCCTTTGATGAAGAGGGTGTGAAAACGTCTGCTCGAAATGTGGTCGATGGTGGCAAGGTGGGTGGTTACTTTCTTTCAACGTATTCAGCGCGCAAGCTCGGTATGCGTACCACTGGCAATGCCGGTGGCTCTCATAATCTCACGCTGACTTCCCGGCAAACCAAAAGCGAAGATGATCTACAAGCCATGCTGCAAAAGCTCGGCACAGGCCTGTTCGTGATCGAGCTCATGGGCCAAGGTGTGAATTACGTGACTGGTGACTATTCACGCGGCGCAACAGGCTTTTGGGTGGAAAAAGGCCGCATTGCCTACCCGGTGCAAGAGATCACCATTGCGGGCAATATGAAAGATATGCTCAAAGGCATTGAAGCTATTGGCTCAGATGCCTACACCTATGGCGGCAAGCGCACTGGCTCTATTTTGGTCAACCGCATGAAGGTGGCAGGCAGCTGATTGATTGGTCAGCTGCAGGTATCGATGTTGCAACTAAACAGGTAAATCGACTCATCGCCGGGACAGAATCTACGTGGAGCGCTACTAAATTAATAGCGTTTAGCTCCACTCAAATTTGCTGCATTAAACCGTCACAGCATCCGCAGCTTCTTTGTATTCAGCAATCTGATCAAAGTTGAGGTACTTGTAGATCTTGCTGCTGTCTTGGTTGATCACGCCAATGTCGGTTAAGTATTCGGCTTTGGTGGGAATGCGGCCTAGTTTGGAGCAGATGGCGGCTAATTCGGCTGAACCAAGATAGACGAAGGTGTTTTTGCCTAGGCGGTTGGGGAAGTTGCGAGTGCTGGTGGACATCACGGTTGCGCCTTCTTTGACCTGTGCTTGGTTGCCCATGCACAGGCTGCAGCCGGGCATTTCCATGCGGGCGCCGGCGTTGCCGAAGACGCCGTAGTGGCCTTCTTCGGTGAGTTGCTGTGCGTCCATCTTCGTTGGGGGCGCCATCCAGAGTTTGACGGGGATGTCTCGCTTGCCTTCCAAGAGTTTGGAGGCGGCGCGGAAGTGGCCGATGTTGGTCATGCAAGAGCCGATGAAGACTTCATCGATCTTGCTGCCCGCGACATCGCTGAGCGTTTTTGCATCATCTGGATCGTTGGGGCAGCAGACGATGGGCTCAGTGATCTCGGCCAAATCGATCTCGATGATGGCGGCGTATTCGGCATCGGCATCGCCTTTCAAGAGATTCGGATTAGCGAGCCATTTTTCCATTTCTTTGATTCGGCGGCCAATGGTGCGAGCATCTTGGTAGCCTTGCGCGATCATGTTTTTCAGGAGCACGATGTTGCTGTTGATGTATTCGATGATCGGCTCTTTGTTGAGCGCAATCGTGCAACCCGCAGCGGAACGCTCAGCGGATGCGTCGGACAATTCAAACGCCTGCTCAACCTTCAAATCTGGTAAGCCTTCGATTTCCAAAATACGGCCAGAGAAAGTATTGATCTTGCCGGTTTTGGCAACTGTTAGATGGCCAGCCTTGATGGCATACAAAGGAATCGCGTGCACGAGATCGCGCAGCGTCACGCCGGGCTGCATCTGGCCTTTAAAGCGCACCAAGACGCTCTCGGGCATGTCCAGAGGCATCACGCCTGTTGCTGCGCCGAAAGCAACCAGCCCGGAGCCTGCGGGGAAGCTGATGCCAATCGGGAAACGAGTGTGGCTGTCGCCGCCTGTGCCCACGGTATCGGGCAAAAGCATGCGATTAAGCCATGAGTGAATGATGCCGTCACCAGGCTTCAAACTAATGCCGCCGCGATTGCTGATGAAATTGGGCAGCTCATGGTGCATCTTCACGTCAACCGGTTTGGGGTAGGCGGCTGTGTGGCAAAACGATTGCATCACGAGATCGGATGAGAAACCTAAGCAAGCAAGGTCTTTGAGCTCATCGCGGGTCATCGGGCCGGTGGTGTCTTGGCTACCGACAGAAGTCATCTTGGGTTCGCAATACGTGCCGGGCAAGACGCCTTGACCGTCTGGCAAACTACATGCACGACCCACCATCTTTTGCGCCAGCGTGAACCCTTTGGCTTTGGATGTAGGCGGCATAGGCAAGCGGAATAGTGTGCTTGGAGGCAAGCCGAGCGCTTCGCGCGCTTTGCCTGTCAGGCCACGGCCGATGATCAGCGGAATGCGGCCACCGGCGCGCACTTCGTCAAACAATACATCGCTCTTCAAGTTGAATTCTGCGATCACAGCGCCATTCTTGAAGGCTTTGCCATCGTAGGGGCGTAGCTCAACTTCATCGCCCAGATTCATCTGGCTCACATCCAGCTCAATGGGCAATGCGCCGGAATCTTCCATCGTGTTGTAGAAAATGGGAGCTATTTTTGCACCTAGGCAGACGCCGCCGTTGCGTTTGTTGGGGATAAACGGGATGTCATCCCCCGTCCACCAGAGCACGCTATTCGTGGCGGATTTACGGGATGAGCCTGTGCCGACCACATCGCCCACGTAGGCCACCACTGCGCCAGATGCTTTGGCCTTTGCTACCAAATCATTGATGAGTTTGACGGGGCCGCGCTTGCCATCATCTTCGGGGATGAAAGGCGCACCATCGCGCTTGTTTTTGAGCATCGCCAGAGCATGCAGCGGAATATCAGGGCGACTCCAAGCATCGGGTGCAGGAGACAGATCGTCAGTATTCGTCTCGCCGGGGACTTTGAAGATCATCAGCTTGATGCTTTTTGGCACTTCTGGCCGTGAAGTAAACCACTCAGCATCGGCCCAGCTTTGCATCACGGCTTTGGCGTGTGCATTACCTTTGTCAGCTTTTTCTTTCACGTCATGGAACTGGTCAAACATCAGCAGGGTTTTCTTCAGGCCGTCGGCGGCAACTGCGCCGCAAGCTGCGTCATCGAGCAGCTCAATCAAAGGCGTGAGGTTGTAGCCGCCAAGCATGGTGCCGAGCAACTCGGTGGCTTTTTCGCGGGACATCAGGCTGGAGGGCTCTTTGCCCAAAGCGACTGCGGCGAGATAGGAGGCCTTGACTTTGGCTGCATCGTCTACACCAGCGGGCACGCGGTGAGCAATCATCTCCACCAAAGCCTCGCCTTCGCCAGGAGATGGGCTTTTCAGTTGCTCAATCAGCTCGCCAGTTTGCTTGGCGGTGAGGGGCAGCGGGCTGATTCCAAGAGCCGCGCGCTCAGCAACGTGGGCTTGGTAGGTGGTGAGGAAGGCGGATGTCATGACGTGTTCCTAAGAGAGAAGATCGATAAAATATAAAGAAAATATGTCTGTGGCCGGCATAAAATATGCGTTGGTAGCTATCAATAAGATAGCGTTCAGTGCATAAGTTACCGAGTGGTTACATTGACGTTGACCGGAGCTGGCGCCGATGCAGCAGTAGGCACACTAGGCTCAGACTGTGGCAAAGGCGCTGCGTTGGGCACAGTGCCTAATGGTGTGCCAAGGATGCTTGGCGGCGGTGCAGCTTTCATCGCATCCGCCACCAATTTCTGACTGGAATTCACGCATTCATCGGCCAAGCGTCTGCCATTTTTTTCATCGAGCAGCATGGATTTATTGGCCAGCTGGAGCCACACGCCACCGCGTGCTTTATCTTCGAGGCGAATCGCGCCTGTTGTCGTGGGCACAGGGATAGCGCGAAATCGCTGGCTACCCGTGGTGATGGTGAAGTAACCTGGCGATTTTTCATCGGCGATTAGACCCACGTTATGCCCTAACTCGCAGGCAATGCGACCGGTTTGGACGCGCTCTGCAATGGCTAAAAGATCAGCGGATAACGCAGGCTCTGGCTTGCTAGCAGCCTCTTGCTTGAATTTTTCGCGGTCTGCGGCATTGCTGGTGGCTTTTTGCTTGGCTACCGTTTGCGCATAGACCGATGGGATGGCCAGCAACGCCAGCGAGGCGAAGACGGTAAACGAGCGAAGTGATAGTAATCTCATGGTGCAGCGCTTTCTAATGCGGGTGTAGTGGAAGCCGGCGTGAAGAACTCATGCAAGCAGGTGGGCAAATGCTCAAAATTCAGACGGCCCGTTGCAAATGCGCGCTCCAACAACTGCCAATAATAGCGGTAGCTGGCGCGATCGTGTAAGTGGCCGTTAAAACTTGCTGGAGCCCAATGACTGTCTGCACCAAGAGCGACGATCTTCATCGCGGCTTCGATGTCGCGCCATTGCGGCGACATAGCCTCTAGAATCGGGCGCACTTGACTTGGATGAATGCTCCACATGCGAGTAAATCCAAGCTGCTGGCTCGCTTGCGTGGCGGCATCTTGCAGCTTGGCAGTGTCAGCAAACTCTGTGACCACGCAATGACTAGGCACTTTGCCATGGGCGTGGCAGGCGGCGGCTATTTCCAATTTGGCGCGGATCACCAGCGGATGTGTGAACTGGCCCTGCGCACTCATCGCGCTGGCAGGAATAGCACCGCCATGGCTGGAGACAAAATCCATCAGGCCGAAGCTGATGCTTTGCACGCGGGGATGGGCTGCGATTTCAAAGACTTTTGAGACCGCTGCACTGGATTCGATGAGCGCGTGGATGGGTAGCTTTGCAGCACGTGCTTGACTTGCGGCTGAGTCGATCGCTTTCGCGGCTAAATCTACATCCGCAGCGGTTTCCACTTTGGGAATCATCACGTATGCCAAATGCTGCGCCGCACCGCCCACAATAATGCGTACATCATCAGCAAACGCAGCATGATCGACGGCATGCAGTCGCACGCCAATACGCGGAGCTATGCTTTTAATAGCACTGCGCGAACATTCTATGCCGGCAAGGAGCGTATTCAGCACTAAGTTTGCATGCTCAAACTCTTTGCCAGCAGGTGCGCCGTCTTCGCAGTCTAGCGTCACATCCATCACACAAGCGCCGAATTCTTCAATCAACTCGGCTTGTAGCGCCAAAGACTTTTTCATGCGCGCTTCCACGCCGCAGTAATGATCAACCACAGGCATAGCGAAAGCCGCTGCTTGAGAGCCGAGCAAAACCTCGCGTGGATGCATCGCACTTAGACCAAGTGAGCCACGCCCGCTTGCTCATCGGTGAGCTCTTTAAGCGTGAGGTTGATGCGCTCTTGGCTGAAGGCGTCGATGGCAAGGCCTTCGACGATCTTGTATTCGCCACCTTCGCAGGTCACGGGGAAGCCAAACATCACATCTTTCGGAATGCCGTATTCGCCATTGGATGGGATGCCCATCGTGACCCATTTGCCGTTGGTGCCGAGCGCCCAATCGCGCATGTGGTCAATGGCCGCATTCGCTGCTGAGGCTGCTGAAGACAGGCCGCGCGCTGCAATGATGGCTGCACCGCGTTTGCCCACCGTTGGCAAGAAAGTATTGGCGTTCCACTCTTGATCGTTGATCATGTCTTTGATGGATGCGCCAGCCACGTTAGCAAAGCGGTAGTCGGCATACATCGTGGGCGAGTGGTTGCCCCAAACGCAGAGTTTCTCAATATCGCCCACAGCCTTGCCTGTTTTGGCAGCGATTTGCGAGGCGGCGCGGTTGTGATCCAAGCGCAGCATGGCGGTAAAGTTTTTACGCGGCAGATCGGGGGCGCTCTTCATCGCGATGTAGGCATTGGTATTGGCTGGGTTGCCCACCACGAGCACGCGCACATTGCGGGAAGCCACAGCATTGAGTGCCTTGCCTTGTGCTGTGAAAATCGCGCCGTTGATGGATAAGAGCTCAGCGCGCTCCATGCCGGGGCCGCGAGGGCGTGAGCCAACGAGCAAGGCGTAGTCAGTGTCTTTGAAGGCGCCAAGAGGGTCAGAATGCGCTTCCATGCCCACGAGCAATGGGAAGGCGCAATCTTCCAATTCCATCATGACGCCTTTGAGTGCGTTTTGGGCTTTCTCATCGGGGATTTCAAGCAATTGCAAAATCACAGGCTGATCTTTGCCCAGCATTTCGCCAGAGGCAATGCGGAACAGCAGGGCATAGCCAATTTGGCCAGCAGCGCCGGTAACGGCTACGCGAACGGGTTTCTTGCTCATGGGAGGCTCCTAGGTTAGAAGATAAAAAAATAAAACTGGGTGTTGAAACGGCTCTGTAACGATGAGCTTTCAAAGCGCTGCAGCAAAACCCCTAGAGTTTACCCTCGAAACCAAGATTTCAGCGTTTTGTCTTATGTCTTATATAAGATAAACTCAGCTTTTTTTTAAGCCTATTCCCCCTGCCATGGCTAATACGCCCGAGAAGCTGGATGCGCCGTCCTTTACCCCGCTCTACAGCCAAATCAAAACCCTGATCTTGCAGAGCCTGCAAACGGGCGAGTGGATGCCGGGCGAGACGATCCCCAGCGAAATTGATCTGGCCGCCCGTTACCGCGTGAGCCAAGGCACGGTGCGCAAAGCAATTGACGAGTTGGCCGCAGAAAACTTAGTCAATCGCCGCCAAGGCAAAGGCACATTCGTGGCTACGCACGAAGAAAAACAAGTGCAATTCCGTTTTTTGAAACTCGTGCCTGATAGTGGTGCACCAGGTAGCGAAGGCCCGGCTGAGCGGGAAATTTTGGAATGCAAAAAAAGCCGTGCCAGCGCAGAAATCGCCAAGCTCCTCAACCTTCGCGCAGGCGATGCCGTGATTCAAGCTCGCCGCCTGCTTGGTTTTAAAGGCGTACCCACGATTTTGGAAGACATTTGGCTGCCCGCAGTGGCCTTTAAAGGCTTAACAGCGGAGCAACTCGCCAGCTATCCTGGTCCCAGCTACGCGCTGTTTGAAACTGAATATAACGTGCGAATGCTCAGAGCAGATGAGAAAATTCGTGCATTGCTTGCATCGGGTGAACAGAGTATGTTGTTGAAAGTGAAACTTTCAACACCCCTGCTATTCGTCGAGCGGGTTGCATTCACTTATAGCGACAAGCCGATGGAATTACGACGTGGCTATTACCGCACCGATACGCATCACTATTTCAATACGCTGAGTTGAATCAGTTCAAGCGACGACGGCCAACTTTGGCGTGACAATCAGATGCGGAAATCGGGCTTCTACTGTCGCGCCATGATTCGGTTCGGTAAAAATAGTCAACGTACCGCCGTGACTCTCCATTCGAAATTGCATCCCGGCTACACCATGGCGTCCTGATTGTTGCTGGTTAAAGTCGAAGCCGATGCCGTTATCAATGATTCGCAACAGCGTGCCTCCAGCGTTTTGCTCAAGTAATACTGAAATGTGTGTAGCCTTGGCATATTTAGAGATATTAACCAGCGCTTCCTGAGCAACGCGAAACATGGCTAACTCCATCTCTGGCTTCAAATGAATTGAAGAGATATTTGCCGTAACTGTCACGCCGAGTTGTTGCTGGGTTTGCGAGCACAGGTTTTCAAGCGCAACATGGAAGCCTAAAATACTTAAAGTAGTCGGCCGTAAATCCTCAATAATTCTTCGCTTCAGTGCGATTCCCTGATTGAGGTGGCCTACAAGAGATTCAATCAATTCTGCATTCTGCGGCTCGTGCGCCATCTTATTGCGGATGCGTAGTAAGGTGTATTTCGCTGCAGTCAGTATGCCGCCTAATTCATCATGTAATTCTCTGGCTAGGTGAGATTTTTCTTCTTCCCGAGCAGTTTCTAGCCAAGCTGCTAACGTTTTGATACCTCGGCTTTTTTCAGCAACTTCGTCCTCCAATTTTTTCTGGTAATCTGCACGTTCACGATCGAGCGTATTAGATTGCAGCGTATGTAAATAAAGACCAATAGCCAAGATACAAGATAACACGAAGATAGCTAATCGGTTAAACAAAAGCGCTTCATAAATATCTATGCGCGCATCAATTTGCTGTTGCTCAGCAATATTCAATTTGGCTTGAATCATGCTTTGCAGCGCCTCCATTTGGCGCTTGCCATCGCCTGATTGCACTATTTCTATGGCCTTGTTAAGTTGATTATTTTGTGCTAACTCTAAGTTGCGGTTCATCTCTTCAAATTTCACATTGACCGCCATGCGAATCTCGTCGCTAGAGTTAAAGTCATCGTGGATAAGCGCGCCCATGCGATGCAAAAAATAGGCATTCTGCTTAATTTGCTTTTCTGTATCATGAAAGGCGTTTAGATACGCCGAATTATTGGTCAGGAAAAACCCGCGCTGTGAGGATTCAGCCTCAGTAAGCAGCTGAAGTAATTTGGTGGTATCCATTCGAGCATCTGTGAGCGCGATGCCTCCAGTCAATGTTGATTTAGCAGATTGATACGCAGCCTCTCCAACAAGAGCTAAGACCAAAACGGCTGAAACCAATAAAGGCATCGCGAACGGTAATCGTAATAATTTTTGTAAAATAATTTTCAAGAACATTCCCCGACACGTCTATTAAAAACATACAGTGATGTTATGCTTTTATGCTCGACTCCGAGTGAACGTTTGTAACTGGAAACATCCTTGCTGACGGAAATTTAGGCTGCAAAATTAGCGGAGCTCGAATTTCCTAAAATGTGCACCTCATGCCGAACAAACACCATTCCAAAACCAACTTCAGAGGGAACAAGTCTTATCTGCCGAGCAAGCCTTGTGCTGTATGCGGCAAAGAGATGACTTGGCGCAAGGCTTGGGAGAAGAATTGGGAGAGTGTGAAATACTGCTCTGAAGCTTGCAGACGCGCCAAATCTGGTTGATATATTGAATTTCGTATGATAGCTATACGAGTTTGGAAATAAAATTGAGGCTCGCTACAAGGGTAACAAATTTCATGAGCCGAGTCACCAATACAGTTCGCTTTGTCCTAGACGGCAAAATTGTTGAAGCCCAAGGCAAGCGCCGCACGACGACTGTGCTGGATTATTTGCGCGAGGGTCTGAACCGGACGGGCACGAAAGAGGGCTGCGCAGAGGGCGATTGCGGGGCTTGTGTGGTGCTGGTTGGGCAACTTGATGTGAAGGGCACGGGTGTCGATTATGTGCCTGTGAACTCTTGCATGCAGCTTCTGCCTACGCTGGATGGCAAATCGCTCAAGACGGTAGAGAGCTTGAAGAAAGCGGATGGCACGCTGCACCCGATTCAAAAGGAAATGGTTGATTGCTTTGGCTCGCAATGCGGCTTTTGTACGCCGGGGATTGTGATGAGTTTGGCGGGTATGGTGCAGACGATTGCAAGTCCCTCCCGCACGCAGGTGAACGATGCGCTCTCTGGCAATCTGTGCCGCTGCACGGGCTACAAACCCATCATTGATGCAACTTTGAAAGCTTGCCAGCGGCCTGCGGCTGAGCTCAAAATTGAAGATGCACAAGACGTGGCTTTGCTCAAAGAAATTGCGCGAGACAAGCAGCCTACGCTCGGGCTGGAAGGCCAGATGGTGATTCAGCCTGTGGTGCGCACGAAAAAAGGCAGCGAGTTCGTCTCGCCATCTACTGTGGATGAAGTGGCTCAATATTTGAAAGACTATCCGCAAGCCACGCTGCTAGCGGGCAGCACAGAGATTGGCTTGCAGGTCAACAAACAGTTTGCTCGCCCTGAGAATATTTGCTATTTGGGCAATGTGGCTGAGCTGCTAGCGGTGAAGGAAACTGCCTCGATCTGGATGATTGGTGCGGCTGTGCCACTGGAACAAGTGATGAATTTGGTGAGCGAGGCTTATCCTGATTTCGCTGAAGTGCTGCGCCGCTTTGGTTCGCCGCCGATCCGCTCTACCGCGACTCTTGCAGGCAATATTGCCAACGGCTCACCGATTGGCGACACGATGCCTTGCTTGATGGCTTTGGGTGCCACGCTGCATTTGCGCAAAGGCGATAAGAAGCGCGTGGTGGCGCTGGATGCTTTCTACACGGGCATGAAAGCCAATGTGATGCAGGCCGGTGAATTCATTATCGCAATTGAGCTGCCCAAGCCCAAATCGGGCAGCCAATTCAAGGCGCACAAAATCAGCAAACGTTTCGATCAAGACATCTCCGCTACTTGCGCCGCGATGAGCTTTGAGCTTTCAAACGGCAAGCTCAAAAACGTCAAGTTGGCCTACAACGGCATGGCGCCTTCGCCTTGCCGCGCGCCTAAAATCGAGGCCGTGCTCGAGGGGAAATCGCCTTTTGATGTGAAGGCCAGCGAGATTGACGCAGCGATTTCCGCCAGCTTCCCCGCTCGCGATGGCCTGCGCGCCACTTGGGCATATCGCTCGCTCGTTGCCCGCAATCTCGTGCTCGAATTTGTGGAGTTAAGCACTCCCGCTATGAAAGAGGCCGCTTAAATGAACGCTCCTACCACGCTCAAAGAATTGTTGCCCGCTACCGAAGGGGCATCACCCTCTACCGACGGGGCTTCAACAAACGCATCGGCTCAGCAGGGCACAAATCTCGTTCACGAATCTGCGCATCTGCATGTGACGGGGCAAGCGGTTTACACCGACGATATTCCCGAGCTGCGCGGCACGCTTTACGCGGCGATCATCATGTCGCCCGTTGCGCATGGCGAGCTGATCGGCGAAGGCATTGATCGCGCCGCCATCCTCGCTGAGCACGGCGTGGTAGCGGTCTACACCGCCAAAGATATTCCGGGTGAAAACAACTGCGGCCCGATCATTCATGACGATCCGTTTTTGGCGGCTGGCAAGGTGGAATTTTTAGGGCAGGCCGTAGCTGTGGTTGTGGCCACGAATATGCTCTATGCCCGCGAGGTAGCGCACAAAGCGAAAGTGCTGGTGAAGGAGTTGCCAGCGATTCTCACGATTGAGGAAGCGCTGGCAGCAAACTCATACATCATGCCCGCAAAGAGCATCACGCGCGGCACGCCAGCGGGGGCGATTGCCGCCGCGCCACACAAGCTCTCCGGGTCTACTTATTGCGGCCAGCAAGAGCAGTTTTATCTCGAAGGCCAAATCACGTATGCCGTGCCGCGAGAAGACAACCAGCTCACGCTTTACGTGTCGACTCAGCATCCTGATGGCAATCAGCGTGAAGCCGCTGCCGCTTTAAATTTAACGACGAAAGACGTGGAAGTGATTTGCCGGCGCATGGGAGGCGGCTTTGGTGGCAAAGAAGGCAATGCTTCCATCTTTTCGCAATCTGCCGCGCTCGCTGCACACAAATTACAAAAGCCCGTGAAGCTGCGCGTGAACCGCGATGACGACATGATGATCACCGGCAAGCGCCATGATTTCCGCTTGGATTACACCGTGGGCTTTGACGATGCAGGCCGCATCCTCGGCGTCGATTTCATGATCGCCTCGCGCTGCGGTTATTCGATGGATTATTCGGGCCCGGTAAACAACCGTGCCGTGCTGCATATCGACAATTGCTACTATTTGCCGAACTTGCACATCATCAGCCACCGCTGCAAAACTCACACACAGAGCGCCACCGCCTTCCGTGGCTTCGGTGGCCCGCAGGGCATGTTTGGCATCGAAACAGTGATCGAAGAAATCGCGCAAGTCACTGGCAAAGATGCGTTGGATGTGCGCAAGATCAATCTGTACCAAGACCCTGCGATCTCAGGCAATGCGCAGACGATGACGACGCAATACGGCCAAGAAATCAAAGACTGGGTAGGTGATCGCGTCATCAACCAAGTGGAAGCCGAGAGCAAATACCGCGAGCGCCGCGCCCAAGTGGCAGCATTCAATGCCAAGAGCAAAACCCGCAAGCGTGGCGTGGCCCTCGTGCCACTCAAATTCGGCATCAGCTTCACCGCCACCATGCTCAATCAAGGCGGGGCGCTGCTCAATATTTACATGGACGGTTCAGTCAGCGTGAACCATGGCGGCACGGAAATGGGGCAGGGCCTGAACACCAAGATGCAGCAGGTTTGCGCCGATGGTTTGGGTATCCCGGCCAGCTTCGTGCGAGTCACGGCCACTGATACACAGAAAGTGCCCAACGCTTCTGCCACATCAGCATCCAGCGGCGCAGACATCAACGGCGCTGCCATCATGAATGCTTGCGAGCAGATGCGCGCGCGCCTCGCGCCTGTGGCTGCTCGCATGCTCGGCTGCGATCCATCACAAATCATGTTCGGAAATGGAAAAGCCTCCGTTCGCCCTGAGCTTGTCGAAGGGTTGATGAAGGCTTCGACAGGCTCAGCCCGAACGGAAGTTGAATGGCCTGCGCTGATCAAGAAAGGATGGCTCGATCGCGTCGGTCTGTCCGTCGCAGGTTTTTACATGACGCCTGAGATTGGCTACGACATCGACACCTTGATGGGCCATGCCTTCTATTACTTCTGCTACGGCGCAGCCGTGACCGAAGTGGAGATAGACACGCGCACCGGCGAATGGTGGCTGAGTGCCGTAGACATCGTGCACGACGCCGGCCAGAGCATCAACCCCGCCATCGATATCGGTCAAATCGAGGGCGCGTACGTGCAAGGCATGGGCTGGCTCACGATGGAAGAATGCGTTTGGGATTTGAAGGGCAAGCCCAGCAAAGACGGATTCAGCGGACGCGGGAAACTCCTCACCCACGGCCCCAGCACCTACAAAATCCCCGTCGCCAGCGATGTGCCCGAGCATTTCAAAGTCAGCCTGTTTGACAATCAAAACTTAAAGCCCACGCCATTCCGCAGCAAAGCAGTCGGCGAGCCGCCGCTGATGCTCGCGCTATCAAGCTACTTCGCCATCCGCGATGCGGTCAGCGCCAGTGCAAACCACAAAAAACGCGTCGCCTTCAAAGCCCCCGCCACGCCAGAGCGGATCTTGATGGCTTGTGAGGCTTTGAAAACGATCTGATTGCGATTGGTTATTCCGCGCATTGCCCAGGCAGCTTCTCTAGCGGCACGCCCTAAAGGTGTTCTGTGAATACAATGATGTCATCTCTTGCATAAAAGGTGACACTATGACGGCAGCTTTGCATAAAAATCGCTCACCCACCGTGACGCTCAAATTAGACGAGACCTACCGTCAGCGCTTAAAAACTTTGGCTGAGGCTAAGCATCGTTCATCGCATTACCTCATGAAAGAAGCCATTGAGCGCTATCTCGTGCAGGAAGAGGCTGAACAAGCCGTGCTGCAAAGTGTGGACGCTGAAATAGCCAATTTCGAAGCCAGCGGCTTGCATATTGATCTCTCCGATGTAAAAGAGTGGGCCAAAAACCTCAAGCAAAACCGCAGTGCTCAGCTCCCATCATGGCGCGCATAAAGCTCTCAGCAGCAGCGCGAGCGGATCTACAGCGACTCTATGAATTTTTAGCGCAATTTGACCTGGATGTGGCCGACAGAGGCAACGCCGCCATCATCGAAGCGCTGGAGTACATTCAAAAGCATCCCCAAAGTGGCGCGCCGCTGGAAGGCCGGCAAGGCGTACGTAAATTCATTGTTGCTTTTGGAGCCAACGGTTATTTGATCTTTCATAAACGCTATGAGGCCATAGACACCAACTTCATCGCCCGGATCATTCATCAAAAAGAATGGTACGACAGCAACGCGATCAATGCGGCAGCATTGAAGTCATAGTCGGTTGATTGTTAAATGCCGACAGCAGGTTTGAGCCGATTTCAATGGCTTGAGAGGCGTTGAATGCTTCGACTTGACACACCTGCACTTTTGCATAAAAATGCAAATATGCGTACCAGTATTGACTTCCCCGATCCCTTATTCCGCACTCTGAAGGCCAGCGCTGCTATGCAGGGCACGAGCTTGCGCGACTATGTGTTGCAGTTGATTGAGCGGGGCATGCAGCAGCCTGAAGCCCAAGTCAAGCGCGAGCCCAAGCCTATTCCTGCGATACCAACTGTGAATTTCGGCACTTTGCCGCCGGAGCTGATGACGAATCGAGGCATCAATGAATTTTTGATGAACGAGGAATATGAAAATTATCTGAATGTGATGAAGTACGGTCGCTCCACTGGCGCTTCGTCCAATGATGCAGGTTAACCAAGCACGAGATTCGGCGGCAGATTTTCCATTGGGAAAATGGCAGCGTGTGCAGGGAGATTTGCCGGATGTGAATATTTGGCTGGCACTTGCGCAGCCTGACCACACACATCACTCGGCGGCTCAAGATTATTGGCGCGAAACAATGCAGCGTTTAACGCAAGAGGCTGCTATCGAGTCGCCTAGTCGCCAAGCCCAGAAAATGTATTTTTGCCGTACCACGATGCTGGGCTTAGTGCGGGTGCTTTGCCAATCTGAGCGCGCTAAGGGGCGGCAGGTTGAGATGCATCAAGCGATGGCTGCCTACCAGCGGTTTATGGATATTGAAGAGGTCGCGTTTTTGCAAGAGCCATGGCTGGGCGTGGATGCGACTTTGACGATGTTGCTCAACGTGCATCCGAAACTTCCTCTGCGACTATCCACCGATGTCTATCTGGCAGCGTTGGCGCAAACCACCGGGCTTCGGCTGGTCAGCTTTGATCGTGACTATCTGCGCTTTGAGGGGCTGGATTGCTTGATCTTGAAAGATAAGCCGAGTGCGCTATGAAAAATTCGGTTTTAGCGAAATGTATTTGGGTCAGCATCGAGCGCTTTGAGGGAAGTAGCCCGCGCGAGGTGGGGGCTTGGATGTTGGTTTCCGCCGGCGCTGTTGAAGGTACAGTGGGCGGTGGGCATTTGGAGTTTGATGCAATTGCGTATGCTCGCTCTCTCCTTTCTGAATCGCCGTTTGTCGCTACTGAAGAAACGCGCCGCTATGCGCTTGGGCCAGCGCTTGGGCAATGCTGCGGCGGTGTGGTGTGGCTGAAGTTTGTGGGCATTGCTGCTGGAGACACTACTAAATTAATAGCACTTCGCGCTTATTCTATGCCGGCTAACGGCCTAAATCGTTTAAATATTGCGCTGTTTGGCGGTGGACATGTGGGCAAAGCGATTGTGAATGCACTTAGCAAGCTGCCGTGCAGCGTGCATTGGATTGACAGCCGCGATGAGATTTTCCCCGAGCAGTTGCCCGCTAATGTGAAAGCTGAGCACTCTGCGCCTGTGCAAGCCGCTGTGAGCGATCTCGCTGCGCAAAGCCATGTGTTGATCATGAGCTTTTCGCACGCGGAGGATTTGGATGTGGTGGCAAGCTGCTTGAAGCGGCAGCGGGAGAAAAACGATATACCGTTTATTGGGCTGATTGGCAGCAAGACGAAGTGGGCGACATTTCGGCATCGCTTGGAAGAGCGGGGGTTTTCTTCAAAGGAATTAGCTCACGTCACTTGCCCCATTGGCCTGCCGGGCATTGCTGGCAAAGAGCCCGAAGTGATTGCGGCTAGCGTGGCGGCGCAGCTTTTGCAGTTTCGGCAGCTTTAGCGATTGGGTTGCTAAAGGCTTGAGAAATACGAACAGTCGGACGCAGAAGACGCAAAGGTTACGCAGAAGACGCAAAAAAATATCAAGAAAAAACCAAGAAAAAACCAAAAATTGGATCGTGGTATTCGCGGCATTTGTGCTTCTTGGGCTTTCTTTTTTTGTATTTTTCTCGTCTCTTTTTGCCTTTCTTTTGCGTCCTCTGCGCAACCTTTGCGTCTTCTGCGTCCGGTATTCCCCAGTCAGGGACTTTTTCTCATCTCAAGCCATCACATAGCGTAAAGTCAACAGATGCCCTTTTCAAACCTCGGCTTCACGCCGCCCGTCTCAGCAGCATTTAACCGCGCCCTAAAAGACGATCATTTTTCGCAAGCCACTGAGGTGCAGTTGGCTGCAATTCCGGCCATATTGCAAGGCCGCGATGTGCTCGCATCCGCGCAAACGGGGTCAGGGAAGACGGCGGCCTATGCGTTGCCGCTCCTGCAGCAGCTCGTGGATGCCGAGCCTCCACAAGCCGGCAAACCGCGCTGCCTCGTGCTTGTGCCCACACGTGAGCTGGCGGTACAGGTCGAGGAGATGACGCGCAAATTCGCCAAATTCTTGCCCCGCAAAATCAAATTACTTGCCGCTTTTGGCGGTGTGGAGATTGAGCCGCAGATGACCGCTCTGCGCGAAGGCATTGATATTCTGATTGCCACACCGGGGCGTTTGCTTGATTTGGCGGATCAACGCGCTTTGAGTTTTAAGTCAATTCGCCATTTCGTGCTCGATGAAGCGGATCGTTTGCTAGAGCTGGGTTTCAGCGATGAGCTGCAGCGCACTCTCGCGCTCTTGCCCGAGAAGCGGCAGAATCTTTTTTTCTCTGCCACTTTTTCTGCTGAGATTGAGATCTTGGCCGTGGCCTTGTTGCGCGATCCTGTGCGCATAGAAATTGCTGCGACTGTAGGAGAGAAGCCGCAAATCGAAGAGCGTGCGATTGCCGTGGATGCCGCGCGGCGCACACAGTTGTTCAAAAAACTTTTCATTGAAAACGACTGGGAGCGCGCGCTCGTCTTCGTCGCCCGCCAATACGATGCAGAAAAAGTAGCGATGAAGCTGCGCTCTGCGGGCCTCAAAGCCGAACCCTTACACGGCCAGCTCACGCAAGGCAAGCGCATCCAAGTGGTGCAAGACATCAAAGCAGGGCGCATTGATGTGGTGGTGGCCACTGATCTGGCATCAAGGGGTTTGGATATCAAAGAGCTGCCCGTGGTGGTGAATTTTGATTTGCCGCGCTCTGCGACTGATTACACGCACCGCATTGGCCGCACAGGCCGCGCTGGCTTGCCCGGCTTGGCGGTGAGCTTCGTGAGCATGGATGCACAAGAGCATTGGCAACTCATTTGCAAGCGCCAAGGCGTAGCGGCTGATTTAGAGGAGATTGAAGGCTTTGAGCCGAGCGATCAACCGCAGCCGCAAGATGCGGCCCTCGTGCCTACGGGGCTGGATATCCATGGTGGCATCAAAGGCAAGCGGCTAAGCAAAAAAGACAAGCTGCGGGCGGCGGCTGCCCAGGCTGGGCTGGACGCATCGCGCGACTCGAAGGAATCTGCTTAGCAAATTTTAGGCATGAATCCAGCTCGTTATGTAGGATGCCTAAAAGTTGTATACACTTGCAAATCGCCGCAGCGGAGCTACATCGATTCATCGACCCAGTTCGCGGCCAATTTCTGTTTACAGTGCCCGCAGTGGTGAACAGTAGGAGACCCTATGGAAGCATATTTGCTTGATTGGGCCAACCTGCTGTTGCGTTGGGTGCATGTCATCACCGCCATTGCTTGGATTGGCTCTTCGTTTTACTTTGTTTTTCTTGATAACAATCTTGAGAAACCCAAATCGCCTGATCTGCTGGAAAAAGGCGTTGATGGAGCGCTGTGGGCGGTGCATGGCGGAGGGTTTTACAACCCGCAAAAATACTTGGTTGCACCGAAAAAAATCCACACGCGCTTGCATTGGTTTTACTGGGAAAGTTACTCAACTTGGCTCACCGGTTTTGCGCTGTTTACCGTGCTGTATCTCTACAACGCCAGCACTTATCTTATCGACAAATCACTGATGGATTGGCAGCCCGGCGCAGCGATTAGCGTGGCGCTGGCTTTCCTTGTCGTGTTCTGGCTGGTATACGACGGCGTGTGTCAGTTGTTTGGTTTCCGTAAAAATGGCGAAGCAATCGTGGGCATCTTGATGCTGATCGTGATCGCCTTCATGAGCTGGCTGGCTTGCCAGTGGTTTGCGGGCAGGGCGGCCTTCTTGCTCGTAGGCGCTGCGATTGCCACGGCCATGAGCGCCAACGTGTTTTTCTGGATCATTCCGGGGCAGAAAAAAGTGGTGGAGGCGATGATGGCTTCTAACTCTGGCGGCGCGAAATACGACTCTGCCGCGCTAGCCATCCACGGCAAACGAGGCAAGCAGCGCAGCGTTCACAACACCTATTTCACACTCCCCGTGATTTTTGCGATGCTCAGCAATCATTACAGCTTCATGTACACGCATGCACACAATTGGCTGATTTTGTTTGCCATGATGGTGTGCGGCGCATTGATTCGCCAATTCTTCGTGCAGCGACACGGCTACCATCTGGGCCGCGCGAGCAACCCGTGGCCGTGGGCAGCAATGGGCTTAGCGATTTTGGCAGGTGTGATTTTCGCGCTGCGTCCTGTCCAGACGGGTACTACTAAATCAATAGCAACTAACGCATATTCTGTGCCGACTACCCCATCAAAAGCATCTGAAAATACTGCTTTTACTCAGCTACAAACAGTCTTGCAAGCGCGCTGTATTCAGTGCCATAACGCGCAAGTGCAAATGAAAAATGTGCGCCTCGATTCGCCCGCTCAAATCAAACTGCATGCCCAAGCCATCTACCAGCAGGTTGTTGTCACCAAGCAAATGCCGATGAACAATTCCACGCAAATTACCGATGCGGAGAGAGCGTTGGTGGCGGATTGGTTTAAGGCGGGTGCGAAGGTGGATTGATTTTTTTCGCACGCCGGGTTGTTTGACGCATAGGTTTTTTCTGAACCCACCATTGCCGCGGCGCACCCACCTCCGCAAATGTCCCCCGCCGGCTTCGCCGTCTCCTCCTTTATTTTGCTGCGGTGGGTACGCCACGCCAATGGCTGCAAATAACGGTTTGTACATCACCGGTTGGAGTGCCATCCTGCTCGCAGGATCGCGCTACCTGTGCGTTTTGCGTAGGTAAAAGGAGAAGGCGGCGAAACAAATGTACCGGAGAAAATTAAGTCCAATCGCCGCCGGGGGACACGGAGCAAAACGCACAGGTAGTGCGATCTCTCCACACACAAACCTCGCAACAGAAAACAGCCTAAACAGAAACCACACGCCCCGGATTAAGTAGCCCCTGCGGATCCAGCGCCAATTTAATGCTGCGCATCATCGAAAGCGCCACAGCAGATTTGTAGTGCACTAATTCATCGCGCTTCAAGCTACCCACCCCATGCTCGGCACTGATGCTGCCGCCGTGCTTAATCACGCTGTCATAGACGATTTTGTTGATCTGCGCCTCGTGATCGCGCAAGAAATTTTGCACATTACCGCCTTCAGTGCATTGCACGTTGTAATGCAAATTACCATCACCCAAATGACCGAAGTTGACTAGTCGCACGCCAGCAACCGCTTCGCGCAAAAGCGCATCCGTCGTATCGCAAAAGGCTGCAATGCGCGAAACAGGTAAAGAAATATCATGCTTGATATTGAGCCCTTCTTGCGCCTGCGCCAGCGGAATGCTTTCGCGGATATGCCACAGCGCTTTGGCCTGTGCGATGTTTTCTGAGATCACGGCATCACTGATGATCTCCAGCTCCAAAGCGTTCTCCATCAGTGCTTCGAGCATGGCGCGGGCGTGTTGCTCGTTTTCAGCATCAGACAATTCCAGCACCACGCAGTAGGGTGCATCTTGGCTGCTGCCCGGCCACAGCGGCATTTTTTGCTGAGGAAAGTGTTTCACCACAAGAGACAGAGCAAACTGCCCCATGACTTCAAAGCCCGTGAGGCTGCTGGCCAATTTCTTTTGCGCCAAGCCGAGTAAATCTGAAGCCGCCTGCAAACTTGGCAGAGCCGCCCAAGCTGTGAGGCTAGCAGCGGGCAAAGGCACGAGCTTCATCGTAGCTGCGGTGATGACGCCGAGCGTGCCTTCGCTACCAATCATCAGATGGCGCAAATCGTAGCCAGTGTTGTCTTTGCGAAGCCCCGTCAAACTTGCCAGCAGCTCGCCTTGCGCGGTAACGACTTCTAGCCCCAAACACAGATCGCGAGTATTGCCAAAGCGCAGCACCTGTGTGCCGCCAGCATTCGTGCCTAGATTGCCGCCAATGGTGCAGCTGCCTTCTGCCGCCAGCGAAAGCGGAAACAAAAAACCTGCGTCTCGCGCCGCTTGTTGCACGTTTTGCAGAATGCAACCCGCTTCTACTGTGATCGTTAAGTTCGCCGCATCCAAGCCGCGCACACGATTCATCCGCTGCAGGCTCAGCACGACCTGCAAACCAGAATCATCCGGTGTTGAGCCCATCACCAGTCCCGTGTTGCCGCCCTGCGGCACGATACTTACCTTCAAGCCTTGCGAGCGAGCCTGCGCGCACGCCCGCACGATAGCCACAACTTCTGTTGCACAGCCAGGTCGCACTACGCAAAGCGCGCGCCCACGCTCACGGCCTCGCCAATCTTTCTCGTAAGCGGCTAAAGCATCGGGCGTGTCAGCAGTGAGCACATAGGCCACACCAAGCTGAATACGTAATTGATTGATCAGTTCATACGTTGGAGATGTCATGGCCGCTATTGTCTTACCAACTGGAGCCATTCAAGAAACTTCTGGGAGACCAACTTGCGTCAGAAATGGTGCCATAAAAGTCATTGTCGCGGGGCCATAGATGGTGGCGAAGGCGACATCTTTGGCATCGCTGCCAGTGGCGATGCGCACTAAATTGTCTATGGGCGACATATATGTAGGGTCAAACATCACCCAGCGCCCACCCAGATAGGCTTCAAACACCGCATGAAAATCAGGGGGTGGATCTTCAAACCATGCGTAGCCCACGACAAATCGCGCAGGAATATTTAAGGCGCGACAGAACGTCACGCCAAGATGCGCAAAGTCTCGGCAAACCCCAGTGCGATTGGCGAGCGTATCGCGCGCCGTGGTCATGGCATGGGAGGTGCCGATTTGGTAGGCAATGTTGTTGTGAATCCAGTCTGTGATGGCCTGTACCCGGGATAGGCCTTTTGGCAACTGCCCAAACATCTCTTGCGCAATTTTGCTCAATTCGTCAGATTCGCAAAATCGCGTTGGGTAGAGGTCATGCAAAATCTCGTCTGGTAACTCGTCAATTGGCATTTCGCGTGCGTTCAAATCCAACGGCTGCGTCGTGCGCTTGACGCGAGCTCGGTAATGTAAGTCAACCGGGCCAGATTGCGCCTGCATGCGCAACATCCGATGCCCAAAGGTGCGGTCTATAGAAATTCGCCTTTCAATCTCAGGCGTTGAGACCAACGATTCGCTCAGAATCTGTTGATCCATGCCATCGTGGACATGGATTTGAAAGATGAAATCCGCCATGCCGCCAACTTCGTATTTAAAGCTTGCATCGATATCGAAGGTTTGAACGAGCGGAACCGCTGGTTGAATAACGCGATATTTATATAAGAAGCTGGGAGTAGCCGCCAGTTCAGTAGGCTGCGGTGACGAGTAAACACTTTTGTGTGAAGGTGTTACTGGCGTGAGTGGCGTGAGTGTCGCAAAAGAAGTCAACATGGTCGTTTATTGAGCCATAAACAGGCTCAATTGGCTGTCAGAGATTGATGAACTCAGCTGTAGGACAACCGCTGCAGCGGCAGGGATGTGGCTCAAGGGCAAGCCCATGTTTTCTATGACGGATTTGGCGAGCTTGGCGAGTTGCTTGCCTTCGTTGGGAGCATTGAAGGGCGGTAAGCCGATGCCATCTTGCGCCTGCGAATCCATTCTACTGATGGAATGCACAGTTCACGTCTATCAAAACGAGTGAAACCGGTTTACACTCAAATTTGATTGACAGGCGCTTGCTTGCGCAAAGTGCGGCGAGCGTTCAATGTGAAGGAGACTAAGTTGGGCAAACGCGTATTTTTAGATTTTGAGCATCCGATTGCTGAGCTGGAAGGCAAGATTGATGAGCTGCGCTACGTGCAGGGCGAGAGCGCTGTAGATATCAGCGAAGAGATCGATAACCTCGCCAAGAAGAGTCAGCAGCTCACCAAAGACATTTACAGCCAACTATCGCCTTGGCAAATTACCAAGATCGCGCGGCATACTGAGCGGCCTTACACCATGGATTACGTGAACGAGATATTCACTGATTTCGTGGAGATGCATGGCGACAGGCATTTTGCCGATGATCAATCCATCATGGGCGGCTTGGCGCGGTTTAACGGACATGCCTGTGTGGTGCTTGGGCATCAAAAAGGGCGCGATGTGAAGGAGCGCAGCTTGCGCAACTTTGGCATGGCGCGGCCTGAGGGCTATCGCAAGGCGCTGCGCTTGATGAAGACGGCGGAGAAATTCAAGCTGCCCGTGTTTACATTGGTGGATACGCCTGGCGCATTCCCTGGCATCGATGCCGAAGAGCGCGGCCAGAGTGAAGCGATCGGGCGCAATATTTTTGAGATGGCGCAATTGGAAGTGCCGATCATCTCCACCATCATTGGCGAGGGCGGCTCTGGCGGCGCGCTCGCAATTGCGGTGGCCGATCAAGTGCTCATGATGCAATATTCGGTCTATTCGGTGATCTCGCCCGAGGGCTGCGCGGGCATTTTGTGGAAAACATCAGATCGCGCACAAGATGCCGCCGAAGCCATGGGCATCACAGCGCATCGCTTGAAGGCGCTGGGCTTGATCGACAAAATCGTGAGCGAGCCCGTAGGTGGCGCGCATCGGGATCACAAGCAAGCGGCAGCATTTTTGAAGCGCGCCTTGACCGATGCTTACCGCCAAGTGGCCGATCTGAAAGTGAAAGAGCTGCTGGACAAGCGCTACGACAAGCTGCAAGGCTTTGGCAAGTTCACAGATACGAAGGCTGACGCGAAAGCGTGATTGGCCATTCATCATGCTCGGCGATTATTCTCCTCCCGAGGATCAAATTCCAAAATCAAAGCACGATGCTGCTTATTGGAAGACTCGCCCGATAGAAGAGCGCTTTGATGAACTTGAAGCGCTGCGTCAGGAATACATGCGCACACTGCCACCCGAAAGGCAGAAAATTCTACGTGTGATTACCGCCATCAATGGCAAGCCTGTCGCGGCTCAAATCTAATTGTTCATCTACCAATGATTGAAAAAATCAAGTCACCAATTCTGGTGGCCTATAGCGGCGGAGCTGACTCGACCGCTTTGCTCTTGATGGCGCTGGATGCTGCTCCGGGCAAGGTGAGCGCGGTGCATGTGCATCATGGGTTGCAGGCCGCGGCAGATGATTTTGCTGCGCACTGTGAGGCGTTTTGCTCTGGGCGCGGCGTGCCAATCACGGTGTTGAAGGTGAACGCGAAGGCGGCGACGGGGCAGAGCCCGGAAGATGCGGCGCGCAAAGCGCGCTACACTGCTATTTCTGAGTATGTTTTAAAGAAAAATAGCCCAGTTGCCGGCATAGAATATGCGCAGAGCGCTATTGAATTAGGAGTGGATGTGCCGACAGTGTTGCTCGCACAGCACGCCGATGATCAGGTTGAAACTTTGCTGCTCGCGCTTTCGCGAGGCGCGGGGGTGGATGGGCTGGCGGGGATGGCGGCTCGGTTTGAGCGGTATGGCGTGCAGTGGGCGCGGCCTTTTCTTGAGCCCAAGCATTTCATGGGATCGCAGCAGATTCGCGCTTGGTTGGCGCAGCGCGGCTTGTCTGCACGCGAGCCCGGAAGTGCAAATCTGGGGCAAGGTTGGGTAGAAGATCCAACAAATCAAGCGCAAGATTTCACGCGCAATCGCATTCGTGCGCAGCTCTTGCCGGCTCTCGCACAAGTGTTCCCGCAATACCGCGAAACTTTTGCGCGTTCAGCAAGAAATATGGCCCAAGCCGGCGAATTACTTGCGCAGAGTGCTATGGATTTGGTAGCGATTGTGGGCATACCACCGCAGATCAAAGCGATGCAAGCATTACCGCGAATGCAGCAGGCCAACTATTTGCGATATTGGCTGAAAACGCAACACAGCGCGATGGGCTCGGAGGCGCAGATCAATGAGTTACTTGATCAAATTGCCGCTTGCACCACGCGTGGGCATCAAATTCGTATCAAGGTGGCGCAGGGCTTCGTCGTGCGTGAAAAGGGCCTGAGTGGACACGCGCTCAAATTTGAAGTGCCTTAGATTGGCGTTCGCTGGGCTCGAAAGCTAAGCAACAAATTTAAAGCAGGCGCCCGTCGCTGGTGAGCAAAGATTGATCAAGCTTTGCCATCAGGGCAGCCAAGCGTGCGTCAGGCCCGTAGTTGCTGGCAGGCGATGTAGCCGAAGGCGCTGGAGCGCTCATCACGGCAGCATTCGATGGATCGGTTTCAAACGCTAAGTTAAGCGCAGCCAACACGGCAATACGATCACGCGCTTTGACCTTGCCGGCATCGCGGATACGGCACATGGCGGTGTCGACCTTCTCTACAGCCGTGAGCAAGCGCTGCTCGCCGCCTTCGGGCGCGGCCAGCAAATAACTTTGCCCCATGATTTGCACTTCGAGTTGTTTCATGATGCGGATTGCTCGGCAGGTTGTTCGGGCAAGCGCTCGATCAGCGCATCAATGCGCGAGCGTGCGGCGGCCAGACGCGATTTGAGCATATCGCGCTCATGATTCAGTGCATCGAGCTGTTCTTGCATGAGTGCGTTGGTTCGCGCGAGCTCCTCGTGGCGCAGCAGCAGGCGCTCTGTTCGCTCGATCACGGCATCGATTTGCGCAGACATGGCTGCATCTGGTGCATCTAGTGCTTCCGGAGCGATTTGCATGGTGGCCATTTGTATTGAAGAATTTGCTATCAGAAACTGATGTAAGTTGTTGATTTTAGGTTAAGTTTTCTTGTTTGGGCAAGCGCTTTAGCCTGCGACTGTGAGCAGTTTTGCCATTGCAGTGACATTTAGACAACGGTTTAGAATAGTCAGGTTGGTGCTCGCGCGGCAAATCTGCGGCGCAGTTCAACGGGAAGCGGAAGAAAACTCTCCAGCCATGGAGCAAATTCGAGCCCGCGCTGCCCCCGCAACGGTGAATGGACGGTTTGCATCGAAAGATGCCAGCCCGCTTGCTGAGATCAGGTCACTGTGCTCGAAAGAGCATGGGAAGACCCAGCAGGTTGCAATCCATCAGCCCGGATACCGGCCAACAAGGCGATGCACTTGTCCTTCAAGGATGGGCGCGTCACATTCGTCCACGTCAGCGGGGAAGCTGACACCGGACATGCTTGTGTTCTTTTCCCTTTTTATGAAAAACTCTTTGTTTGCTCAACGCAGCATCGCGTCGGCTTGCGCCGCTGCATGCGTATCTTTTGTAGGTTTCGCTACGGCGCAAAACACCCAACAAGTCATTCCCGAACTCAAACCCGTCATCATCTCGGCCAGCCGCATGGAGCAGGCTTTGCAAACTGTGCCTGTAGGTGCAAGCGTGATCCTTGGCGAAGATATCCGAAGCTCTGGCGCATTGGATGCCAATGAAGCCATACGCCGCTTAGGCGGCATCGTGAGCCGGCCTGATTTGCTCGGCGGGCGCGAGGCCAGCTTGGATATCCGTGGCTTTGGCGAAGCGGCGGCTAACAACATGGTCGTGGTGATTGATGGTGTGCGGATTTCGCAAAACGAAATTGCCAGCGCGCGCCTTTCTGCCATTGCAGCGGATCGCATTGAGCGCATTGAGATCGTTCGCGGTGGTGCATCGGTGGCTTGGGGCGAGGGCGCAACGGGTGGGGTGATCAATATCGTCACGCGAGGCAGCGCTACCAAAGGCTTGAGTGGCTCGGTGCAATTGGGCTTGGAATCTTTCGGCACGCGCGATGCGAGTGCGAACCTGAATGTGGGTATGGATAATGCGCGGCTCTATGCGCATCTGCGCAGCTTAAAGAGCGATGGTTATCGCGACAACAGCGCGATGCATACGGACAGCGTGACGCTCGGTATGGAGGCCGGCGCGCTCGCCGCCAACAGGCAAGGTTTGAAAGTGCGCATGGAGTTGTTTCAAGATAAGCAGGGCGCGCGCTTGCCCGGCGCATTACCGATTGCCGCTTCACAGATCAATCCGAAGCAAACCAACACACCGCTGAATTTTGCGTCGTTCAATGAAGATCGCGTGTCTGCGGCTGTGCAATACAAGATCGGTGGCTGGCTCGCTTCTCTGGATGTTGCGCACAGAAAGCGTGATGGCAAGGCTTTCTTTGATTACGGCGCGGGTGGCGATCAAGCCGACACCACCAAAAGTAGCAGCAGCCAAATCTCACCACATCTGCAATACAGCGGTGATTGGGCGGGCACGGCTGTGCAAGCGCAACTCGGCATGGATCGCCAGTCTTGGAATTACAAACGAGATGTTCTGTATTCGGGCTTTGCAGGTGGCGACGAGACAGCCACGCAAAAAAGCCGCGCCACGTTTGCACGGTTGGATGCGTTGCTGCCCTCGCAAACGCGCCTTGTACTCGGAGCCCGCACGGAGCGGGTTCGTAAAGATTTCACCGATCCCTTGGCCTTTGGGTTGATGAGCTATCAGCAAAACGATCCGCTCAAGGCGTGGGAGTTGGGTGTGAACCAAACCATCGCTGCGGGCTGGGATGTGTATGCGAGAAGCAGCCGCAGCTATCGCGTGGGCAATGTGGATGAAAACCGCAACTTACCCGCGCCGCTCAAGCCCCAGCTTGCTCGCGATATGGAGCTTGGGTTGCGGCAAAGCGGTAAAAACAGCAGTTTCGGCGTGCGCGTATTCCGGCAGAGAACGCAAGATGAAATCATCTACGACAACAGTATTTTTTCTAATATCAATATCGATCCAGTGCGTCGATCAGGCCTAGAGCTTGAAGGGCGTACTCAACTGGCGCGCGCTTGGGCGCTCTCTGGGAGCTTGCAAAGTATCCGAGCGCGGTTTGCATCTGGTGCGTATGCCGGCAAGCATGTGCCGCATGTGCCCGAGCTCAGTGCGCAAGTACGCTTAGCTTGGCAGGCTAATGCTGATCAGCGCGTCGAGTGGGCCTTCAATCACAGAGGCTCAGCCATCTTAGGCAATGATCTGAACAATGCCTGCACGCTCAAAGAGCCTTCGCGCACCACGCTGGATGTGCAATACAACTACACCATGAAGAATGCTCTCTGGCATTTCAGCGCGGGTGTTGACAATCTCACAGACCGCAAAACGTTTGGCTGGGGCATCACCAATGCGGCTTGCGCCGCTACAAATGTGTACCCCGAAGCCGGGCGCAGCTTCAAGCTGAAGGCGCGCTATAGCTTTTAAACGTTCACTATGCGCCGCCTTCTTCTTTCACTCATGCTTTTCAGCTCACTCAGTTGGGCTGAGGGCATTGCCGTGACGGATGATCGCGGCAAGTCGCAGCAGTTTGCGCAATCGCCGCAGCGCATCGTGAGTGTGTTGCCTTCGCTGACCGAGAGCGTGTGTGCGCTCGGCGCGTGCTCGCGCTTAGTTGGCGTGGATCGTTATTCCAACTGGCCAGTGAGCGTGAAAAAACTGCCGCAGGTCGGCGGTGGCTTGGATTTGAATATTGAGGCGATCGTGAGACTCAAGCCGGATGTGGTGTTGGCGGCAATGTCTTCTCGCGCGGGTGAGCGGTTGGAGCAATTGGGGATCAAGGTGTTGATGTTTGAGCCGTCTTCGCATGATCAGGTCAAAACCAGTTTGCAGCGGCTCGATGCGTTGTTGGGTACGCAACAAGCCGATACGCTTTGGCGAAAGGTGGAAGAGGACTTTGTGCAGGCCGTGAAGCTGTTGCCTGCGTCTGCGCGGGGCGCGAAGGCGTATTTTGAAGTGGATCGCACGCCGTATGCAGCTGGAGAAACTTCTTTCATCGGGCAGACGCTAGGCAAGCTGGGTTTGCAAAATATCGTGGGCAAATCGCTCGGCGCGTTTCCCAAGATCAATCCTGAATTCGTCGTGCAGCAGCAGCCGGATGTGATTATTTTGAGCCAGCGGCATGCGGCGGAGTTGCCCCAGCGGCCGGGTTGGAAGCAGCTCAAAGCGCTGCAAAACAATGCGGTGTGTGAGCTGAATGCCAGCGAAGGCGATGTGGTGGTGCGCAGCGGGCCGCGTTTGGCTGAGGGTGCGAAGATGCTGGCTCAATGCATTGCCAAGGCGATGAAAAAATGATGAAGCCCGGCGCGTTTGCTGCTTGGCTGATCAGCACGGCTTTGCTGCTCGCGCTGCTGGGCTTGCAGGTCGGCAGCGAGGGTTTTGAAATTCTGCACTGCAAAGGCTTGGTCAATTGCGCAAGCTTTGGTTTGCAAAGCGCATTCAGTGACGCTGATGGGGCGATGTGGCAAGTGATGATAGAGATCCGCCTACCTCGCGGCTTAGGCGCTTGGGGAGCTGGTGCGTTGCTCGGCCTCTCAGGTGCGCTGGCGCAGGGGTTGTTTCGTAATCCGCTGGCGGATCCTTTCTTGCTCGGCACAGCATCGGGCGCGACACTGGGCGTGGTGATCTTGCTCGCCGCTTTAGGCATCTCGCCGATGGCTTTGAGTGCGCTGCAAAGCATCGGGCTGACTGGCGCTGCATTTGTCGGTGCGCTGGCTGCCGTGAGCCTCACGCTCATGCTCGCGCAAGGCGTGGGCAGCCCACTGCGCTTGCTGCTGGCGGGTGTGGTGGTGGGTGTGGTGCTCGGGGCGCTCTCTTCGCTGCTGCTGTCCCTCGCACCTGAGGTGATGCTGGCTGTGCAGGGCTTCATGTTGGGCAGCACGAGCTTTCTGGGTTGGAGTGCAGTGGCCGTGTTGCTGGCTGCATTGGCTTTGTGTTTGCCGATCGCTTTGCTGGCCGCGCGTGCTTTGGATGCGCTACAACTGGGCGAAGCCGCTGCGCAAAGCATGGGGCTGCCAATGCCTGCGATGCGCTTGATTTTGGTGGCAGTGATTTCTCTGGCCACGGGCGCTGCGGTGGCGCAAACAGGTTTGATCGCTTTTGTTGGCTTGGCTGCGCCGCATCTGGTGCGCGGTTTGTGCAGAGCGCAGCATCGTGCATTGATTTTTCTTAGCGCTTTATGTGGCGGTGCATTGCTGCAAGCATCTGACTTGCTGGCGCGTGGCTTGGCTGCGCCGCGCGAGTTGCCGGTGGGTGTGCTCACAGCCGTGCTGGGCGGTGCGTATCTGCTCTGGCTGATGCGCAAGGGCGTGCAGCGTGAGCAGATGAGCCATCAGGAAATGCTATGAAAGAGATAGCACTCCGCGCAATAGATATGCCGGCTAGTATCGGAAAATGCTTGATTTTGAGCAAAATAAATGTGAGTTTTACGGCTGGGCGTTGGATCAGTATTGTGGGGCCCAATGGTGCGGGAAAATCTACGCTGCTCAAAGCCTTGGCAGGCTTGCTGCCAGTGCAAGGCGAGGTGAGGCTGTTTGAAAAAGACCTGCACGTCATGCCCCTCCGCGAGCGCGCCCAGCAGCTCGCATGGCTTGCGCAAGACGAAACCGGTGCGCTTGATATGCGCGTGCAAGATGTGGTGATGCTAGGCCGCTTGCCGATGCAAGGCTTGCTCGGCGGCATCTCGGCGCAAGACGTGGCAGCCTGCGAATCAGCCATGCAGCAAACGCAGACGACTGACTTCAAAGATCGCCTGCTCGGCGAACTCTCTGCCGGCCAGCAGCAGCGTGTCCGCTTAGCTCGTGCGTTGGCCACGCAAGCCAAAGTGCTCCTGCTCGATGAGCCTTTGGCCAACCTCGATCCACCGCATCAAATCGATTGGCTCCACGCCATCCGCGCTCAAGTAAAGAATGGCACAACGGTGATCAGCGTCTTGCATGAACTGCCGATGGCGCTGCTGGCCGATGAGATGCTACTCATGCGCGCTGGCTGCATCGTTGGCCAAGGTGCTTGCGCAGAGCCCGCCACGCATCGGGCGATGGAGGCCGTTTTTGACCACCGCGTGCGCGTGGTGCGAGTCGAAGGTGTTTGCGCAGTGTTGCCTAGAATTTGAAGATAAATGGGATGTAGCCGGCATAGAATAAGCGCGGAAAGCTATTGAAATAGTAGCAATCCATCGATGTGAAGCTGCTCAAAAAATCAAGCAGAGATCAATGCAAACTGCCCAAGAGCTGTGTATGTTCGATCTTTAAGCAGCGATCCATCACGCTGAGGAGCCCATGCGATTGCGCCAGTGCATTCGCTTCTTCGTTCATCACGCCGATTTGTTGCCACAAACACTTCGCACCAATCTGCACCGCCTGCTGCGCAATTGGCAACACATCTTCTGATCTGCGAAACACATTGACCATATCGATAGCATGTGGAACATCCAGCAGCGATGCGTAGCATTTTTCTCCCAGAATCTCAGTAGCATTTGGATTCACAGGAATGATGGTGTAGCCCTGAGATTGCATGTATTTCGCTACACCATAGCTTGGGCGATCCATCCGATCAGATAAGCCCACCACAGCAATCGTGTGGCAGTTTTTCAGGATGCTTTCAATCAATCTTTGCTCCCGAATATTTCACTGCCTCGCTCCACTTGCGCGTTTCCGCAGCTTCGTAGGCGGTGAGTTCAGCGGCGTTCATGAATTTGGCTTGCGCGCCGGCGGCGGCGAAGCGTTGGATCACGTCTGCTTGAGCGAGCACTTTCGCCACGGCCTCTTGCAGCTTCGCCACGATAGACGCAGGCAGGGCTTTAGGGGCATAAAGCGCTACCCAACCAGGCGTGTCGAAGTCCCTTAAACCGACGGATGCGCCGCTCTCGGAAATCGTGGGTACGCCGGGGAGGGCATCGCTGCGCTGCAAACCCGCAATCCCCAGCGCTTTGACTTTGCCACTCTTGATCTGCGGGCCGCTGGATGCAATGGAGTCAAACATCAGCGGCACTTGACCGCCGATCACATCTTGCAACGCTGGCGCGGAGCCACGATAGGGGATGTGGGTGATGAATGTGCTGGTGCGGCTTTTGAGCAGCTCCATCGCGAGATGATTGGTCACGCCATTGCCACCCGAGGCGTAGTTAAGCTGGCCGGGGCGCTGCGTGGCGTAGCTCACGAGCTCGGCGATGTTGTTGTATGGTGCGCTCGGATGCGCCACGAGTACGATGCCGACGCTGGCGATATGCGCAATCGGTGTGAAGTCTGCCGGCGCATACGGCCGCTTCGCATAGAGAAGCGGTGCGATCACCTGTGTGGAGGTGCTGCCCAGAAGAAGCGTGAGCCCATCCGGGGGCGCTTGCAGCATGCCTTGAGAAGCCACCACGCCGCCCGCGCCGGGCTTGTTGTCTACCAAGAAGCTGCCGCCGAGCTGCGTTTGCAATCCCTGCGCAAGAGCGCGAGCAAACACATCCGTGCCGCCGCCTGCCGGAAAGCCGACGACGATTTTCACGGGCCTGGCTGGATAGTCTGAGCCGGTTTGTGCGTTTGCAGTCACTGCAGTGGATGCTATGAATGTAGTAGCGACTTGCGCAATAGATACGCCGGCTACTAGCCCTTTTTGTATAAAATTTCGACGAAAAAGAGACGTTCTGAACATGGCGTGGCTTTCAATGAAGGTGAAGATCAAATAGACAGAGTTTTCGGCTTATATGCACAGTATGCCGACACGCTGCATTTAAAGCAAAGCGGTTTGCGCGCCATGCATACATAGCGGCCATGCAAAATGAGCCAATGGTGTGAATCGACTGCGTATTCTGGGGGCACGCGCTTTTCTAATCTAGCTTCTACCTGTAATGGATTTTTGCCCGGCGCTAAGCCTGTGCGATTGCTCAGGCGAAAGATATGGGTATCGACTGCCATCGTGGGCTGGCCAAAAGCCACGTTGAGCACCACATTGGCCGTCTTGCGCCCCACGCCGGGCAAAGCTTCCAGTGCCTCGCGCGTGCGCGGCACGATGCCGCCATGCTGCTCCACCAAGATGCGACACGTCTCATGCAAATGCTTGGCTTTGCTTCGAAACAAGCCAATCGTTTTGACATAACTCTCCAAGCCTTTTAAGCCCAGCGCATAAATCGCGGCAGGCGTATTGGCAACCGGAAAAAGTTTACGCGTCGCTTTGTTCACGCCGATATCGGTGGCTTGTGCAGAAAGCAGCACTGCGGCCAACAACTCAAACACACTCGTGTATTCCAGCTCGGTGTTGGGCATCGGGTTGGCTGCTTTGAGCGTGGCGAAGAAGGGGATGATGTCGTCTTTTTTCATGAGCGTTTGTATAGGTGTTCGTAGGTGTATTTGCTGTCAAACCAGCATCATAGTAGTTACCCGCAAGCTCATCTAGCTACACTGGGGTGACTCGTTTTTTTTCATCAACCTCCTTGGAGATTCCATCATGTCCATCAAACACCTTGTTGCTGCAGTTGCAGCTGCACTTTTGGCCACTGGCGCTGTGCAAGCGCAGCAATTCTTCCGCATCGGCACAGGCGGCACAGCGGGCACTTATTACCCCGTGGGCGGCATGATTGCAAATGCTGTTTCGCAGCCTGGAAAAATCATCGTGACCGCGCAGGCTAGCAATGGCTCGCTGGCCAATGTAAACGGTATTGCTGGCGGCGCGATGGAGAGCGGTTTCAGCCAAGCGGATGTGGCCTCTTGGGCATTCAATGGCACAGGGCCTTATCTTGGCAAACCAAAGGTCGAAGAGCTGCGCATGATTGCCAACCTGTATCCCGAGAGCATCCATCTCGTGGTGAAAAAAGGCTCGGGTATCAAGACAGTGGCCGATCTCAAAGGCAAGCGCGTGGCACTCGATGAGCCGGGCTCTGGCACGCTACTCAATGCGCGCATGGTGCTGGCAGCTTATGGCGTACAAGAAAGCGATATCAAGCCGGAATACATCAAGCCCAACCAAGCCGGCGATAAGCTTAAAGATGGCGCATTGGATGCTTTCTTCTTCGTCGGCGGCTGGCCAGCAGGCGCGATTGCTGAGCTGGCATCCAGCGGCGCGGGCATTGAGTTAGTGTCGCTCGGCGGCCCGCAAGCTGAAGGCTTGCGTATGGCTAATACATACTTCGCGGTGGACACGATTGCAGCCAATACCTATAAAGACGTGCCTGCTGTGCAAACGCTGGCCGTGGGTGCGCAATGGGTGACGAGTTCAAAGGTAGATAACGAAACGGTCTATCAAATCACCAAATCGCTTTTTAGCGAAGCCACGCAAAAAGCACTCAGCGCAGGCCACGCCAAGGGCAAATTGATCACTAAAGAAAACGCCGTCAAAGGCGTCGGCATTCCCTACCACCCAGGCGCTGAGCGTTTTTACAAAGAAATCGGTCTCTTGAAATAAACCTGTGATTTGATTGCGCCATGAGCCTCGCCAACACAGCACTCCCAGACGACAAAACCTTAGCTGAGCTGGAGGAAAAATTCGATCCCGAGATGCGCTTTCGCCCCTCGGCTCCTCCAGCCACGCAGATCATCAAATGGCTGCTGGTGGCGCTGTCGCTCTTTCATTTCTACACAGCAGGCTTCGGCCTGCTGCAAGAGGTGACGCATCGTGGCGTGCATTTGGCCTTCGTGCTCGGGCTGATATTTTTGGTGTTTGCTGGCAGCAAAAAAACGCAATCCGCGCAGCCCGTCAATAATTGGGCAGCGCCGGGCGGTGTTCCGCTGCTCGATTGGCTGCTGGCTGTGGCGTGTGCAGCAAGCGTGCTGTACATCCCGATGGTGTTTGCTGATTTGGCATTCCGCGTGGGCAACCCGAGCACCGCGGATGTGGTGATGGGCACGATTTTGATGCTCTGCCTGCTAGAAGCTACGAGGCGCAGCATGGGCTGGCCGCTGCCGATCATTGCGATTGGTTTTTCAATCTACGCGCTCGCTGGCCCTTATTTCCCCGGCCTGCTCAAGCATGCGGGCGCGAGTTGGGCGCAGCTTGTAAACCACCAATATCTCACGAGCCAAGGCATTTATGGCGTGGCTGTAGGCGTGGTGGCCACTTATGTTTTCCATTTTGTGCTCTTTGGTGTGATGGCCACTCGCGTGGGCTTGGGGCAATTGTTTTTAGATATCGCATCAAGCGTCGCGGGGCGCTATGCTGGCGGGCCAGCGAAGGTCAGTGTGTTTGGCTCGGCGATGTTTGGCATGCTGAGTGGCTCATCGGTGGCAAACGCCGTGACAGTAGGCTCGCTGACGATTCCCGCGATGATCCGCGTGGGCTACAAGCGTGAGTTTGCAGGCGCCGTGGAAGCGGCGGCATCGACTGGTGGGCAGATCACGCCGCCTGTGCTTGGCGCAGCAGCTTTCTTGATGGTGGAATTTTTAAACATTCCTTATCAGACGATCATTGCCGCCGCAGTGATCCCGGCTTTTATGCATTTCTTTGGCGTATTTATGCAAGTGCATTTTGAAGCGAAGCGCTATGGGCTGCGCGGCCTCACCGAAGAAGAAATGCCCAAGCTTCGTCAATCGCTGCGCGAGCGCTGGCCGACGCTAATTCCATTAGTTTTGCTGGTGAGCATTTTGATCAGTGGGAGCACGCCGTATTTGGCCGCTTTTGTGGGCATCACGTCTTGCGCGATTGTGGGATTGACAACGCTGATTTCAGGCAATAGATCAGCGAATTGGGCGATGCTCATTGCGCTGCATGTGATCTTGGTGCTGATGGCTTTTGTAGATTGGGGCGGAAACAGCGAGACGATTCGCATTGGCTTGTTTGCTCTAGGCGCTGCGCTGCTAGCGGGCGGATATTTTTTTGCACAAGTGCGCGGGCGCATGGCCTACGGTGTGTTGCTCGAAGCTTTGGAGACGGGCGCGAAATATGCGCTGGCGGTCGGTGCTGCGGCGGCGACTGTTGGCCTCGTGATTGGCGTGGTGACGCTGACCGGTGTGGGCTTCAAAGTCAGCTACATCATCACCACCGCTGCTCAGGCCATAGCGCAAGGCATGGGCAGTGTGATTCCTGCTTGGGTCGCATCTCAGCAAGGCATGACGCTCTTTGCAGCGCTTCTCATGACGGGCATCGTCTGCATTTTGATGGGTTGCGGTATACCCACGACGGCGAATTACATCATCATGGTGACTGTGGCCGCGCCGACTTTGGTGCAGCTGGGCGTGGAGCCATTGGTGGCGCATTTCTTTGTGTTCTATTACGGGGTGCTGGCCGATATCACGCCGCCCGTGGCGCTGGCGGCGTATGCGGCGGCGGGCATGGCTGGCGGTGATCCGTTTAAGACGGGGAACACTGCATTCCGCCTTGGCTTGGCGAAAGTGCTTGTGCCTTTTGTTTTTGTGTTCTCACCGAGCTTGCTGCTGGTGGCCAAAGGCTTTAACTGGCAAGATTTCTGGATCACGTTTACGGGGTGCTTGCTCGGCATCACCGCCTTGGCCGCCGCGTTGAGCAAATTCTTTTTGACCGAGCTCAAGGGCTGGGAGCGCGTGCTAGCGGTTGTTGCTGCTTTGCTGCTGATCTTCCCCGGTTGGATCACTTTTCTGATGGGTGTGGGTTTGCTGCTGCCGGCGTTGGTCAGTCAAATTGCATCCCACAAAGTGGCCAGTAGATCGGCGCTCTCAGGATGAGCTCAGAGCCTACAAGCTCTTCATTGCGCAAATGATGCCTGCTTGCATTTGCGTTAAGTGCATGGAGGGCGTGGGTGAGCTGCATTGATCCGCCTGCTCAGGCAGATACGGCACATGAACAAAGCCTGCGAGAATTTTTCGGCTGCGAGTGCTCGCGCGCAATGCATGCATCAGCGAAAAGAAAACATGATTGCAAACGAAATGGCCGGCGCTGCTTGATATCTCTACGGGAATATTTTGGCTGAGCAGGGCATCGCGCATGGCGTAAACAGGCAAGGAGCTGAAGTACGCCGCAGGCGCAGTTTTGAAAATCGGTTGGCCGCTTCGCAGCACACCTGCGTTGTCTGCCAACTCAGCTTCATCCCAATTCACGGCAATACGCTCGATGCTGATGGCGCTGCGGCCTCCAGCTTGGCCCAGACACATGACAGCTTGCGGCTCGTACTCGCGCAGCAGCGTTTTAAGCACGCGCGCAGAGCGGCCATATTCGCAAGGCAATACATGGCCAGCTACCCGCCAATCACTGATTTGCTGACTATGCAAGGCCTGCACGATTGAGGCGCTTGGATTGAGCGACAAAGAGCCCGGATCGTCGCCGAAGGGCTCAAAACCTGTCAGCAAAAGCGTTTTTGATGATTTCCGTGAATTTGTCACGCTTGTCTTGGGTGGATCTCCTATTTTCATATCGTGTATTGAATCACAATCGCTTTATGTACAAATTTGTACATTGTTTCAATTGCGCTAAGCAATGTACGAGTGGCTAGCCATGCTGCTACTCCAGCTAATCCATTGAGAGGCTTCATGATGACAGTGACTTCGAAAACTCAGTCGGTAGATATTTCCTCGGCTGGTGTTGGTGCGAGTTTGCACCCGATGGAGTTGGGTTATGCCAGCGGCTTGGCGATGCTGTCCCGTTTTGCGCAACTGATGGCAGACGATGGGCTATTGGTGGATACGCGCCGCATGCAAACCGATGCGATTTATGCCTTTGAGCAACTCGGGCTTGCTCATACAAGCACATATGCATCGCTGCGCGAATGCGCGATACGTGTGTTCGCTTTATTTCAAGAGTAATCAGTTCACGCAAGATTCCTGGCGACACAGGCGCGGTGTACGATGATGGCATTCAATCATTAGGAGCAATGCCATGAAATGGGAAGGCAATCGCCAATCAGATAACGTAGAAGACCGCCGTGACCAAGCAGGCGGTGGAGGCGGTGGAGGAGGCGGTGGTTTTCGCTTGGGCGGCGGGCGTGGTATGGGCTTAGGCACGATCGTCATCGCGCTCATTGCTGGCTGGATTTTCGGCATCAACCCCATGACTGTGCTCGGCATCATTGGCGGTGGTGGTGAGGTTGCACCACAGGTGCAGCAGGCACCCGCTAAGCGCCCTCCGAAAGATGATGCGATGGCATCAATGGTCGCTGCCGTGCTCGCAGACACAGAAGACGTGTGGGGCGAAGTCTTCAAACAAGCGGGTGCGCAATATCCTGCACCGAAATTAGAGCTCTTTCGCGGCCAAACGCGCACTGCTTGTGGCGCAGGCCAAGCGGCGATGGGCCCGTTTTACTGCCCGGCAGACCGTAAGGTGTATATCGATCTGAGCTTTTATGAGACCATGAAGAACAAGCTCGGCGCGCCGGGTGATTTCGCGCAAGCTTATGTTATTGCGCATGAGGTGGGGCACCATGTGCAAAACGTGCTCGGCACAAGCGGCAAGGTCGATGCCATGCGCGGCAAGGTCAGTGAGCGTGAGCAAAACGCGCTCTCCGTGCGCCTTGAATTACAAGCCGATTGCTACGCCGGCGTATGGGCGCATCACACTGAGAAAAAATACAAAACTCAGGGCAAAACTTGGTTAGAAAAAGGCGATATCGAAGAAGCGATGAACGCAGCCCAAGCCATTGGCGATGATGCCCTCCAACAAAAAAGCCAAGGCCGCATCGTGCCCGATAGCTTCACCCACGGTACCAGCCAACAGCGCATGCGTTGGTTCAATCAAGGCATTCAGACTGGCAGTGTGAAGAGCTGCGATACGTTTAGTGCGAAGCAGCTGTAAGCGTTTTAGGGTAATAGCCGGCGTGTTTATTGCGCAAGGTGCTATGGACTTTGTAGCGGTATGCAAAGTACAGAGAAACCAAGACGCCACGGTTTAAAAGGTAAGCATTGAGCAATTTATCCACTTTTGACCAACTGCTGGCTGCACTGAGCACAGCGCACGATACGCTGCAGGCGCAAGCGATGCGAGCTGTCAACAGCGGTCTGGCGCTGCGCAATTGGCTGTTTGGGTTTTACATCGAAACCTATGAACGTGGCGGCATCGATCGTCAGAGCTATGGTGACAAACTGTTGGACAAGTTGGCTGAGTGCCTGTCTGTACAAGGTCTACCCCGCTGCGACAAACGCGAGCTCTATCGCTACCGGCAGTTTTATTTGACTTACCCAAACATTGTGGAGACGCTATCTCCACAATTGCAAAAAACGGCTCTTTTGTTGGCTCCTTTGTCGGTTTCTCAGATTGTGGAGTCACTGTCTCCGCAATCTGCGAAGCAGCTCATCGGCGCTCCCTTGTCTGACCTGATCGCACGATTGTCGTTCTCGCATATTTCAGAACTTCTAAATCTGAACGATGCTGTGCAGCGCCGCTTCTATGAACTGGAATGCATGCGCGGTAATTGGTCGGTGCGTGAGTTGCGCCGCCAGATCGCCAGCTTGTATTAAGAGCGCTCGGGTCTGTCGACAGACAAGGCTGCTCTGTCGGCTCAGGCGCAAGCTGATGCCGAGCAAGGAAATGCCGCCCAAACGATTCGGGATCCGTATGTGTTTGAATTTCTGGGCTTGCTGCCACAGGAGGTGATGAGCGAGTCACATCTGGAGGCGCAATTGCTGGATAAATTGCAGCATTTTTTGCTGGAGATGGGCCACGGTTTTTGCTTTGAAGCTAGGCAAAAGCGTATTTTGATCGGCGAAGGTCATTATTTTGTGGACATGGTGTTTTACCGCCGCATATTGAAATGCCATGTGTTGGTGGAGTTGAAAGTGGGAGCGTTTACCCATGAAAATATTGGGCAACTCAACACGTATGTGAGCTGGTATCGCAAACACATGATGACAGCAGGCGACAACCTACCCGTGGGTATTTTGCTCTGCACTCAAAAAGACCATGCTTTGGTGGAGTACGCCACAGCCGCCATGGACAACGAGATTTTCGTCTCAAGATATCAATTGGAGCTACCTAAGAAAGAGGATATGCAGCGGTTCATTGAATCGCAGCTTTTGTGAAGAATTTTTGGCTGAATTAGTGTGGTGGCTGCCGTGTTTATTGCGCAGGGGGCTATTAAATTCATAGTGTTAGCGTGCTGAGCATTTCGCTCGAAGTCTTGTACCTGCGGCCTAGCGTCGGGCAGTTACCCTGTAAACTTTTTGAAAACACACGCGATTGCGGCCTCGGTGATTTAACGATGGTCTCCGCGCGCCTTCCAAAAAATTTCCAGTGCAACTACCCAACGCTCTCCGCTGGCAAGGTGTCCGGTTCGTGTCTTAATTAAGCTGGCAGCAAGGCAAAAGCGTCTCACCAGATTAGGCGCAGGCGAACAGAGTTCTAAAAGACGATGCTTATTGCTAGTTTTTGGTAGGCCACTTGAGCGATGTATCAGGCCTCATAGAAGATAGCTGCTGCTACCACGCGACGGTTGCCCTGCGTTGTTTGGGCGGACTTGGCGGATCAGCCTCAATCTGGAGGACATTGTTGCAGGAGTTGCATTTTAGGCGCCTTACTCCCCATGGCTGTAGCTTCGTGTGCCCTCCTGAGTCGACACACTTTGTGCACAAAAAATGCATTGGTTCATCGCCTTCTACTGCATCCTTCAGCTTGTAAACCAAGGTCCCTTTTGGAAAACTGTGGAGTTGATACCTGTCCGCTTTAGTTTGTTTTGCAGTGAGGTCAGCCACTTGTTTCTTGAGATCAGCTACTTGTCTAAGAAGGTTTGAATGTCGCTCTTGCGCGGCCAGCGCCACAGCTGTTGCTTCCATCAGTCTCGAATGGACTTCATTAACTGCTGTCATTAGCTCGTTGTGATTGGCAATTGTGTTGGCAGCCTTCGCCAACTCCGCTACGGCTTTAACGCTTTGTATTGCGGCGCTGATCTCTGTGTACATGGATGGCTTAGGTTGTTGGTAGTGCTAACGCGATTTATACCGCAATTCTCACGCTCGACGGTAGGCCGCAGGTACACGAGGTAGCGCGAAACGGCTAGTTCGCCAAAAAATATGAAGAAATCAGCCTCTACCCGGCATAGAACCTGCGCGATGCGCTACGAATTTAATAGTAAGCAATTCACTCGGGCACGTGTAACTGCGCCCGAGTGATGAAGATCAAGCTTCGTAGCTATCCATCGGCACGCAAGAGCAGAACAGATTTCTATCGCCATACACATTGTCTAGGCGGCCGACAGGTGCCCAGTATTTGCTGTGTTGCTTAGCGCTCAAGGTGGCGCTGGCAACTGAGCGTGGGTAGGCGTGCTTCCACTCATCTGCACTTACCGTTTGCGCGGTGTGCGGAGCATGCTTAAGTGGGTTGTCGTCTTGTGGCCATACGCCTTTTTCGATCTGCGTGATCTCAGCGCGGATCGCGATCATTGCCTCGATGAAACGATCTATTTCGCGCAAATCTTCGCTCTCGGTCGGCTCAACCATGAGTGTGCCTGCTACAGGGAAGCTCAGCGTCGGGGCGTGAAAACCGTAGTCGATCAATCGCTTTGCCACATCTTCTGCGCTCACACCACAGGCCTCTTTGATTGGGCGCAAATCTAAGATGCATTCGTGGGCGACATAGCCTGCTTCGCTTGCATAAAGTGTGGGGAAGTGGCCTTTTAAACGGGCACTGATGTAGTTGGCGCTGAGGATAGAAATTTCTGTGGCATCTTTCAAACCATCGGTGCCCATCATGCGGCAATACATCCAACTGATGGGTAGCACGGCTGCATTGCCCAGTGGCGCTGCGCTGACTGCTCCTACGCCCTGTGTTTTGATCCCGCCCGTTTCATGGCCGGGTAGGAAGGGCACGAGGTCTTCCACCACGCAAACAGGGCCGACGCCGGGACCACCACCGCCGTGAGGAATGCAGAAGGTTTTGTGCAAGTTCAAATGGCTCACATCGCCGCCAAATTCGCCGGGCGCGGCCACGCCGACCAAGGCATTCATGTTTGCGCCATCCACATACACGCGGCCACCGTGCTTGTGCACCAAGGCACAGAGCTCTTTCACGCTGGTTTCAAACACGCCGTGAGTTGATGGATAGGTGATCATCACAGCGGCGAGATTCGCGCTGTGTTGCTCGCATTTAGCCCGCATATCGACCATATCCACATTTCCTTGCGCATCGCATGCCACAACGACGACTTGCATGCCGACCATTTGCGCGCTAGCTGGATTGGTGCCGTGGGCGCTGGCGGGGATCAGGCAAATCTTGCGATGGCCTTGGCCGCGAGATTCTTGCCATGCGTTGATCACGAGTAAGCCCGCGTATTCGCCTTGCGAGCCTGCATTGGGCTGCAAGCTGATGCCGGCGTAGCCGGTGGCTTGGCAGAGCCATGCGCGAAGTTGCTCGTCCATCAATGTATAGCCTTCGCGCTGATCGGGTGGGCTAAACGGATGAATGTTTGCAAACTCAGGCCAAGTGATCGGGATCATCTCGCTGGTGGCGTTGAGCTTCATGGTGCAGCTACCCAGAGGGATCATGGTGCGATCAAGCGCAAGATCTTTATCTGAGAGCTTACGGATGTAGCGCAGCATCGCCGTCTCGCTGTGGTGCGAGTTGAAGACGGGATGCGTGAGGAAAGGGCTGGTGCGGCGCAGGGAATGCGGGATGAGGGGCTCGATGCCTTTTTCGAATTGTGCGAAATCGGGCATCTTTTTGCCATCAGCGAAGATCGTCCACAGCAGCTCGACGTCAGCGCGCGTTGTGGTCTCATCCAAGCTGATGATGGTGTATTCATCCCAAGCTTTCCGCAGGTTCGCGCCCTTTGACACGGCGCGATCTGCTATTGAATCTGTAGCATCCATGGTGTGCAGGCAGATCGTATCGAAGCCGCTGCTGTGCGTGCCAAGGTTCAGACCCAGTTCTTGCAGACCTTTGGCGAGAATTGCGGTGTAGCTGGCCACGCGCTGCGCGATGCGCTTCAAGCCAGTAGGGCCGTGATACACGGCATACATACTAGCGACGACTGCTGGGAGCACCTGCGCTGTACAAATATTGCTGGTGGCTTTTTCGCGGCGAATGTGTTGCTCGCGGGTTTGCAGCGCGAGGCGGTAAGCTGGGTTGCCATGTGCATCGACGCTCACGCCCACGAGGCGGCCGGGCATAGAGCGCTTGAAATCGTCTTTGCAAGCGAGGAAGGCAGCATGCGGCCCGCCATTGCACAGCGGCATGCCGAAGCGCTGGGTGGAGCCGATCACGATATCTGCTGCGCCTTGGCTGTCGCCATTACCCCATTGGCCAGGAGGTGTGAGTAGGGTCAGCGCGAGTAAATCAGTGGCGACGATATAAGCCGCGCCTTTGGCGTGCGCGGTTTTGACATCGTTGCCTTCTTCGCCTAATCGGCCGCTTGTGGATGGATACTGCTCGAGCACGGCGAAATAATCATCGCCTGCGATCAACGCATTCCACTCTGCTTCAGACTCGGCTGTTTTGATCTCGATGCCCAGAGGCTTGGCGCGGGTTTGCATCACTTCAATGGTTTGCGGATGCGCGTCACCTGCCACGATACAGACATGGCCTTTGGCTTTCACGCTGCGTTTGGCCAGCGTCATGGCCTCGGCAGCTGCTGTGGCTTCATCGAGCATGGAGGCATTGGCCATCGGCATACCAGTCAGGTCACACACCATGGTTTGAAAGTTAATCAACGCTTCCATGCGGCCTTGGCTGATCTCGGCTTGATAGGGCGTATACGCCGTGTACCAAGCGGGATTTTCTAAAATGTTGCGCAAAATCACGCCAGGAGTGTGCGTGCCGTAATAGCCTTGGCCGATGAAATTTTTCATCAACTTATTTTTGCTGGCTATTGACTTCATTTCAGCGAGCGCAGCAGCCTCAGTGATCGGCGGGGGGAGCTTCATGGCGTTGGCGCGCGCGATAGATTTCGGCACGATGGCTTCAATCAGGGCGCGGCGCGAAGCTGCACCAATCACGCTGAGCATGTGTTGCTCATCGCCTTCCCACGGGCCAATGTGGCGCGCTTGGAATTCGCTGTGGTTTTCAAGTTCGCTTAACGAGGGGGCGGTTTGCATCAACATGATTGTTTGCTCTTGAGAAAAAATTCAAATTCAAATTCAAATTCCGAACGCAGAAGGCGCAAAGGTTACGCAGAAGACGCAAAAAAGAGAGAAGACAAAAGAAAAAAATAGAAATGACTTGAACTAAATCTTTTCTTGCATTTTTCTTTTTGGTATTCCTTGTGCGTAACCTTTGCGTCTTCTGCGTTCGGTATTTGTATTGGTATTGGTTTTAAGCGTTCTGCTCAAACGCCGTGTAAGCCGTCTCGTCCATCAGCGCAGCAAGCTGGCCAGCGTCCGAAAGCTTAACTTTGAAGAACCAGCCTGCATGCAGTGGATCAGAGTTAGCCAGCGCAGGATCCGCGCGCAGAGCTTCGTTGACCTCAGTGACCGTGCCGCTCACGGGCATGTACACATCGGCGGCAGCTTTCACGCTCTCCACCACGCCTGCCACGTCTTTCTGAGAGAAGACTTTGCCCACTTCAGGCAAGTCCACAAACACCACATCGCCGAGCGCGTCTTGCGCGTGGTGAGTAATTCCAACGATGGCCGTATCGCCATCAACTTTCAGCCATTCATGGTCTTCGGTGTATTTCATCGTCATGTTTTTTTCTCCAGAGTTAAATGAATTGAGGTCAAAATTAATTGGGGTAAATGAATTGGGGTCAGACCCCAATTAATTTCCGCGATAGTAGCGCTGTGCCACGAAGGGCATGGCGCAGACTTTCATACGGACGAGTTTGCCTCGTACCATGGCGTTGACTAGGGTGTCGGGCGCTGTGAAATCGAGAGCGACATAGCCGATTGCAATCGGCTGATTGATCGTCGGGCCGAGCAGGCCGCTGGTCACTTTGCCTATTGCGATGCCGTCCACGCTGAAGAGCTCCGTCCCGTCGCGTACAGGAATGCGTTCTTGGGCGATTAATCCGACTCTTTTTCTTAAAGGTTTTACATCGGTAGCCGGCGTATTCATTGCGCCATACACTAGCAATTTGGTAGCGCCTGGAAATCCGCCTACGCGCTGACCACCGCCTCGTCGAGCCTTTTGGATTGACCACAACAGAGCCGCCTCGATGGGGTCGGTTGTGGAGTCGATGTCATTGCCATACAAACACAGGCCAGCTTCCAAGCGCAGCGAGTTACGAGCGCCCAATCCAATCGGTTTGACTTCTGGCTCAGCGAGCATGGTACGAGCAAATTTTTCTGCGTGAACGCCGGGCACTGAAATTTCAAAACCGTCTTCGCCGGTGTAGCCGCTGCGCGTGATGAAGAGCGGCATGCCGTGCCACGTGAAATCGCCACCGGTCATGAACACGAGTTTCTCTACGCCGGGGATCATGCGCGAGAGTGCTGTAACTGCTTGCGGGCCTTGCAGCGCGAGCAGGGCATCTTGATCCAAATACGTGAGTTTTGCTGCAGGATGCGAAGCGTTCAGGCGAGAGCGCATCCAAGTCAGATCGCCATGCTTGCAAGCGCCATTGACGATGATAAAGATGTGGTCACCACGGTTGGTAAACATCAAATCATCAATGATGCCGCCCGCATCATTCGTAAGCAGGCCGTAGCGCTGTTTGCCAACATCCAAACCCAAGACATCCATTGGGATCAGCGACTCCAATGCTAGCGCACGAGCTTCATGCGTAGGCGCGTCGAGCCGCACTTGCCCCATGTGCGAGACATCAAACAAGCCCGCTGCCGTGCGTGTGTGGGCATGCTCGGCCATGAGGCCAGCTGGATATTGCACAGGCATCGAATAGCCAGCAAATGGCACCATGCGAGCGCCCAGCTCACTGTGAAGCGCATTAAGCGGGACGTGGTGTAAATCTTGAAGTGACGAGGTGTCGGACATGCGCAGGGTTTCCAAATAGAGCATCGAACACCAGCCATGTGACTGATGCATGAAAATGAAACCCTGTTGTCCGCTTTACCTGAGAGATTCAAGGCGAGAAGATTCTCGCCACTTGCCCCTTCGGTGGCTCGCACTTTGCATGCAAGCTCTCTCCAACAGAATGCGAAAACCTCGCGATCTTCGGTGCTTGTCCTTTTTGCCTGAGCGTTCACTTCACAAGAAGCTGCGCCTTCGGCGATTCATTGAAGAATTCTCTCCAAGCAAACGCAATTGTACGTGAGCTCGATGCCTTATTTGTAGGCGAGATCCCGCAAAGTCAAGCTGATCGCTGGGATATAGGTGATCAGCATCAAGCAGCCCAAAATCACGAGCACAAAAGGCAGCAAGTAGGGGATGATGCGATCCAGCGATATTCGGGCAACGGTACACGCGGCGAACAGGTTCACACCGAAGGGCGGGGTGATCATGCCTAGCGCCAAGTTCACCACCATGATCAGCCCAAAATGTACGGGATCGATGCCGAAATGCATGGCTACTGGCGCGAGAATTGGGGCGAGCACAATGATTGCCGCGCTGGTCTCAATAAACATGCCGATCACGAAAAGTGCAGCGTTCACGCCCAGCAAGAACATCGCTGGGCTTTGCAGCACTTCTTTCAAATATTGGCCAATCGCATCTGGCACGCCGGCGCGCGTGATCAGGAAGGCGAAAAGACCAGCATTGGCAATGATGAACATGATCACTGCACTGGAGATCACGGATTTTTTCAGGATTTTGTAGAGATCGGCGATTTTGATCTCGCGGTAGATCAACATGCCAACGATCAGCGCGTAAAACACGGCCACTGCGGAGGCTTCTGTAGGCGTGAAAATGCCGCCATAGATGCCGCCCAAAATGATCACAGGCATCATCAGCGCCCAGCCGGCTTGCCAGGAGGCATTCAGGAAGGATAGGCGCCCATCGCCATCATTCTTACCATAGCCTTTGATGCGGCAATAAACGTACACATAGAGCATCAGCGCCAAGCCGATCAAAATGCCCGGGCCAAAGCCAGCAATGAAGAGCTCGCCAATGGAGACTTCAGCGCTCACGCCGTACAAAATCATCGGAATACTTGGCGGGATGATCACGCCAAGCTCGGCGCTGGTAGCTTGCAGTGCTGCAGCATAAGGCGTGGGGTAGCCATGTTTGATGAGAGCGGGAATGAGAATCGCGCCCACTGCAAATGTCGTTGCAACCGAAGATCCGCTTACCGCCGCAAAAATCATGCAAGTCAGCACGCATGTCATGGGCAAGCCGCCTTGCACGCCACCTACGATGGATTTTGCAAACTCAACTAAGCGGCGCGAGATACCACCCGTTTCCATGATGTTGCCGGCAAGAATGAAAAACGGAATCGCAGCTAGAGGAAATTTGTTGATCGAAGAAAACATCTCCTTGACTGAGATCAGCATATTCACATTGCTGATTTGAATACCAACAAGTGCAGACAGGCCAATCGACACTGCCACGGAAATGGTCAATGCGAAGCACAGCACCATCGTGAGAACCATCATTGAACTCATTGTGCAGTCTCCAACTCGAGGCGCTGTGGATCCAGCAAATTACCGATGATGCCGATAGCGCTGAAAACTCCACCCACTGGCATAGCCAAATATGCCCAAAACATACTCACATCCTCTAAGCCAATCGTCGTTTGTACTTTGCCTCGATTCGCGTAATCCCAACCCCACCAAATGATGACGAAAATTAAAATCAAAGCGGCGATTGTTACGACGTAATCGAGCACACGCTTAATTTTGGGCGGGCTCCAGCGATACAGCACATCCACACTCACCATCGCGCCTTGGCGAAATGCGGCGGCGATTCCCATAAAGACCATCCAGATCAAACTGAAACGAATCAGCACCTCCGTCCATTCCGCAGGGCGCTCGAGCACGAAGCGCGTGATGATCTGGAACATGCCCAGACTCGAGGCGATGGCCAGCATCGCACACGCAATGGCCATGGCCAGCGCTGTAGTGAAGCTTTCAAACTTGAGGAAGGCAGTTTTCATGTAATTTTTAGCCAGATTTCAAATAAAAATACGCCGAAAACCATGGTTTGCCGGCGTATTATATGCGCAGAATGCTATTAATAATATAGCAATCCGAGCTATCATTTCACTGCACGAATGCGATCAATGTTGGCCTTGCCAAACTGCTTTTCAAATTCTGCATTCACAGGCGTGAGCGCAGAAATGAATTTGGCTTTGTCCACGTTTTCCACCACGGTCATGCCTTTGCTGCGCAGCTCAGCTACGCCTTTAGTGTCATCCTCATCCACGCGTGCGCGGCCTACTTTTGCGCCTTCTTTGGCGGCTTCGAGGAAAGCTGTTTTGTCAGCTGCAGACAGCTTGTCGAATGTGCCTTTGCTCATGAGAAAAATAGCAGGGGAATAGACATGGCCAGTCAGCGAGAGGTGCTTTTGCACTTGGTCAAACTTAGCCGCCATGATCACGGACAATGGATTTTCTTGACCATCCACAGTGCCTTGTTGCAAAGCGGTGAACACTTCAGGGAAAGCCATGGGTGTGGTAACGATGCCAAAACCTTTGTAAGCCGCGACGTGGACTGGGTTTTCCATCGTGCGCATTTTCAGTCCCTTCAAATCATCGGGGCTGTTGACCGAGCGTTTGCTGTTGGTCATGTGGCGCACGCCGTTTTCTCCCCAAGCCAGAGCTTTGAAGCCTTTAGGCTCGAACTCCTTGAGCATGTCTTGGCCGATTTGGCCATCTAGCACAGCGCGAGCATGGGCTTTATCACGGAATAGGAAAGGAATGTCTAAGATGCGGGCGCTAGGCACGAAATTGGGCACCGGGCCCGTGGAGGAGAAGGTAAGCTCCTGCGTGCCGAGTTGCACGGCTTCAATGCTCTCGCGCTCTCCGCCAAGAGCGCCAGAGTAGAAAGCTTGAATTTTGTAGCGGCCAGCAGTGCGCTTTTCGACTTCGCGCGCGAAGGTGTCAATCGCTACGCCTTGATGCGAATTTTGCGCTACTGAGATGCTGATACGCATCGTGGTTTGCGCGATGGCGCTGCTCATGAAGCCTGCTGCGGCAGCGGCTGCAAGGAAGACAGTAGAAAGGCGGCGAGTCAGTAGCATAGAAGTCTCCAAATTAAGTGATAACAGTCTAGCCCGATATGGCTGGCTCGGGGCTAGGGGATGCCCTCAGACCTTGCGGCATTTAAACTGTCATTTCTGGATGGTTTTCAGCAATATGCGAGCGCACAATTTCTTCAAAACTTGCATTTGGTTTCATGCCCAGCGCTTGCGCACGGGGCGAGCCCATGCGCGTAGGCCAGCCGCTGACGATGCGCTCCACGGCGGGATCAATTTGCCAATCAAGCAGGGCGTGCGCGTGATCGCCTGCAACGAGGCGCAACGTGTTGGCCATCTCGCCCACTGTGGTTGGCACGGCGGGCAAGTTGAGTGCTGTCACTGAGCCCCAATCTGCGTCGCTTGTCTCCATACAGGCGATGATGTGCTCAACGGTTTTACCGGGCGAGGAAAGCGAATGCACCACATCAGGCTTGACTGGAATCGTGCATCGGATGCCCTTCAAGGGCTCGCGGATCATGCCGCTGAAAAATCCCGAGGCTGCACCGTTGGGCTGGCCTGCGCGCACAGAGACGGTAGCCAAGCGCGCTGTGCGAGCCCAGATGAAGCCTTTACGAGCGTAGTCGGCCATAAGCTGCTCGCCGATGAGCTTCTGGACACCGTAGCTGGTTTGTGGTGTGGGCAGGGTCGTGTCCACAATCTCGTGGGGAAACGCATGATGCGCTGTGGTGCCAAAAACGGCGATGGAGCTGGCGAAAAACACCGTGGGTTGTGTCTTCAATGCTCGGCACCTGTCCAGCAGGGCATGCGTGGTTGCGTAATTGCTGCGCATGCCTAGATCGAAATTGGCTTCGCATTCTCCGCTCACTGCGGCTGCCATATGAAAGATGGCGGCCGCATCCGCATGCCGAGCGAGCAAATTGGCGGGCGTGCTTTGCAGTTGATCAAACAGATCGCCCACTTCGCTGATGATCCGAGGGTCTGCAGCAAAATCAGCAGGCGCGGCTATGCGATCTGCGATCACGAGGCTGGAGATGCGCTGTGCGGCATGGCCGCGCAGACTCAAAGCGCCGCGTTCAAGCAGCTCGCGAGCTAAACGCGCTCCGACAAAGCCGGCACCACCGGTGATGATGATTTTCATGTTGATCCTCAGGTAAGTAGGCTTTGCTCTTTTTGCAACTGGCTGCGTACTAACTCGATATGTTGGCGCAATGTGTAGACGCGATCGGCAAATTCTAGAGTGAATTTGGTGTTGTTGATGCTTTGTTCTATTTGATCGAGCTTGGCGCGGGCTTGCATGATTTCTTCCTTGCTCATTTGGCGTGAGCGAATATCCGTTTCAATTTCTAGCAATTGCCCATAACGGCGATACAAACGATTTTTCTCTTTGAATTGCATCAAGCTGGGAATCAGCTTGAGTACGGGGATGCCAATGGCTGCTAAAGGAATCAGAATCAAGAGTAGGCGCTGCAACGCATTAGCCAACCAAAACGGCAAGTAGCGCTGCAAAAAAGGACGGCCATCTTTGAAATAGCGCGCGGCTTCTTCGGAAAGCGGGAAGTCTGTGCCGCGCGGATGCGGAAACTCGCTGGGGCGATTGAACAAAGTTGCGCCCTTGTGCGTTTCGCGCGCGGCTTCCAAGAGCAGATAGGCAATCGCAGGATGCGTGTCTTGCCGCACGACGAGATTGGCGGTGGTGGTGAGCAGGGTGATGTCTTGGGCAGGCGTTTTACTGGAAGGATCGACCGAGCCAGCTTTGAGCACAACCGTGCTCAGATAGGGTAGGCGGCGAGCAATTCCTTCAGCGTGTTCGAGGTTGATCAATGAAACCGCGCTGCTAGGATCGAGCAGTTTTTGCACTGTTGGCGCTTGCGGCGATGCGATCAAGATGACGGCATCAAGTTTTTTATCGAGAAGAGCCTGTGTGGCAACCATACCGGAGTTGGCCTCAAGCGTGGCGTTTTGCGCGGTGATGCCGTAGGCTTTGAGCAGTTCAAGTGCGACTTTACGCGTGCCGCTGCCCTCTGCACCCACAGCGATGCGCAGGCCTTTCAAGCCCTGCAAACTACCTGATAGTTTCTTGGCCATCTCTGGATTTTGAGCAAACACCCACAGCGGCTCAAAGCCAATCACCGCGAGCGAGCGCAGTGGTGTTTTCTCTTCATCTTCCGTCGGATCGATACTGAGCTGACCCAGTCCACCTTGCACAAAACCGGCGTTCATTGCTTTATCCTGCAACCGCTCTAGGTTTTGCACGGATCCAACAGACGTTTGAAGCTCTAATTTGATGCCATTGGCTTTCAAGTAGGCTTGGTATTTCTCGCCAAAGTGGTGGTAAGCACCATCGGCTGCGCCGGTGGTCATCGTGACTGTGCGTGGTGGCGCGGGGCTGATGTAGCGTGTCAGAGCCCAAATGATGATGGCTAACACGAGCAGAAATCCAGCGCCTGCAATGAGTTGTTGTTTTCGACTAAGCTGGGGGATGATCATCAGCTCAGTCTAACTAATTTTAGCCAGTAGCAGACTGAGTTCGCACAAAGTTATCTTTGTCAAGCAACTATGCCTTTGTAGAGCATATACGCCGCGAGCACATACAAAATGCAGGCAAACACGCGTTTCAAGCGCTTGACATCCATGGCATGAGCAGCTTTGGCGCCTACCGGAGCCATGAACACGCTGGTGATGGCGATCAAGCCAAGGGCAGGCAGCCAGATGTAGCCGAGCGAGCCTTGCGGCAGGCCGCTGACGTCTTGGCCGCTGATGGCGTATCCGATGGCGTTGACCGCAGCTATTGGGAAGCCGAGCGCAGCAGACGTGGCCACAGCATTGTGAATCGCCACGTTGCACCACGTCATGAACGGCACGCTGATGAAGCCGCCGCCAGCGCCCACGAGGCCTGAGAGAAAGCCAATCACGCCACCGCCTGCAAGCTGCCCGACTGTGCCTGGGATTTGCCGCGTGGGGGCAGGCTTTTTATCGAGGAACATTTGTGTGGCAGAAAAGCTTACAAAAAGACCAAAAAAGATGGCCAGCCACGAGCCTTTGAGTAATGCAAACACACCCAAGCTCGCCACTAAGCCGCCGAGCACAATGCCGGGTGCGAGACCCTTCACAATATCCCAGCGCACAGCGCCTCTTTTGTGATGCGCTCTGACGCTGGAGATACTCGTAAAAATAATCGTGGCCATGGAAGTAGCAATCGCCATCTTCACAGCCAGATCAGGTGCTGCGCCGCGCGTGCTCATGATGTAGGTGAGAAACGGCACCATGACCATCCCGCCTCCGATGCCCAGTAAGCCAGCTAAAAAACCAGTGCCCACGCCAAGGATGAGGAGTTCAATGATGAGCACAAGGTCAAGCGTCATGTAGTTATCGTTTTCAAAAAAAAGGTGCTTGCAGCTTGGTGCTAGACCGGCATCCTGAACCGGGGTTCAGGTGGGCGAGATCAGCAACACATTGGGTTCATCTAACGCGAGATGATCACGCTTGTGAAGCAATTTTCAAGCCCGGGCTCTAAGAGCATTGGTACAAGAATATAAAGCCCAACACGGCTGCAAGCACCGTGATTTTACGCCTTCAGCGCAAGCTGATCCAGCACCCAACCGGCTGCACACATGCCGAAACTTGCTGTCACACTGACCACTGAGCCAAAGCCGTGGCAATTGAGGCTGTTATCTAGCCCTTCAATTGCACAGGACGGATCAGGTGGGGCAACGGCTTCCTTGCTGAAGACGCAAGTAATACCGATTTTTTTCTCGCGCGCTGCGCCGTGCTGGCGTCGTAGGCGATAGCGCAGATCGGCCAAAAGCGGATCGTGCGTCGTTTCGCTCAAATCGGCGATTTCTACCTTGTCTGCGCGACGCTTGCCGCCAGCTGCGCCGCTGGTGATGAATAAAGGAGCTTGATTTTTGAGGCGCTTGGTTTCGTCAAGCGCCCAAGCAGCCAGCGCGGTTTTGGCGCTTTGCTGATCGCAGCAGTCGAGCACGGCGCAAAAGTTTGCTGAAGCCAGTAGAGGCCAATTTTCCGGCGTGGCGAATTCTTCGATGCGATTGACTTTGCATTGCGGATGGATCAAAGCGATGCGCTCGTGCATGGCATCAACTTTTGCTTTGCCCAGCGTAGTGGAATCAGCATGAATCTGTCGGTTGATATTCGACTCCGCTACCTGGTCAAAATCAATCAAGGTGATTTGCCCTACGCCGCTGCGCGCGAGCGCCTCCGCCGCCCAAGAGCCTACGCCGCCAATGCCAATGACAGCTACATGCGCAGCGCGAATAGCTGCTGCGCCATCCATGCCGTAGAGGCGCTCTAAGCCACTGAATCTTCTTTGAAGATCGGCCAGAGCGCTTGGCGCGGGATGTTCCATCAGGCCATCTTCTCCAGCCGCCACATTTGATACTTGAAGGCGAGCACTGCTCCAGCGATGATGGCCGCTACGGCGATGAAGCTCATGATCGACAGCGTAGAGATACCGCTTAAGCCTTGGCCGACAGTGCAGCCCATCGCCGTGACGCCGCCAACGCCCATCAACATAGCGCCCACCAGATGATTGGCCACATCTTCCGTGCCGCCAAATCCTTCCCAACGAAAGCTTTTGCTGGCTAAAGCCGTCACAGCTGAGCCAATGATCACACCGAAGACTGACGCAATACCCAACGTAATCACTTTGGATTTATCGCTGAAAAACATGAACCAATCCAAGGTGTAGGCCACAGGCGCAACGAAGCTCAATGCTTCTGCGCGGCCAGAATTAGTGGCTAGAAAAGCCTCTTGCAAAGTCTCGGGATGCTCTGTGAGAAAGCCCAGTGAGCCGCTCGCCCACCACATGGCTGTAATCACGCTGCCAATACCGAGGCCAGCCAATAAATTATCGAAACTGCGAAATTCTTTGCTGATCAGCGCCCACACGATCAAGCCACCCCCCACGAGAGCCGCCACGAAGAGCTGCGCAAGCTGGATTTTGACACCAAATAGGCCAGTAGCCGGCATAGATAAAGCGCTATATGCTATTGAATCAATAGCAACTCGATCAACGGTAGCTGCGCGTGCCACGGCAGACATGCCTTTAAGTGTGGCAAAAGCAGCCACGCCCATGACGATAAAAACGATCACAGATTTCAGGCTACCGCCACCAATGCGCACCAGCGTTTTGCTGCCGCAACCCGAGGCCAGAACCATACCAAAGCCAAAAAATAGCCCACCCACGATGGCGGAAAGCCACAACACCCGGCTACTCGCGTAAAGAGTTTTGCTTGGATCAACCCATCCTAGGTAAACCAATGCGCCAAAACCAATCATTGCCACGCCGGCAGCGAGAGCCCACTGGCGCATGCGCTGCCAATCGCCCATGTTGATAACATCACTGACTGCACCCATGGTGCAAAAATGAGTGCGCTGTGCAATTGCGCCAAAAATAAAGGAAAAAATGAAAGAGGCCAGCAAGACTTGCTGGTTCAGGGCGTTTAATTCTGAGATTTGCATACCTCAATTTTAAATGAGGGTTGGGTCGACTCAACAACGGCTGACACAACTGCTCTGCGATGACGCGCTTTATTGCCCAATGGCTTTGCGGATCGCTTCAATGCGTGCGCGATTTACACCAAAATCCTTGCTTCCTAAGCGGCTTGAACTGCGTACATGAATGATGCTTTTGCTTGCATCGAACGCAAATTCCACATCGTCTGTGAATTTGAGCATCGCGGTTGTGCTCTGTGCATAGATGTAGCCAGGCTCCTGTTTGATGATGACTGTTCGCGGCATGGCTCTGAGCGCATCTACGATTTTTGCTATCTCAGCGCTGCCATCGCCGCTGGCTTTGAAAGGCGCTATCGAGCTGTAAGCCAATTGCGGATGATCTGCCCAAACATCGGCTTGACTGGTGGCAGAGTTTTGCGTGCGCGATGGGCGCTTGAGCTTGCCATCTTTGATGCCTAAATCGTCAGGCGCTTTGCCTTTGAGCAAGCCAGCTTGGCCAGCGATGATGAGCAACAAAGCAACGATGGCGATAGCTAAAGCGAAAAGAATGAGAAAGCGCATGGATGTTCCTTAAACACTGAGAGCGTCTGGGTGCTCTCTAAATTTGCCATGAGGTTGTAGCAGGTCTTTGTGGGAGGCTCAACCTAGAAACCGCTGGCGCTGTCTCGGCGATGACTTTGCCGCGCTTGAAGACTTTCAGCCGCGTGGCTCGCAGGCGCAGTGCTTCTACCGGATCACGCGCTTGCAAGAGCACGAAATCAGCGTTGCAGCCTTTCTCAATACCGTATCCCCGCAAATGCATGAGCTTGGCGGGATTGATCGTCACCGCATCAAAGCACTGCCGCATAGCGGCCTGCGATGTCATCTGCGCCACATGCAGCCCCATGTGTGCTACTTCGAGCATATCGCCGCTGCCTAATGAGTACCAAGGATCCATCACGCAGTCTTGCCCAAAAGCCACCGTGAGGCCGTGAGCGAGTTGTTCGGGCACGCGGGTCATGCCGCGCCGCTTGGGATAGGTATCGTGGCGACCTTGCAGCGTGATGTTGATCAGCGGATTAGCAATCACGCCCACGCCGGCTTCTTTCATGAGCGGCAAGAGCTTGCTCACGTAATAGTTGTCCATGCTGTGCATGGAGGTGAGATGCGAGCCAACAATGCGGCCTTGCAGGCCGAGGCGCTGTGCCTCATAAGCTAAGGTCTCGACATGGCGCGAGAGCGGGTCGTCTGATTCATCGCAATGCATGTCCACCAAGAGGTCGCGCTCGGCGGCAATTTCACACAGGAGCTTCACGCTCTGAGCTCCGTCTGCCATCGTTCGCTCGAAATGTGGAATGCCGCCCACCACATCCACTCCTTTGTCGAGTGCCCGCTTGAGATTGTCCAGAGCGGCGGGCGCACGAAGCAAGCCATCTTGCGGAAACGCCACGAGCTGCAAATCAATATATGGCACGACTTTTCTTTTCACCTCCAGCAGCGCATCCACAGCCAGCAGCCGCGTATCACACACATCCACATGCGTGCGAATCGCCAGCAAGCCTTTGGCAGTAGCCCAATCGCAATACTGCATCGCGCGGTTAACCAGCGCATCTATCGTGAGCAGGGGCTTTAATTCACCCCAGAGCGCAATGCCTTCAAGTAAAGTGCCGCTCTGGTTCACACGCGGCAAGCCATAAGATAGCGTCGCATCCATGTGGAAATGCGCGTCTACGAATGGCGGCGAGAGGAGCTGCCCTTGGGCATCCAGCGTTTCATGCGCGTCAGCTTGCATGCCGGGCGCAACATCGACAATTTTTCCGTCCAGCACAGCCACGGAGGCATTCGTGCGGCCATCGGGCAGCGTGGCGTTGATGATCAAGAGATCAAGCATGATGTTAGTGAGCAGATCAAAACGATTAAAAGCGTGGCTGCTCGCGCAACATCCATGCTGGATAGCAATTTATTTCGTACCAAATATCCGATCCCCTGCATCTCCCAGCCCCGGCAAGATGTAGCCGTGGCTGTTGAGTTCGCGGTCAATCGAGGCGGCGTAGATGGGGACATTAGGGTGGGCTTTTTGCAGCGTAGCTACGCCCTCTGGGCAGCCTACCAAGCAGACAAATTTGATGCTTTTGGGCTGCAGTTTTTTGATACGGTCAATAGCAGCTACCGCAGAGTTACCGGTGGCCAGCATCGGGTCAACCACCACCACATGGCGCTCATTCATCTCTTGCGGCATCTTGAAATAATACTCCACCGCAGTCAGCGTGGCTGGATCGCGATACAGACCCACATGCCCAACGCGCGCGCCCGGCACGACATCCAGCATGCCATCGAGCAGGCCCGTACCCGCGCGCAGGATGCTCACGAAAACGAGCTTCTTGCCATCCATCACCGGGCTCATCATTTTCTCCAGTGGCGTTTCGATTTCAATGTCTGAGAGCGGCATATCCGAAGTTACTTCGTAGGCCATCAGGCTGGCCAACTCGCGCAGCAGGCGGCGGAATGTATTGGTAGAGGCATCTTTTTGCCGCATGAGTGTGAGCTTGTGCTGCACCAACGGATGATTAACCACATAAACATTGTTCTGGTAGGCCAAGGCCATGTCTTTGTTCTCCTAAATAAATTATTCCCATGTAGTCTAGCGGGAATGGATGCAAGACCCAAGCAATTCCTGCGCCAGCAGGGTGCTGCTGGTTTCTGTAACAACTAGCACTCATCAAGCTATTTGCTTATACTGATTGGTGAAGGCCCAGTCCACATTGCTAGGAGTTGGTATGAAACCCGTTATCGAGTTGCTGAAAAAGCGCGAAAGCGCTCTCTTTCACGTTGCACCCAGTGTGGTGGTCTTTGATGGGCTCAAGCTACTGGCTACTCACGGCGTAGGCGCGATGGTCGTGTTAGAGCAGGGTGATTTGGTAGGGATTTTTTCCGAACGCGATTACACCCGCAAGGTGGCTTTGCAAGGTAAAAATTCCCGCGAAATTCCGATTGCCGACATCATGACGCGCAACGTCATCACCGTGCCGACGAGTGCTGGTACGCGCGTTTGTATGTCACTCATGAGCACTCATAAAATTCGCCATTTGCCCGTGATTGAAGGCGGCAAGGTGATCGGCCTCATCTCCATCCGAGACATCATGGACGACATCATCGCCGACCATGAGCAAACGATTTCTCACTTACAAACATATATCACGGGGTAGCTTTAAACTGGCACACCCTTATTCGCCAGCGCATCCGCCCGCTCATTGCCCGGATCGCCTGCGTGGCCTTTGACCCAGCGCCATTCAATCTCGTGGCCACCGGTCTGAACGAGCGCATCGAGTTGTTGCCATAAATCCACGTTTTTCACGGGTTGCTTGGCCGCCGTCTTCCAGCCTTTGGCCTTCCAGCCAGGCAGCCATTCGGTGATGCCCTGAAGTACGTATTTGCTATCGAGGTGCAGCATCACTTTGCAAGGCCGCTTGAGCGCTTTAAAAGCCTCAATCACCGCCATCATCTCCATGCGATTGTTCGTGGTCAAAGCCTCACCGCCAAACAGCTCTTTCTCCGTCGCCCCAGATTTCAAAAGCACGCCCCAGCCCCCAGGGCCAGGATTGCCTTTGCAGGCACCGTCGGTGTAGATGATGATTTGGTTCATTGGTGTATTTTAGTGTGCCACTAAGTGGTATATTTAAGAATGGTGAGAAAATCTACTTCAAACACGCGTTTGACAAATGCAGTTTTACAAACCGCAGCCAATCTGCATCGCTTAGGTTTTATCGACAAGAGAAAAATGCAGAACTACGAAGCGCTTTGCCTGCAACCCGTGCCGCAGTTTGACAGCGAACGCATCAAAGCACTGCGCAGCAAACTCAACCTGAGCCAAGCCGTGTTGGCCTCCGTGCTCAACACCAGTTTGTCAACGGTGCGCAAGTGGGAAGTGAGCGACAAACATCCGAGCGGGCCGTCTTCTAAGCTTTTGGATTTGCTGGAGAGGAAAGGTTTGGAGGTGGTGCTTTGATTAAGTCATCAAGGCACCAACGCAAACGTCGCAAACCCATCCGCGCCATCTTTAAGCAGCTTGATGTTTTTGTGATTTGGAAGAAATTTCACGGCGACTGCTGCTGAGCTGAAGGTCATGGTGATGCCGGGGACGGGGAGGATGCGCCAGTTGTTGTCTGCGGCGGGGTTGATTTTGCCGCCGATGGTTTTGCTAGCATCTGCGAGATATTCGACCAAGGCTTCGCGATTTTCTTCGGGGGCATCGAGGATGACTTTGTCTGCGCCGAGTGCCGGGAAGTTGCCGCCACCGAAGGCGCGGTAGTTGTTGGTGGCGACGATGAAGAAGGCGGCGTTGTCAATCGGTTGGTTGTTGTGACGCAGGTTTTTCACGCGACTGGGGTTGACGACGGCGGTGGCGGTATTCAGTGCTCCGCGTGTGTCATATTTGGCCGGTTGGGTGAGGTCAAGTTCGTAGGTCACGCCGTCCATCGTGTCGAAGTTAAAGCTGGGGAACGCGTTGTTGATCAAGGCTTGCTCGGGCGTGCCTTTGGGGTCAATCGTGTTGAATTGGCCGGCAGACATTTCGATCCAATCGCGCACTTGCGCACCTGTGAGGCGCATGGCTTTGAGGGTGTTGGGGTAAATGTACAAATCAGCGACGTTTTTGATCGCGATGGAGCCAGCTGGAATGTCGGTGAAATACGTTGATCCTTGGCGGCCACCGGTTTTGAAAGGGGCGGCGGCGCTGAGGATGGGAAGCTTTTCATGCGGCGTGCCGACAAGAGCTTTTTTCACATACGCAATTTGCGCGTTGGACACGATTTGTACCGATGAATCATCGGCTACTTGCGCGAAATAGCTGTAAATCGGGGCGCTGCTCTCGGCTACCTTGGCGCGCACGTAGGCGAGCGTGGCTTCGTGTTCTTCTTTGATGGCGGCCTCGACCATCGGGTCAGATTCCACTACTGCCTTCTTCGCCGTTTTGTCAAAAATAGGGCGCAGTGCAGATTGGCTGTCCTTCACGAGCCATTTTCCGGAAGCGTTATCGAGCTTTAAATCAATGATGCCCAAATGATCGCCCCAGCGGCCAGGCATGACGGAAGGCACGCCATTGATCGTGCCTTTGGCGATGTTGACTTTGGGATGATTGGCAAACTGCTGGCTGGGAAATTCTGCATGCGCATGGCCGAACAAAATCGCATCAATGCCGGGCACCTCGGCCATGCTGGAAACGGCGTTTTCGGCCAACGCGCCTTGGGGCGTGCGCTCAAATCCGCTGTGTGGAATGGCGATCACCAAATCTGCACCTTGTGCGCGCATTTCAGGCACGTATTTCTTGGCCATGTCCACCATATCTCGAGTGAACACCTTGCCTTGCAAATTCGCGCGATCCCATTGCATAATTTGCGGCGGCGTAAAACCAATCACGCCGATTTTGAAAGCGTGGGTTTTGCCGTCGACGTCTTTGAAGCTACGGTTCAAGATGAGATAGGGCGTGAACGCGTGCTTGGCATTGGGTGAATCTTTTAATTTGTCACCATCGCCTTCAAACACGTTGGCATTGGTGTAAGGAAACTTGGCCGTGGCAATCGATTGGCGCAGAAAATCCATGCCGAAGTTGAACTCATGGTTGCCCAAATTGGCTGCGTCGTAGCCCATTTGGTTCATCACCTTGAAGGCAGCATGCGTCTCGCCGGGCTTGAGGCCCTTGATGCGCGCCACCACATCGCCAAGCGGGCTGCCTTGAATCAGATCGCCGTTGTCAAACAACATGGAATTGCTGGCTTCTGCGCGGGCGGCTTTGATCAGGGGCACGGTGCGGTTCACGCCGAAGGCATCGGTGGGCTTGTCCTGGTAATAGTCGTAATTCAAGAAGTTCATATGGAGATCGGTCGTCTCCATAATGCGCAGCTTCAATTCTGCCGCGCTCAGATGCGCGCAGGAGGCAAGAAGACTGGCCAATATCGTGGTGCGTAGGTTAAGTGTCATGGGTTTCTCCGCTTGCATTCACTATTGATTGGTGAGTTCAAGTACGAACTGCGTGAGAGCGGCAAAAGAGGTGGTTCAGAAGGTGGTGTCATGATCACCCGAAAGACCTACCCAGTCACT
>JAYWHR010000008.1:0-20273 GCA_043777675.1 Comamonadaceae bacterium | reverse complement strand
GTCGAACACTCTTCTCGATTTCGGATTGCTCACGGTTTGTGCCATTTCAGTTTTAACAACCTATCGGGCTGTCTGTTTTTATTAGACCACTACAGCTGAACTATGAGCACCCATCTTCAACCCATTGCCGAGCTAACGCATCGTGCTAAAAATGCCCTCATCAATGAGCTAGGTGCAGTCGATGCCATGCGCTTTTTGAATCAATTTGCAGCAGGTCATGGCGATTACACCAAAGACCGCGTTGAACTGTTCAAGCAAGACACCGTGAAAAGTTTGGTGACAGGCATCAAAGCCCAGCGAAAAGGTTGAGCGTTAACTTATTTCTATCTCGCGCTTCTCGCGTTGATCAGAAAAAAATCGGGAGTTGGTTGTTGCTGCCGCGATGAATGACGTGATACGTGTACCCAGCGGCGGCATTGCGTGCAGGTCTTGCCATGGGGGCAGTTTACGGGAAATTAAATAGTATCTGACCCCCATTTAATTTGATCCCCATTTAATTCTACCGATGTCTATGTTGAGAAAAATGAGATCCGTAATTACATATTTTGTAAGTGTGTGCTAACATACTAAAATCGTATTGAACTTGGCTATCTTGATTGCTATTACTACGCAACGAATCACGCCAAGAAGGTTCGACACGATTGTTAATCACGCATTTTTATGAAAGATCGTTTACGTGACCCCAGAACATTGGAAAAAATTGTCACACATTAGAGATCAAGTCAAAAGGCAAAACGTGCCTCTATATTCAGTCCAAGAAGCGAAACTACACCAAGTAGCTTCTGCTGTGCCTATCAAGATAAACGGGCGCAGCTTTCTAGTAACTGCTAGTCACGCTGCATTTAAAAACGGCCAGCCAGTGTCACTGTATGCTGGACTGATAAGCGACGACGGGTTTCAACTTCTGTGCCTAGAAAATTTCAGATCTGGCTTTTTGCGAGAAAGCTATGACCATGAAAATGTTGTTGATGCAGACATAACGACAATTCACCTCGATTTTGCAGAAGCTGCGGCGCTTGAGTCAACCTATCAGTTTTCAGAAATTCAAGAATTCTCCCCAGCCGAGCCTAGAAATATTGGGCGATCCATTTTTCATTATCTGATCGCTGGCTATCCAAGCAAAAGAAACTTAATCGTGCGTCGAGCCATTAGCCCAACGTGCGTTCATCTGATAACACCAAGTTATCGCGACATTGAAGATAAACGCAGGTATAAAAGGGGAATCAAAACATCCCATCATTTTGAGTTGCTTGTAGCTCGGAATTTAAGAAAAGACAGCGAATCGAAATTCAAACTCGGCATGCCTGCTGGTATGAGCGGTGGCGGCATCTGGCGTTTTGAAAGTGATCAAAATAGCCAGACAGTTAGTCATCCGCTCCTCGTTGGCATTTTGATCGAGGCGCGCTTAGATCGAAATTGCAAAAAGGTGATTACTGCTTCGCGATTAAATAATTTAGTGCATCTACTGAATGCTTCCAGTGCTTTAACCTAATGCTGCAATCTAGATTAAATGAGGTCAGTTATCATTTATTTCAAGCAAACCGACTCTGCTGCCCCACGATGCGCTTGGCCAACTCATCCAGTAGCCCCGCAGTCACTTGCCCTGCCGGATATTGAATATTGTTGATCCCAAACTCTTCGAGATTACTCAAACGAAAAGCGATTTGGCCGGTGCCTTGATCGGGGGTTAGGATGACGGAGCCGCGCGTTTGGGTGACGTATTCGAAGGTGTAGGCTTGCAGCTTGTTGGTTTCGGGGTGGCGAATGTCTTTGCGCTCGTGTTGCACTTGGCCGAAGCTCAGGCGCTTGGTGACGCGCTCTAGATCGGGTGGAAAGTTGACGGTGATGCTGTGCGTGGCGACTTGGCCAGTGGCGGGCAGCAGATCCCAGCTGGCACCGATGTAGTCGAACATCTCTTTACCGCGATGCATTTTTTTGCGGGCATCGCAGCGGAAGCTTTGCATTTGAAGCTGGGGGAATTGTGCTTTGCCATCGAGCGAATAGCGGCCTGCAGCGGGGGGCTTGATGACGTTGAGCTGGGCGCAGAGGTCTTGCAGGTATTTCCACGCGGTGATGCAAGCATTTTCTGTGGCGAGGGTGACTGCGGTTAAATCTTGCGCAATGCCTGCCTGCTGCTAGCGCAAATTGTTAGCTTGGTTGGATAGTTCGTTTAAAAAACTCATGATTCTGTGAACGTGCGAGCAGTTAGTTATTAGTTGTCAAATAATTTTACATGCTCACGCAGGGCAAACCGATCCGTCATGCCAGCGATGTAATCCGCTATCGCACGGGGAAGAATGGCTTGCTGGGCATAGGCGGCGGGCATCAAACTAGGCTCTTTCAAATATGCCGCGAACAAATCACGCACCCGAGCTTGGGCATGATCCATCTGCGTAGTAACTTGCGTGTGGCGATACAAATGCTTGAAGAGCCAGCGCTTGGTGGCTTGAACTGGGGCTCCCATCTCACTAGAGAAATTCACCAAAGGCGGGGCCTGGCGCACATCATCTTCGGAAGCTATGGCGTGCAGAGTAAGTTGGCTGCGCGTATGGTCGATCACATCAAACACCTGCGCTGAGAGTAGGCGGCGAATAATCTCCGAGAGCAGCCTTCTGCCTTGCAGCTCTGGATATTCGCTACGCACTTTCGCGTAAAACTTTTCAAACAGCGCCAGCTCGCGCAGCGCTTCCAGCTCAATCAAACCCGAGCGAATGCCATCGTCAATATCATGCGCGTTGTAGGCCATCTCATCAGCCAAGTTCACAAGCTGTGCCTCCAAAGAAGGCTGCTGCTTGGCACTGAAGCGATGCGCCACGCCGCCTGGCTCCTGCGCCTCCAATCTCAAAACATCTTTGGCCGAGCAGTGCTTCAAGATGCCTTCGCGTGTGGCCAGCGTGAGGTTCAGGCCATCGAAATCAGGGTAGCGCTCTTCCAGCGAATCGACCACGCGCAGGCTTTGCAAATTATGTTCAAAACCGCCATGGCCGGGAGCTAGCTCGCGCAGGGCGGCATTCAGCGCATCTTGCCCGGCGTGGCCAAAGGGTGTGTGGCCGAGATCATGTGCGAGCGCCATGGCTTCAACCAAATCTTCATCCAGCCCGAGCGCCCGCGCCATCGAGCGAGAGAGCTGCGCTACTTCCAGCGAATGCGTCATCCGCGTGCGAAATAAATCACCTTCATGATTCAAAAACACTTGGGTTTTATAGACGAGGCGGCGAAAAGCCGTCGAGTGGACGATGCGATCCCGATCCCTTTGGAAATCACTGCGGTGCTCGTTGCTTGCGCCGGAGGGCTTCTGAACAAAGAGGCGGCTGCGCATTTGCGCAGACTGGGTGGCGTAGGGCTTCAAAGCATGCATTTTGAATAGAATTTATGACTAAATAGGCGTATGGCCGGCATAGAATATGCGCAGAGTGCTATTGTATTGATAGTGTTGTGTGGCATGCTGAATGCAAGTCTAATCCATTCGACTCGCCTCATCTTTTAGCCGGACGAGCATGTCGTCAAGCCCTCGAGCACCATCTCCTTTTGCGCAGTGCACAGCTTGGCTTGGTTGATGGCTGCCATGGCGGTGCAACGAACCGCGCCAGCCTCGGCTTCTTTTCGTACGGTGGCACGAGCTGAAGTTCAGCCGCTGCCACCTCATTTGATGCTCCAAAAGACCACAAAATACGCAGGGCCTTTCGCCAGCCGCTTGGCGTGATTACACACCTTACCCCCGGATACCACGCGCGCTGGCTGATTCCAATGGTCTGTAGTGGCTGTTTGCTCGGCCTGCTTTGCAGCGGTAGCCAATGGTATTTCACTCGTAAAGCTTGTGTGAATCAGCTTAGCTAGACCGCTGAACTGCGGCATTGCGAGACGCACGCTCGACTGACTGACGACATCTAATCCAAATATGAAAAATGATGTTTCGTCCGTGCGCTAACGCACGCTCGTGCAAATTAATCGCAAGACGAGCCAAAGTCCTACAAGCAAGACGCAGCCTGCACGGTTTGCCGTCTCGTTTGGAAGCCTTTTTATCAACCACTGCACCAGTGCGGGGCGCAAACCGCTCCTTCGCGCGCAATTCATCTGGACATCACATGCAACGTCGAAACTTCATAATGGCCACCACAGCATTGACTAGTGGCTCATTCATTCATCAAACCGCTATGGCTCAAACCACCTGCACGCCTACTCCGGTGGGCTCTCCTAGCCCAACGCCTGTTCCCGCTGGCACGGGGATTAACGCAGTTGCAGAAATTAAATCCCTGCGTATACCCACCGGGCCCTACGCTGGCGGCTACGAACTCGCGCCCAACGGACGCCTGAACTGGTATTTCACGGCGCTCGGCTTATTGCCCATCGTGCAATATCTAAGCGCGCCAGATTTGGATCTGCACATCCGCACCTATCTGGATTTGTACTTGCGCAACCTCAACGCGAACTACACGATTGAAGACGTGGATTTTCCGTTTGGCCGCGCCAACACCAACTCCTTCACCAAGATTCTCTCTGACTCTGATGATTCCTATGCCGCCACGTTTTTGTCACTCGCTGTGCGCTATGTGCGGGCCAGTCGCAACTGGACATGGTGGGAGGCCAACAAGGCGCGCATGAAAGATTTGGCCTACCGCAACCTCGCGTTGGCGGCCAAGGGCACCGGCTTGACATCGGTGTTCCAAGCACCGCGCAGCCAGACCAATTCGCTAGGCTACCTGATGGACAACTGCGAGGTCTATCGAGGCCTGCGCGACTTTGCCTCGATGCTGCGCGAGAGAGGCGAGCTAAACGATGCCAACTACTACGACTTGCTCGCAGCCAACACGGCCAGCGGCATGGTGGGGCTGTTTAACGTCGCGGGCAAAGCCTTCCGCATGAGCGATGGCTCACCAACGCCTGAAACCTCGTTTTATCCCGGCACCACCTGCCAAGTCTATGCACAGGCCTTTGGCGTGACCGAATTGGCACCGCTGTACGACCGGGGCTGGGCTTACTTAGAGAAGCACACGCCGCGCTGGGAAACCGGGCAGTATGACCCTTATTCATGGGCTATCTTGGGCTACGTCGCTGCCAAGCGAGGCAATGCAACGCAGGCCAAAGCACAGCTTGCCACCATCGAGAAAGCCTTCGTTGCAAATCGTGGCGTGGTTACCATCAATGAATTGGGGTTTTACCAGCGCACCAAAGCCGTTCTTGCAGGTGTTACGGATGTGTAAAGCTGCTCAATGTCAGACAAATTGCTGAAATAATGTAGGACGGAAGCTCATGGCATTGCTCCCCATCGACCCGGCCTACCTGCCGGAAACCAGACAGAATTTTTGTTTGCGGTCAGTTGTATAGCGAGACATTGTCTCGCAGTGGAGTGGGTTATCAATCAATCTATGTCAAACCGGCTGCTAGCCGCGTTACCTGCCTCAGAGCGGCAGGCGCTGCTGGCAGATGCGTCTTTAGTCGAGTTGGGAGCTGCCAGAACTTTGAGTGTGGCGGGTGAATCCATCAGCCACGCTTATTTTCCTACAAGCTGCGTGATCTCCATGCAGCCCAGTCAAGCGCCTGGCTGCGGTTTTCAAGTAGGCATGATCGGGTTTGAGGGTATGCATGGCTTCAGTAGCGCCTTGGGCATACCAAAATCTGCCTTTAATGCTGTCGTAGAGGAAGCGGGTCACGCTTGGCGTATCCAAGCTGCGCTGCTGGCGAAATATGCTCTTAGTAGCGTTCCGCTCAACGGCATTTTGAGTGCCTACGCGTATGTGCAAAACGCTCACATGGCTAACCGCGCCATTTGTTGCCAATTTCACTCGCTCTTGCAGCGCTTGTCTAATTGCTTGCTGATGGTCATGGATCGCCTGCGCTCCATCGACTTAATGGTGACACACGACATGTTGGCACAGTTGCTGGGAGCACGTCGGGCTGGCATCAGTGAAGCGGCCGGCGAGCTGCAAAAGCTCGGGCTGATCAGCTACTGCAGAGGCCACATCATGTTGTTAGACCGGCCTGGCCTTGCCGCAACCGCCTGCGGCTGCTACAAGCATGACTTAGCCACCTATGAAGACATCATGGGTAGTGTGGCTTGAGCGTTTTGGACTACGGATTTAAGAGCTAAATAGCTACTTAGCCGGCATAAAATATACGCAAGGCGCTATTAATTTAGTAGCGCTCACTATGCCATACAAGCGTTGATGACCTCGCGCACCACCGCCTCAGGAGCGGTGCGCAGCGTGGCGCGGCCGGGCGGATCAATGGTGATAAAGCGGATCTCGCCAGCTTCGGCTTTTTTGTCTACCTGCATGAGCTGCAAGTAACGCGAAGCCACATCGCTGGCGCCTTCTAGCGGCAGCGCAGGCGCGCGCGTAGGCAAGCCCGCACGCTCGATTAAGCGCGTCAGCCGCTGCACAAAAGCCTCATCCACCATGCCCAGCTTTTGCGACAAATGCGCCGCCATCACCATGCCGCAGCCCACGCCCTCGCCATGCAGCCAAGCGCCATAGCCCAAGCCCGCTTCAATGGCGTGGCAGAAAGTGTGGCCGAAATTGAGTATCGCGCGAATGCCGCCCTCCTTCTCATCTTGCCCCACCACATCGGCCTTGATCTCGCAGCTGCGCTTGACCGCATGCGCCAGTAGCGCTGCATTGCCTGCACCTTTGTTGTCTCTGAGGCCATCAATATTCGCCTCAATCCAATCAAAAAACGCCAAGTCAGCAATCGGCCCGTATTTGATCACCTCAGCCAGCCCCGCCGACATTTCCCGCGCAGGCAGCGTTTTGAGCACATCCAAATCGCACACCACCAGAGTCGGCTGATAAAACGCACCAATCATGTTCTTGCCCAGCGGATGGTTAATCGCCGTCTTCCCGCCCACGCTCGAATCCACCTGCGCCAGCAGCGTGGTCGGCACCTGCACAAACGGCACCCCCCGCATATAACAAGCCGCCGCAAACCCCGTCATATCCCCCACCACGCCGCCGCCTAAGGCAAACAGCGTCGCCTTGCGGTCTGCGCCGCTGCCCAGCAGCTGGTCAAAAATCTTGTTCAGCGTTTCCCAAGTTTTGAACTCCTCGCCATCGGGCAAGGAGAGCGTCTGCACATTTGGGTAGCGCGTCTGCAAAGCTGCGGCAAGCTGCTGCGCATAAAGCGGCGCCACGGTCGTATTCGTCACGATCAACGCGCTGCTGGCCTTGGGTAGCTTGGCATAAGTGCTTGGGTCGGCGAGTAAGCCAGAGCCAATCACAATCGGATAAGAGCGGCCTTCGAGGCTGACGGGGACGGTGTGGAGGAGTTGCGGAGCAGCGGTCATGGCTAGATTGTCCGCGAACTTGGAGAGGACGACCGATCCAGCGCTATCTGAACTTGATGTTGATCTAACCTGCGTATCCACTCGATTACACTCAGGCATGCTTTCCATCAAACCTAGGCCTATCAAAATTGAAGCGCTCCCCGAATTCGATGCCGCGCCCTACTTATCGGACGAAGCAACGATGGCCGCTTACTTGACGGATATTCTTGAGGCGAACGATTCAGCTTTGCTTGCAGCAGCTTTGGGCGATGTGGCGCGGGCACGTGGCATGAGCGAAATAGCCAAGGCTTCCGGCATCACCCGTGAAGCCCTCTACAAAGCGCTGCGCGCAGATGCGCAACCCCGATTCGACACAATCAGTCGCGTTTGCACTGCGCTAGGTGTTCGCTTGGTTGCGCAGCCGTTGCATGCGTAAATGCCTATGAGCACAAGTCAATTTCCAACCGAGGCGGCGTCAACTGAAGACGATACCAACGAGCTGGCCTTGCTCGAATCGTTCGAGGCAGGCGAGTGGACATCTGCTCCCACCGTAGCACAAGACATCGCCCGCTACCGCGCCGCCGCCAAACACTCTATCGCCCGAACGCTTGCTCGAATTGAGGCACAAACATGGAACAGAACTTGAAAACTGGTGGATCACAAGATTCGCTCACCCCTTCGACGCGCTTACTGAATCAGAAGCTCGGCATCTCGCCCGAACTGAGACGGCTAACATCATCAGAAATCGAATTGCTGATTCGCAGCAGGCAGGAATTGGCTGAGCAAGCATTTGCAACGATCACCCGCGCTTCTACTCATAAGGTGCGGGCTGCGGCTTAAGCATTGGTTCAGTCCAACTGCTTGCCTTCACGCAACCCGCTCGCCAGCCATGTGATGTGCCCGAAAAACCTGAGGGCTTTCCTTTAGGCACTCTTGCCCGCAGATACCGAGCTGCGGTCTTTTGTAGTGTTCAAACCCTAGCTGGCCGCGCTCGACGAGGAAATCCCTCAGCATTTTCAGACCCGTCACGCATCGTACGGAATTTCCACTCAACGACTCTTTGGTCGGCGATTCAGTTGCGGTAACCAATACTCAGGCGGTTGAGGTTCGGTTCCCGCGGGCGTCCAATTGTCATGTGTACTACGTGAAGCCCAACTACGCGGCACTGGCAAGGCTAGCGCCGCTTGTATGGCCAGTTTCGCGGCTGGCCAAATGTCATGATGCTGGAAATCGTTAAGTAGGTAGGAGAAACCGTGCTCCCCTGCTATTGGAGTCCAAGTTCTACTCACAACCTGGCATGGGCAGCTAGCCTCAAAAACTACCCATTGCTCGTCCTTCGATGAATCGGGTGGAGGCAGCCAGACAAGTCTTTCACCAATACTCAATCTCTCGCGCCCATTGATTTGTCCATTCGGGACAGTACGCTTGCGATCAAGAAAAGGTACGGGATCATCGGTGCTACCGGGATCGTTATCACTTATGCCTGCAACGTATTCAGAAGAATGAGAGCCCATGATCTCCAACAAGTCTCCATCTGAGTGCGCCTGCCAAAGATCAATGATCGTAGAGTTCTTCGTGAGCAATTGCGTCATGTCAGTGTAGCCAACCAGCGCGAATACTTGCCCTTTGCGGAGCGATAACGCCAATCGGTCGCCACCCTCAATAACGCACGTACTACGCGCATCCCAGTTCGCGATGCCGCCATCACAGAGTAATGCCTCACGGATTGCCAATATCGCCTCCTCGGCGCTAATCCGAAAGAATTCGCGAGATTTGTTATGTCGTTGGGCGGCAAGCAGTTTATGCGCATGCTGCTCAACTTTGCGTGGCCACGATGTGGCTGACCTGAAGGCGATCACGAATGGTTCGGGTACACCGGATGTGTATAGAGAAAGAGATCGATCTTCAGCAAGACTCATCGTAAAACCTACCTTGACAAGCCCTGGCATCGCTTTGTTTGTAAGGACATATACGAAACCAACGGATTGCGAATTAGTAGTCATGTGCAGTGCGAAAAAATGGAGTCGTACAAACTTTTTAATAGTAATACTGATCTATCAATTATGAGTTGTGCAGAAATGCCACGAAATTGATAGTTAATAAAGATGCGATTGCCACCTCCATGCCTGCGTGATGGGTCTGAAAAAGACGACGCCTTTCTCAGTCAAGCGCGGCCAACCAAGCCAATTTCGCTACAAAAGATCGCAGCTTAGAGTTTGCGGGCAAGAGCGCCCAACAAGAAAGCCCTCGGCTTTTTCGGACACGTCACGCAGCAGGCGAGCGGGTCGAACGATGCCAGTGCCAAACTCGCCAACCCAGGAGCGAACCAATAATCGCCGAATACACATACACCTCAGCGAAATCATTCTTGCCTTCCCGCATCCAGAAAAAATGCAAGATGCCTAAGCCTGCTATGACGTAGACCAGCTTGTGTAGTTTTTGCCAGCGCTTGGCTCCGAGCGTTTTGATGGCGCGATTAAATGAGGTGAGCGCCAGCGGAGTGAGCAGCAGAAAAGCGGCGAAGCCAACCAAGATGAAGGGGCGTTTGGGGATGTCGGCGATGATGTCGCTCAGGATGAAGCTCATGTCGAACCAGCTGTAGGCCAGCAGATGGAGCGCGGCGTAGGAATAGACGAAGAGGCCGAGCATGCGGCGGAAGCGGGCGAGCTGCGGCGTTTTGCTCATCACGCGAAGGGGCGTGATGGCGAGCACGATGCACAGCATGCGCAGCGTCCAGTCGCCTGTGAAGCGGGTGATGTATTCGGTGGGATTAGCGCCGAGATTGTTGGTGAGGATGCCGTAGATCAACCAAGCGAATGGCAGCAGACATAATATGAAAAGAATAGCTTTTGCCGCAGGTTTTAAAAGGGCTGCACGGCTAAAAAGCATAAAAATGCCTTAGAAAAACTTCTTTAAATCCATGCCCGCATAAAGCTGCCCAACCTGTGCCTCATAGCCGTTAAACATCAGCGTTTTGCGTTTCTTCGCGAAGATCCCACCTTCTTCGCCCAAACGGCGCTCGGAGGCTTGGCTCCAGCGGGGGTGATCGACCGTTGGGTTGACGTTACTGAAAAAGCCATATTCCTGCGGTGCGGCTTTGCTCCAAGAAGTAAGCGGCTCTTTTTCTGTGAAGCGGATTTGCACGATGCTTTTGCCGCCTTTGAAGCCATACTTCCAAGGCGACATCAAGCGCAGCGGCGCGCCGTTTTGATTGGGCAATACTTCGCCATACATGCCGAAGACGAGCATCGTGAGCGGGTGCATGGCTTCATCTAAGCGCAGGGCTTCGACGTAGGGGAAATCTAGCGAGCCGTTGCGCAGGCCGTTCATTTGCTTGGGATCAGCTAGGGTGATGAATTCGACGTATTTCGCGTTACCCATGGGTTCCACTTTTTTGATCAGCTCGGCCAGCGAATAGCCTACCCAAGGCACCACAATGCTCCAACCTTCGACGCAGCGCATCCGGTAGATGCGCTCTTCCATGGCGGAGAGTTTGAGTAGCTCTTCAATGCCTAGTTTGCCGGGCTTTTTGACTGCTCCCGTGATCTCAACCGTCCATGGCTTGGTGATCAGCGAGCCTGCGTTTTTGGCTGGGTCGGCTTTGTCTGTGCCGAATTCGTAGAAATTGTTGTACGTGGAGGCGTCTTTGTAGTCAGTGACTTTTTCCATCACGTTCGCCCCGCTGACTGCGCTCTTTCCACCGGGCAGCTTGGCCAGGCCGCCCATCGCTCGCGCGTCACGCGCCGCGTAGCCCGCAAGCGCCGCTCCTGCTGCGCCACTTACCCACAGCTTGAGCAGATCGCGCCGGCCATCAAACGCTGCGCGCGGCGTGATTTCGCTAGGAATGCCGTGGTCAAAGCCGTTGGAAAGTGTTTTGATCAACATAAGAATCTCCTGATGCCATTACTAGGTTTTGAGTCGGCGAGCATGCGCAGGTCTTACAAAGTGCCGTAGCTGTGCAGCCCTGAGAGGAACATATTGACGCCTAAGAAGGCAAAGGTGGTGACGGCCAAGCCCACCAGTGCCCACCAAGCCGCGACTGTGCCGCGCAGGCCCTTCATAAGGCGCATGTGCAGCCAAGCGGCGTAATTCAGCCAGACGATCAGCGCCCAAGTTTCTTTTGGATCCCAGCTCCAGTAGCCGCCCCACGCTTCTGCGGCCCAGAGCGCACCAAGCACAGTAGCAATCGTGAAGAAAGCAAAGCCTACCGCGATGGATTTGTACATCACATCGTCAAGGATTTCAAAGCTGGGGAGCTGCGCAGCAATGCGCTTGCGAGCCATCAAAATGCCTGCCATGATCAAAGCTGAAATGCCGAAATAGACCAGCCAGTAACTTGATCCACCCGCAGCCTTCGATGTACGAAAGACGATAGGTTCAAAGCAGAGCACCACACCCAGCAACCAAAGTGGCGCGAGTTTGTACCACTTAGTCTCAGCGGCTTGCTGCTTGATCAGATACGCAAAAGCCACCATCGCTGCCAATGCAAACGTACCGTAGCCTACAAAATTGGCCGGCACATGCAGCTTCATCCACCAGCTCTTGAGCGCAGGCACAAGCGGCTGAATTTCATGCGCACCGCGCACCAACGCATACCAAAGCAAAAAACCCACCGCCGCGCTGATCACCAGCATCACAAACGCGCCAAGTGCCTTGGTTTTGTATTGCTCTTCGAAATACAAATAAAACAGCGTCGTCATCCAGCAAAACAGCACAAACACTTCGTACAAATTACTGACGGGAATGTGGCCAATGTCAGGCCCAAGCAAATGACTTTCATGCCAGCGAACCATCGTACCAATGAGTGCCATCGTCACGCCCGCCCAAGCGAGCTTTGAACCGAGGCCAGAGAAAGCAGCAGCCTGGCCTTTACTAAATACGCTGAACCAATAAAACACCGTGCTCATGAAGAACAGCACGCTCATCCACAAAATCGCCGATTGGCTGGAGAGAAAATACTTGAGCCAAAAGACTGTCTCAGCTCTTGCTAAATCTTTGGAATAGCTTGCAATGGCGAGCAGTGAGAAGAAGCCTACGATCACTGCAAGCATTCTCAGTGGCCGCCAAAACCAGCCAAGCCAAATCACGCAAGGCGCGAGGCCCACGAGAATCCATTTTTCGTAAACGTCCATCGACCCTGCGTGTCGCATGAACGCATAACCGACACCTGCCAACACGAGCAGAGCAAATGCCCAATCGCTGGCGTTGCGTTTGCTGAAGTAGCTCTCGTTGTAATTGATGGTTGCGGTATTCATGCGGTAGCGCCCAATAATTTCGTTTTTAACATCTCAAACTCCTTGTCGCCATCCATGGTTTTACGGTTGGTCGATAGCGCCATTTGCGCTTTGGAAGATTCTCCATCAGGCCTCGCGTCTGGAGTTACCCACACCCACACGCGCCGCTCGCGCACATAAAGCATAGCGAACACACCAAGGATGAGGAACAAGCAGCCGGTGTACACCACCCATTTGCCCGGCGCACGTGCGAGCTGGAAAATACTGGCTTGTACTTGGTTAAATTCTTTGAGCGTGAAAGAAAAAGGCGCTGGATAAAAGAACGAATCTGAAAGGGCAATGACGGCCTGAGTCATAAAGGCCTGAGTCTTTTCATCAGGCTCAAGCGGCTTTAAATTTGCCTTCTCACGCGTGAGCTGCGCCAGTTCAAACAACACGCCATTCAAAATGCGCACCAAGACTTCGCCGGCTTTCTCGCGTTCTGCGGGCGGCACAGCGCTTTCCATGAAATCAGCAATCGCTTGCAGGCCAGCGACTTCCTTATCACCGATTTTTTCAGCGCCCGAGAATAGATTCAGCGCGCGACCGGCAGAGATGCTGAGCTGTTGCGCCATCTCGGGTTTGGCCGGGTCAACCGCTTTGGCTACATACCGCCTCACAGCCGCCTCGCGCATGGCTGGCTCGGCCAACGCCAGCTTTAGGCGCGAGAAACCATCAACGCTACCCTGATCATCGGCGGGCACGCGGAGATAGGAGTAACTGTCATTGGGATTTGTGCGCATACCCCAAAGATAAATGGGGAGCCCTTCACCTTTTTCATTGGGCTCCATGATCACAGGCAACATGTAATTGTTGAACTCGGTGGCTTGACCTGCGCCATCGCGCAGTTTGTAGGAAATACTCGGGCCCACATTGCGTAAGCCCTTGTCTTTGCCCACCTTGTTAGCCGAACCCAGAGAGTTGTCAATCGATTGGCGTAGATCAACCTTACGCACATCAACTTGCGAGTTGCTTCCCATACCTTTAGCAAAATTCTCTACATTGATCACGCGCAGGCCGGTGTATTCAATCGTCATTTTGTCTGCGCCAGCGTCTTGCCCTTTCGTGAGTTGAGATTGACCACCAATTGCGCCTTCTACACTAAAAGCTTTGCCACCCGCGGTCAGCGGCACAGCTTGCAGTTTTACGGTCGATCCGCCATCGTCAAAGCTGGATTGGTAAATCTCAATGCCCCGATGACTCGCTGGATGATTCACCTCGACGCGGGCTTCTTTTTTCTCACCTGTTTCTTTGTCGGTGATGACAATCTCACTGGCAAATATTTTGGGCATGCCCGTTGAGTAGTATTCAACGATGAATTTTTTCAACTCAATCGAGAAAGGCAAATCTTGCAGCAGCACGCCGCCGTTTTGGTTCAAGATTGCTGTGGATGCACTCGTGCCCTCGCTCACAAACATATTGCCGCGAAACGCTGGGTTGTTCGGCGATAGGCGATGCTGCGCAGGCACTTCGGCGATCATGCCGCCGCCGGTAAAAATCGTTTTCCCGCCAAACCATTGCTGCATGCGAACAAACAAATCGCCATCAAGCAAGCCGCCGATGCAGACCAACACAATCGCGCTGTGGGCGGCGATGTAACCCAGCTTATTCGCACTGCCGGCTTTGGCGGCGATCATTAAGCCATTGTCTCTTTGCTGGAGCTTGACTTTCCAACCGCTGCCCGCAAGCTGGCGCGCAATCCGGTCGCCAGCTACTGCAGCTGACTCCGTCAAATTCGCATGGGCTTTGTGGCCGAACGCTTGCAAACTTTGCTCGCGCATGCCTTCTTTATAAATCTTTAAATCTGCGATGATCTTTGGCGTGTTGCGCGTGATGCAAAGCGATGTAGAGAGCACCAAAAATGCCAAAATTAACATGAACCACCATGCACTGTAAACCGTGTTGAGATTCAAAGCGCCAAGCACGTCAGCCCAAAAGGGCCCGAATTGGTTCACATAATTATTGAGTGGCTCACCTTGCTTGAGCACCGTACCGATCACCGAGGCGATGCAAATGACGGTGAGAAGCGAAATTGAAAATCGCATGCTCGACAGCAACTCCACCGCCGCGCGAAGAGCAGCAGAGGGAGTTTTCAGGCGCATGCCGTGGGTGGAAACAGACATCTTTAGCTCTTCATCTATCAGGCGTGTATTGTCTCAAACGGGCAAAAAAAAGCGGGTACTCCAGTGAGTAACCCGCATATTTTGAGCTTATTGAACAGATTTAGTTCAGCTTTTTTGTTTAGCGCAAGCCAGCAATGTAATCAGACACCGCTTTGATTTCGCGATCGTTCATTTTTGCAGCCACTCCAGTCATGACGGCATTATTGGTGCGGCCACCATCGCGGTAGGCTTTGAGAGAGGAGGCGATGTAATCAGCATGTTGGCCTGCTAAGCGAGGGTATTGCGCTGGCATGCCTGCGCCGGAGGGGCTGTGGCAACCTGCGCAAGCGGCGATATTACGATCTGCAATGCCGCCTTTGTAAATGCGCTCGCCTGCAGCGACTAAGGCTTTGTCTTTCGCAAAACCGGGCTTGGCTTTTTGGCTAGCGGCCCACGCGGCGATGTTGCGCATATCTTCATCAGTCAGAGTAGCTGCAAAGCCTTGCATGATAGCATTTTTGCGCTTGCCGCTCTTGAACTCCACTAACTGTTTGTAGAGGTATTCAGGATGCTGGCCGGCGAGTTTTGGATTTTCTGGCGCAGCGGAATTACCATCAGCGCCGTGGCAAGCGACGCACACGGCTTCATATTTTTTGCCACCAGCGGCCACATCAATTTTGGGGCCAGCGGGCTTGGGATCAGCCGCGAAGGCAACGAGAGGGGAAGCAGAGATAAAGGCTGTCAGCAGCAGGCTGGCGATGAATTTCATGGTGAACTCAAAATTGTGATCAGAATACTTGGTCGGGCAGAGCGATAGATTTTACAATGCTGGATGACCGAAACTCCAAAAAAGCCCTCGCTTGGGCCCAGACTGACACCAAAATACAAGGTCGTGCCTCCAAGCTACCGCCGCAGTTTGCCCCGTTCACGCGCAGCGTCCGAGGCTGGGCAGGCTGTGTCTGGCAGCAGCGCCGAGGGCAAAACGGCGCTCGCTTGGCTGCATACGGCTCGGTTTTTAACGACTTCCGCTCAGCTTTACCAATTGCCAGAGCATGACTATCCCGAGGTGGCCTTTGTCGGCAGGTCAAATGCCGGTAAATCCACCTGTATCAACACGCTTTGCCAGCAGCGCCAGCTCGCTTATGCCTCCAAAACACCCGGGCGCACGCAACATATCAACATGTTCTCCCTAGGCAAGCAGGGCATCACTGATTTGATTTTGTGCGATTTACCCGGCTACGGCTACGCGGCGGTAGATAAGCTCTCCAAGGCCCGTTGGCAGCAAGTGATGGCTAATTATTTAGTGAGCCGGCCGCAGCTCAAAGCAGTGGTGATGCTGGCTGATTCGCGCCATGGGCTCACTGATCTGGATGAAAGCCTGCTGGATGTGATTCGTACCCGGGTGGAGGCTGGGCTGGAATTTGTGGTGTTGCTTACCAAGGCCGACAAATTGAACAAAACGGAAGCCGCAAAAGCCCTCTCGATTGCTCGGCTGCAAACTGCGGGCGGGCAAGTGCAGTTGTTTTCCGCACTGAAGCGCGTCGGCATTGAAGAGGCGGCCATGCGCATTTACGGCTGGCGCGCTGTTTCTATTGCCTCCGAGCAGGCGAGCCCGACAGTTTGAAAGCGGTTAAAATACGAGGTTGTTCCGAAATAAAAGACCGATGCGTTGCGCATGGGTACAGATGAGAGTAATTCCATGGCTGTTGTTGTCAATAAACCCCTCTTTGAATTCGAAGCTAACGCCACGAGCGGTTTGAAAGTTACAAACCAAAGTCACCATGGCCAAGTCATGGTGCTGTATTTTTACCCCAAAGACAACACGCCTGGCTGCACAACCGAAGCGATGCAGTTCCGGGATAAATATAAAGATTTCGTCAAAGCTGGCGCCATTGTTCTTGGCGTGAGCCGCGACAATATGAAATCTCATGATGAATTCAAAGCCAAGCTGGAATTGCCGTTTGAGCTGATTGCCGATACGGAAGAAAAGTTATGCCACGGCTTCGGTGTGGTGAAAAACAAAATCATGTACGGCAAAAAAGTTAAAGGCATCGAGCGCAGCACATTCTTGGTGGGCGCAGATGGTATTTTGAAGGAAGAATGGCGCGGCCTCAAAGTGCCAGGGCATGTTGAAGAAGTTCTCAAAGCGGTCAAAGCGCTGAAAAAAGCAGCCTAACTCCAATTTTTTGTTGTACTGACACGCGGCGCGTGTATAGTGGTGCTATGAGTTTGATACTGATGCGGGCAAACACAATGTTGTTGAGTCCTGTCACTGCTGAAGCCACCAACGAAGCCACACGGGTTACCGGGTGGCTTTTTTGTTTTTCGCGCCGGGTTGAGTGCGCAATCTGTGCTCGTAGTTTCTCTGCATCAGTTCTGTCCACCTGATCATCAATCCCACCCAAGAGCTGTACCTACTATGCCTCTGCCTCCTGCCCCCATCCAACGCGCCGCCCTACTCTCCTCAGATGCTTACGACGCGCCGGCAAATTCGCCTCGCCCAAGCCGCAAGTCGCATGCCGCCTCTGATTTTGAAAGTGACGAACATTCTGTCAAGGTAGAGCTGTTTGATCGCACTGGCGGCGCGCCCGAGGCGCTGGCAGAGACCCCATCTTTGTTAGAAGCGGTATCTGGTAAATCCAAGAACAGTTCAGAAGCAAAATCGCCTGCTAGCAGGCATAAAATAAGCGCAGGTAGCTATCAAAATAGTAGCGTTCCAGCGGCTGCTAAGTCTTTAAGGAAGAAGACCACAGGCCCCGCCAAGCTCTTCGTGCTGGATACCAATGTCCTCTTGCATGACCCGATGAGCCTTTTTCGCTTTGAAGAGCACGATATTTTCTTGCCGATGATCGTGTTAGAAGAATTGGATGGTCACAAAAAGGGCATGACGGAAGTGGCGCGCAATGCGCGGCAAATTTCGCGCGCTTTGGATGCGTTAGCGGCTGTGCAGGGCGCCGACATGAAAGAAGGCTTGAAGTTAGATGGCACAGGCCATCGCGAAGCTGTGGGTCGCTTGTTTTTCCAAACGCAGCCGATCAATTCCAATCTGCCTGCCGCGCTGCCACAGGGCAAGGCGGATAACCAAATACTCGGCGTGGTCGCAGGCCTTGGCGAGCTTCACAAAGACCGCGAAGTTGTATTGGTCTCCAAAGACATAAACATGCGCGTCAAAGCCCGCGCGCTCGGCTTGCCCACCGACGATTACCAAAATGACAAAACGCTGGACGATGGCGATTTGCTATACACCGGAAGCCTCGCTTTACCTGCGGATTTTTGGGACAAGCATGGCAAAACAGCAGAGAGCTGGCAAAGCGGCGGTCATTCGTTTTATCGCATCAGTGGCCCGATCGTGCCGCAATTGCTCATCAACCAGTTCGTCTATTTCGAATCGCCAGGCGAGCCATCGCTTTATGCACGCGTCACCGAGATTCGCGGCAAAACCGCAGTGCTCAAAACTCTCAAAGACTATGGCCACGCTAAAAACGCCATATGGGGCGTGACCACGCGCAACCGCGAGCAAAGCTATGCGATGAATCTGCTCATGGATCCGGACGTCGATTTGGTGACGCTGGCTGGCACAGCCGGTACGGGTAAAACTTTGATGGCTTTGGCAGCGGGCCTCACGCAAGTGCTTGATGAGCGCCGTTACACAGAAATCATCATGACTCGCGCAACAGTCAGTGTGGGAGAAGACATCGGTTTCTTGCCTGGTACCGAAGAAGAAAAAATGGGGCCATGGATGGGTGCACTTGACGATAACTTGGAATTCTTGACAAAGAACGACGGCGGCAACGCTGGCGAATGGGGACGAGCCGCCACCAATGAACTCATTCGCTCAAAAATTAAAATTAAAAGTATGAACTTCATGCGGGGCCGTACGTTCTTGAATAAGTACGTGATCATTGACGAGGCGCAAAACTTAACGCCCAAACAGATGAAAACCCTGATTACGCGCGCTGGCCCTGGCACAAAAATCGTTTGCATGGGCAACCTCGCGCAAATCGACACGCCCTACCTCACTGAAGGCTCCAGCGGCTTGACCTTTGCCGTGGATAAATTCAAAGGCTGGCCACATGGTGGGCATATCACACTGGCACGCGGCGAACGTTCAAGGCTGGCTGACTTTGCAAGTGAAGTGCTTTGAGGTGAACTAGCCGCTGGTAGTGGCGAGATTAGTTCTTGAGCACTTGAATCGCTAGCGCGCTTGTGGCCTGTGGACACCTTATTTGGGCGGATTAATTCCCTCTCTAATGGGCGTCCGCACGCCAAAAAAGTAAATAACTAAAATCGCGGCAAATCAGGATGCTTCAACTTACCAGCCCGCACCAACTCCCGCCCATACTCAGCACAGCGATTGAGCGTAGGAATCACTTTGCCCGGGTTGAGTAGGCCAAGCGGATCAAATGCGCGCTTGACACCAAACATCTGTTCATTCTCAGCAGCAGAGAATTGCACGCACATCGAATTGAGCTTCTCCACACCCACGCCGTGCTCACCCGTCACCGTGCCTCCCATCGCCACACTGGTCTCTAAGATTTCAGCGCCGAAGAGCTCGCAGCGTCGTAGCTGATCAGCATCATTCGCATCAAACAAAATCAGCGGATGCAAATTGCCGTCGCCGGCATGAAACACATTCGCCACGCGCAAATCATGTTTGCGTGAAAGCGCTGCCATGCCACGCAACACCTCCGGCAGTTTCTTGCGCGGAATAGTCCCGTCCATGCACATATAGTCCGGGGAAATGCGCCCCACCGCCGGAAACGCGGCCTTGCGTCCGGCCCAGAACAGCAGTCGCTCTTGATCATTTTGCGATACGCGAAGTGTGGACGCCTTGTTGTTGGTCGCAAGCACCCGCACACGCTCCGTCAAGGCATCGACTTCCGCTGGCGGACCGTCGAGTTCCACAATCAGCAGCGCCTCCACATCCAGCGGATAATCTGCATGTACAAAATCCTCCGCCGCATGAATGGCGGGCTTGTCCATCATCTCCATTCCGCCGGGAATGATGCCGGCCGAAATCACATCGGCCACGCACTGCCCTGCATCTTCGCTGGATGGAAAGCCAATGAGCAGTGCCCGCGCGGTTTCGGGTTTTTGCAAAATCCGCACCGTTACTTCAGTGACGACGCCAAGCAAGCCTTCCGACCCTGTGAGAATTCCCATCAGGTCATAGCCATCCGAGTCCAGATGTTTTCCGCCGAGCCGCACCACATCACCGCCTGGCAGCACCACTTCAAGGCCCAGAATATTATTCGCCGTCAGACCATATTTCAGACAATGCACTCCACCTGAATTTTCCGCCACATTGCCACCAATGGTACAGGCAATTTGTGAGGACGGGTCCGGCGCATAGTAAAAACCCCTGTGCTCAACAGCTCGCGTAATCGCGAGATTGGTCACACCCGGCTGCACCACGACGCAGCGGTTGTCGAAATCAATTTCCAGAACTTTGTTGAACTTGGCCATGCCCAGCACAATGCCATCGGCCAATGGCAACGCCCCTCCCGACAGCGAGGTGCCCGCACCACGCGGCACAATCTTGATGCCCTCGTCATTGACATATTTCAGAATGGCGGAAACTTCAGCCGTGGTTTCCGGTAACACCACCAACATGGGGGGCTGGCGATAGGCCGTGAGGCC
>JAYWHR010000007.1:0-1641 GCA_043777675.1 Comamonadaceae bacterium | reverse complement strand
TAACCCTCCGCCCTTCCCCATGCAGACAACCATAAGTCTTCGGGGCTACAGTAGACTGGCCCCCTTGATGGGCAACAGATCTTTCACATCATTGAAGCTGGAACCTTTGCGTTTCGGCAATTCCCGCATCGCGTTGAGCAGCCATTGACTGGGCTCGATTTGATTCGCTTTTGCCGTTTCAATCAAACTGTAGTAAATCGCCGCCGCTTCACCGCCGCGCGTATTGCCCACGAATAAGAAGTTCTTTCGCCCCAGCGCGGCTTTGCGTAGCGCGCGTTCAGCGGCGTTGTTGCTCATCTGCAAATCACCGCGCGCGGTATAGCGCGTGAAGTTATTCCAGCGCTTGAGCAGGTAGTGAATCGCTTTTGCGGTGCTGCTATTCGGGCTTAAGCCGATCAGCTTTTGATCCAACATTGCCTTGATGCGCTCGAGCTGTGGGATCGCCTCAGCGTGCCGCTTGATTTGCCGCTCGGCGTCGCTGAGCTCCTTCCACGCGCGTTCGTAGGCGAACAACACATCAATCTGTTCGACTGCGTCATGCGCAAAGATGCGGGTTGGACTTTCCCCGGCAATGGCATAGAACTTTCTGCGCGCGTGCGCCCAGCAATTGACGGGTTTAATGCCCGGCTGCTGGCGATACAGCGCCTCGTAGTTGCTCGCTGCATCGGCGTGCAAATAGCACACACGATCAGCGCCTGACCAATTCGCCAACATCTGCTCCACGTGCGCACCGGCTTTGGTGTCGGTGTAGTGGAACAAAATAATCGGTGGGCCGGTGTCGTTGAGATAAGTCCACAGCCGCGTTTTTTGGGTGCGCCGGTCATCGCTGCCGCGTTCGGGCAAACTCGGCAGCACGGTTTCATCCACGTGCAAGCTGGTGCGCTGTTTCAAAATCAGCCACAACGCATCGACCAGGGGTTTGAGCCACACGTTGGCAACGGTGAGCAAGTTTTCTGACACCGTCGAGAGCGACAGATACACGTTCAAACGGCCAATGCGATCAATCTGACGTGATAGCGGCATGTGATCCGCAAACTTACTGATCGCCATATCGGTGATCACGCTCTCGTCCAGGATACCGCCTGGAATCACGTTCGCTGGCGCAGGCATTTGTTGCACGCCCGCGTCCGGCTTTTTGGGGTCGACATAGCGTGGCCGAACGGTGCGCAGCACGTAATGCTGGCCGGGGCGATAGGCGAGGCGTTCGCTGGTATCCTCGCCAATTTTGACCAGCCCCGCTTTGCTGGCTTCGGGCAAATCCAGCAGCTTCTCTTCGCGCGGCAAGCCGGGCGGCAAAATCTCGCGCTTAGGCTGTTGCTTGGCGTTGTCTTGCGACTTGGGCGTGCGTGGAAGTGTGGGCGCAGGCGATGGCTCGACTTCAATGGTCTCTGGCGGCGCGAACAGTTGACCTTGCACACCCAGCTTGTCAGCCGCTTCGCTGGAGCGGCCGAACAGTCGGTTTTTGAGCGTCGCCAGTTCGAATGTCAGCTTCTCAATCTGAGCTGCTTGCGCTTTGATGATGGCCGCTTGCTGGTCCACCAGGGCTTGTAAATCAATCACCGCATGCCTTGCAGAGGTCTACTTGGCTGAAGTTTAACTGATTAGGTAGCTCACTACAAATTGATTTTGCAAGTACCTCAA
>JAYWHR010000006.1:0-71257 GCA_043777675.1 Comamonadaceae bacterium | reverse complement strand
TGATTGCCGCAGGCCGTATGCTATTAAAAAAATAGCGCGTAACCCCCGTAAACAGTGCGGAAGTGGCCTTTTTGGCTATGATTTTCGGCCACTCAAGCGTAGCGCTTGTTGCGCAGGTTGTTTTTCATTTCCCTGAGCAGCGGCTGCAGCTTGACACCAATGCGCAGGGCCAGGCAGGTAGCCAGAATGTCAATGATCATCAGGTGCAGCAGGCGCGACACCATGGGGCTGTAACGGTCATAGCCCTCGGGGTGGTCCGCCGCCAGGTGAATGTGCCCGGCAGACGCCAGCGGCGAGCCACTGGCTGTGATGACGATGGTGGTGGCGCCGTTTTTGCGCGCAATGTCGCACGCGTCCATCAGGTCCCGGGTGCGACCCGAGTTTGAAATCACCACCACGCAGTCACCCGGCCCCATCATTGACGCGCTCATGACCTGCATGTGGCCGTCGCTGTACGCAACCGTATTAACGCCCAAGCGAAAGAACTTGTGCTGCGCGTCTTGCGCCACGATGCCTGAGTTGCCAACGCCAAAAAATTCAATCCGGTTGCCGTTTGCTTCAGCCGCTGCCAGTGCATCGGTGGCTTTTTGAACGGCGAATGACGATGCGTCGTTGCGGTACTTTAAAAACGCCGCTACGGTGTTGTCAATCACCTTGACCAATACATCGCCCACTTTATCGTCAACATCAACGCTGCGGTGAATAAACGGCACACCTTCACTCACAGTACCCGCCAGCTTGAGTTTGAAGTCACTCAGTCCGTCGTAGCCCATGCTGCGGCAAAAGCGCACCACGGTAGGCTTGCTCACATGGGCGCGATCAGATAATTCACTCACTGGCAAATTCGCAAATGCGCGCGGATCGAGCAGCACGAGTTTGCCGACGCGCTGCTCGGCTGGAGCCAAGGAGGGCAAGGAGGCTTTGATCCGTTCTAGCATGCTTATGATCAGCTTTCTTCTTCCCAGCAAAAACCATCTTTAGCAATCATGGCGCTTGAAGCACTAGGCCCCCAGCTGCCAGAGGTGTATTGTCGTGGTGCATTCGCATCTTGCTGCCAATGGTTCAAAACAGGTTCAACCCAGCGCCAAGCTTCTTCCTGCTCATCGCTTCGCACAAATAAATTCAACTTTCCATCGATCACATCGAGCAGCAAACGCTCATAGGCTCCCACTCGCTCCGTGCCAAAACGTTTATCAAAATCGAGATTGAGTTGCGTGAGGCTGAGCGAATTCGTGTCTCTGCCTGCATGCTGAGTTTGTGCCTGCGCTTGCGCCATCAAGTGCAACTCCAGACCGTCTTTGGGCTGCAGATGAATCACCAGTTTGTTGGCGCCGCCAGTGGGCGTTTGAAAAATCGCATGCGGTGTGGCATGAAAATTCACCACGATATGCGCCTCGCGGCCTGCCATGCGCTTACCCGTGCGAATGTAGAAAGGCACACCGGCCCAGCGCCAGTTGGCGATCTCGGCGCGTAGCGCGACAAATGTCTCGGTTTGGCTCGCGGCATTCACGCCGGCCTCTTGCAAATAGCCGGGCACTTTACTCGCGCCAATATTGCCTTCTGCATACTGGCCGCGCACGACATGCTGTGCTAATGTTTGCGCATCCCAACGCTTGAGCGAGCGCAGTACTTTGAGTTTTTCATCGCGAATCGCATCCGCATGCGCATTGATCGGCGGCTCCATCGCAATGGCACAAAGCAATTGAAGTGCATGGTTTTGCACCATATCGCGCAGCGCGCCAATGCCATCGTAGTAGCCGCCGCGCTTTTCCACACCCAGATCTTCCGCAATGGTGATCTGAATATTGGCAATATGCTCGCGCCGCCACACTGGCTCAAACAGCGCATTGGCAAAGCGCAGCGCCATGAGGTTTTGCACGCTGGGCTTACCGAGGTAATGGTCAATACGGAAGACTTGTTTTTCGCTAAAGAATTTCAGCACCGTTTGGTTGATCGCACGGTTGCTCGCCAAATCATGGCCGAGCGGTTTTTCCAGCACGAGGCGGGTGGTGGGTGTATTCAAACCTGCTGCGCCGAGTTGCGTGGCCACATCGGTGAAGAGATGCGGCGAGACGGCCAGATACATCACCGTGGTGTCCGCCACATGTTCATCAAGTCGCGATTTCAATGTGGAATAAGCATCCGGCTTGCTCAAATCCATACGCTGGTAATGCAGCAAGCTAGCGAATTGATCAAACTCTTCTTGAGAAGGCCGCTTGGCCAATTCCACCTGATCAAAGCGCGTGCGAATCAGCTCACGGTATTGCGCATCGCTCATTTCATCGCGCGCTACGCCGATAATGCGACCGCCTTCGGGCAAAGTGCCATGGCGAAACGCTTGAAACAAAGCTGGCATGAGTTTGCGCCAAGCCAGATCACCCGTGCCACCGAATAAAACCAAATTAAAAGCCATGATGATATGAATTCAAAGATGTTACTTAGTTACCATAATATAACGCAAATCTGTAACTGAGTCATCCATTTGATAGCCATCTTGGGCAACGAGTGAGCAGATCACATTTCTAGGTGATTCCCCTGTGGCTAAGAATATGGCAAATTAGTTACAGTCACAGAGTTTGTAATTTAATTCCTTTCTAGTTGGAGAATTCATGAAGAAGTTATTTGTTATGTCAGTCGTCGCGATGGCTGCAGGCGCGGCACAGTCGCAAACCGTCAACATCATCTGCTCGGTGCAGGCCGAGTGGTGCAACATGATCAGCACCGTGTATGCCAAAACCACGGGTACGAAGGTCAACGTCACCATGAAAGGCTCGGGCGAGGCGCTGGCGCAGATCATTGCTGAAAAAGACAATCCAAAGACCGATATTTGGTTTGGCGGCACGGGCGATCCTCATTTGGCTGCTGCTGAGCAGGGTTTGAGCATGGAATACAAATCTCCTGCCATGGGGCAGTTGCACACGTGGGCGCAGCAGCAGGCCGAGCAATCCAAATTCCGTACGGTGGGTATCTATTCAGGCCCGCTCGGCTTTGGCTACAACACGGAATTGCTGGCTAAGAAAAAGATCCCTGCGCCGAAAGCGTGGAGCGATCTCGTTAAGCCCGAATACAAAGGCGAGATTCAAGTGGCTAACCCCGGCTCCAGCGGCACGGCCTACACGATGGTCGCCACGCTCGTGCAGCTCATGGGTGAAGACAAAGCATTCGAATACATGAAAGCGCTGCACAAAAATATCAGCCAATACACCCGCTCGGGCACCGGCCCGATCAAATCTGCTGCGCGCGGCGAGACGGCAGTGTCGATTAGCTTCGTTCACGATGGCGTGGGCGAGAAAATGGCTGGCTTCCCGCTGGAAACTGCTACGCCTACTGACGGCACAGGCGCTGAGATTGGCTCGATGAGCATCATCAAAGGCACGCGTAATTTGGAAGCGGCTAAGAAGTTCTACGAATGGGCACTCACGCCAGCTGCGCAGGAAATGGCTGTGGCTGCCAAGCAATTCCAAGTGCCATCGAACAAATCGGCGAAGAACGATCCGCGCATTCCTGATTTCAAAAAAATCAAATTCATCAATTACGACTATGCGAAATACGGAGCGTCTGCAGAGCGCCGCCGCTTGATTGCTAAGTGGGAAAAAGAAGTGAATTCGTTGCCACGTTGATTGTTGGCTTGCTGACGCGTAAATACAAATGCGGGTGCGAACGCAGAAGACGCAGAGGTTACGCAGAAGCCGCAAAAGAAACAGCCAAAGTTTGGATTGTGAGTTTGCGCTCTGTGCTTTTCTTTAGCGTTTCTGCGCTTTTGGAGTTCGAGGAAAAATATGAATCAAAACATCACCGACTCTAGCGCCCATCCCAACCGAGCCATCGTGGCTTGGTTGGTGATTGGTTTGCTGGCTTACCTTGCTTTGCCTTGGTATGCCATTCAAGACACCAATGGCCTGCTGCAAATTCCCAATGTGTTTAGCAGTGCGGAGGCGGGCAATGGCCTGATGCAAGCGAGCACGCACGGTAAGCCTTGGCTCTGGTTGGGTTTGGTGGGGCTGCTACTGGCGGGCTTGTCTGCTTTGATGGTGCCCACGAAAAGCCAAGGCGCGGTGTTGATTGCGGGTGGCGCGTTTGGGGTGCTTGGGCTGTTGGGATCGGCTTTCGCGATTGGATCGAAAGGCTGGTCGTTTGCTTGGATGAATTCGAGCTTTGGCGAGTTGGCTAGCAATCAGTTTGGCATTGGCTGGGGCGCAGTGATCGCCCTAGTTGCGCTGCTTGTGCTCACGGCTTTTGGCGCAGCGCGGCGTGGTTATTTCAAAGGCGATTTGTTCATTGCGGCAGCTGTGTTTGGCTGCGCGGCTTTGCTCGCTCTCTTCATTATGTTTCCTGTGCTCAAGGTGCTGAGCACGGCATTTTTTGCGCAAGCCGATGATGGCACGAGCAGTTTTGCGCCTACCTCGATGTGGACGCGCATTGCGAGTGAGCGCAACTTTGGATTGAGTTGCGTTGTGGGCGGCCAGCGCTGCGGCGTCGCCTGGAACACGCTGTTTCTCGGGCTGATGACAGCCACATCAACGACGATTTTAGGCACGCTGATGGCGCTCATGGCCGAGCGAGCCAGCAAGCGCTACAACAAGCCTTTGAACATCTTGGCCATGTTACCGATCATCACGCCGCCTTTCGTGGTCGGTCTCGGTTTGATTTTGCTGTTTGGCCGCGCTGGCGTGGCCAATCAATTCTTAGAGTGGGCCTTTGGCATTGAGCCCACTCGCTGGTTTTACGGTTGGTTTGGTGTGTGGGTGGCGCAAACTTTTGCATTCACGCCGATTGCCTTCATGATCATGCGCGGCGTGGTTCAGGGCATTGCGCCTTCGCTGGAAGAAGCTGCGCAAACGCTGCGCGCTGATCCGCATCGCACCTTTATGACCGTGACCCTGCCTTTGCTCAAGCCCGGTTTGGCCAATGCCTTCCTCGTGGGCTTTATCGAAAGCATGGCGGATTTTGGTAACCCGATTGTGGTGGGCGGGCAATTCAGTGTGCTGTCTACAGAAATCTTTTTCGCCATCGTCGGCGCGCAATACGACCAAGGCCGAGCTGCATCGCTGGCGTGGATTTTGACGGGCTTCGCGCTAGCGGTGTTTGCGATTCAACGCGGCCTGTTGGGTAAGCAAAACTTCACCACGGTGAGCGGCAAAGGCGATTCAGGCATTGCGATGCTGCTGCCGCCCAGCGTTAAGCGCGTGGTGTATGCCACCGCTTTGCCTTGGATGGCGTTTACCGTGATCGTGTATCTGTTCGCCTTCGCTGGTGGTTTTGTACAAACTTGGGGGCGCGATTACACCTTGACGCTGATCCACTTTAAAAATGCGTTCGGCTTAGAGATGGGCGAATTTGGCCTCGTGTGGGCTGGCACAGCTTGGAATTCCTTGTGGACGACCTTGAAGCTCGCTGCAATTTCCGCGCCGCTCACAGCGACCGTCGGCCTGATGATTGCCTATCTGCTTGCACGCACCGAATTCAAAGGTCAAAGCGCATTTGAATTCTCCGCGTTGCTCGCATTTGCCATCCCCGGCACAGTGCTCGGCGTGAGCTACATCTTAGCGTTTAACGTGCCGCCGATTGAGCTCACAGGCACAGCACTGGTGATCGTGCTCTGCTTTATGTTCCGCAACCTCCCAGTGGGCGTACGCGCGGGAACAGCCGCTTTCAAGCAACTCGATAAATCGCTGGATGAAGCTTCGATGATGCTGCGCGCCAGCTCGGTGCAAACGCTGCGCCATGTGGTGATGCCGCTGCTCAAGCCCGCGCTGGTGGCGGCTTTGGTTTACAGCTTTGTCCGAGCGATCACCACCGTGAGCGCGGTGATTTTCTTGGTGACTGCGGAGAACGAGTTGGCCACGACTTACATCATTGGCCGCGTGGGCAATGGCGACTATGGCATCGCGCTGGCGTATTGCACGGTGCTGATTATTTTGATGAGCTGCGCTACGGCATTGATCCAGTTCGTCGTGGGCGAGCGCAAGCTGGGGCGGCGCAAGGGTGCAGCTGCGCCTATCGCTGCACACTGAATTTTTTACTCCAATAAAAACCAGGAAACACCATGAACCACGGCGTTGAATTTAAAAATATCACCAAGCGATACGGCTCTGACGCTTCAGCGCCGCTGGCTGTCAAAGGCATCACATTTGAGATCAAAAAAGGCTCGCTCACCACGATCCTCGGTCCCTCTGGCTGCGGTAAGACGACAACGCTGCGCATGATCGCTGGCCTCGAATCCCCCACCAGCGGCCAGATCATTATGGACGGGCAGGACGTGACCACGCTCGGCCCCGCGCAGCGCAATGTGAGCATGATGTTTCAAAGCTATGCGCTCTTCCCGCACATGAACGTGATTGAGAACGTCGGCTATGGCCTGAAGATGAGCAATGTCCCCAAGGCGCAAGCTTTGCAGCGCGCCAACGACGCACTCAAAAACGTCGGCTTGGTAGGCTTCAACGAGCGCTTGCCCAGCGAGCTCTCGGGCGGGCAGCAGCAGCGCGTGGCGCTGGCGCGAGCTTTGGTGCTCGAGCCGGCAGTGTTGTTGTTTGACGAGCCGCTCTCCAACTTAGATGCGCGCCTGCGCCGCGAAATGCGCGAAGAAATTCGTGGCTTGCAACAGCGCTTGGGGCTCACCGTGGCTTACGTCACGCACGATCAAAGCGAAGCGCTGGCTGTGAGCGATCAGATCATCGTGATGGATCACGGCATCATCGCCCAGCGCGGCACGCCGCAAGATTTGTATGAATTCCCGGCTTCGGAATTCGTCGCAGGCTTCATGGGCGAGGCGATGCTCTTCCCCGCTGAATCTTTGGCCACAGGGCAAGTCAAGCTCGGGCCTTTGCAGCTCACGCCGAAAAAGCCGGTGGCGGCAGGCAAAGTGAAGGTGGCGGTGCGCCCAGAGGCTTGGCACATCAATCCCTCAAACGCTAGTGGGGGCTCCAGCATGGCGGCAAAACTCGCTAAGAGCGCGTATTTAGGTAGCTTTTATGAGTACACATTTGACAGCGAGCTGGGCTCGATCTTTGTGGTGTCGCCGGATTTGGCGAATGTTTTGCAAGTAGGCGCGGTTGTGTCGCTTTCGCTGAGTAGTCACGGGGTGTCAGTTGTTGCAGTCTCGTAACTGAACTGCCTTCTGAGGGCGACATAATCTAGCCATGAACCAATCTCTGAATCAATTAGCAGCCCTCAAGCAATTCACCACTGTAGTTGCCGACACCGGCGATTTCAAACAGTTGGCGCAGTTTCAACCGCAAGATGCCACCACGAATCCTTCGTTGATTCTGAAGGCCGTACAAAAGCCGGAATACGCGCCACTTGTGCCCCAAGTCAAAGCAGCGCATCCGAATGCCCCGATGGATGAGTTGATTGATCGCCTCGTCGTTCGCTTCGGCCAAGAGATCGTGAGCATCATTCCGGGGCGCGTGTCGATGGAAGTGGATGCCCGGCTCAGCTTTGACCAAGCCGCCAATGTGAAACGCGCCAAACGCATCATCGCCATGGCCAAAGCCGCAGGTATTCCGCAAGAGCGCATTTTGATCAAACTCGCTTCTACGTGGGAAGGCATTCAAGCCGCTGGCGAACTCGAAAAAGAAGGCATTCATTGCAACCTCACGCTGTTGTTTGCCTTCTGCCAAGCCGTGGCCTGCGGCGAAGCCAAAGTGCAGCTCATCAGCCCGTTTGTTGGGCGAATCTACGATTGGTATAAAAAATCCGCAGGCAGCGCGTGGATCGAGGCTGACAACGCATTGGCAAACGACCCCGGTGTGAAATCCGTCACCCGTATTTACAACTACTACAAACGCAATGGCATCAAAACCGAAGTAATGGGCGCGAGCTTCCGCAATGTTGGCCAAATCACGGCGCTGGCCGGTTGCGATCTGCTCACCATCAGCACTGATCTTTTAGCACGGCTTTCTGAGTCAAATCAGTCCCTAGCCGGCGTATTATCTGCGCAAGGCGCTATGAAATTGGAAGCGCCTTTGGTGAGTTACAACGAAGCCGCTTTCCGCTTCGCACTCAACGAAGACGCTTGTGGTACCGAGAAATTGGCCGAAGGCATTCGCGCTTTTTCAGCCGATGCGCTCAAACTCGAAGCTTTGATCAAGGCGGCTTAAATGGCGAAGCGCTGTGATCAAACCGAAGCTTGGAAGCTGCTACAACAACACTATGCAGCGCAAGGGAATAGCTTCGACGCACGCATAGCGCTCGCGCAAGATGCAGATCGCGTCAAACATTTCTCGCAAGCCGCGCCCCAGATCTTCGCTGATCTTTCCAAAAACCGCATCGATGCCACCGCAGAAACACTGCTCTTGCAGATGGCGCGCGAGTGCGGCTTGGAGGAACAGCGTGATGCCATGCTGCGTGGCGATGAGATTAACAGCACAGAAAAAAGAGCGGTTTTACACACACTTCTAAGGCAAAAATGGCCTGTAGCCGGCATAAATACTGCGCGAAGCGCTATTAAATCAATAGTGGACGAGCGATATGCGGTGCAGATTGAATCCGTGCTTGCCAGCATGCTTAGCTTTGCAGAGCGCGTGCGTGCAGACGATGCCATCACCGATGTGGTCAACATCGGCATTGGCGGCTCTGATCTTGGCCCTGCGATGGCGGCAATAGCTTTAGAAGCCTTCGCCACACCTAAAAAACGTTTCCATTTCGTCTCCAACATCGATGGCCACGAACTCGCCTCAACGTTCAAAAACCTAAGCGCTAAAAACACACTTTTCCTCATCGCCTCCAAAACCTTCACCACGATTGAGACGATGACCAATGCGCAATCTGCCAAAGCGTGGTTCACAGCGCAGGGCGGCACAGACACTGCGAGGCACTTCGCCGCGCTCACCACAAATGTGGAGGCTGCCAACGCCTTCGGCATCACCACCACCTTCGGTTTCTGGGATTGGGTGGGCGGGCGTTACAGCCTGTGGTCTGCGATTGGCTTGCCGCTGGCCATTAGCATTGGCGCGGAGAATTTCCGCCAATTCCTATCTGGCGCAGCCGAGATGGATGAGCATTTCGCCACTGCACCATTGGAAAGTAATCTGCCCGTGCGCCTCGGTTTGCTCGATGTTTGGTATCGCAATTTCCACCGCTTCACGAGCCGCTGCGTGGCGCCCTATCACTCATCATTGCGCCGCTTCCCAGCATATCTACAGCAGCTTGAAATGGAGAGCAATGGCAAGAGAGTGGACAAGAATGGCCAAGCGCTACCGTTTCACACCAGCCCCGTCGTTTGGGGTGAGCCGGGCACCAATGGCCAGCATGCCTTCTTCCAAATGCTGCATCAAGGCACAGAAGTGATCCCGCTGGAATTCATCGCTGTCAAACACGCTGCGCACAGCATGCAAGATCATCACACCAAGCTGCTGGCCAATGCCATTGCGCAATCACAAGCTTTCTTGCAAGGTAAATACTCAGAAGACGGCCACCGCCATTTCCCCGGCAATCGTCCAAGCAGTTTCTTCGTGTTGGATGCGCTCACGCCCGCTTCTCTAGGCGCACTGATTGCTATGTACGAACACCGCGTGTTTGTGAGTGGCGCGATCTGGGGCATTAACAGCTTTGATCAATTCGGCGTGGAGCTGGGCAAAGTGCTTGCCAAAGATGTAGAGGCGCGCTTGCTCTCCGGCGATACGAGTGGTGTGGATGCGTCTAGCGCCGCGTTGATCGCGCGTTTGAAATGACTGCCCCGCTCAACATCGTTTTTGATTTCGGCGCAGTGCTCGTTAATTGGCGGCCGCACGATGTGGTGCGCAAGCATTTCCCTGAAATTGCCACTACGCCAGAAGCTGCAACGCAACTTTCCAGTAGTTTCTTCGCTCATCCCGATTGGCAAGCATTTGATGCAGGCCGCGTGAGCGCGCAAGACATCTCGAAGCTCACTGCTAACCGCTTGTCGATGGATGTCAAGGCCGTGCAACATATGGTCGATGCGATTGAAGACCACATCACGCCGATTGCATCTTCCGTGCAGGTGCTAGAAAAACTTCATGCTGAGCGCGAAGCGAAAGGCTACAAGCTTTACTTCCTCTCCAACATGCCCGCCGTCTATGCACGCGGCCTTGAGCGCCACGCCTTCATGCGCTGCTTTGATGGCGGTATCTTCTCTGGCGATATTGGGCTGATCAAGCCCCAGCCCGAAATCTTCCAAAAATTGGAAAGCATGTACAGTCTACAAGGCCAAAAAATCCTCTTTATCGACGATCACCCCGCCAACATCGCCGCTGCGCAAAAAGCCGCTTGGCAAACCCTGCATCTCACCGATCCTGCGCAACTGCCCTCGCTGCTTAGCGCCCAGCTTCCATCACACTAGATCAGCGCCAGCAACTCACGCTGCGAACTGCTGGTTTCTTGGAGCTTGATCAAAGCATCGCGTGCACACATCGGCCAAGATGTATCCACGTTCTCACACGACGAACACACGCTCACAACACTAAGTGCCGTTCCCGATACGATGGGTTCATCAATTGCAGCAAATGCGAGGTACTTATGTTTAAGAATATTCTTCTGGCAACCGATGGCTCAGATATTTCTTCGCGCGCGGCGAGCATGGCCGTCAGCCTCGCTCGCACGCATGGAGCCACCGTTACCGCCGTCTATGTGATGGAGCCCTATCCCTACTTGGGCATCGGTGAATCCAATCCGTATGGCGTCCAAGCCTATGCTGCCACAGCTCAAAAGCTCGCTGCTGATGCGCATATGGCCGTTGAAAAGCTCTGCACCGAGGGCCGCAGCGCCGTCACGTTGGAGGCCCGCGCGATTGAAAACGTACGGGCAGCTGCTGGCATCGTACAAACGGCTCAGGCTGAGGGTGCAGATCTGATCGTCATGGGCTCGCATGGCCGCAGTGGCATTGTTCGGATGATGCTTGGCAGCGTGGTCAGCCGTGTGCTGGCTGAGTCGCCGATCCCCGTGCTTGTCGTGCGTTAAAGAGCGTTGGCGATTTTTGTGGCGCAGAGCACGCTTTCTATGCCATAATCGAGAGCTCGGGTTTTCCCGAATCGAAGACATGATCAGTTTTGTTGAAAGTGTCTTCAACGTGCATCACCATACATCTTGGGCGCTCAACCCGGCGGATTAATCCGCTGAGACAATCGCAGCCGCCACCGAGCCAGAGCCTCTCTTGTAAAGGCTTCTACCGCTCAGAACACTTGTTGGATGGTTGATGTGATATCAATCCGTCCGAACGTGGTCAAAACTTGCCGACCCTTCAGACAAACATGGACTGCGTGCCCAAGCCTTGGCTTGTGCGCGTGTATTTCGCATGAACGACTTTACTGAAGAATTTAAATCAATTTCTGCTGAGAATTTAGTGGAAAACAACGATGTTGCCGGCATGGAACCTGCCCCGCTAGCTATTAATATCATAGCAAATGAGGATTTGGCTGATAGTGTGGCTACAGAAACATCAGCAGACGCATCTGCGCAAGCCACGCCAGAAGCTGAAGTGATCGCAGAGCCTGCCGGCCCAAATCCTTTCGAACTCCTTGGCCTAGCCCCAGCGCTCGTTAAAGCCATCGCCGATCTCGGCTACAAAGCCCCCACCGCTGTGCAAGCGCGCGTGCTCCCCTTGGCCATGACTGTGCCTTCAGGCGAAGGCGAGATGGCTACCAAAGCCGTGATCAACGATTTGATGGTTTCCAGCCAAACCGGCTCCGGCAAAACCGCCGCCTTCTTGCTGCCTATCTTGCACCGTTTGCAAACCGATCTTCACGATCGTGAGCATCAAGAAAGCTTAGCGTGGAAAAAGACTCTCGAAGAAGCTGCTGAGCGAGGCGAAGTTGCTCCAAAGAAGCCAAAGCGTAAAAACCCAATTGACCCACGCAATTTCCGCGCTGCCACGCCACAAGCTCTCATTTTGTGCCCAACCCGTGAGTTGGCTCAACAAGTCGCCAACGATGCGATTGAACTGGCTCGCCACATGACCGGCGTGCGCGTGGCCAACGTGATCGGCGGCTTGCCGTATCAAATTCAAATTGCCAAATTGCAAAATGCTGATCTCGTGGTTGCCACGCCAGGCCGCTTGCTTGATTTGCAGCGCAATGGCCAGATCAAATGCGAAGGCGTGAAATGCCTCGTTCTCGATGAAGCTGATCGCATGCTCGATCTCGGCTTCTCTGATGATCTCGCAGCGATCCATCAGCTGACTGAGAAGCGTGAGCAAACCATGATGTTTAGCGCCACGTTTGCAGCTCGCATTCAGCAGCTCGCAGCGCGCGTGATGCGTGACAACGGCAAAGCCGCTCAGCGCATCACCATCGACAGCCCGCAAGACAAACACGTCAACATCACACAAAAGCTCTTCTGGGCCGACAACTTGGTTCACAAGCGCAAGCTGCTCGACCATTGGATGCGCGAGACATCCATCGTGCAAGCCATCGTGTTTGCTAACACGCAAATCGAATGCGATTCGCTCGCGCAAGATTTGATCGATGCTGGCTTTGATGCCGCTGCATTGCACGGTGCGCTTTCTCAGCATTTGCGCAACAAGCGCCTGAAAAGCCTGCGCGATGGTCGCATTCAATTCTTGGTGGCAACCGATGTCGCCGCTCGCGGCATTGACGTGCCCTCCATCTCCCACGTGTTCAACTACGGCTTGCCACTCAAAGCCGAAGACTACACGCACCGCATTGGCCGCACAGGCCGCGCAGGCCGCGATGGCATGGCCGTCACATTCGCTGAGCCGCGTGACCGTTTCCGTATTCGCGATATTGAAGATCACACGCGCCAGCAACTCAAAGCCGATGTGATTCCTGGTTTGGAGCCAACTGATCGCCCACGCGAATCGAAGAAGCCGTTTGGCAAATTTGGTGGTGGTGGCGGTGGCGGCTTCGCAGGCAAGAGTTTTGGCGGTGACCGTGGTGGCAATCGCGGCGGATTTGCTGGCCGCTCCGGTGGCGGCTTTGGCGGTGATCGCCGTGAAAGTGGTAGTGGCGGCGGCTTCGGCGGCCGTCCAAGTGGCGGTTTCAATGACCGCTCAGGTGGCGGTTTTGGTGATCGTTCCGGTGGTGGCTTCGGCGGCGGTGCAGATCGCGGCTTCGGCGGTGATCGCCGTGAAGGTGGCGGCGGTTTTGCAGGCAAACCTGCTGGCGGCGGTTTCGCAGCTCGCTCAGGTGGTTTTGGCGGCGAGCGTCGTGAAGGTGGTGGCGGCTTCCAAGGCAATGACCGTGGCGAGCAACGTAGCTTTGCTCCGCGCGGCGATGATAATCGCGGCCGTGAAGGTGGCTTCGGTGGCGGCGAACGCAACAGCGGTGGCTTCCAAGGCAACGACCGTGGCGGCGACCGTAGTGATCGTGGCGGCAACGGTTTCGCAGGCGGCGGCTTCAAGCCCCGCGCGCCAAGCTTCGGTGCAGGCGCAGGCGGCAACGGCTTCGGTGGCGACAACAAATTCGCCCCCAAAGAAGGCCGCAGCTTCTCCAAGCCAGCCGGTGATTTCAAAGGCAGCTTCAAAGACGGCTTCAAATCCGCCCCCAAGCCCTTCGCCAAAGCAGGCTTCAAGCCAGCCGGCAAAAGCTTCGCCAGCAAAGCACCCCGCAAGCCTTGATCTAGCTTGAATGCCGAGTGGGCGAAAGCTCACTCAAAAAAGCTGCCTACACGTTGTGTATGGCAGCTTTTTTTACGCGTTACTGGTTATTGCCTAAAAAGCATCTAAGCTAAGATAGTTTTATTTCCAAACCCTGATTTCAGGCCGTTCATGAGTCTCGTTAAATCCAAACAACGCGTTGCTGACCACGGCGAGGTATTCACACCGCCTTGGATGGTTGAGGCTATGCTGGATTTGGTGAAAGACGAGAGTGAACGCATTGATTCTCGCTTTCTTGAGACCGCATGCGGGAGCGGAAACTTCATCGTCAAAATACTCAAGCGCAAGCTCGCTGCTGTTGAGCTGAAATTTGGAAAATCTGATTTTGAAAAGCAGCATTTTGCGCTGCTCGCCGTCATGTGCATTTACGGCATCGAGCTGTTGAAAGACAACATTGCTGAATGCCGAGCCAACGCATTGGAGGTGTTGGCAGACTATTTGAACCTCAGCGAGATGGATGATCTTTATCTTGCTGCATATCAAGTGCTCTCGGTCAATCTCGTACACGGTGATGCCATCACGATGCGCTTGCAAGATGGGCAGCACATCAGCTTTGCTGAATGGGGCTATCTCGGCAAAGGCAAATATCAGCGGCGTGATTTTCGCCTAGACACACTCACAGGCATGGCCGCGCACACCAGCCAAGGCTCTTTGTTTGCCAAGCATGAAATCTTCACTCCCATCAAAACCTATCCCACGATGACGATGCGAGAGCTTGCTGTTGAGCAGATTCAAAACGAGCCTGCTGATGCATTTAGGGTGGCCGCGTGAGCACGGTAGCCGCATCCATTCCTGTGCTTCGCTGGGCAGCGGGCCGCGCGAGGCTCAGCGACGCCGATTTGTCTGCACGTTTTAGCAAATGGCCGTTGTGGCTCAGCGGCGAAGCAGAACCTACATTCAAACAGCTTGAAGACTTTGCTCGACTCACACACACCGCTTTCGGCTATTTTTTCCTACCGCAGCCGCCAGCATTAACTTTGCCTGTGCCGGACTTTCGCACCGTGCGCGATCAAGCGCTTGCCGAGCCGACTACAAACTTGCTTGACACCCTTTACCTATGCCAGCAAAGGCAAGATTGGTATCGCGACCATGCACGAATGCATGGGTTGCAGGGCTTAACGTATGTAGGCAGTGCTAGTTTGCTTGAAGCACCCGAAGTCGTTGCAAGGCGCGTGCGCGAAAAGTTAGGCTTGTCTACTGAAGCACGCCGGCAGATCGCCACATGGACAGACGCACTGCGCCAGTTGATTTCCAAGGCCGAAGATATTGGCATCATGGTCATGGTTAGCTCTGTGGTGGGCAGTAACAGCCATCGCAAGCTTGATGTGGGCGAGTTTCGTGGCTTCGCGCTTGCAGACAATTTAGCCCCGCTGATTTTTTTGAACGGCTCGGACAGTAAGGCCGCGCAAATGTTCACGCTCGCGCACGAGCTAGCGCATGTGTGGCTGGGCGAGACGGGCGTATCGGATACCCAAGCGGGGCAAGTGCCTGAGCAGCTAACCGAGCGTTGGTGCAACCGTGTTGCAGCGGAACTACTAGTGCCCATGGAAGAGCTTCGCGCGCTTTATCAGCCAGGCGAATCTATCCCCAGTGCAATGCAGCGCTTGGCTCGCGCGTTCAAGGTTAGCTCCCTTGTGGCATTGCGTCGCTTGTTTGATGCAGGCTACATCTTGGAAGACGCACTCTGGCTGCATTACAGAGATGAGCAGCAACGCTTGCACGAGCTGAAGACAGGCGGTAGCGGAGGCGGCGGTGATTTTTATCTCAGCTTGGGTGCTCGCGCTAGCAAGCGCTTTGCCAAAGCGATTGTCTCGAGTACTCTGGAAGGATTGACCTCGTTTCCCGAGGCATTCCGAATGTTAGGCGTAAAAAAATCGGCCACATTTTTTGAAACGGCGCGTGAGCTAGGGGTGACAACTTGAGTTATTTGTTAGATGCCAATGTATTCATGTCAGCAAAAAACTTGCACTACGGTTTGGATTTCTGCCCAGCTTTCTGGCAATGGCTTGTCGACGGCGGCGCTAAGGGAAATGTTTTAAGCATTGACAAAGTAGCTGATGAGATCGCAGCAGGTTCAGACGATCTCACGGAATGGGCCAAGAGCCAAGGTAAGGGCTTGTTCCGTGCAACCGATTCAAATGTAGCCGAGCAATTTGGCAAGGTAAGCGTTTGGACGACGAGTCAGCAATACGAACCAGCTGCCATCAGCACCTTTTTGCAGGTAGCAGATTTCTACTTGATCGCCCATGCATTAGCTGGTGGGCATACGGTGGTGACGCATGAAAAACCGGCTAATTCGTTTCGACGGATAAAAATTCCTGACGTCTGCGTTGGCTTGGGCGTCAGCTTCATGACACCTTATCAAATGCTCCGCATCGAAAAAGCGCGCTTTGTGCTCGGACAAGGATGAAGAATCTTGCTATGACAGTGCAGGCCAATTTTTCCCTGCGCGGGCGCAATCCGGATGTGCTCACCTGCATTGCCAATCTTTCTAATGATGAAGTGTTTACGCCGCCTGAGCTGGCCAATCGTATGCTCGATGGGCTTGCCGCAGCGTGGAGCAAAGATCACAAAGGCGCAGATCTGTGGGCGGATAAAAGCGTTAAGTTTCTCGATCCTTGCACCAAATCTGGCGTGTTTCTGCGCGAGATCACGAGCCGCTTAACGCAAGGCTTGGCACGAGAAATTCCAGATCTGCAAAAGCGCGTGAATCATATTTTGACGAAACAGGTGTTCGGCATCGGCGTGACGCGGCTGACCAGCTTGCTCGCGCGGCGCAGCGTGTATTGCTCCAAGTATGCGCATGGCGAGCATTCGATTGCCACGGAATTTAAAACCGACGCAGGGAATATCTGGTTTGAACGCATGGAGCACGATTGGGTGAATGGAAAATGCAAGTTTTGCGGCGCCAGCCGAGCTGCGCTGGATCGCGGCGCGGAGCTGGAAAGCCATGCCTATGCCTTCATTCATACAAAAGATATCAAAGCTCGCATGGCTGAGCTGTTTGGAGCAAAAATGCAATTTGACGTGATCATCGGAAATCCGCCGTATCAATTGAACGATGGCGGCTACGGCGTGAGCGCTGCGCCGATATATCAAATGTTTGTGGATCAAGCCAAAGCGCTGGAGCCGCGATACATGTCGATGATTATTCCCGCGCGCTGGTTTGCGGGCGGCAAAGGCTTGGATGAATTTAGAGAGTCGATGCTTGCTGATGATCGCGTGCGCTCGATTGATGATTACCTCACCGCTTCAGATGTGTTTCCTGGCGTGGGGCTGAAAGGCGGCGTGTGCTATTTTCTTTGGAATCGCGATCACCGAGGCAAATGCAAAGTGGCCACGCATTTCAAGGATTGGCCTGTTTCAACGGCCAATCGCCAACTTCTAGAAAACGGTGCGGATGTTTTTATTCGCTTCAATGAAGGCTTGTCGATTTTGAAAAAGGTGGTTGAGTTTGAGACGAAGCAATCAACTAGCGTTGAGCTTCCAGAGAAAAAGCGCTTTGATCAGCTGGTTAGCTCACGAAAGCCATTTAGTTTAGAAACAACTTTCAAAGGACGAACGACCAAGCGGGCAGGCGATATTTTGATTCATCAGAACGGCGGAACGGGTTTCATTGCGCGAAGCGATGTTCCTTCAAACGCCGACTTGATCGACAAATGGAAAATCTACATTGGTCGTGCCGCTCCGGGCACGGGCAACAAAGACACCTATCCGCATCGCATCATCAGCACACCCTTCATTGGCGAGCCCGGCAGCATTTGCTCAGAAACCTATCTCTGTATCGGGCCGTTTGAAACCAAAGATGAAGCAGAAAGTGCGCTGTCTTACCTCACTTGCCGGCTTACTCGCTTGTTGATTCTTCTACACAAGCCTTCGCAAGACACCACCCGTAAGGTGTACACGTTCGTTCCAACGCAAAAGTGGAACAAGCCTTGGACAGACGAAGCTCTATATGCCAAATACGGCATCACAGCCAGCGAAATTGAGTTCATTAAAAAAGTGGTGCGTCCGATGGATTTGAGCAGCGATCTTTTGGGCGATGTGGCAGTGGATGAAGATGGCGATGAGTAAGCCAAGCATGGCTCAAAAATCCAAGCTGCAGACCAAGCCCAGCATCGACGATATCCTTGCGCCCAAGCCAACGGCTCGCCCGAAAATTTATGCTTATGCGATTGCAGACAAGGCGCACGCTGGCCAGCTGAAAATCGGCCAGACCACGCGCGATGTGCGCCAGCGGGTGGGCGAGCAGCTGAAAACAGCAGCGATCAAGAATTTCACGATTGAGCTGGAAGAGAGCGCGGAGCGCGATGATGGCTCGATCTTTACGGATCATGAGGTGCGCGCAGCTTTAAAGCGCAAAGGTTTTGCCAATCCAATTAAGGAGTGGATGCGCTGCGAGCTTAGCGATTTGAAAACCGTGCTCGGTAAGCTGCGCACGGGGGAGCGCTTTAGCGGCACGCATCATGAGAAGTTTGGCTTGCGCGATGAGCAGCTCGATGCGGTGAACAAAACGCATGCTTACTTTCATTCCATCTGGAAAGAGGATATGAATGCGACGCCGCGCTTCCTCTGGAATGCCAAGATGCGCTTTGGCAAGACGTTTACCGCCTACCAGCTCGCCAAGAAGCTCAAAGCCAAGCGCGTGTTGGTGATGACGTTTAAGCCCGCTGTAGAGGATGCATGGCGCACAGATTTAGAAAATCATGTGGATTTTGATGGCTGGCAGTATCTTTCTCAATCTTCGGGCAGCGACCCGACACAGATCAACAGCAAAAAACCGGTGGTGTATTTCGGCTCGTTTCAAGATTTGCTGGGCCGCGATGCGAATGGCAAGATCAAGCCACGCAATCAGTGGCTGCATACGGTGAATTGGGATTTGGTGGTGTTTGATGAATACCACTTTGGCGCTTGGCGTGAGAGTGCGAAAGAATTGTTTGAGGAAGAGGAAGATCGGATTGCCCGCGCTGAGCATTGGCTCGGCGATGCAGGTGGCAATTTACAGAGCCAGAAAGATCGCATTGCAGATTTGCAAGAGCCGCTGGAGAGGGAAACAGATTTCCTGCCGATCACCACGCGGGCTTATTTGTATCTCTCTGGCACGCCTTTCAAAGCGCTGGCTACAGGCGAATTCATTGAAGAGCAAATTTTTAACTGGACTTATACCGACGAGCAGCGCGCAAAGCAAGCTTTTGCCGAGGAGCAGCCCAAGCTTCGCAATCCGTATGGCGCGCTGCCGCAGATGCGCTTGCTGACCTACCAAATGCCCGATGAATTGCTAGCCATTGCCAGCGGTGGGGAATTTGATGAATTTGATCTGAATGCGTTTTTTGAAGCGTCGGGCGTAGGCAAAGCGGCGAAATTTACGCATAAGAGCGATGTACAGAAATGGTTGGATATTATTCGCGGCGGCCATGTGGCCAAGTCTGCGGAGGCGCTTAAAACAGGCTCGCGGCCACCGTTTCCGTATTCTGATGTGCGCTTGTTGCCGTATTTGCAGCATGCATTTTGGTTTTTGCCCAATGTGGCAGCTTGTCATGCAATGAAGAATTTGCTCTCTGAGCGGCACAACACGTTTTGGCGTGGCTATCAGGTGATCGTCTGCGCAGGGGCGGAGGCGGGCATTGGGCTAGAGGCGCTGCCGCCTGTGCGCGAGGCGATTGGCAGCGGCTTTGATACGCAGACGATCACGCTTTCCTGCGGCAAGCTCACCACGGGCGTGACGGTGGCGCAATGGTCATCGATTTTGATGCTGCGCAATTTGAAATCGCCTGAGACATATTTTCAAGCGGCGTTTCGTGTGCAATCGCCGTGGTCGATCAAGAATCCGCATGGCGACAACCCGAATGAGGAAGAAATTCTCAAACCTGCCTGCTTCGTGTTTGATTTCGCCCCCACGCGGGCGCTGCGCCAGCTCTCGGATTACGCGATTGGTCTCTCGCCGAATGAATTGAATCCTGAGAATGCGGTGAAGGATTTGGTCGCTTTCCTGCCCGTGCTGGCGTATGATGGCGCGAATATGACGCAAATTGATGCGGGCGGCATTCTTGATATCGCGATGGCGGGCACTTCGGCCACGCTCTTGGCGCGCAAATGGGAAAGCGCGCTGCTCGTGAATGTAGATAACGGCACATTGCGCCGCATCATGGACAACCCCGAAGCGATGGCAGCAGTGGAGCGCATTGAAGGCTGGCGCGCTTTGGGCGATAAGGTGATTGAGACGATCATCAACAAAAGTGATCGCGTTAAAGAGCTGAAAAATAAAGCCAAAGAGGGCAAGCTCTCCGCAAAAGAGAAGAAGGAGCTCTCAGCCGAGGAGCGCGAATACAAATCCAAGCGCAAGATGGTACAAGAAAAGCTCATCAAATTTGCCACGCGGATCCCGGCTTTTATGTATCTGACAGACTTCCGGGAAAACACGCTGCAAGATGTGATCACCAAGCTGGAGCCAGATTTGTTTTTAACCGTGACGGGTTTAAATGTGCAGGATTTTCACTTGCTGGTGCGGCTCAAGGTGTTTAACACCGAGCAGATGAATCAGGCGGTGTTCGCATTCCGGCGCTACGAAGATGCTTCGCTGCGCTACACCGGGATCGAAAGCCATGTGGGGCTGTCGCACTATGGGCTGTATGACACGGTGGTGGCTAAGGAATAGCTGAGGAGTGCTTTAGTTGCGACTCCCAGGCTGACTGTCAGCGTTAGCCCACCCGTCTCCCCGGCTCGCGCACATGTAAAAACTTCGTCAGCAAATCTCTCGGTGGAGTGACTGAAATTGATTTGAGAATCTGCCCGACATTGCCTCGGTGATACGCGCCATGCGTGATGATGTGAGCGAGCATTTCTTCTCGGGTCATGCGGCCTGCGTCGCCGTCTGTGAAGCAGAAGGTGATGTTTTCTTTCAATTGCTCGGCGGTGATCGCGGCGCTGTATTGCTCGTACCAAGCGTCCGTCTCGGCAGCGACGAAATGCAGTTCGCCCAAAGCGGGCGTGGCATCGGTGTTGGTGGCGGTGTAGCCGTGGCGTTCCCCTAGCAGATGGGCGCGGAAGATGCGGTCGACGACGTAGATGTGGTTGAGCGTGCGGATGGCGTTGTGCAGGGCGCTGGCATGCTCGGGCGTTTTCACGGTGGCGAGCTGGTTGAAGAGTTCGTTGTTGGCCCAGGTTTTTTGGGAGAAGAGGTTGGGCAGGATGCTCATGGATGTGATTCTGGGAGGGAGGGACGTAGTACGAAAATAGTAGCGCTCTGCGCATATTCTATGCCGGAGAAGTGCTGGACAGCCCCTGAACATGGCCTTATTAAAAAGGTAATTTTAAAAACACTAAATTAGTGTTACACGAATTTCGTGTTAATATCGATACCATGAAAAACGTGACTATCACCATGGAAGATGAAGCGCTGGAATGGGTGCGCGTGCAGGCGGCTAAGCTCAATATCAGTGTGTCTCGCTATTTGGGGCAAGTGCTGGAGGAGGAGATGCGCCGCTCCAATGCTTATGAGCAGGCAGCGCGCAGTGCTGTTAAGTTTGAGAGCTGGGGTGCGAGCGATGGCGCGTATGCGAAGCGGGGGAAACTCTATGACCGCCCGTGAAATTCCGATCGTTTTCGTCGATTCAAATGTGCTGCTGGCCAGCTATGACGGGCGCGACGAGGCGCTGCAAGCCGCTGCTCGCGAATGGGTGAGGTGGTGTTGGCAAAAGCGCTCGGGGCGTATCAGCACGCAGGTGCTCAATGAGTTGTATGAAGGCGCGGTGCGCGCTTTTGGGCTCACAGCGCAAACGGCTGTCACACCCGCGCATGTGCGCCTGCATGTGCGCCGCTTGCGCGAGTGGCAGCCGCCGCATTTAGATCGTTATGCGGTGGATGGCGCTTGGGATCTGCAAGATCGCCATGGCCTCACGTATTGGAATGCGCTGATCGTCTCGTCTGCCTTGCAACAAAGCTGCACGCATTTGCTCAGCCTAGAGCTACCCGAAGGCATGCTCGATGGCATTCAGATCATTTCCCCTTTGAGCCTTCGCCCCCAAGATTTGGAAACTGCACCATGACCAGCCCCTTGAAATTCATCCGCCAAGATGTGCAATCCATGCTCGCCTATGCTGTGCAAGACAGCAAGGGCTTCATCAAGCTCGATGCGATGGAAAACCCGTTTACTTTGCCCGCCGCGTTGCAAGCCAAATTGGGTGAGCGCTTGGGCCAAGTGGCAATCAATCGCTATCCGGGCACGCGGATTGACGATCTGAAAACCGCGCTGCGCTCTTATGCGCAAGTGCCTGCTGATTACGGGCTGATGCTGGGCAATGGCTCGGATGAATTGATTTCTTTGCTGGCGATGGCTTGTGATGCGACGCCCGGTGTCGCTTTGTCTCAAGCGGGCGCGAAGATTCTCGCGCCGCTGCCGGGCTTTGTGATGTATGCGATGAGCGCACAGCTGCAAGGTTTGCAGTTCATCGGCGTGGATTTGACGGCTGATTTTGGGCTGGATGCGCCGGCGATGCTGGCCGCAATAGCCCAAGAAAAGCCAGCGATCACTTACCTTGCGTACCCTAACAATCCTACTGCTAATTTATGGGATGCTGTCGTGATCAAGCAAATCATTGCCGCCTGCGCCGCTTATGGCGGCATGGTCGTGATGGATGAGGCGTATCAGCCGTTCAGCAGTAAAAGTTGGATGGATGAGATCAAAGCTGCGCCCGAGAAAAACGCCAATGTGCTGCTCATGTGCACGCTCAGCAAGTTTGGCTTAGCCGGTGTGAGGCTGGGCTACATGTGTGGCGCGCAAGCGCTGATCAGCGAGATCGACAAGCTGCGCCCGCCGTACAACATCAGCGTGTTGAATGCCGAATGCGCCCTGTTTGCACTAGAGTATTCAGAGGCTTTTAGGGCTCAAGCCGGCATGATTATTGCGCAACGCGCTATGCTTTTGGAAGCGCTGGCGAAGATGCCCAAGCTCAAAGCCTATCCGTCAGATGCAAACATGATCACCGTTCGCACGCCCGATGCGGACGCCGCATTCGCACATCTCAAAACGCAAGGTATCTTGGTCAAAAACATCTCCAAAATGCACCCGCTCCTTAAAAACTGCCTGCGATTGACGGTGGGAACGCCGGATGAAAACGCAAAAATGCTCGCGGCTTTGGCTTCTGCATGAGCTAATCAGTACATGTCAATCTAGCCAGAATTTTGTATTCAGCCTATAATTCAAGCTAGATTTAAGCTGGGGAGCTCATCATGCAACACACTTGGCAACTTCAAGAAGCTAAAAACCGCTTCAGCGAGCTGGTGGATTTGACCTTATCCGAAGGCCCGCAAATCGTCACGCGGCACGGCAAGCCAGTGGTGCAGATCGTGCCGCTGGATGTTGATGGGCGAATAAAGCAAAAACCTTTTGCCGGGCGCGGCCCTCACACTGCCTTTGGCAAACACATGATGGCTCTGCTTGATATGCCGCCAGGCCCAGATTTGGAGTTGCCAGTTCGGCGCAGCCGCAAGTCTGCCCCCATTTTTGAAGAGTAAGCCAGCGCGAAAACATGAAAACAAAAGCAAGGTGGTTGCTCGATACCAATGTTGTTTCTGAGCTGGCGCGCCAGCAGCCCAATGCACAAGTCATCCACTGGTTAGACAAAAATATGGATGAAAGCATACTCAGCGGCGCTACGGTAGGAGAGATTGAGTATGGTCTGATGCGCTACCCCGCAGGAAAAAAACAATCGCAAATGCGCTCATGGTTTGAGCGTCTATCCGAGCAAATGGGCGAGCGAATCATCGGCGCTGATTTAGCGGTTTGGCGAGAGTATGGTCGGGTGCGATACGCCCTTGAGCGAATAGGCCGCCCGCAAGAGGATATGGATATCTTGATTGCAGCCACAGCCCTGACGCACCGCCTCACACTTGTCACGCGAAACACCAAGCATTTCTCAGACACGGGCTGCGAATTGTTCAACCCTTGGGGCGACAGCCCAGCGAAGTAACCATTTCACCTCTGCGACAATACACCCATGCAACGCACATCCGAAGTCACCCGCAACACCAAAGAAACCCAAATCACTGTCTCCGTCAATCTTGATGGCACAGGCAAGGCTGATTTGCAAACTGGTATTGGCTTTTTTGACCACATGCTGGATCAAATCGCTCGCCACGGCTTGATGGATCTCTCAATCCAAGCCAAAGGCGATTTGCATATTGATGGCCATCACACCGTGGAAGACGTAGGTATCACGCTGGGCCAAGCAGTGGCTCAAGCTGTTGGTGACAAGGCGGGTATTTGGCGCTATGGGCATGCTTATGTGCCGTTGGACGAAGCCTTGAGTCGCGTCGTGGTGGATTTTTCTGGCCGCCCTGGTTTGCACATACATGTCGATTTCAAAAGCGGCATGATCGGTGAGTTCGATACGCAGCTTGTGTATGAGTTTTTCCAAGGCTTTGTGAATCATGCGCAATGCACATTGCATATTGACAATTTGAAGGGCGACAACGCGCATCACCAATGCGAGACGATCTTCAAAGCCTTTGCGCGCGCTGTGCGCATGGCGCTTGGGCTCGATCCGCGCAGTGTGGGTGTGATCCCTTCGACGAAGGGCAGCTTGTAATCTCGTTTTCTGTGCCGATTTTGAAGCTTTTTAGATCACCAGCCGGCGCAAAATCTACATAGTTTGCTACATTATTAATAGCATGTCTGTATCTTCTCAATCTACTGTCGCCGTCGTCGATTACGGCATGGGCAATCTGCGCTCCGTAGCGAATGCGGTGAAAGCGTCTGCGCACGGCACGAAGTTTGAGGTGATCGTCACGCAGTGCCCGGAAGAGGTCAGAAAGGCTGAGCGTGTTGTGCTCCCAGGCCAAGGCGCGATGCGTGATTGCATGGCTTGCTTGCGAGATTCTGGTTTGCAGGAAGCCGTGTTGGAGGCCGCAGCCAATAAGCCGATGTTTGGCGTGTGCGTGGGCATGCAAATGCTGCTGGATCATTCCGATGAGCAAAATACGCCGGGCTTGGGGCTGTTCAAAGGCGATGTACATAAATTTGAACTCAGTGGCAGGCTGCAACCCGATGGCAGCCGCTACAAAGTGCCTCAAATGGGCTGGAATCGCGTGAAGCAAACCCAGCCTCATCCTATTTACGATGGCGTAGCAGATCAAAGCTGGTTCTATTTCGTCCACAGCTTCTACGCCAAGCCAGCGATTGCGGCACACAGTGCTGGGGAAAGCGATTACGGCGGCCTCTTTACAGCCGCGCTCGCACGCGATAACATTTTTGCTACCCAATTCCACCCCGAGAAAAGCGCCTCTCAAGGCCTGCAGCTCTACAAAAACTTCCTCACCTGGAAACCATGATTCTCATCCCCGCCATTGATCTCAAAGACGGCCAAGCCGTGCGCCTCAAGCAAGGCGATATGGAGCAATCCACCGTGTTTGGAGACCCCGTCGAGATGGCGCAGCGCTGGATCGATGCCGGCGCGCGCCGCTTGCACTTGGTTGACCTGAACGGCGCATTCGCCGGCAAGCCGCAAAATCTCGCTGCCGTCAAAGGCATCTTGAAAGCCATCAAAGCGCATGCAGACGCTGGCGGGGAAGACATCCCTGTACAGCTCGGCGGCGGCATCCGCGATCTGGATACGATTGAGCGCTACATCGACGCGGGGCTGGAATACGTCATCATCGGCACAGCAGCCATCAAGAGCCCTGGCTTTTTGCAAGACGCCTGCACCGCTTTTGGTGGCCACATCATCGTCGGGCTGGACGCAAAAGACGGCAAAGTCGCAACTGATGGCTGGAGCAAACTAACTGGCCACGACGTCGCCGATCTCGCCAAAAAATACGAAGACTACGGCGTTGAGTCCATCATCTATACCGACATTGGCCGCGACGGCATGCTGAGTGGTATCAACATCGAAGCCACCGTCAAACTAGCAGGCGCCAGCACCATCCCCGTGATTGCCTCAGGAGGCCTGTCCAACATGCAAGACATCGAAAAACTCTGCGCGGTTGAGCACGAAGGTATCGAAGGCGTGATTTGCGGCACAGCGATTTATTCAGGCGATTTGGATTTCGCGGCGGCGCAGGTGAGGGCAGATGAGCTAAACGGTTAATGAAATGTCTGAAGAGTTTGGATTAAAAATCGAGCCACTTTCTTCAGGGGAAATTGATCAAGTTCGTGTATCGATTGATGAGACGATTGCGCGATGGCCAGATAACAGCGGCAGAAACCCCACAGTCCGTTTAGGATTGCATGAATTCACTTGGACAGTTAATGCTTTGGCTGAAGTCAAAGCAGAGCGGATGGCTTGGGTGTTTTCTGAAATTGGATTTAAAACCGAGCGATTGATGCGGCCATAAAGGGGTGAACTCCCGCGTCTTTATGCGCTGCTTGGGGTGGCAGCCCGTGTGATGCGGCTTTGCGTCTGGCTCCATGTCCTCCGGCGGGGATGGGCGTTGTTTTCTCCGGTTGTTGTTCTTTCCCGCCTCCCCCTTTACTTACGCCAGACGCAAAGCCGCATCACAAGGGCATGGGTTTCTGTGGCGCGCAAAACCGTCCAATTCACGCCAAGCCCGCCAGAGTAGTCGGGACGGATGGCGCAAGTAAAGGGGGAGGCGGCGCAATCAACTCCCCAAAAACAAACCAACCTGAACGCCGCCGGAGGACATGGAGCCATCCGCCCCGGCTGCTCTGGCGGGCGTTTGATCGAAGCGAAGAGGCCACGCATAAGATTTTGTCATACAATGTCAGACAAATAGGAGTCCGACATGAGAATCACTGCTCGCCTTGAGCCCGGTACGGCTCAGCAACTGGAATATTTAGTCACGCGCTTGGGTGCTTCGACCAGCGATGTGCTGCGCAAGGGGATTGATGCGCTTTACAAGCAGCATGCGAAGCAGAATGCAACTCCTTTCAAGCATTTGGCGAAACATATTGGCAAATACAAGTTGGGTGATGCGAATTGGTCAGTCAACTACAAAGCGGAGCTGGGCGAAATACTTGACGATAAATTTCCAATGCATGCCGCGCGCAAGAGTATTCAACGATCTGTGGTGCGCAGCAAAAAGTCATGATTTCTGTGGATACGGGATACTTCCTCGCCTTGCTCAATGAGGATGATGCGCATCATGCGATCGCGCAACGCTGGATCAGCAGTGCTAGTGAGGGTTGGATCACGACATGGCCTGTGATCACGGAGGCGGCCTACATGATTGGCCGTCGTCTTGGCGAGGCAGCGCGCCAAGATTTTGTTGCGGATTTGGTCAGCGGAAGCATCTTGATCTGGGACATTCCACATGAGGCCGCCCGCAAAATCCCATTAATGATGAAAAAATACACCAAGCTGCCGATGGATTTGGCGGATGCTTCTTTGGTGTTGCTGGCCGAGCACTTGGGGCATGGCCGAATTCTGACGACAGATCAGCGCGATTTTGGCGCTGATCGCTGGAAGAGCACCAAGCCTTTTGTGAATCTCATGGCACAGCCTTGACCTGCGTTGCCCTCAACGCTGCTGCTGAACCGGCCTCTTTGGCCTAGGCGCAGGTGTCACATCCAACTCTAATGCTTTATCTGCTCTGCGTACGCTGAACTTGGTGGTGCTGCCGGGTTTGATGGCGGCTACGTTGGAGAGCAAGCCGGGGACGTTTGTCACCGTCACGCCGGCGACTTGCGTGATCACATCGCCGGGCTGAATGCCTGCTTTGGCCGCAGGCCCGTTTTGCAACACGCCGGTGATGATCACGCCCTGTAGATTGCCGCTGGCGTTTTTCAAATTGAAGGTTTCGGCCAATTCTTGCGTGAGCTCTTGCGGCTCGACGCCGATCCAGCCGCGTGTGACTTGGCCGTCTTTGACCAAACCATCCATCACCATGCGCGCAGTGGAGACGGGGATGGCAAAGCCGATGCCCATGCTGCCGCCCGAGCGGCTGTAGATGGCGGTGTTGATGCCCAGTAAATTGCCGCTCACATCGACCAACGCGCCGCCCGAGTTACCCGGGTTGATCGCAGCATCGGTTTGGATGAAATTTTCAAAGGTGTTAATACCCAGCTGGTTGCGGCCAAGCGCGCTGACGATGCCGGCCGATACTGTCTGCCCCAAGCCAAACGGGTTGCCAATCGCCAGGACTTGATCGCCTACCTGCATGCTCTCTGCGTTGCCAAGAACAATGACGGGCAGATTGTCTAAATCAATCTTGAGCAATGCCAAATCCGTTTCGGGATCGGTGCCGATGACTTTCGCTTTTGCTTTGCGCGAATCGTTGAGCGTGACTTCAATGTCATCTGCGCCTTCAACCACATGGTTGTTCGTCAAGATGAAGCCGCTTGGGCTAACGATCACGCCGGAGCCCAAACCGCTTTGCTGTTGCTGGGGCTGGTCGCCGAAGAAGAATTTAAACCACGGATCGTTGGAGCGCGGGTTGTTTTTTGCGGCAGTGGCAGTGGCAATGCTCACCACAGCAGCCGAGGCTTTTTGGGCTGCAGCGCGGTAGCTGCCAACAGGCGCTAAGCCCGGATTGGCGGCTGCTGCTTCAATCACAGGCACGGCACCCGTGGTGGGCGCACTGCCAAAGCCCAAGCCCATACGCGGCGCTCGTCCGAGCCAATCGGGCTTGAGCGTGGCGACAACAAAGTAAGCCGCCAAAAGAACTGTCACTGCTTGAGAAAAGAGAAGCCAAAATTTACGCATGTTGTGATTATCGCGCAATGCGGCCTATCTGTACACACTGAATAACTATTAAATCAATAGCACTCCGCGCATATTCTATGCCGGCTAACTGACTAAAAGAGCCTGAAATTATTATCTTTGTGGCATGTCTTGGATGCCAAAGCCTAAGCTCACCGTCGCGTCCGGCGGGATGGCCGGCATGCTCTTGTCCCAATGTTCCCACTGCTGGCGCATTTGCGCGAGCCGTTCGGGTTCGCGGGTGGCGTGGTTGGCGCGTTCGCGCTCGTCGGCGCAGATATCAAACAGGTATTCGTGGCCATCGACATTCAGATATTTCCAATCACCATGGCGGTAAGCGCGCTGGCTGCGGTGATTCATGCGCCAATACAAAGGACGCTCGAAAGCCGCGCCTCCTTTTAAAACGGATTGCAAAGAAACGCCATCGAGCGGCTGCTTGGGTTGTGCGCCAGCGAGTTCGAGCATCGTCGCGCTCCAATCCATCGTGAGGCAATGCTGCTGGCTTGACGCGCCCGCTGCAATCTGCGCAGGCCAATGCGCGATGTAAGGCACGCGGATGCCGCCCTCGGTTAAATCCATCTTGCCGCCTACCAGTGGCCAGTTGTCTGAGAAGCGCTCGCCGCCGTTGTCGCTGGTGAAGACGATGAGGGTGTTGTCAAGCTGGCCATTCTTGCGCAGTGCTTCGACAAGCCAACCAATGCCTTCATCCATGTGATGGATCATCTTGCGGTAGCTGTGGATGTTGCCGCCGCAGAGGTGAAAGAGATTCTTGGCAACTTCGGGCGCAATGTGCGCATCATCACGCGTCTCCCATGGCCAATGCGGGGCGGTGTAGTGCAGACTCAAAAAAAACGGTCGATTACTTTCGCTCTCATTAACGCGGGTGACGTATTCCACAGCGCGTTTGGACAGCAAATCCGTCAAGTAGCCGTCTTCATGCTTTTCTTCTTCACCGAAATACAAATCATGATTGCCATTGAAATCGCAATGCGTGAAATAGTCTACACCGCCGCTCATCGGGCCGAAGAATTCCTCGTAGCCTGATTTCAAAGGCCCGAAGTAGGGCGCGTAGCCCAAATGCCATTTGCCAATGAGCGCCGTGCGGTAGCCCGCTTCTTTGAGCAGCGATGGCAGTGTGGGCAGTGTGGGCGGGAGGCCGAGAAGCGGATTGCCTGCGCTGTTGGATTTGAGCGGTTCATCCAGCGCGCCGCGAATGCGGTATTGCCAGCGCGCCGTCATGAGCGCGAAGCGCGTGGGCGAGCAAACGGGGGAGTTGCTGTAGCCCTGCGTGAACTTCATGCCATGGGCAGCAAGCTGATCGAGATTCGGCGAAACAGAGTCACGTCCCGCGCCGTCAAACCCACGCCCGCCGTAGCAGCCTAAATCGGCATAGCCTAAATCGTCGGCCACGATGAAGATGATATTGGGGCGTTGCATGCCGAGATTGTGGCCGAACTCAGGTAACGCTTAAGATGGTGGAAATACCCAAGACTTGTTCACACCATGACTTCCCGCGACACCCTTTCCCAAGCTTTTAACGATCTCCTGCAACCTGAGCGCTTCAAAGACTATGGCCCGAATGGCCTGCAAGTGGAGGGCAAGGCGGAGGTAAAGAAAATCGTCTCGGGCGTGACGGCATCTAGCGCTTTGATAGACGCGGCGATTGCGCGCGGTGCGGATGCGATTTTTGTGCATCATGGGCTTTTCTGGCGCGGGCAAGATGGCAGAGTGACGGGTTGGATGAAGCAGCGACTGCAAAAATTATTGGCGCACGATATCAATCTGTATGCCTATCACTTGCCGCTCGATGCGCACCCCACGCTGGGCAACAACGCACAACTGGGCAGGCTGCTGGGTTTTGCCCCGCTTGCAAACGGCGAGTTTGGCCGCTTTGGTGAGCAAGATCTGGGCTGGCTGGGGCAGACTTCTTTGAGCAGCTACCAAGCACTGTCAGAACACATCAAAAATGTATTAAATCGGCCATTAGCCGGCATAGAAATTGCGCAACGTGCTATAAAAAGTGTAGCGTGGTGTACCGGCGGTGCACAGAGCTATTTTGAGGCGGCGATTGCTGCGGGGGCCGATGTCTTTATCACTGGAGAAATCTCTGAGCCGCAGGCGCACTACGCGCGCGAGATGGGTGTCGCCTACATCGCCTGCGGCCATCATGCCAGCGAGCGTTATGGCGCGCCTGCTGTTGCTGCGCATGTGGCCGCACAACTTGGCTTGGCGCACGAGTTTGTGGATATTGACAATCCAGCTTGATCAGCTTTTCAGATAAGCCGCTGCGCCGCGCCCCGCCACGCGGCCGCTCGCCCAGCAGGCATTGAGCAAATAACCACCCGTGGGCGCTTCCCAATCGAGCATTTCTCCCGCGCAGAATGTGCCGGGTCTTTGCCTGAGCATCAGATGCTCATCCATCGCTTCCAGAGCCACGCCGCCTGCGCTGCTGATGGCTTCGTCAATCGGGCGAGTAGCGCTTAAGGTGAGCGGCAAGGCTTTGATGGTTTGCGCGAGGAGGGCGCTGGCCTGCATTTGCTCTTTGCTCAAAGTTTCGTAGAGCAGCGCCATTTTCAGGCCTTGCAGATTTAAGCGGCTTTTTAAGTGAGCGGAAAGTGATTTACTGCCGCGCGGGTGGCTCACGTCGGCTTGCACTTTCTCTAGGCTGAAGGCGGGCAGCAAATCCAGATAAATTGTGGCTTGGCCGACGCGTGAGATTTCATCGCGGATCAAGCTGGAGACGGCATAAATTAAGCTGCCCTCCACGCCTGTTTCGGTGATAACGAATTCGCCTTGCTTATTGAATTCGTTGCCTTGTCGATCTGTGAAATGCAGCGCCACGGGTTTCACAGGCTGCCCCGCAAACTGACCGCGCAAATGTTCGCTCCAAGGCTTAGCCAGATCGAAGCCGCAGTTGGAGGGTTGCAAATCATTGATCTGCACGCCAGCGTCTTTTAGCCATGGTACCCATGCACCGTCGGAGCCCAGTTTTTTCCAACTTGCGCCGCCCAGAGCGAGCACAGTCGCATCGGCGAGCACTTTGCAATCACCTTGCGTATTTGTAAAGCAAAGCGCTCCATCATTCGCCCAGCCTTGCCAACGATGCCGCGCATGAAAGCGCACACTCTGACCACGCAAACGTTGCAGCCATGCTCTCAAGAGTGGCGCGGCCTTCATATCTTTGGGAAATACGCGCTGCGAAGTGCCTACAAAAGTTTCTATGCCCAGCGCATGCACCCATTCGCGCAAAGCATCCGGGCTCAGCGCTTCAAGCCAAGCCGCTACCTGCTGCGCTCGCGCGCCATAGCGCGAAGTAAACGCATCTATCGGCTCGGCATGCGTGATGTTGAGCCCACCAATGCCAGCGAGGAGAAATTTGCGACCCACCGAAGGCATCGCGTCATAGACATCCACATGCACACCGGCGAGCGCTAACTCCTCCGCCGCCATCAAGCCCGCAGGCCCTGCGCCAATCACAGCTGCTGTTTTCATGCGGTTTCTTTTTCTAGCAGGGGCGTGAAAAAGCGCGGGCGCATTTCGCTTAAACCCAATTGATCAAGCATGGCTTGCAAACGCTGGTTGCTCGTCTTGGCGTGTGTCTTGGCTTTGGAGGCAATGATTAGCTCGTTTTTCATCGAATGCTCCCAGCCGACCAGCTCAGTCACCGTCACCTCGTAGCCATGCGCTTCCAATTGCAGGCAGCGCAGCACATTGGTGAGCTGCGAGCCAAACTCGCGCGTGTGCAGCGGCCTGCGCCAGAGTTCGACCAGCGGATTGTTTTGCAACGCACTCGCCTTGCCCGCTTTCAGCATCCCGGCCACTTCCGCCTGGCAGCAAGGCACGAGCACCACATGCTGGGCGTTGTGCGAGAGCGCAAACGCAATCGCATCATCGGTGGCCGTATCGCAAGCATGCAGGGCTGTGACGATATCAATGCTGGCTGGCAGGGCTTTGCTCGACTGCTCTACCGATAGATTCAAAAACGACATCCCCGAAAAGCCAAACTGCGCTGCAAGCGCGCGCGAACGCTCCACAAGCTCATCACGCACTTCCACGCCAATGACTTGGCTAGTTGCCCCATCTGGTGTTGATTTAAAAAACAAGTCATACAACATAAAGCCAAGATAAGACTTGCCCGCCCCATGATCGACCAGCGTCACCGTGCCCTTCGCAGCACGCACCTTCGCCAGCAGCGGCTCAATAAATTGCAGCAAGTGATTGACCTGCTTGAGCTTGCGCCGTGAATCCTGATTGATCCGGCCATCAGGCGTGAGGATGTGCAAAGCCTTCAGCAATTCCAAGCTCTGCCCTTCGCGCAAGCCGAGTTGCTCAGACGCACTTTCTGCTCCTTTTTTAGGAGCGCCTTGCGCAGTATTCTTGCCGGCTTGATCATGTTTTTTCATCAAAGTATTGTCCCAGAATAAGCCCCGCATCGTCACCCGAGTCACCGAGCTGCACCAGCTTTGCGTCCGCCTGCGCGTCCGCCTCGCCCAATCCGCCCAAATCCAAGCCCAGCTCGCACAGGGCGCTGGTGCAAGGATAATTTCGGTCTGCTTATTGGTCAAAATGCTGTATAAATAGACAAATATGCTTCTGAATGACCCTAGTTTAGAGTTGTAAAATTACCATAATGGTAAAAGTAATTGTCCTTTCGGAGTACAGTATGAGTCCGCCCACGCAATTGGGCTTTGGGCAGCTGAAGATTTCTGGGGGACCTTTGTATGACTTGGCGCGGGTACAAAAACTGGTGGCAAATCCAGATGCTATTCAGTTGGCCACACGTGCATGTATCAAAGATGTGGACGCTTTGTTTGACAGTAATTTGGAGGCCGTTGCCGAGTTGATCGAAGCGCTTGGCTCAGAGGATTACAGGGATTCCGAATGGTGCTAAAGCGGGAAGGCAAGTGTGATCGCTTGTGATGCTTATCAAGTTCGGCGAAGTGAGCAGTTGGCTGGCCATGTCAAGCGCATCACAGTGGATTACTTTTTAAAGTTTGCGGTGGGTAAAACAGGGCAGCTTGTGCTGCTTGTGTCTTGCCATCTCAGTAAATAGGAAATAGCGCAATGAATACACAAGAACTTTGTCCGGTGTGCGGTGAAGGGCATGTGTCAACACACAGCGAGATGGTGGAGAGTGAATATAAAGGGCAGAAAGCGATGCGCTCGTTGGTATTCAAACAATGCGACGCTTGCGGCTCTGATTTTGCAGGCGCGGCAGAGAGCAAGCTTAATCGACGTTCCTTGATGGCGTGGCGCAAGCAAATTGATGGCTTGCTCACTGGTGAGGAGATCACGGCGCTGCGCAAGCAATATCAGTTGACCCAAGAGCAGGCAGCACGCTTGTTTGGCGGTGGGCCGGTGGCTTTTAGCAAGTACGAGAACGATGATGTATCGCAGTCAGAAGCCATGGATACACTGCTGCGTTTGGTGCGGCGCAGCCAAGAGTCGTTTTGGGCTTTGGTAGATGAAAAGAATATGCGTGCTGAGTTCATGCAGACCAAAACCGTAGTGCAAATCGCTACGACGAGTAATGTGGTGGCGCTGGTTCGGCGTAGCGGCGATGCCTCTGGCTTGCGCTACAACCCGCGTGAATTCCGCCATGTCGCGCAAGGAGATGTTGCATGCAATCCTTGATGCCAAGGCCTTTGTTGCACAGCTTCAGGGCGTTAGCTTTCCAAGGTGAGAACCGTGGGGCAGCTACCGGTGCGGAGCTAGAGCTTAAGTTGCAGCAAGATATTCAAGTAGGCTTAGCCGTACCCTCGGTCAAAGGCGGGCCGATGCAAGTCATCGTCCAGCTCAAGCTTCAAGCTACGACGCCCGACGAAAAAGTTCTCAAAGAACAGATTAACATCACGGGTGAATATGAAGCCAAGTTTTTCTATTCAACGGATGTGCAAGAGTCCGTTGCAAGCGCCCTGATGGAAACTGATGACTATCAGTATCTCTTGGTTGCTCAAGCATTCCCGCTAGCTATGACTCATTTCCGACGCGAAATGCAGGCGATGGGGTTAGATGCTAAGCAGTTGCCACTGGGATTTCAAGCGCAGCCACTCATTGCTGCTGATTGAGCTGTCGCTTGATTTTTGTTCACTTGCATTGCGTAACCCTCTGCTCAAAGGAGTGAAACGACCTTTTGCTCAATCGCCCCAAACACGCTCTGCCCATCCTTGCCCTTCATCTCGATCTTGATCGTGTCGCCGAATTTCATGTAGGCGGTGCTGGGTTTACCGTCTTGAATGGCTTCAATCGCGCGTTTCTCAGCAATGCAGCTGTAGCCTTTGGGCCATTCTTTTTTGCCATCTTTCTCAATCGCGCGGTTGCTCACTGTGCCTGAGCCGACGACGGAGCCGGCGCGGACGTTGCGGGTTTTACAGATGTGGGCGATCAGTTGGCCGAAATGGAAAGTCATTTCTTGGCCGGCATCACACATTCCTACCGTGCGGCCATTCCATTGGCTTTGAATCGTGAGATGCAATTTGCCGCCGCGCCAAAATTCACCGACTTCATCCGGCGTGACGGCGACAGGGCTAAAAGCTGTGGCGGGCTTGCTTTGGAGGAAACCGAAGCTTTTTGCCAGCTCATCCGGAATTAAATTGCGCAAACTCCAATCGTTGGCGATCATCAAAAGGCGCACGCCCTCTAGCGCTTCATCGGGCGTGCTGCCCATCTTCACATCGCCTGTGATCACGGCCACTTCAGCTTCAAAATCAATGCCGAAATCCTCGCTGGGCACAGTGGATACATCGCAAGGCCCGAGAAAATCATCGCTGCCGCCTTGATACATCAGCGGCTCGGTGTAATAGTTGGCCGGCACTTCAGAGCCGCGAGCCAAGCGCACGAGTTCGACATGGTTGATGTACGCGCTGCCATCGGCCCACTGGTAGGCTCGAGGCAGGGGAGCCATGCATTGCTTGGGATCGAAGGGGAAGGCGTAGCGGGCTTTACCGTTATTTAATGTGTCGTATAAATCTTGCAATTGTGGCGAGATGAAATTCCAGTCATCCAACACCTGTTGCATCTTGGCGGCGATGCTAGTTGCATAATGTGCAGTCGATAAATCACGCGAGACGACGACCAATGCGCCATCGCGGCTGCCGTCTTTGAGGGTGGCGAGTTTCATAGAAATCTTTCTTGAATTAAATGAATTTAAATTACGATAAGGTAAATGCGTTTACTATTGCGTAATTTTAGCCGCCTTTCTGCTGCCATGCCCACCAAAAAATCATCGCTTATTGCCCCCAAATCCCAAGCCGGTATCCAATCGGTTGAGGTGGGCTTTGCTTTGCTGGATGCGCTCACAAAAAGCCAAGGCGCGATGATGCTGCGCGATCTGGCGCAGGCCGCGGGCATGAGCCCGGCCAAGGCGCACAGGTACTTAGTCAGTTACCAGCGCTTGGGGCTCGTGCAGCAAGACGGTAGCAGCACGCGCTATGACTTGGGGCCTTCCGCTTTGAAGCTCGGCTTGGCCACGCTCTCGCGCCTCAATGCTGTCGCTCTGGCGCGCTCGCGTGTGGATGCGCTGATGGAGGAGATCGGTCATACCGTTGCGATTGCAGTGTGGGGCAACCATGGCCCAGTGATTGTGCACTGGCAAGAGCCTGCAAGAGCTGTGACGGTCAATCTGCGCTTGGGTGATGTGATGCCTTTGCTCGGTTCGGCCACGGGGCGTTGCTTTGCGGCGTTTGCACCCACGGCTTGGGTAGAGCCATTGCTGAAGATAGAAATGGCGCAGTTGGGCAAAAGCGAGCGGGCTGGCATGCCGCGCAATGCCACAGCTGCTCAAGGTATTTTGGAAGAAGCGCGAAAGCATGGCGTTGCGCGTGTGGTGGATACGCTGCTGCCTGGAATCAGCGGCATGGCTGTGCCGGTGTGGGATGCGGGTGAGCGGATTTGCCTCAGCTTGGTGAGCCTCGGATCAAGTGCGAGCTTCGATGCGGGCTACTCAGCAAGTATCGCGAAAGCCCTACGCGAATGCAGTATGCAGCTCAGCAGCGAGTTGGGAAGTAAAAAATGAGCGTCGCGCTAGCGCCCGGGCAATCGGTCAGGTGGCCTTGGCGCGGCTTAGGCTTAGCACTGCTTGCTGCTGTAATGGCGCATGTGATCGCTTTGATGCTCGCCACAAGTCGCTTCGCATTCAGCTTCCAAAATGCGGCCGATCACACCACGCTCATCACGCGAATGATTGATCCTGTGCCCGTCTCTTTGTTGCCGCCTGCTCCTGCGCAATCAAGCCAACCAAGCAAAGCCAAGAGCCCACCAACCCTTGCCACGCCAGTGACTAAACCGCCCGAGCCTGAGCGTGCAGATAAGACGACAAAACCTCAAGAAAAAGAGATAAAAATTGAGCCAAATCCTTCGCCAGCCGACAAAGAATATGCGCAAGACGCTATTGAAAAGATAGCAAATGCTACGCCATCTGTTGATAGCAATCTCACCGAAACCCTCGCTCCAGCCGGCGGCGCGCCTGCGCCACCGGGTCTGATATTGAGCTATCCGGCCAGTGCCAAGCTGCAGTTTGATGGCACTTTTATGAACAAGGGCGTTGCTAATAGTGGCAGCGGCGTGCTGAGTTGGAATATGGATGGCAAAAGCTACAACCTGAGCTTAGAAGCAAGTGCATTGATCATTTTTAGCCGCACCGAAAGAAGCGAAGGCCTCCTATCGCCACAAGGCTTAGCGCCTCAGCGCTACAGCAGCCAGCGCACTGGCCGCAGCGAGCAGGCAACGCACTTTCGCCCAGAAATGGGAAAAATTCAGTTCAGCAACAACAAGCCTGATGAGATTTTGCTTGTAGGCGCACAAGACCGCTTAAGTGCCTTGATCCAGCTCGCTGGCATCATTGGCGGTAATCCTGAACGTTACAAAATTGTTAATCGTATTCAGATGCAGGTAGCGGATCTGGACAAAGCAGAAATATGGGAGTTCAATTTGCAAGGCATCAGCGATATCAATCTGCCTGCTGCAAATATGCAAGCGCTCAAGCTCACGCGCGCGCCACGCAATGAATTCGATCAGCGCTTGGAGATTTGGCTTTCGCCGCAGCTGGGTTACTTGCCCATTCGTATCCGCCAAAGCTCGGCCACCACGCCTGAACTAGATTTCACCGATTTAGTGCTGCGAAAATTGCCTTGAGCTTGGCTGCGTTACAAATCAAACGCGAGTTTAGGGGCTTATACCCATACCCTTGAAATATTCAGATGCGTTCATAGATAAGCTGCTACAGTAAACGCAGCAAACACGAAAGCCAACACATGCAAATGCTCTACGACTCAGACTCCTTTGTGGTGGTTCATCTCCAAGCCGAGCCGCAACTGCAATCGAGCGCGCAAGATGCAATGCAAGTCGCTATGCAAGGCATCTCATTGGATGGCATGGAGCAAACGTCTTCTATTGAAAACGCCCGCCCCGAATACCGCCTAGCTCGCCACGGTTTTGAAATTGTAGACAAGCGCTCGGGCAAAGAAGTTTATCTTGATGGCTCTTGGGCTGAACTTTTCCAGCAGCAAATCAGCGCTTGGCAAACCAAAACGCCCACGCAAGACGAAGTGGAAGAGACGCTGGAGCGTTATGCCCAGCTTGCGCAAAATCCCGTGGTTTTGCACTAAAAACCTTCGCGGTTTCCACTAAAAACCTGAGCGGTTTTGCATTAAGCCCCGAGCAGTATTCCAGCCGCAACAAACGCTGCAATAAACACCGTCTCAGCCACGAGCATTAGCACCGGCTGCCAGCCGATCTTGAGCAGTTCCTCAAAACTCGTTTTTACACCGGCAGCCGCAATCGCTGCCACCAAGCACCAGCGAGATGAGCTGCTCGCTGCATCCACCCAAGCCGGTGGAAATATATTGCTGCTGGCTAACAACATCAGCACGATGAAGGCCAGCAAGAAGCCAGGGATGAAGGGCACGGATGCTTGCGTAGCGGCCGCAGCTTGACCGCCTGCCGCAGCAGCGGCCACGGCCTCTGACATTTGCCGCCGATACATCAGCGCAATCACCACCACCACCGGCGTGAGCAGCATCACGCGAAAGAGCTTCACTACAGTGGCCGTATCGCCCGCATCTGAGCCCAACATCATGCCCGCAGCCACCACCTGCGCCACATCATGAATCGTGCCGCCCAAAAATAGCCCGGCGTGTTGTGGCGAAACAGCAAGCCATTTCAAGGCGAAGGGATACACAATCATCGCCAACGTAGAGAGCACCGTCACGCCCACCACGGTGAGCAAAGTAAAGCGCTCGTTACGCGGATTTTGCGGCAACACACTGGCCACAGCTAAAGCCGCAGATGCGCCGCAAATGGCCACTGCGCCCCCACTTAAAAGACCTTCATCACGTGGGCGATCAAGCCACTTCGCCAGCAACACGCCAAACGCGACAGTCAGCACAACAGCGCAAATGATCAGCAGCGCCGAGCTGATGCCAAGCTGAGCCACCTGTGCGAGTGTGATGCGCGCGCCCAGTAGGGCAACGCCTAAGCGCAGCACAGTGCGGCCACAAAAATCCACGCCGGGCTTGACCTGCGGATTCTTCACCATGAAATGAAAAGCCAGCCCGATCAGCAAGGCATACAGTAGCTGTGGCCCACCATAGTACTCAGCTAAAAAAGTAGCCGCCAGCGCAATCATGGCGCAGAGCAATATGCCGGGATAGTGGTTACGTAACCAACCAAGCACTCTCTCAGGATGAAGCCAAGACAACATGGCCTGCACTGTACCGCAGACCGGCTTGATAGAGCTACATCATCCAGATGTTAGGCGCTGGCTTCTTGCAGATCGTTGTATTGATTCCAATCGTGCTGCACTTGATCTGTAATATCTTCGCCTTGTGCTTGTTGCGAGCCGAAAGTCAAAGCCATCGTTTGTGTGTCCGATATCAAACTATCGCGCACGCTGCCAACACTCAAGCTTTCCAGCCACATCAAACCAGCGCCTAACGTGCTGAAACACTGCATCTCAAAATCAGTCGCTTCGCCTTCTATCCTGCGTGGGCTGGCAGCATGTACAGCGAGCCACTGCGCTACGGTTGCACGCAAGTTTCCAAGCGCTCTGATGTAGATATCAAATTGTGAGCAAGCTGCCACACCCATGGCCAAATCCATGGAATAAGTGCGTTGTTGGCGCAAATTTTTCAAAAGCCCGGTCAATTGGCCACCCAGCAATGCATGCTCCGCGCCCTGCGAGCGCAGCCCTTGGAGCAGAGCCTCTGCGCTATCGCTGATGTCGCGAATACCTTGCCTAAAATTTTCCACCCTTCCCGGCTCCAGCGCAGGAGATGCGTGCTCTGTTGTATTGCTATTCATATCCATGACCTCTTTGGCCGACCACTGCTGAAATCTAGATGTGAAACCCAGATTTGTTACTACTTGTTATCTGTACTATAAGCAGACAAGAGATATAAAGCAATCCAACGAAAGTTGTACTTTTTGCAAAAAAATCAGCAGTTTTGGGTAATTCTTTGGATGTGGGCTTCTAAAGATCTCGTTGCAAGCGGCCAAAGCTTCGTGTCGACATCGTCATAAGCCAGGGGCAGCAATTCCTCAAGACTCACGCCGGGTTTGAGTTTCATTGCAGCAATGATCTTAGCTTCTCTCTGAAGGCGATGATTTTTCAACGCAGTGATCGCTCTGTATCCGCCGCCATGAGAGTCATGGATATCGCTCTCCCGAGGGAGGACATCTGACTGATTGGCAGGTGCAAATGGCGCTTGAGCTGCATCACACAGGCTCAAAACATAACCATGTGCAGGCAAGATGAAGCGCAGATCGTGCAGTTGGCACAGAGCCTGCAAAGTTTCCAGGGAATCCAAATAGTCAGTCATGTCGCCATCGGGGGGGTCGATCACGGTGGTGCTGCCATTGAGGACATGATCGCCAGAAAAGAGCAAACCATCCTCAGGCAGGATCAAGCACAAGTGATTGGCTGCATGGCCAGGCGTGTAGATCACCTGCAGGCTGATCTCGAAAGGCAATTCATCGTATGGACGTCGGAAATAGGGCGCGAGCTGCTCCGTATTTCGTAGCACGACATCTGGCTCAAACCAAGCATTGTCGCGCGCTGTCACGGTGCTGGGCAAACCAAGAATGGGGCAGATATGCTTGGCAAATTCTGCTGTGAGTGTCATCGGCACTGTATTGCTGGCCTCCACCACCCGGGTCTGCAATGGCTTGGCAGCAGGCGAATGATCAGAATGAGAATGCGTACAGACAATCGCCACGATGTCGCCGCCAGTCGCGCGAATGATTCGCTCGATGTGCGAAGCCACATCTGGCCCAGGATCAATCACCACATAGCCCTTCTCAGGCGTGCCGACGATGTAAGTGTTGGTGCCTGGCCCCGTCATCATGCTGGGATTCGGTGCAGTCAATCGCATGACATGCTTGAGTAGTTTCACGGGCTGATTGTGCTGCCAAGATAACTCATGAGCGATTTGCCCATAAGGCGAGACCATTGCCAGCTCACCAAAGGCAGATTCGTGTTCCATGAAACGCACTTCTTTGCCATGCATCAATCCAGCGCGTGGGCAACTTGTCCATAAGGGCTTCTCGCTCGCGCAGGCCCGAAGCACATTCTCCGTGAGGCTAAAAGGAACGAGTTTTTGCAAAGTACGGATCGTTGGAAAGATCATCAAAAACTGCCCCGCCTCATGCCGGCTCAGCGCATCTTGCGGGCGCACCCATTCCGGCTCGAATTGCTCTTTCTCATCGGCTATGGCGTTTTGGCCTTGCGGCATGCGCGCGACCAAAAATGGCACTTCAAAGCGCTTGGGCATATCGCGATCCGTGATCCAGTGCGCCAGCAAAAAAACCTCATCTGCCGCGAGCGATAGACCTTCAGTCTGCATTTGCAGATAAAAATTAGCTTCGCGATCAAGCCGGTTGATTTGCTCTTGTGTTGCCCATTGCCCGTTGGCTTGTTTCGCCAAGACGATACCCATTTCTTCGAAGCTCTCCCGAATAGCCGCGAGTGCCCAGCAGGTGTGGGTAGGGGGCTGAGTGGAGCGAATAGAGACGAAATTCTGTGCGCTTTGGTCAGTCACGGCTAGGTCTAGGCGCGCATTGATGGCGTATCGCTCATCATCTTCTTCGATACCGCCACCGGGAAACACATAGGCACCCGGCGCAAAGCTAGCCTTGAGTGAGCGCCGTGTCATCAGCACTTCTAGGCCTCGAGCGCCATCGCGCAACAGGAGCACTGTGGCAGCTTTAAGTAAAGGCGCGATCGGCTTGGGGGGGTATGTCAGAGCATCGTGGCGTGGCATAGGTTAAATTCGCTAGTGGTTACAGCATTTTGCTACAAGGAGCACGCTATGTTTCAGTCTTTTTTTCGCAACCGAAAGTGGTGGCTCTGGGCTTGGGTCGGCGGAGCGCTGATTTTGGGTGTGACTTGGTACAAGGTGCAGCTCACGGTAGAGCTCAATAGCTGGTACGGTTCGTTCTACGATTACATTCAGCGGATTTTGCAAAAGCCGGGCAGCAGCTCAGCAGCCGAGTTTTATGGCCAAGTGTTGGTGTTTGCAAAAATTGCAGGTATTTTTGTCGGTGTGGCAGTATTGCTCGAATATTTTGTGAAGCACTGGGTGTTTCGCTGGCGCACTGCGCTGACCGAGTTTTACACCGCCAATTGGCATAAGGTGCGCCATATTGAAGGCGCATCACAGCGTGTGCAAGATGACACCTATCGCTTCGCCAAAATCATGGAAGGGTTGGGCGTGAGCTTCATGCGCTCAATCATGACGCTGGTGGCTTTTTTGCCGATCTTGTGGACGCTTTCCGCTAAAGTTCCTGAGCTGCCTTTTGTTGGCGCGGTGAGCCAGTCTTTGGTGTGGACGGCTATGATGTCTGCCATCTTTGGCACGGTGTTACTCGCCACGGTGGGTATGCGGCTGCCCGGCCTCGAGTTCAACAATCAAAAAGTTGAAGCGGCGTATCGCAAGGAGCTGGTGCTCGGTGAAGACGATCCGAATCGTGCCACGCCGCCCACACTGGCAGATATTTGGACGCAGGTTCGCTTTAACCACTTCCGTTTGTTTTTTCACTACGCCTATTTCGATGTGGCACGTTATTTTTACTTGCAATACAGTGGCTTGATTCCGCTCTTGGCGATGTCTCCGGGCTTACTTGCAGGGACGATCACTTTGGGCTTGATGCAGCAAATCTCTAATGTGTTTGAACGCGTAGAAAGCTCGTTCCAGTTCCTTGTCAATAGTTGGAGCACTATTGTGGAATTGATTTCGGTGTACAAGCGTTTGAGTGCCTTTGAATTGGCGATACGCAACGCGCCAGATGTGCCAGCCCATCCCCCTGAAGGCGAGCCGGTGGTGATGAATGTCACCGTCTGATCAACCACGAGCTGCGGAGCCAGGCGGGCCGCAAGTCCTCCGAGAGACGGATGACGCGGCTCGGTTGCAAGCCCTTGGTTTTTTGCGGGGTAGCTTGCATGGTGCGCTAGCCTCTATTGAGCCGGGTACGGGTTGGCCGCTGGCTTCGCGTGTGTCATTGGCCGTGGATTCAAACAGCGCGCCTTTGATTTTGATTTCGCGTTTGTCGGCGCACTATGGCGCGTTGGAAGCGGATCCGCGATGTGCTTTGCTTTTAGGGGAAGCAGGCGAGGGCGATCCATTGCGGCATCCGCGCATCACGGTGGTCTGCCTTGCGCAAAAAATCTCTTTAGAAAACCGCGCTGAAGCAAAAGCACAGTTTCTAAAGCGGCATCCCGGTGCAGCGATGTATGCCGATTTTTCTGACTTTGATTTTTGGACGCTTGTGCCGCAACGCGCCAGCTTGAATGCTGGTTTTGGTAAGGCTTATGCATTAACTGCTTCCGATTTGCTATAGCGCACTGGCTTATCAGTTGGATGCACCGAGGGTGGATGTACCGGTCATTGACTGGTCTGCATAAGTAACAATGGAACACTAACCTAATGGAGACATGATGAAAAAATTAAAAGTAGCACTGAGCGTAGGTTTGTCAATGAGCATCGCCTGCTTCTTGCCTCAAACGGCCTTCGCGCAGGCTTGGCCATTGAAGCAGCCCATCCGATTGGTGGCGGTGTTCCCCGCGGGCGGCTCGGTCGATCAGGTGGCGCGCATTTTGGCGCAGCCTTTGCAAGCTCAGCTCGGGCAAACCGTGATTGTGGATAACAAAGGCGGCGCCTCGGGCGCGATTGGCACGGCGCAGGTGGCGCAGGGGCCCGCTGATGGCTACACCTTTGCTGTGGTGTTTGACACGCATGCTGTGAACCCCTCGCTGATTGCCAATTTGGGATTTGACACACGAAAAGATTTGGAGCCGATTGCATTGATCGGCACGGCGGCGATGGTGTTGGCCACGCATGCAGGCAGTGAGTACAAGAGTTTTGCCGATGTCGTGAGCGCAGCGAAATCGAAGAAAAATGTCAGCTACGGCACGATTGGCAGTGGCTCGCTCGGCCATTTGGCCATGGCCTTGGTGGGCAAGAGCAATGGCTTGGAATGGCAGCATATCCCCTATCGTGGCGGTGGCCCATTGATGACCGATGCTGTGGCCGGGCATGTGCCGCTTTCTATTGGCTCAGTCTTCCTGACCAAACCGCATTTAGACAATGGCCGCCTACGCCCATTGGCCGTGACGACCAGCAAACGCAGCCCCGATTTGCCCAATGTGCCCACCATGGCCGAGAGCGGGATCTCTGGTTTTGATGCGCCTGCGTGGTGGGCCATTCTCGCGCCGGCCAAAACGCCGCCCGAGATCTTGAAGCGGATGAATGAAGAAGTGAATAAAGCTTTGAAAAATTCTGAAATTGCTAAAAAACTGGATGCGCAAGGCATTGATGTGGTGGGCGGATCACCTGAGATTGCCCGCAACTTCATCGACAAACAAATCGAAATTTGGGGCAAAGTGGTGCGCGAGCAAGGCATCAAGGCGGATTGATCCGAGGCGTCAATCCTGATCTTCGGGATGGATGTCCAGCGCCACCAAAAATCGCGCCACCATGTTGTAGGTGGCAATTGCACTGGTGATCTCCACCAAAGCCGTGGTGTCGAAGTGCTGCTGCATTTGTGCAAACACAACATCCTCCACTTTCACCTGAACTGTCATTTGCGCAGCGTATTGAATTACTATCTTTTCAATAGCACTCAACGCAGATTCTGTGCCGGCTAGGCACGGATTTTTCTTAATAACTTGTGCTAAAGCATCGAGCTGCGCTTGCGTGCCGCCTGCCGCCAAAAAATCGGGTGCATGGTGGTGGTATTCGTAATGCGCGCCGGTGAGCAGCGCTACCGTGCAAATGGCCAGCTCGCGCAGGCGGCGATCTGTGGGCAGCTCGGTGCGCACGGCTTTGAGATACACATTCCAGCCGCGTGCTAAAGGCTCGCTCCAAAGTAATACCGTGTCTAAATTAATCAACTGACCGCCGCGCCGCGCCTCAATGGCAGCTACTAGCTCGGGAGGCTGGGCTTTGAGCGTTTGATTCCAAGCTGGGATGCGCATGATGGGCTTTCTTATTAAGGTGAAGTTTGAAGATAATAGCGGTATGAAAATCCAGTTCACCAAAATGCAAGGCGCGGGTAATGATTTCGTCGTGTTAGATGAGACGCGCGGCTTGCTGGGACTCACGCCTGCGCAATACAAATTCTTAGGCGACCGGCATTTTGGTGTGGGTGCGGATCAGATCCTGTCGGTGCGGCCTGCGCCATCGCCCGAGTTTGATTTTGAATACGCGATTCACAACAACGATGGCGGCGAAGTGGAGCATTGCGGCAACGGAGCGCGCTGCTTTGTACGCTACGTTCGCAGCAAAGGCTTGACGAGCAAGAGCAGCATTCGCGTGAAGACGATGAACAACGCCATCACTTTGAGTGAGCAGCCCGATGGTCGCGTGATGGTGGATATGGGCGCGCCTTTTTTTGAACACGCAGAGGTGCCGTTTGATGCGACGCATGCGACTCTTCAGAGCGTTAATTTATGGCAAAAATGGGAATTAGCCGGCATAGAATATGCGCAGAGTGCTACTAAATCGATAGTGAATAGTGCATGGATCAGCGTCTTATCGATGGGCAATCCGCATGCTGTGCAGGTGGTCAGCGATGTGGAAACCGCCTCTGTGCATGAGTTAGGCGAATGGATGCAAACGCATCCAGCTTTTCCTCGCCGCGTGAATGTGGGCTTTATGCAAATTCTCAATCGCAAGGAGATCAAGCTTCGCGTGTACGAGCGAGGCGCAGGCGAGACGCTGGCCTGCGGCACAGGCGCTTGCGCAGCGGTGGTGGCCGGTATTCGGCTAGGGTTGCTAGATAGTCAAGTGGATGTGCACACCCACGGTGGGCTACTCACGATTGACTGGCCCATGCTCACACAAGGCTTGGATGCCAGTGTGCTGCTCACCGGGCCAGCTGTCACTGTGTTTGAGGGAACTGTGGAGATTCCAGACTGAAGAAAACGGTTTAAGATAGCGGTTGCTACAAATTCAGGAGCTACTCTCATGACACAGCTGCATGATGTGCCGCCAATCACCGAAGACGATATCGCCAATTACTTGAGCGCCAACCCAGAATTCTTCGAGCGCCACGCAGAAACGCTTTCTTCCATTCAGCTTTTTTCTCAGCATGGCAAGCGCGCTGTGAGCCTGCAAGAGCGCCAAGCGGAGATGCTGCGCGAGAAGATCAAATCGATAGAGGGGCGCATCATGGAGATGGTGCGCCATGGCAACGAAAATGTCATGATTGCCGACAAACTCCAAAAATGGACGCGCACGCTTTTACTCACGCAGCAGGCGATTGACCTGCCCTTGACCGTGGCGCATGGGCTGAAAAGCCAATTTCTCGTACCGCAGGTGGCCATCAAAATTTGGGGCGTGAATGGTTTGTTTTCTGAGGAAGAGTTTGCAGTCGGCGTGAGTGATGATGCCAAGGCTTTTGCCTCATCACTACAGCTACCGTATTGCGGCGTTAATTCAAGTTTTGAGGCTGCGACATGGCTTGACCAGCCGGAGCTTGCCAGCTCGCTGGCTTTGATTCCTTTGCGCGCAGGTGCAGCGGTGGAGGCCTTTGGTATGCTGGTGCTCGCCTCGCCTGATCCGCAGCGGTTTAACGCAGGCATGGGAACAGATTTTCTAGAGCGCATTGGCGAACTCACCAGCGCTGCATTATCTCGGCTGCGTGGGTAAAAATCAGAGAGCCGATCTGAAATGGCTCACGATCTGATTGATGATTACCTCACGCATTGCCGTGTCGAAAAGCGCCTAGCCGAGCGCACACTCGCGCTCTACACCGAAGATCTCGCCAAGCTACAAGCCAACGCTGAGCAAGCGCAAGTTGAGATCACACAAGTTCACAACGCGCACATTCGCCGCTGGGTGGCGCAGATGCACGGCAGCGGTCGCAGTGGACGAGGTATTGCGCTGATTCTCTCCGGCTGGCGCGGCTTCTACACGTGGCTCGGGCGTGAAGGCAAGATCACAGCGAACCCGGTGCAAGATGTGCGCGCACCGAAGCAGCCTAAGCCTTTGCCCAAAGCCTTGCCGGTTGATCAAGCGGTGCAATTGGCTAGCTTCCAAGGTTTGCCTGAATCAGCAGATTTTGACCCTGTGCTAGAAGCGCGTGATGCCGCAATCACCGAATTGCTTTATGGCTCAGGCCTACGCGTCAGTGAGTTGGTGAATTTAGATATCCGTTCCTCTACAGCCGGGCAGCAAAGTCTCAAAGGCTACATTGATCTGTCGGCAGCAGAAGTGCATGTGATCGGCAAGGGCAGCAAAAGCCGCAGCTTGCCGCTGGGGGAGAAGTCTGTGGAGGCGATTGCGTGCTGGCTACCATTGCGCGCAGAGCTGCTTGCAAAACTAAGCTCAGCAAAGCAAGCCTTGCAAGCAGAAAAAGACCCCAGCGGGCCATGGGCGCTCTTTCTGAGCTCAAGCGGCCTGCGCATGACGAGTGTCATGGTCTGGCAGCGCCTGAAAACGCGAAGCCAGCAGGCCGGTTTGCAGCAAGCAGTGCATCCGCATATGCTGCGCCACAGCTTTGCCAGTCATTTGCTGCAATCGAGCCAAGATTTGCGCGCTGTGCAAGAGCTGCTTGGTCACGCCAACATCAGCACGACGCAGGTTTACACGCGGCTGGATTTTCAGCATTTAGCCAAGGCCTACGATGCCGCGCATCCGCGGGCTAAGCGCACTTAAGCGCATCGCTCTTTCGCTGAAATGTTGTTTTTTTGATAATTAGAACCATGCTTGGCTAGTTACAGCTCAAAAGTCTATGTTTTCGACAACTAGTTGCTTGCCATTCAGCTGCAAATGCAGGAAAAATGAAAAAGATGGCGAAATAAAACACAAGACTTCATATGCCTACAGAAAAATTCCTACGAGGCGATGCTGATCAAGATATTGAAATTGATCAGATACTTTATTGCAGCCTTTCATCGAAGGCAATGGATGAAGAGGCCTTGAAGGCATTTGTACAGAATTTTTCAAGCCTCAACAAAATGGATCACATCACAGGCTTGTTGATGTACAGCGATCAAGTATTTCTTCAGATGATCGAAGGACCCAGCCAAGCGGTTGGTGATCTCTGGTCTCGCATACTGCGCGATCCCCGGCATTACGGTATTGTGCAGCTGTATCACTACCGCGAATTGGAGAGGCGTACTTGTGAATCTTGGGATATGCAGCTGGTCTCCTTTGAGACGCTGCGGTCCATTGTGCATAACGCTTATGCAGAGGTTAAGGCTGGCAAACACACGGTTTGGGCAAGAGCCATTGAGCGGATGGATTTCTTACTAACGAGCTCTCAATGGGACGGCTTCGTCAAAGACCTTAAGCAAACAGATTGACCTTGATTTCAAGGCGATCTGATCAGTGACAATCGGGGTATGAAAATCATTACCCTGCGCCCCGGCAAAGAGCGCGCTTTGCTGCGCGGCCATTCTTGGATTTATGACAACGCCTTAGCCTCTGGCGGTGCAGATTCGGGCGAGACGGTGCGCGTGCAATCCGCGGAAGGCAAATTCCTCGCTTGGGCGGCGTTCAGCCCGAGCAGCAAGATTCGCGCACGGGTGTGGAGCTTTGACGAGGCGCAGCGTATCGATGCTCCTTTTTTCGTAGCGCTCTGCGCACGTTCTATGGCGGCTAGGAAGCGTTTTGGCACTAAATATCCGATAGAAAGCGATGGCGTACGTTTGGTGCATGGTGAAGCCGATGGTTTGCCGGGTTTGATCGTCGATCAGTATGGGGATACGCTGGTGGCGCAGTTTTTATCGGCCGGAGCAGAGCGGCAGAAAAAGCTCATTACGGCGGCTTTGCTAGAGGCCAGTGGGTTGACCAAACTCTATGAAAGATCGGATGCGAGCAGCCGCACGCTGGAAGGCTTGCCTGCGGCCACAGGTTGGCTGGCTGGCGGTGAAGATGCCAAGGACGAAATCATCATTCAAGAGCATGCTTGGAAGCTCAAAGTGAGCATTTCCGAAGGCCATAAAACCGGCTTTTATCTGGATCAGCGCGACAACCGTCAGCGCTTTGCGCAAGAGGCGGCGAGGTGCAAATTTCGCCGAATGCTCAATTGCTATTGCTACACAGGCGGCTTCACCGTAGCAGGGCTCACTGGCTTGCGCGAAGTGGGCGCTTTGGATGGCGCGCAAATCACCAGCATTGATTCCTCGGGCCCCGCGATTGAGCGAGCACGCGCCAATGTGGCTTTGAACGGCTTTGAAGCGCAAATTTCAGATGGCAGCGCTCAATTTTTAGATGCTGATGTGAACGCCAGCCTTCGGCAATTTATCGCCGAGGGGCGCACTTTTGATCTGATCATTCTTGATCCGCCGAAATTTGCGCCGTCAACAGCGCATGCTGAGCGCGCGGCAAGAGCTTATAAAGACATCAACCGCCTTGCTTTCAAGTTGCTTGAGCCGGGTGGTTTGCTTTACACCTTCAGTTGCTCGGGCGGCATTGATGCCGATCTGTTTCACAAAATCGTGGCAGGCGCTGCGATGGATGCGGGCGCAGATGGCTACATCACTGCGCACTTAGGTGCTGCGCCCGATCACCCGATCACGATGCGTTTCCCTGAGGGCGAATACCTCAAAGGGCTGGTGGTGATGAAAAAGTGAAAGTTGCCATAAAGATCCCCGGTCAGGTCTACCTCGTGGGCGGCGCAGTGCGCGATACGCTCATGGGGCGAGCCGTGGTAGATCGGGATTGGTGTGTGGTGGGAAGCAGCCCGCGAGAGATGCTGGACGCAGGTTTTCTGCCCGTCGGTAAAGATTTTCCGGTGTTCCTGCATCCGAACACCAAAGAAGAATACGCCCTAGCGCGAACAGAGCGCAAAACCGCCCCCGGCTATCACGGCTTTGAGATGCATGCTGCGCCTGATGTGACGATCGAACAGGATTTGGCGCGGCGTGATCTTACTATCAATTCAATAGCAATCCACGCAGATTTTATGCCGGCTAGTAGCTCATTTGATATAACAAATCTATCCAAAGATGCCGTTATGGATCCGTTTGGCGGTCAGCGTGATATCAAAGATCAGTTGCTGCGCCACACCAGCCCAGCCTTTGAGGAAGACCCGGTGCGCATCTTGCGCGTGGCCAGATTTGCCGCACGCTACGCAGGCTTCTCCGTGGCCAAGCCCACACTGGATTTGATGGGCCGCATGGTGGCTGCTGGCGAGGCAGACGCACTGGTGGCTGAGCGAGTGTGGCAAGAATTAGCCAAAGGATTGATGGAAGAAAAACCCTCGAGGATGTTGACTGTCTTGCGGCAATGCGGCGCGCTGCAAGTGCTGCTGCCAGAAGTCGAGCGATTGTGGGGCGTGCCGCAACGCGCGGAATATCACCCTGAGATTGATACCGGCGTGCATCTGATGATGGTGATGGATATGGCTGCGCAACTCAATGCGCCATTGCCTGTGCGCTTTGCTTGCCTCGTTCACGATCTGGGCAAAGGCACCACGCCAGCAGATATTTTGCCGCGCCATATTGGCCATGAAATGCGCAGCGTGGATTTGCTGCTGCCAGTGTGCAAGCGCCTGCGCGTGCCAACCGAATGCAAAGAAATCGCCGTGGTGGTGGCTAGAGAGCATGGCAATATTCATCGAAGCGAGAGCCTCAATGCAAAAGGCATACTGCGCCTGCTTGAGCGATGCGATGCCCTGCGTAAGCCACAGCGCTTTGTGCAGATATTGCAGGCCTGTGAATGCGATGCACGTGGACGCCTTGGCTTGCAAGATCAAGCTTATTTGCCCTATCAGCGCTTGCAACTCGCACTACAGCAAACTTTATCCGTGTCAACGGCTGAAATCGCACAGCAGGCGCTGGCTGAAGGAAGGCATGCAGAGCAAATCGGTCAGGCCATCGCTATTGCGCGCATAAAAAGCCTAGAAAACCTCTAAAAAAATACTACTTAAGAAGTATTGAATTGATATTCAATTCGAAAAAAATGAAAAAGTGTTCGTAGTGGTTTTCACCACAGCTGTGTTAAATCCTAGTGCGATAGCGTACTTATAACTCTCAAATGTGAATTTACGGACAAAGTTTTTATATCAAAATAGTTAGCATAACTGTGGTTTTTCACACTCGTAGTGCATATTTTGCAGTTTTCTAGTGTTTGTTCTATTCACGTAACACAACATCTATGACCATCTTGTCCGCATCCGGAGTTTCTAGTTGGCCTGCGAATCCCCAGCATCCTCTGTACACCAATCGCTGGTTTTCCAGCCTTTCTAAAGCGCAGCAAGCGAGCCTTTTTGGGGCAGGAAAGCGCATGATCTTGGGCGATGGGCAGCTTTTTGCAGCGCAAGGTGAGCCTGTACGCAAAAGACGGGATGGATTTGCCGTTTTGATGGACGGATTGATGAAGGTGTGTTCATCGTCAACTGAAGGTCATGAAGCTATCTTGGGCTACGTGAGGCCGGGACAGTGGTTTGGCGAGCTGGCGCTGCTTGACGGAGCCAACCGCGAGCGAGATTTTTTCAGTGTTGGATCATCAGATGTCTTGGTGATTGAGCCAGACACCATGCAGACGCTTTTGAAAGACGGGCATCTCGCTTGCCAAATCGCGCGACTGTTAGCCATGCGCACGCGGGCATTGCTATCGCTGGCTGAAGGTTTCACGCTGCGCAAATCGCTAGCTCGCACAGCGCGCCGCTTGGTGATGCTGGCTTACGACGATGAGGCAGAGAGCGGGCAGCATCGCGTAGCGCTGGATGTATCTCAAGATGCACTAGCTTCCATGCTAGGCATGACGCGCCAATCTGTGGCCAGCCAATTACGTTTGCTCGCCGAGAGCGGCGCGATCGAACAGGCCTATGGCCGCATCATGATTACTTCGATGTCGGCTTTGGTGGCACAAGCTAGTTAGCTGAGCGAGTTATAATATAAGGCTAACCGGTAAAACCTGCCAGCCGTATACATTCACTTTTTGGCAGGAATTTAGGGCTGATTGATCTCCAGCCCACACTTTGGAAATTTATTGTAATGACACTCATCCGTGTTAAAGATACTGAGCCTTATGAAGTGGCTCTGCGCCGCTTCAAGCGCACCATCGAGAAGCTTGGCCTCCTCACCGACTTGCGTGCACGCGAGTTCTATGAGAAGCCCACCGCTGAGCGTAAGCGCAAGAAGTCTGCCGCCGTCAAGCGCCAGTACAAACGCCTGCGCAGCATGCAATTGCCACCGAAGATGTATTAAGCATCGTCGCAAAGCGAAAAGCACAAGCCACGTCAGCGCAAGCCGGCGTGGCTTTTTGTTTTGATGCGAAACCTTTTTGCGGCCCCAGCGATCAGTGTGGGCGACTTCATCATTTTTGTATTTACTCATACGTCGAGCATTCATCATGTCTACTCTTAAATTTATAGCACGCTGCGCAGTATTCATGCCGGCTATCGCCCTCTTTTCCTTCAATATTCATGCACAAAGTGCTGCTGATGTGAAAATCGAAGGTGCATGGATACGCACCGCTGTCGAAGGCCAAAGCGGCACGGGCGGGTTTATGAAGCTCACTGCGCCTGCCACTATGAAGCTGATCGGCGTGTCCACAACTGTTGCAAAAATCGGCGAAATCCATGAAATGAAAATGGAGGGCTCGGTCATGAAAATGGCTGAAGTCAAAGGCGGCTTGGAGCTGCCCGCCGGCAAAGCCGTGGAGCTCAAGCCCGGCGGTTTTCACATCATGCTGCTCGATTTGAAGCAATCTTTGAAGGCCGATGCGCAAGTACCCGTCACGCTCACTTTCAGCAACGCCAAAGGCGAGCAAAGCAAGGTCGAAGTGAAGATGCCTGTTGCAGCGCGCGCGCCCGGCTCCGCGCCGGGCAAAGATATGAGCGGACATAAGCATTAAGGCATTTTTGAACGCAGAGGGCGCGAAGCTTGCGCAGAGAACGCAGAAAAGAAAACCAAACTTTGGCTCTTTTTCTGCGCCTACTGCGCAACCTTCGCGCCCTTTGCGCTCTGAAACTCTTCGTCCGAACCTACCTACAATATCTATTCATACAGACAAGGCACACACCATGAGCATCAAAGACACCATCACCGAAGACATGAAGACAGCCATGCGCGCTAAAGATAGCGAGCGCCTGCTCACAATCCGCTCTTTGCTGGCCGCCATCAAACAAAAAGAAGTCGATGAGCGCATCACGCTCGACGACGTACAAACCATCGCCATCGTGGACAAACTCGTCAAACAACGCAAAGACAGCATCACCGCGTTCGAAGCGGGTGGCCGCCAAGATTTGGCGGATGTGGAAAAAGCCGAGTTGCTCGTTTTGCAGGTTTACTTACCCCAACGTTTGAGTGTGGATGAAGTGACCGCTGCCGTTAAAGCCATCGTGGCCGAACTCGGCGCAGAACTTGGACGAGGTGTGGGCCCCGGCGACATGGGAAAAGTCATGGGCGCAGTCAAAGCCGAGCTCGCTGGCAAGGCCGATATGGGGCAAGTATCTGATGCGGTGAAGGCGGCACTGGCGGGGTGATTGAAGTCTTGCTAAAATGATCAAAGTAATCACTTTGATCATTCGTTCATCATGAAAACCTTCACCGCCAAAGAAGCCAAAACCCATTTCGGGGAATTTCTCGATGCGATGCAGCGTGAGCCGGTGATTGTCACGAAGAACGGACGGTCTGTGGGCATCATGATTCCGTTTGACGGCCATGCGGGTGAAGTCGTTCAAGCCATTCATGCTGAGCAAGAGGCGGGCTACGATGCGTGGTTTCGCGCCAAGGTGCAGCGCAGTTTAGATCGAGCTGATCGCGGCGAATCTTCATCAGTTACTACACAGGAGTTGATGAACAATATTCGCGAGAAAGTATTAGTGCACTCCAAAAAACTGCAAGCAGCGGCGCACTAAGAGTAGCCCGCGATGCAAGCCTCGCATCTGATCGATTGGAAAGATACGGCGCAACAAGATTTGACCGAGATCGCGCTCTACTACACGCAGGAGGTCAACGCTGCGTTTAGCTTGGAGATGATTGCAGACATGATTGCGCAGATCGAGAGTCTGTGCATTTTCCCCATGCGCACTCGGATAGGTCGTGTGCCAGGCACACGAGAATTGGTTATCAGTAGGTACCGCTATGTGGCGATTGTCCGCGTCACTGAATCAAAAGTTGAAGTTCACAACGTGATTCACACATCACGCCAATATCCATCTGTAATCGACTAGCGCGATAGTCGTTCAAACCCGCCCCGCAAAATCCTTGGCAAACTGATACGCCACGCGCCCGCTTCTGCTGGCGCGCTCTAGGCTCCAGGCGAGGCTTTCTTTTTGTGCGGCTTCGATGCAGGATTCGGGCACGTTCAAATTGCGCAGCCACTGCGCTACGATGGCCAAGTATTCGTCTTGCGTAAACGGATAAAAACTCACCCACAAGCCAAAGCGCTCAGAGAGTGAGATTTTTTCTTCCACCACCTCACCCGGATGCACTTCGCCATCGGGCGTGTGCTGATACGTGAGGTTCTCTTTCATGTATTCGGGCAGCAGGTGGCGGCGATTGCTGGTGGCGTAGATCAGCATATTGGCCGCGCCTCCTTGAATAGAACCATCGAGCACGGATTTGAGCGCTTTGTAGCTGCCGTCGCCCTCTTCAAAGCTGATGTCGTCGCAATAGATGATGAATTTTTCTGGACGACCGGCAATCACATCAATGATGTCAGGCAAGTCCACCAAGTCCGATTTATCAACCTCAATCAAGCGCAGCCCGCGAGGCGCATACTCAGCCAAGCAAGCGCGAATGAGAGAAGATTTCCCCGTGCCGCGCGCACCCGTGAGCAGCACATTGTTGGCCGTGTGGCTGCTCACAAATTGCTCGGTGTTGCGCTGAATTTTTTCTTTCTGAACATCAATCTCTTTCAAATCACTCAAGCTGATGGACGCAACATGCTGCACCGGCTCCAGCGCCCCATGCCCACTGGCCCGCTTGCGATAGCGCCAAGCAATTGCATGGCTCGTCCAATCAGGAGCGGTAAGCGGCTGTGGAAGGATGAGTTCTACGCGAGCGAGCAGGCTTTCAGCGCGAATAAGAAGGGCTTGGAATTGTTCGTTCATTTTGAAATCAGCGAGAGAGCATGTAAAGTGAAAAGCAGATCATGGCAATACCGAAAAAAGCACTAGCAAATCCTTCTATCCGAGAATAGCGGTTGAGCGTACTGTTGTGAGGAAACTTATCGTTGACCCAGGCGCTGCGCTTGGTGCCAGTTTTCCATTGATTTAAATACTTATTGGCATCCATTGAATCAAAGTATGCTGAGGTAGTTAAAGAAGTTTTGGGGCTGCGATAACGCTGACCCATGTGGCCATATTCGTAGATCAGCCAAGGCGTATAAGTAGGTACGCCGCCATCTAGGGCTTGCGACTCGTCTATTCCTGAACTCAATACAGTCGCTGATGTAGGAATCAAACTCCCAGAGTTTGATCGGTTAAAAATGTCTCGCAGTCCAATGATTGCGAAAATCCCGCCTAATAAAGCGCCGAGCAGAAGACTAATTGTTGCCAAGATCATGTCCCTGCATATAAATTTTTGATGATGTTGTAAGCACCTATCATGCAGAACAGCAAACCTATAGAGCCAAACAAAGCACTTGGCATCCAGCGATCAAGCGAGACCAAGCTGTTGTGAGGTGATTTGTCATTAACCCAGATATCGAGTGATCGACCTGCATTCCACATTCTTTCAAACGTTAAAGCATCGCGTTCGTTACTCAGCGGCCAATCCATTCGAGTCCTCGGACTACGGAAATTTTTGCCAGAATAAATATAGTCATAAACCAGCCAAGCAGAAAAGTCTTGATCTCCTTGAGTGTCCACCCCAGCGTAGGCTGCTTTGGCAATGATCTTCACCCATTTGCCAGATATGAAGCGGCGATAAACAGCGCTGAGGCCATGACAGGCTATTACAAATCCAATCACAACAAATGCAGTTAACATGACGTTAGGCATGGGCAACAGATTTCAAATATGGAATGACTAGCCAACCATTATTCTGCCAATGGATTGAACACCCGCTCAAAGCCAGTCTCCACAAAGTCTTTGAGATTGACGGTAGCGAATTCTTTGACTCCAGCATCCAGCAGTGACAGCGCCAAGCGCATATCAAAAGCTCTTCTACGGGGCATTTCAGCTTGGGCGAGGGATTGCCACAAAGCATCGTGGAAGCGGCGGCTGTCTTGGGGCAGGCTCACTACTTGCCAGTTAGGATTGAGGCGAAAGGTGCTGCAAACACGGCTGGCTTCTGGCGCACTCAATGGATGCTGGTTGACCACGGCATTGCGCATTAGCACATACAACTCTAGCAACACCAGCTCAGAAATCACCACATCTTTGCGAGGAACGAGGCTTTGCAAAAAACTGTGGGCTTGTGCATGCTGGCTAGTGGCGCTATTGAGCGCTGCAAACAGCACGTTGGTATCGACAGAAATCACAATGCGATCACGATGCCAATTGGGTTTGCGCGCCCGATTCAATATCGGCAAGGGTACTGCGCAAGTCTTCTAAGGCGATTCGAGTTGCGCCAGTGTTGATGACTGGGATTTGCCAAGTACCTTGTACACGAGCAGGCTCAGGATAACGATCAAGATACAACTCCAAGCCACGCCTAGTCACTTCTGCAAGTGAGCATTCATTCACTTGCGCCCACTGCTTAGCGCGTTGGTAGAGCTGATCAGGGAGTTGAATCTGGGTGCGAGTCATGATGTAAATTATACATCGCAGCTATTTTGATGCAACAAATCTAAACATTATAAAATCCGGTCGCGAAAGACGCGAAAGTTACGCGAAAGTTACGCGAAAGAAATACCAAAAAGAGAGAAGATTTTGGGGGTTGAATCGAGTTCATTTTTTGTATTTTCTTTTTCGCGTCTTTCGCGTAACTTTCGAGCTTTTCGCGACCGGAAATTTTGAATTTGAATTTAACTGCGGTAATCCGCATTGATTTTTACATAGTCATACGAGAAATCGCAGGTCCACACGGTATCTTCTGCTGTGCCACGGCCTAGATCGACATGGACGGTGATCTCGCTTTGCTTCATGATGCGTGCGCCGTCTTCTTCTTGGTAGGTCGCCAAGCGGCCACCGTTGCGCACGATGGCGACGTCATCTAAGTTAAGACTGATTTTGGTTTGATCGAGATCGGCAATGCCCGCGTAGCCGACCGCGGCCAAAATGCGGCCGAGGTTAGGATCGCTGGCGAAGAAGGCGGTTTTGACTAATGGCGAATGCGCGATCGCGTACGCGACCTGGGTGCATTCCTCTTGCATTCTTCCACCTGTGATTTTGACAGTGATGAATTTAGTAGCGCCTTCGCCGTCGCGCACGATGGCTTGCGCGAGTTTTTGCGAAACGCGCAGCATGGCGGCTTTTAAAGTGTCAAATTCGCTACTAGCCGGCGTTAGATCTGCGTGGAGTGCTATTTTATTAGTAGCGATCACGATGAAGCTGTCATTCGTCGAGGTGTCGCCGTCAATCGTGACGCGATTGAAGGATTGATCGGCCAAGTCCTTGGCGAGCTGTTGCATCATCGCTTGCGGAATCACGGCATCAGTGGCCAGAAAACCGAGCATGGTGGCCATGTTGGGGCGGATCATGCCTGCGCCTTTGCTGATGCCAGTGACTGTGACGATTTTGCCGGCGATCACCACTTGCTCGCTGAAGGCTTTGGGCAGCGTGTCGGTCGTCATGATGCCTTCGGCGGCCTTGCCCCAGTTTGCAGGCTGCGCGTCTTTCAACGCAGCGGGCAGCGCGGCTTCGATGCGGTCATTGGGCAGCGGCTCCATGATCACGCCGGTGGACAGCGGCAGAATTTGCTCAGGCGCGATATCCAGATGCCGCGCAAGTGCGATGCAGGTGGAGCGGGCGCGGGCTAAGCCATCATCACCCGTGCCAGCATTCGCATTGCCAGTGTTGATGAGGATGGCGCGAATGCCTAGATTTTTTGCCAAATGATCTCGGCAGATTTGCACGGGCGCAGCGCAAAAACGATTTTGCGTGAACACGCCCGCCACGCTTGCGCCATCATCGAGCAGCATCACGGTCAAATCTTTGCGGTTGGCCTTGCGTACGCCAGCTTCGGCCACGCCAATGCGCAAGCCCGCGACGGGGTGCAGCAGAGCAGGATCTGTGGGGATGAAGTTCACAGCCATGAAGGCCTCCTAGATCAATAAAACAATGTTTTTTGAAGCAAAAAGAGCACTTCGCCGGCGTATTTAATGCGCGAAGTGCTCTTTTTTTGATAGTGAATAACTTATGCTAATTTACCGTGACACAGCTTGAATTTCTTGCCGCTGCCACAAGGGCAGGGGTCGTTTCTACCCACGCGAGGCATGGCCGAAGGCTGAGGTGCGCCGGATTTGCTGCGCGTTTCTTCATCCAGTGTCGATTCCACGCCGCCATCCACAGTCGGCGCGGTGTAGGTCACATTACTGATGTTCTCGGCGCGGCTTTCCAGCTCTTGCGTGGCCTCGGCAATTTGTTCATTGCTTTGGATTTTCACCGTCATAAGAATGCGCGTGACATCGTTTTTCACAACATCGAGCAGCTGGCCAAACAGCTCAAACGCTTCGCGCTTGTATTCTTGCTTGGGCTGCTTCTGCGCAAAGCCTCGCAGGTGAATGCCTTGGCGCAAATAATCGAGCGAGGAGAGATGCTCACGCCAATGGCTGTCAATATTTTGCAGCAGCACCATGCGCTCAAACTGCGTGAAATTCTCTTGTCCGACGAGTTCCACCTTGGCATCAAAAGCCGTATTCGCTTGCGCGACAACTTTTTCTAGAATGTCTTCATCAGTGATAGTGTCAGATTTTTCCACCATGCTCTTGAGATCGAGATCCAATTGCCAATCGTTAGCCAATACGTTTTGAAGAGCCGATAAATCCCATTGCTCTTCCACCGATTGCGCAGGCACATGTTGGCGCACGATATCTGTGAAGCAACCTTCGCGCAGCCCCTTAATCTGAGCGCTTAAGTCTTGCGCATCCAAAATATCGTTGCGCTGCTGATAGATTACTTTGCGTTGATCATTGCTCACGTCATCGTATTCAAGCAATTGCTTGCGCATATCAAAGTTGCGCGCCTCGACTTTGCGCTGAGCGCTTTCGATGCTGCGCGTCACGATACCCGCTTCAATTGCCTCGCCCTCCGGCATTTTTAGGCGATCCATGATGGAGGCCACGCGATCACCTGCGAAGATGCGCATGAGCGGATCATCCAAGCTCAAATAAAAGCGCGATGAGCCAGGATCGCCTTGACGGCCCGAGCGGCCACGCAATTGGTTATCAATCCGGCGGCTTTCGTGGCGCTCGGTGGCGATGATGCGCAGGCCACCGAGCGATGTTACGAGCTCGTGATCTTTTGTCCATTGCGTACGCAAGGCTGCAATTTGGTTTTGTTTGGCGGCATCATCAAGCGCTTCGTTGGCTTCAACTTCAGCAACGGCTTTTTCTACATTGCCGCCGAGCACGATGTCGGTGCCACGGCCTGCCATGTTGGTGGCAATCGTGATCATCTTCGCTTGACCCGCTTGTGCCACGATATCTGCCTCGCGTGCATGCTGCTTGGCGTTGAGCACCTGATGCGGCAGTTTGGCTTTTTCAAGCATGGCCGCGATGAGTTCGGAGTTTTCGATCGACGTCGTACCCACAAGCACAGGCTGGCCTCTCTCGTAGCATTCACGCATATCGGCAATAGCCGCTTCGTAGCGCTCCTTACCCGTTTTGTAGACGCGATCCAACTGATCATCGCGCTTGCTGGGCTTATTGGGCGGGATAAGCACAGTTTCTAAGCTGTAAATATCTTGGAATTCAAAGGCTTCGGTATCGGCCGTGCCCGTCATGCCAGCGAGCTTGCCATAGAGGCGGAAATAGTTTTGGAAGGTGATCGAGGCGAGTGTTTGGTTCTCGGCCTGAATCTGCACACCTTCTTTGGCTTCCACCGCTTGATGCAAACCATCGCTCCAGCGGCGCCCCGTCATCAAGCGGCCCGTGAACTCATCCACGATGGTCACTTCGCCGTCTTGAACCACATATTTTTCATCGCGGTGATACAGGTGATGGGCACGCAGAGCAGCATTCAGGTGATGCATTAAAGCGATGTTGGCCGGATCGTAGAGAGAAGCGCCCTCGGGGATTAAGCCCAATTCAGACAAGATACGCTCTGCGTTCTCGTGACCTTGTTCGGTCAAGTGTGCCTGATGGCCTTTTTCGTCAACCGTGAAATCACCCGCTTTGATCACGCCTTCGCCCGTGCGCGGATCGGCTTCGCCCTCTTGCTTGGTCAGCATGGGCACGACTTTGTTGAGTGCAAGATACACATCGGTTTGGTCATCGGCTTGGCCAGAGATGATGAGCGGTGTACGTGCTTCGTCAATCAGGATCGAATCGACTTCATCAACGATGGCAAAAGAGAGGCTGCGTTGCACGCGATCAGCCACTTCATAGACCATGTTGTCGCGCAGATAGTCAAACCCATATTCGTTGTTGGTGCCGTACGTGATGTCGGCCCTGTATGCAGCTTGCTTTTCTTCACGCGGCATGTTGGGCAAGTTGATGCCAACTGTCATACCGAGAAAGTTGTAGAGTTGCCCCATCCATTTTGCATCGCGGTTGGCAAGGTAATCGTTGACAGTCACAACGTGTACGCCGTTGCCAGACAACGCATTCAAATACACGGGAAGCGTAGCGGTGAGTGTTTTGCCTTCGCCGGTGCGCATCTCGGCAATTTTTCCTTGGTGCAGTGCCATGCCGCCGACAAGCTGCACATCAAAATGCCGCATCTTCATCACGCGCTTGGAAGCCTCGCGAACCACAGCAAAAGCCTCGGGCAAAATTGCATCCAACGACTCACCTTTCGCAACGCGCTCTTTGAGCTCCGGGGTTTTGGCTTGAAGCTGCTCATCGCTTAACGCTTCTAAATTGCGCTCCAGCGCGTTAATGCGCTCTACATTTTTGCGGTAGGTTTTTAGTAGGCGATCGTTACGAGAGCCGAAAATCTGTGTGAGGATATTGATAGCCATGCGATATTGCCAATCGCTTTGCTCGCCGCCAGGCAGCAGATCAAAGCGACAGGCTGTTCTTTCTAGATATTGTCTGAATCTTGGGGCGCTCTCGCGGTTCCCAAGCTAACTTTGCATTTTATCGCTGGATCAGCGCTTAGCTTGCGTTTTGGCTTGCACTTCGCTAGGCGGCAACACTGATCCGCCAGCAAGCAGGAATTTTTGTGGATCTTGCGGTGTGCCATCAGCCAATACCTCAAAATGCAAATGCGGCCCGGTCGAGCGCCCGGTTGAGCCCACGGCGGCTATTTTCTGCCCGCGCTTGACCAAATCACCTTTTTTCACAAAGACTGAAGACGCATGGGCGTAACGTGTGATCAGGCCCTTGCCGTGGTCAATTTCTACCATGCTGCCATAGCCGGCATGGTATTCCTGCACAACAACGACACCGCCCGCTGCCGCCAAAATAGGTGTGCCGGTATCAGCTTGGAAATCCAATCCAGTGTGCAAAGCGGATCGCCCCGTGATCGGATCTATCCGAAAGCCAAAAGGCGATCCTAGATGCGATCCAGGAACAGGTTGCGCCGTGGGCAGCATGATCTTGGCAATTTTTTGGTCAAACAGACGTGACTCCATCACTGTGAGTAAATCCGCCTTGGTGCCACTAACGGCTTCCAAATCGGCCAGAATTTGATTGAGTTCTTCCAAAGTCAAAGGCCGATTACCAATGAGCACACCACCTTGACCCAAAGGCGCCTTGGCGTTAGCAGGAATCGGCACGCCTGCAAGCTGGGACACGCGTTCTGTGAGCGCTTCCAATTGCACCACTTTGGCTTGCATCTCCCCCACTTTTCTTGCCATCACATCAATGTTTTCGCGTAAAAAGCGATCTCGCTGCTCGAATTCGTCTTTCACCACCATTTTCACCAAGGTGCCGATCACAGGCCAGCCTTCGCGCGCACCCTTTAAGAACACCAAATGATACAAGCCCACTGCAACTAGCATCAAGGCCAAAGAGACACCCAAGCCAGCGAGAATAAGCTTCGTCCCGCTTAAATGCAAGGGCCTGGTTTTCGCAAGCCAAGCATCCGTGATAATCAAGTGCATTGTGTGAATTCCAATTGAATCGCGTCCGTGAAATCCGCCTTTAAACCACCTATCAGCTTGCCTTCTTATCTGCCCTTACGCACAGTACGCGTACAGCGGGCGGTATCCGTGGTTCAAGCTGTACAGCGCGCACCTAGTTTGGCCGCCTTGGCGCAATTGGCGGATCTGTCTGCGCAATGCTTGAAAACAGTCGCTCCCTTGATCCCTGCTGGCATGCGCTCAGGCGTGCTGGCAGGGCCTTTTAACGACGGGCAGTGGTGTTTGCTTGCCGCTAACAGCGCAGTGGCGGCCAAACTGCGTCAACTCTCACCCGCCTTGGCTGCACATCTGCGCACGCATGGCCAAGATGTACAAGAAATACGCATCAAAATTTCGATGCGCCATTGAAAATCTGAATCTCAGATTCTTTGGGTTAAATGGTGCCGCTTGTCGGGATTGAACTGACGACCTACCGCTTACAAGGCGGTTGCTCTACCACTGAGCTAAAGCGGCGAAAGCAGCTATTCTACTTGACTCGCGTGAGAGATGGACGGCCGGGCGATTTTCTTGAGCCATTATTCGTTGTACTTGGCGGCGGCGTGGGTTCGGTGGGGTCTTCTTCGATGGTTTTTTTCACAGAAGAGGGCGCAGCTTTGAGCTTGACGATTTTTGGCGGATCGATTGACGCTTGAGGCAAGGGGTTGGCGGCTTCTGGCGTAGCCGCTGGCGCTGCCTCCACCGGCCTCAATCCAACCGAGCGCCGCTCAGTCGCTGGGCTGTCGTTGACTTCGCCGCGCGGCGGCACGGCTTGTGGCACGGGAAAGGCCATGCCTTGACCGTTTTCTCGGGCGTAGATGGCGATGATGTGGCCAATCGGCACGACGATCTCGCGTGCCACGCCGCCAAATCGCGCTTTGAATTGCAGAAAATCGTTGCCAATCTGCAAGTTGCTCGTGGCATCCATGCTGATATTGAGCACGATTTCGTTGTTTTTCACATGCTCGCGCGGCACCTTCACCGAATCATCAACATAGGCCGCTACATAGGGCGTGAGGTTGTTGTCGGCACACCATTCGTAGAGCGCGCGCAGCAAATAAGGACGGGTGGACGTGGATTGGCTGGAATCGATCATGATGCTATGGTAACAAAGCAAAACGGCCTGTTGAGAGGCAGGCCGTCTAAAGGGACAAGTGTCACAACACTTACCTTGCTTTTTATTTGCGCATGACTTTTTCAGAGGGTGTGAGTGCCTCAATGTAGGCTGGACGAGAGAAGATGCGTTCTGCGTACTTGAGCAAAGGCGCAGCGTTTTTCGACAGCTCAATGCCGTAAAAATCCAAACGCCACAGCAGCGGTGCTAAAGCCACATCCAGCATAGAAAAGTTATCACCCATGATGAACTTATTTTTCAAGAACACAGGAGCCATTTGTGTGAGCTTGTCGCGAATATGGTGGCGCGCTTTTTCCAATACTTTGTCATTGCCTTTAAGAGCACGATTTTCCAAAATGGAAACGTTAGTAAAGAGCTCTTTCTCGAAATTGAGCAAGAACAAGCGCACACGGGCACGGTCAACTGGATCACCAGGCATCAGCTGCGGATGCGGGAAGCGCTCATCAATGTATTCGTTAATGATGTTGGATTCGTACAGAATCAAATCTCTCTCGACGAGGATGGGCACTTGACCATAAGGATTCATCACATTGATGTCTTCGGGCTTGTTGTACAAGTCCACATCACGAATTTCAAAATCCATACCTTTTTCGAACAAAACGAAACGGCTGCGGTGGGAGAAAGGGCAGGTTGTACCCGAGTAAAGCACCATCATGGCGGTGAGCTCCTAAAAATCGAAAGGAGCGAAGGCGCAGTGGCTGCGTCTTTGCTCCGGTAGAGATGCCGCTGCGCCAGCAACAGCATCCAAGAAAATTACTTGATGTCTTTCCAGAACGTGGCGTTCAAGCGCCAAGCGATGATGGTGAAGAAACTCAGAAAAATCAGCACCCACACACCAATGCGCACGCGCTGGTTTTGTGCGGGCTCACCCATCCATTGCAAATAGCTCACCAAATCATTCACAGCTTGGTCGTATTGCAGCGGCGTAAGCTGACCGGGCTTGACTTGTTTCCAGCCGGAGAGCACTTGCGTGTCAACACCATGCACTTTGGCGGTGATGTATTGCGGTTCGCGCTCGCCTTGCAGTTCCCATAAAGGATTGGGCATGCCGATGTTGGGGTAAGCCTTGTTGTTCCAGCCGGTGGCTTTGCTGTCGTCGCGGTAGTAGGTACGAAGCAAGGTATAGAGGTAATCAGCACCTGCCCCTTTGTTCATGTCGGCACGGGAACGGGCAATAACACTGAGATCAGGCGGCACGCCACCGAAAAATTCCTTCGCCTGCTTCGGGTCAATCGACGCTTTCATGGTTTCACCGACTTTATCGGTGGCGAACAGCAAGTTGTCTTTGATCTGCTGCTCCGTCAAGCCGATCTCTTTCAGGCGGTTGTAGCGCATGTACGCAGCGCTGTGGCAGCTCAAGCAATAGTTAACGAAAAGTTTGGCACCGTTTTGTAAGGCAGCCATGTCTGTCGTTTTGGGATTGGCTTTTTCCCAGGCGATACCATCACCTGCAGCAAAAGCGCCGCTGAGCGACAGAGTGGCCAGCAAGGAGAGAATGATTTTTTTCATGAACTGTGTCTCCCGCAATCAGTGAGGTACAAAGGTGATGCGGTCTGGCTCGGGCTTGAACTCACCCATGCGACTCCAAATCGGCATAAGCAAGAAGAATCCGAAATACAGCAAAGTGCCTAGTTGCGAGACACGTGCGGCCAAATCTTGTCCCCAAACCATCCCCCATACGCCGGGTGCTTTGATGCCAAGGTAGCCGAGGATGAAGAAGTTAAAGATGAAGATGCCATAAACCCATTTGTGCCAATCCGGGCGATAGCGAATAGATTTCACAGGGCTATGATCGAGCCAAGGCAGGAAGAACAAGATGATGGTGGATGCACCCATCACCACCACCCCCCAAAACTTGGCTTCAAAGGTGAGCAGCAAAGCGCAGGCCACCACAGCAGCAACTATCAACACGGGCTTGAAGATACCGGTGACAACGTTTTTGATCACAGCCAAGGCCGCGCCACCCAAAACAATGGCAACCAACACATAGATCATCTCATCAGTGGTGGCACGCAGCATCGAATAATATGGCGTGAAATACCAGACGGGCGCGATGTGCGCAGGTGTCTTCAAGGGGTCAGCAGGAATGAAGTTGTTGAACTCCAAAAAGTAACCACCCAACTCAGGCGCGAAGAACACAATAGCAGAGAAGACCATCAGAAAAACACTCACGCCCAGAATGTCGTGAACAGTGTAATAAGGATGGAAGGGAATGCCATCGAGTGGAATGCCCGTCTTGGGGTCTTTGTGCTTCTTGATTTCCACGCCATCGGGATTATTGGAGCCGACTTCGTGCAAGGCAATGATGTGCGCGGCGACGAGGCCGAGCAAAACCAGAGGAATCGCAATCACATGCAAGGCGAAGAAGCGGTTCAGCGTGGCATCGCCGACTACATAATCGCCGCGAATCAGCAAAGCCAGATCAGGGCCAATGAAAGGCACTGCGGCAAACAAATTCACAATCACCTGAGCGCCCCAGTAGCTCATTTGACCCCAAGGCAGCAAGTAGCCCATGAAGGCTTCGGCCATCAGGCAGAGGAAAATGCCGCAGCCAAACAGCCAAATCAGCTCGCGCGGCTTGCGGTAAGAGCCGTACATCAGGCCACGGAACATGTGCATGTAAACCACGACGAAGAACGCAGATGCGCCGGTGGAGTGCATGTAACGCACTAACCAGCCCCAAGGCACATCGCGCATGATGTATTCCACAGAGGCAAAAGCCAGATTCGCATCTGGTTTGTAGTGCATGGTGAGGAAAATGCCAGTAACGATCTGAATCACGAGCACCAAAAGCGCTAGCGACCCGAAGAAGTACCAGAAGTTGAAGTTCTTCGGTGCGTAATATTCACTCAAATGCTCTTTGTAGAGCTTGGAAGCGGGGAAGCGGTTGTCTACCCAGTTGAGCAACTTGTCAGCCACTGCTGCATTAGGGGAGATTTCTTTCATTTCAGCCATGTTGATTTGCCTCAGGCTTGTTTAGATTCACCGATCAGCAACTTGGTGTCGCTGATGTACATATGGGGAGGAACTTCAAGATTATCTGGCGCGGGCTTGTTTTTAAAGACGCGGCCTGCCATGTCAAAGGTGGAGCCATGGCAAGGGCAGATGAAGCCGCCTTGCCAGTTTGCATCAAAGGATTCGGCCTTGGCTTCGAGTTTGTCCGACGGTGAGCAGCCCAGATGCGAGCAAATGCCCACCGCCACGAAGATTTCGGGCTTGATGGAGCGATGCGCATTACGCGTCTCTTTCATCGGCGTGGTCTCATCGGCTTTACGCTCGGATTTTGGATCGGCCAAAGAAGATTCAATTTTGGACAGCGATGCAATCTGCTCGGGCGTACGGCGCATGATCCATACGGGCTTGCCGCGCCATTCGCGCACCACTTTTTCGCCAGGTTTGATATCTGAAATGTCAACTTCAATGGCTGCGCCTGCTGCTTTGGCTTTTTCTGAAGGAGAAAAAGTACTGACAAAAGGAACAGCCACGAAACCTGCTGCTGGCACGCCGGCACAGGCCGATGCAATGATCCAAGTTCGCTTGGATGAGTCCACGTTAGTCATGGATTTCCTCAATATTTGGGGTGTTTAGGGACAACCCGCAATTGTAGCGGAGCGCGAGAGACGAATTCAAGCCCTGAATGCGGTATTTGCTGCATTCATACCGCGAACACTTGGTCGATGAGGTTTCAAGGGGGCGCTTGACAGCAATTGCTTTGCGGTGATACTGCGGCTTGGCGCGCTACCTAGTGACAACTTTGGTAGTAAATATTCGCCGGTACGCCCCGGCAAACCTAAAAATGGAGTCAAACATGGGAATGATGAAAGAGTTCAAGGATTTTGCGGTCAAAGGCAACGTGATGGATTTGGCCGTTGGTGTGATCATTGGAGCCGCATTCGGAAAAATTGTCGATTCACTGGTCAAAGACATCATCATGCCGATAGTCGGTAGGATTTTTGGCAACATGAACTTCACGGAGATGTTCATCGTTTTGTCGCAACCCACAAAAGCTGTCGAGGGTGCTCAAACTTACGAATCACTCACCAAGGCAGGCGCCAATCTGCTCGCTTACGGTAACTTCATCACCATTGTGATTAATTTCCTCATTTTGGCATTCATTATTTTCCAAATCGTTAAAGCGATGAATAGACTCAAGGCAGCCGAACCGGCTCCTGCACCCGCAGCACCGGCTGAGGATGTATTGCTGTTGCGTGAGATCCGCGATTCGCTGAAGAAATAAGGCGAAACTGACCATGAAAAAAGCGCCGTAGAGGCGCTTTTTTCATGACTACAACAGAACATAAAAGCTATAGATTTAATAGCAAATTCATTATGTTTTATGCCGGCTATCGCCCTAAAATTACTTTAGAAATGCTCATAACCCCTTGTCCATTGCCTGCCTCTGGCGTTCGACGAATTCGTCAAAGGTGTTGATGCCGCGCAGCTGCAAGATCGTATTGCGCACGGCAGCTTCTACTAGCACAGCCATATTTCGGCCAGCCTCTACCTGAATCACCACTTTGCGAATGGGAATTCCCAAGACATCTTGGGTGAGGGGTTCATAGGGAATGCGCTCGTATTCGCGCTCCATCGTCGCGCGGCGCACCAGATGCACGATGAGTTTTAAGCGCATGCGCCGGCGCACAGCTGTCTCGCCAAAAATGGCACGGATATCTAAAAGGCCGATACCGCGCAGTTCGAGCAAATTTTGCAAAAGCTCGGGGCAGCGGCCCTCAATGGTGGTTTGATTCGTGCGAAACAAATCAACGGCGTCATCGGCCACCATGCCATTGCCACGCGAGATCAATTCGAGGGCTAACTCGCTCTTGCCCAGGCCCGATTCCCCGGTAATCAGAACACCCAAGCCCAGAATATCCATGAATACGCCATGCATGTTGGTGCGGTCTGCAAAGTGGCGCGAAAGATACGCCCGCAGGAGATCAATCACGAAAGCGGCAGATTCCGGTGTTTGGAAGGCGGGAATCTGCGCACGCTCGCAAAGCTGCAAAAGTGTCTCTGGCGCTTCTAAGTCATCACCGATGATGATGACCGGCGGCTCAAGGGTCACAATGCGGGCAATTCTGCGAGCGCAATCTTCTTCAGGTTGCTCAGCAGAAGGTGTGAGATAGGCCACCTCGCGCTCACCCAATACCTGAACGCGATAGGGGTGGATATAGTTGAGGTAGCCCACCAAATCCGCTCCTGAGCGGGCTGCGCGGACGGCAACTTCATCAAAATGGCGCTCAGAAGCGCCAAGGCCGGCCACCCAAGCCCATTTCAAACGCTCTCGATGATCCTCAAACAGCACATCGGCGCTGATGACCGTAGGTTTCATAAATAAAGCGAGCGCGAGTAGCAGCGATTAAGCTGCCAAGGGCATTGGCGTGACGGCGGAGCGCCAGCCAGCAATCAAGGCATGCAAGGTGATCGCATCGGGCGCAGCCTTTAAGCGTTCGCGTAATCCAGCATCGCTCAACATCTCTGCAATTTCAGAGAGAATTTCCAAGTGCTTCTGTGTGGCCGCTTCGGGCACGAGCAAAAAAATCAGCAGACCGACGCTCTGCTCATCGGGGGCATCAAAGCCAATCGGGTTGGACAGCGAAAACATCGCTGCCATCGGCGCTTTGAGCCCTTTAATGCGGCCGTGAGGAATCGCCACGCCATGACCCAATCCTGTGGAGCCCAAGCGTTCGCGGGCGAAGAGGCTGTCGGTGACAAGGGCGCGAGAGAGGCTATGAAGATTTTCAAACAGCAGGCCTGCTTCTTCAAAAGCACGCTTTTTACTGGTGGCATCCACACCAGCCAAAACTTGGGCGGCAGGCAATATGGCAGCAAGACGGTTCATGAACGACTGATGTGTAACTGGCGATTAAAACAACGCCGGGAAGCGCATTATGCACCCTCGCCCGAGTAAACCCTAGGGAAAAGACATTTTTCGGCCAATGGACATCAGCGCGTCACATGATGATCCTGTTTTAGTGACAAAAAAGCCGCCACGCACAGCTGCGAGGCGGCAGATGGAATTATTGCCATCAGAAAATCTTATTGCAGGTAGCGCTTGGCTGATTGATTAGCGTGATGGTCTTGTCGTTTGGTTTTGTAACGCCCCACTTGGCGATCAAGTTTATCGACGAGATCATCAACGGCGGCATACAGATCTTCGTGAGCGCTTTCTGCAAACAAATCTTCGCCTTTGACATGGATGTTGCATTCAGCGCGTTGTCTTCGTTCTTTCTCCTTAAGATTTTCGACAGTTAACAAAACTTTTACATCCACCACTTGGTCGAAATGCCGAGAAATTCGGTCGATCTTGCTGGTCACATAAGAGCGCAGTGCTGGGGTAACCTCGAGGTGATGTCCACTGATCGTCAAGTTCATGAGAAGCCTCCTTATGCTCTCGTTTCACACATGCTACCTGCGGATTGACTGGTCTACAGGCAGCGCCGAAATTCGAACTGCTTAGAGCCATCATGCGCTGATTTTCTTGCCCGCGCAATCTTGCACTGCAACAAAGCGTCATCTGTTCAAACTAAGTCAAGAAGTATCTTGATCTTGAATAACTTTTAGACTTTCAGCGCTTAGAGCTAGGCCACTCCAAGCGAAGCTTGCCGACCAGCCAATAAGTGACTAATGAAGCCGCGACGCCGACTAAGGCGTTGCCCCAGTAGTGCAGCACGAGGCCTTGTGAATCACGGCTGATGATCAGGCCTCCCAAGAACGCGGCCACGCTCATGCCCAATGATTGCATCGCGGAGTTAAGCGCCATGAAGGTACCACGCTGGGGTGGATTGCATGCCGACGTCACGATGGCCATGCCGGGAATCATGCGGCCACTCATGAATACGAAAAACAGAGTGGTCGTCGCCAAGATGCCATAAAAGCCAGTGGGCGCGCTGAGGGTGATGCCCAGCACAGGGATGATGGTCAGCACAGCGAGCAAGCGAAACATGGGCACTTTACCGCGAGTATCAGTGGCGCGGCCAATCAGGCGCGCGGTCAGAAGCGTGGCGATGCCGCCCACAAGGTAGATATAGGGAATCTCTTGCATGCTCAGACGACCATTGGACGTGGTGTAGAGCGTAATGTAGGGAATCACCACGAAGCCGACAAACATCATCAAAAAAGTGAACAACAGCGCCTTTTGATGATCCCGGTTTTTCACCGTGCTGATTAAATTCGCCATTGGAGAAACTAGGCGTGCCGCCTTCAAATGATCGCGCATCGGCGGCAAAGTTTGCCAAGCGAGGATCACCAGCAAGCTGCTAAACGCTGCAATCACCAAAAACGGCACATGCCAATTGAAATGCGCCGCTAAAAACAAACCCAAAGGCACACCAGCGACCGTAGAAATCGAAAACGACGACATCACAATACCCATGGCTTGCCCGCGTCGCTCAGCGGGAATCACATCGCCCACAATCGTTTGCGAAAGAGCCGAGAGCACGCCGCCAAACACTCCAGCGGCCACGCGCGCCGTCATAAGCGATTCGTAAGTGGGTGCGAGGCCGCAGGCAAGTGTGGCTAAGGCAAACAGCACATAGAAAATCAGCAAAAGATTCTTGCGCCCGAAACGATCCACATAAAACGCAGCCAGCAAGCCTGAGGCACCCGCTGAGAAGGTGTAGGCGGAGACGAGCAAGCCAAACTGCGCATCGCTGATGCCAAACACTTGCCGCAATTGCGGCCCCAGCGGCATCATGATCATGAAGTCAATGATGTGGGTGAACTGAATGCCCGCCAACGTAAGCAGCAGCCAACGCTCCCGCCGCGGTGAGTATTGGGGTGTTGGGTCTGGCCGTGTTGTGTTGTTGATCATTGGTGAAGATGTTTTTCAAGGGAAAGCTTGCAGTCGCCTGCAACATCGCGACACAATTGCCGACAACCAGTTGTTGATATGAGCTTGGACACCATCATTACCTCGGGCTTGAGCCACTACACACGACCAACGACTGCTTTGGTCTTGATGGGTGGAGGCGCGCGCACGGCGTATCAAGTAGGCGTGCTGCGGGCGATGGCATCGATATTGAAGCTCAACCCCGAATTATCCAAGGATTTTCCGTTCCAGCTCCTGATAGGGACATCAGCCGGCGCGATCAACTCTACCTGTCTGGCCGCCTGGGCCACCAAGGGCCTGGGCGCTTTTGAACAACTGGCCAAGTTTTGGAGCGAGCTGCGCTCTGACAACGTGTATCGCCTCAATATTTCGCCTTGGGTTCGCTTCAATCGTCTGGCCGTGGCTTGGAGCTTGTCGCGTCACGCACGGGCGAATGGGGCGATTTTGGACAACATGCCCTTGGTCGACACCCTGCACCATGGCATTTCGCTGGACGGCATTGAAG
>JAYWHR010000005.1:0-20574 GCA_043777675.1 Comamonadaceae bacterium | reverse complement strand
GCCGTCTGGCGCTACACTGCACTGCCGTTTCCAGCCTACGGCCAAGGTGACATTTCTATTTGATGCAACTGGGTGACATTTCTATTTGACGCTGACAGGCGATACGAGCTGGAAGAAAGCATGCATGATAGCTACAACGCCACACAAGAGACATTGGAGTTTTCCTTGGAACTACAACAACGCGCCGCGCATTTTGAGCATTGGCCTGCACGCCTGCCTCACAGCCTCACGCCGCCTGCGGGCTCGCTTTGGAATAACCTCGCTGTGAACGCGCTGCGCTACCCAAATAAGCCTGCGCTACGCTTCTTTGACAATGCGGTGAGCTATGCACAGATGCTACAAAAAGCAGAGCAGCTTGCGCAGATTCTATGCCGGCTAGAGGCCAAAAAGGGCGAAAGAATCGTGGTCTGCATGCAAAACTGCCCGCAGCTCGTGATCTCGCACTTTGCGATTCTTCGGCTGGATGCAGTGGTCGTGCCCGTGAACCCGATGAACAAAGCTGAGGAGCTCAAACACTACATCACCGATCCGGATACGCGCATCGTGATCACCTCGGCAGATCTCGCTGCTGAGTGGGCTGCAGCATCCAATGCATTGCCGCCTGAGCAGCGCCTCAAGCATTTAATCGTGACCCACATGAGCGATGGCTTTGGTCAGGAAGCGGAGCAACACATACCGCCGGCCTGGCGCGATTGGTTGCTCACCAAGCATGAGCTGCCAGCTTTGCAGGACACACAAGCGCATGCGTGGAGAGATGTGTTTTCAACGTCTGCAAGTCAAGCTATGCCGCCCGTCTCAGCCAGGAGCGACGATCTGGCCATGCTGCCCTATACCAGCGGCACAACAGGCTTGCCCAAAGGCTGTATGCACACCCACGGCTCGCTCATGCACAACGCCGTGGCCAGCATTTTGTGGGGCAACGGCACGGCACAAAACGTCACGCTCGCAGCGGTGCCGATGTTTCATATCACCGGCATGGTCAGCCTCATGCATGCGAGCCTCTATGCGGGCGCAACGCTGGTGATCATGCCGCGCTGGGATCGTGATTTGGCAGGCCGCTTGATCTCGCGCCATAAAGTCACGCACTGGACGAACATTCCCACCATGGTGATTGATCTGCTCGCCTCGCCCAGCTTTGATCAATACGACTTGAGTAGCTTGGTGTATATCGGAGGCGGCGGCGCGGCTATGCCGCAAGCTGTGGCGCAGCGCTTGCTAGAGCAATTCGGTTTGCGCTACGTGGAAGGCTATGGCCTCACTGAGACGGCCGCACCCAGCCACAGCAACCCGACAGATCGCCCCAAGCAGCAATGCCTAGGCGTGCCCTTCATGAGCTGCGATTCGCGTGTGGTGAATCCTGAAACCTTGGGAGAGATGCCGGTGGGCGAGCAAGGTGAAATCGTCATGAGCGGGCCGATGAATTTCAAAGGCTATTGGAAGAATCCTGAGGCTTCTGCGAAAGCATTCTTCGAGCGCGATGGCAAAGTGTTTTTCAGGAGTGGTGATTTAGGCCGTGTGGATATCGAGGGCTATTTCTTCATCACAGACCGCTTAAAACGCATGATCAACGCCAGCGGCTTCAAGGTCTGGCCAGCGGAGGTGGAATCACTGATGTTCAAACACCCCGCAATTGCTGAGGCTTGCGTGATCGCCACCCAAGACGCGTATCGCGGCGAAAGCGTCAAAGCCATCGTCGTGCTGCGCAGCTCGCATGCGGGGCAGGTGAGCGAGCAGGATATCTTGCAATGGTGCCGAGACAACATGGCCATCTACAAAGTGCCTCGCGTGGTGGAGTTTGCTGCTGCGCTGCCTAAGAGTGGGAGCGGGAAGGTGATGTGGCGCTTGTTGCAGGAGAAAGAGAAGGCTGCTTGACGCTTCTCTTTTCATAGCGCTCCGCGCAGGTTCTATGCCGGCTATCCTTCGATTCCCTTTAAATTTTCGTTGTTTGATTGTTCGGCGCGACCCGCTCACGTTGGCACGAGGCGTGCGATGCGCTGCGCGGCTATTCACCACGCGCAGTGACATTCGTAGCTCGTGTAAATGATTTGCATCACCACCGTGATTGGCGCGCAATCTCTGCAGCAAGTGCGAATAGAACAGCCCCGCATCCCATCACCCACCTCGCATCCTGCGGCTTGGTTGGTGTTTTACTGCTGAACATTTTTACTTCGTCGAAGTTAACGGTAGTCAGATGTCATAAACGCTTAAAACCGTAAAAATTGGATGCCCTTACTTCCCGCTTTTACTTTTGAGTAAGGCGTTTATGACTGCAACTATCCAAGCAAGAATGAGAATTGGGACAGGTATGAGTAAAGGAGCAAGCAGCATACCAATAGCTATCGGGTTCGCTGCACTTGATGATGCAAGCCCAAAAAGTGCCCATAGGACTGCCAAATAGGCGGCAGTAAAAAGAGCAAGCTTGCTAGGTAGCCCCAAACTACTGATGACACTCGTCTTATCGTTTTCGGCTGACTCCCATGTGGCTCGCAGCGATTCAATGTCTTTTGCGCTGAGCTGTAAGGGTGCACCGCACAGGTGGCACGAGCTCTCAGAGGCAACGTTCGAAGCCTCACATACAAGGCATGACCATTTATGCTTCGGCATACAAAAAAGCAGGTTCAACTCCAGCGCCGAAACGGAACATACTTCGAAGCATGCTGAAAATCTTGATCGGTTGAGAGCAGCGTTAAATCGTAGCGCCCACACAGTTGAATCAGTAGCGCATCAATCGTCCCGATTTGAACGCCGTTTCTGCGGCACAGGTTGCGGATTTGTGCGGCGGCGATGTGATCTTCGCGGTCGGGTTGAATCAAGGGCAGCGCTGCGAAACGCTCCACGATGGACTCTTGTGCTTTCGGGCCTGCGAAGCCTTGCAATAACTCCTGCAAGACGAGGCCATTGACAACGACCGATTCTGCGCCTGCCAATGCTGCGCGAAGCGCCACCACTTCAGGTGCCACATCGGATGGATTTGATTCTTCGTCACGCCTGAGCGCGAGTGACCAAACGCTGGTGTCAACGAGCAGAGTCATTCAAGAGTCATCCTCTGGAGCGCTCAGCTTTGTAGTCGTAGCTCGCGTCCCATTCCAGTTTGCCAAACAGTTCAGTAATCCGCTTTTGCTCACGACGCGCCAAGAATTCTCGCAAAGCAAGCGTTACTGCTGCCTTTTTGGTGAGTTCACCGCTCACCGCGACAACACGGTCTAGCAAAATGGGGTCAAGTGCAAGATTAGTAGCCATGTCGAACTCCTTGTGTAGCAGTTTACACAAACTTCATTGCTGAGACAACAGATGACATTGATGCGGTAATAAAGAGTTGAACTCTTACGCTTTTCTCCGTTGCATCGGATGAGCATGGGATGAGCTGGCGCGCCAAGAATGCGCGAATTGTGCCAAGCCCGCCAGAGCACCCGGGGCGGATGGCGTAAGTAAAGGGGGAGGCGGCGTGATCAACTTACCGAAGACAAATCAAACCTTGATGCCGCCGGAGGACATGGAGCCATCCGCCCCGGGTGCTCTGGCGGGCGTTTGAGCCAAGCAAAGTACATGCGAACACGGTTATTTGTACAAGCGTTTCAAAAAGGCAGTTTAGGCATCCCGCCACCCATCCCCGGCAAGCCTTTCATGCCGCCGCCACCCATACCCCCGAGCTTTTTCATCATCTTCATCATGCCGCCGCCCTTCATTTTCTTCATCATGTCTTGCATTTGGCTGAATTCATTGAGCAAGCGGTTGACTTCTTGAATTTGCACGCCTGCGCCTTGAGCGATGCGGCGTTTGCGGCTGGCTTTTGATTTGCCGTCCATCAAGAGGCCGGGGTTACGGCGCTCTTTTCCGCTCATGCTGTTGATGATGCCTTCTTTGCGCACGATGTCTTTTTCTGCGCGATTCATATCCAATGCAGAGGCCTTGCCAGCGAGCTGGCTGGGCAGTTTATCCATCAGGCTGGATAAGCCGCCCATGTTTTTCATCTGTTGTATTTGCTCTAAAAAGTCCTGAAGATTGAAGCCCACGCCGCTCTTCATCTTCTCGGCCATCTTTTGGGCAGCGGCCATGTCCACGTTTTGCGTGACTTGCTCGACCAGCGCCAAGATATCACCCATGCCTAAGATGCGGCCCGCAAAGCGCTCGGCATCAAACACTTCTAAGCCATCAATCTTCTCGCTCGTGCCGGCGAATTTGATCGGCACGCCAGTGATTTGCTTCACAGAGAGCGCTGCGCCACCGCGCGAATCACCGTCGGTTTTGGTCAAGATGATGCCCGTGAGCGGCAGCGCATCTTTGAAGGCCTTGGCTGTGTTGATCGCGTCTTGACCTTGCATGGCATCGACGACGAAGAGTGTCTCGACTGGATTCAAGATGCTGTGAAGCTCTTGAATCTCTTGCATCAGCTGCGCGTCAATCGCTAAGCGGCCAGCGGTATCCACCAAGAGCACATCAAAGTAATGGTTCTTTGCATACGCAATCGCCGCGCGCGCAATGTCGGCTGGCTTTTGCGATGGATCTGAGGGAAACCATTCCGCGCCGGCCTGCGCCGTCACAGTTTTGAGCTGCTCAATCGCAGCGGGACGATACACGTCGCCCGAGACGGTGAGCACTTTCTTTTTGCGCTTGGTGATCAGGTGTTTGGCGAGCTTTGCCGTCGTGGTGGTTTTACCGACGCCTTGTAAGCCAGCCATCAAAATCACCGCTGGGGGCTGGGCAGCGAGATTGATGTCGCTGACACCTGCACCAATCGTTGCCACCAACTCACGGTTGACGATGCCTACTAACGCTTCACCCGGTTTGAGCGAGCCCACCACCTCCTGGCCAAGAGATTTTTCTTTGACTCGGGCGATGAAATCGCGCACCACGGGCAGCGCCACATCGGCCTCCAGCAGCGCCATGCGCACTTCGCGCAACATGTCTGCCACGTTAGATTCTGTGATGCGAGCTTGGCCACTGATCGATTTGACCAGTTTTGAGAGGCGTTCGGAGAGGGCTGAGGCCATAGCGTGAGGTTCGTGAATGCAGAGCGCTTGCACAAGCGCTTGCTAAAGGTAAACTAGAAGCCATGATTTTATCCAGTAGCCTCCCAGCTTGGTTTTGGGTGCTTGCGGCCTTAGCGCTTGCGGCCTACGCCGTGCCTGCACTTCTCACTTCGCGCCAGCCGCAGGCTGTGGCCAGTAGCCTAGCGCTGGCTTGGCTGGCGCATGGCTTGGTGTTGGCCATCGCCTTGTTTTCCGGGCGATTTGGCTTCGGTCCGGCGCTTTCCGTGATGGCCTGGCTAGTGCTCACGGTGTACGCGGTGGAAAGCCGCTTGTATCCGCAGATGCAAAGTCGGCGTGCACTCGCTGCGCTCGGAGGCGCAGCTTTGTTGATAGGCTTGGTGTTTCCTGGCACTGCTTTGGGTGCAAAAGCTTCGATTTGGTTGCCGTTACATGGTGCCTTTGGCGTGGCGGCTTATGGTTTGTTAGCCGTGGCGACGGTACATGCTTGGCTCATGCGCCGGGCAGAAGCGCAGATGCGTGCAACACTGAGTAGCGCTGTGGCCAGCGTGGGGCTACCTTTAATGACGCTGGAACGTTTGATGTTTGGTTTTGTGATGGCCTCGTTTGTGTTGCTCACGGGCACTTTGCTAGCGGGCTGGCTCTTTGGCGAAGATTTGTATGGCGCTGGAAAGGCTTGGCAGTGGAATCACAAGACGATTTTTTCCGTGCTCGCTTGGGGCGCCATGGGCTTGTTGCTCTTAGGGCGCTGGCAGTGGGGTTGGCGTGGCAAGCGCGCAGCGCGTTTTGTGTATGGCAGTGCTTTGCTTTTACTGCTCGCTTATGTGGGTTCGCGCTTTGTGCTGGAAGTCTTGCTCCAGCGAGTGGCCTGATGCTTTGAGAGAACTATTTTGAAATACGCTGTTGTTATCTTGGTGGTGCTGCTCGGTGTTTGGCTGTGGCGAAAAAATCGTGCGGATGATCGCAGTGACGCAGCCGCGAAACCAAAGCGCAAAGACTCTGCGCCTAGCGGCACGCCGCAAATCATGGTGAGCTGCGCGGTCTGTGGCGTGCACCTACCGCAGACCGATGCCTTGCAGGGGAAGAAGAATCATTACTGTAGCTTGGCGCATCGCCAGCAGCGAGAGTCTTGATGGAAGAAGGCCAGAGCCGCTTTAGCGCGTTACTCGACTCCAACGCCGCTGCATCGCGACAATTGGATTTATCGGATCGTGACAGCGGTCTGCCTAGGCTGTGGCGCGGCTTTATGGCCGCACGCATCTTGGTGGCTGGTGTGCTCCTGCTTTTGCTACTCTATCTGCGAATCATCGGCCAGCCACCACAGAGCATCGCTCTAGTTATCAGTTTGTCTTACTTGGCGCTCACGGTATGGGTGCGTGTGCTTGGCCGGCCAACGTTGCCTGGGGCACGTTTTGATCCTCAATGGTTGATCACCATTGGCGTCGATGTTGTGGTTTTTGGCGCCCTACTGTACATGCAGGTCGGTACGATCAACTTTGCACCTTTATTTGCTTTGCCAGTGCTGCTCGCTGCAGTGCTCGGGCCATTGCTTTTAGCGCTAGGCACAGCTGCCACAGTGACAGTCGCCTTGCTGCTTGATGCCCTTCAATACACAGTCGCTGGTTCATCGGATGCGGCTAGTAGATATATCCAGGCATCAATCACTGGCATTGGCTTATTTGTTGTCGCGTATTTGGCCAATCAACTGGCGACACGTTTGGTGCGCCAAGAGCGCGTAGCGCGCGGTAGTGAAATGGCCGCACGGGCGCAAATTCAGGTGAATCAATTGGTGATCGACAACCTCAGTGATGGTGTCTTGGTGATTGATGCAAATGGCGTGGTGCATGCGGCTAATCCTTCTGCACAATTTATGCTGAGTGCCGGGTTAGGGGTGGATCAGATGGCCGCCAAACCACCTTTTGTTTTGGCTGCACGGCCAGCATGGCAAGGTCTTGCTGACATCGCAGCGCATAGCTTTGCAGAGCAAATTGGTATGGAGCGTGATGTCACGGTGAGTGATGGTTATGGTGGATCAAGTCAATTGCATGTCAAGACCTCTTTGTCTGTCACGCCAGATGAGCTTGCTCAAGGCGGGCTGTGCGTCATGTTTTTGGAAGACTTTCGCGAGATGGAGGCAAAGATGCGCACCGAAAAGCTTGCGGCAATGGGCCGAATGTCAGCGGCGATGGCGCATGAAATTCGCAATCCTCTGTCTGCGATTGCTCAGGCCAACGCGCTGTTAGCCGAGGAAATGAGTGAAAGCGGTCACCAAAAACTGGTGCGCATGGTTGCGCAGAATGTGCAACGGCTCAACCGTGTTGTGGAAGATGTGCTGGATGTATCTCGGGCGCAAAGCGGTACGCATCATGCAGCCACATTGCATGATGCTTCGCGTTTTATCAAGAGCGTCTGTGATGACTGGATGGAGCAAAATAGAGCACAAAATATCCTTGTAGCCGGCATAGAATATGTGCGCGATGCTATCGAATTTGAAGCGGATCACTTGCGGCGTGTGCTCATTAATTTGCTAGATAACGCACTGCGCCATGCCAGCAAGCAGCCCAGCGCGATTCAGGTGAATTTTTCTCCTGGCCTGCATCTAGGGCTCTGGCAGCTCAGTGTGTGGAGCGATGGCGCGCCGATTGAGCAAGGCGTGCAGCGCCATTTGTTTGAACCGTTCTTCAGTTCACAAAGTCGCTCCAGTGGTTTGGGGTTGTACATTTGCCGCGAACTGTGCGTGAGGCATCACGCCACGATCACGTATCAACGCACTGCGCGCTTGAGCGTGGCCCAAACGGGGCAGCGCGAGGGCAATGATTTTCTAGTGCAATTGCGCGCGAATGTGGACGTCACTCAACCGATGTCTTTCATGTCTTCGCAACCCGCGCCGATATCGCGTTTCTGACCCTACAATCCACGCATGTTGTCCACTTCCGATGCTTCTTCTCGCATGTCGCCTAGCGTGCTCGTGATTGATGATGAACCCGATTTGCGTACTTTGTATGAGCTGAGTCTCACGCGCGAGGGGTATGAAGTCTTCACAGCAGACAGTGTGGCGCAATCGTTAGCAGCGCTTGAATCTCGCAGCTTCCACGCCGTCGTCTCTGATATGCAGTTGCCTGATGGTTTGGGGCTAGAGGTGTTGAAATTTTTGTCGCAGGCGCAGCGTAGCGAGCGATGCGTGGTAATCACGGCGCACGGCTCTGCGGAAAATGCGGTCGAGGCTCTAAAGGCGGGCGCATTTGATTATTTAAGTAAGCCAGTTGATTTGAAGCAGTTTCGCGCGGTGGTGGCGCAGGCGGTGAAATTGAGTCAAAGTGACACGCAAGCGTTCACACAGCAAAAACCTGCGAATTTGCAGCAAACTCATTCTGCGCTTGAGCTGCAAAGCGAATCCGCTTCTCAAGCTTTAGCCGCTATTGTGGGCGATTCGGAGGTAATGAGCCAATTACGCGCGCGTATCGCCAAGGTAGCGCGTAGTATGGCGCCTGTGCTGGTGCGCGGCGAATCAGGGACAGGCAAAGAGCTGGTTGCGCGTGCGATTCACGCTTGCAGCCATCGCAGCGAAGGCCCTTTTGTGGCAGTCAATTGCAGCGCGATTCCTGAAAATTTACTAGAGGCCGAATTTTTTGGTGCGCGCAAAGGCGCGTACACAGGCGCGGCTGCAGATCGCGAAGGTTTCTTCCAAGCTGCACATGGCGGCACACTCTTCTTGGATGAAATGGGCGATCTGCCCTTGGCCATGCAAGCCAAATTACTACGCGCGATTCAAGAGCGAAGCGTGCGCCCAATTGGTGATACGCAAGAGTTGCCCGTGAATGTACGTATTGTCAGCGCCACACACAAGGATTTGACTGCCGCCGTGGCTGCCGGCCAATTCCGGCAAGATTTGTTTTATCGCATTAATGTGATTGATATGGCTTTGCCTGCGCTGCGCCAACGCCGAGAAGATTTGCCAGCGCTTGTGAGTTGTTTGCTTGAACGTATTGCTAGAGAATCTGGCGAGAATGTGCCTCGCGCAAGCAGCAGTTTCCTTGCACAACTGCAAGCACTGCCTCTGCTTGGGAATGTGCGTGAGCTGGAAAATCTCTTGCATCGTGCAGTTGCACTTTCTGACGGGAGCGGTTTATCGCTGGATGAGCATGAGAATGCTTGCATGGCAGTCGCAGAAAAATCGTCTGTCAGCTTGCAGGCAGCGACTGCAGATTCGATAGGTATTTTGCCCAGCGATCTGCAAGCTCATTTGGATGAGCAAGAGCGAGATATCTTGGTTGCCGCGCTCAAAGACACAGGCTTTAACCGTACAGCCGCCGCTGCGCGCTTGGGCATGAGTCTGCGGCAGATTCGCTATCGCATGGCGCGTTTAGGGATTGATGTTGATGAAGGCAAAAGCTGAAAGTGCTGTTGTGTGGCAATCGGGCTGGTTGAGCAGCGCGCAGAGGCTCGATTCTCCGAATTTCAGTGCACGGCCTCTACAAGCGGTGATTGATCTTGTTGTAGTGCACTCTATTAGTTTGCCGCCAGGTATGTATGGCGGCGGGCAAGTGCAGCAGTTGTTTACGAATCGACTTGATCGGCACGCACATCCGTATTTTGAAACCATACACGGAATGGAAGTGTCTTCACATTTCTATATTGAGCGCAACGGCAAGCTCTGGCAATTTGTCAGCGGTGATGACCGTGCTTGGCATGCGGGGCAATCGAGCTACATGGGACGCAGTAATTGCAATGACTACTCAGTGGGCATTGAGCTCGAAGGCTTGGAGGGCCAGCTTTTTGAGTCCGCGCAATACGAATGCTTGGGCGCTTTATGCCAGCAGTTGCGAACACGCTATCCAATTTTGCATGTGATCGGACATGAGCACATCGCACCGGGCCGGAAATTTGATCCGGGCGCAGGCTTTGATTGGCAGCACTTGCAAAAAACTGTAGGTTGGGCGCGTCAGTGTTTTCCCATGCTACCTATTTTGAAGTGATGAAATACTGACTTGGTTAAGTCGCCATCAAGTTTTTTGCGATCTCATGTCGTGAAGTGAGGCTTGACGGGGCTTGCGCTTGGAAAAAGCCTGTGGAGCCTTATCTGGCTTGACTCTGAAAAAGCCATACCAGCTAGCGCGCGGCTTGGCCGATGACACTGCACCAAATGAATGTGCAAAAATTTTGCTTTATCTCTTTTTAGAGCAAGTGGCGATAAGATTTTCTTACATCAAAAGTATGCAGCTCAGAAGGTTTTCTTTCTTCTTTTTGTTGTGTTTTCTTACCAGTTCATCAGCCTTGCGTGCGTATTGAGCCGCAGAGCCCGATACACTACCTATAGTGTCTTGCTGAGCATTCAAACACTAGATATAGTGTATTAGCTATTGCACATCGACTATTTATTTGATAGCATGCGCTGAGCATAAAAATTATTTTCCAAGCAGTTCACAACAACGTCAACCGAGATCAACCCACGAGGAAGCAATGCAAACAACAACCATTCAAACGGGCTCAAACGTGTCTTACTTAGCGAGCGATGTAGCTGCCACGAATGCAGCATCAACGCAGCCAGCCAGCAGCCCTTACAGCAGTTACCAAATCATCCGCCGCAATGGCGCAGTCGTTCCCTTTGAACCTAGCAAAATTGCTGTAGCCATGATGAAAGCTTTCTTGGCTGTGCATGGCACGCAAGGCGCAGCGTCGGCCAGCGTGCGCGAGGCTGTGGATGCTTTGACCAGTAATGTCATGCGCGCTCTGATGCGCTCACGCCCAGGCGGCGGTACTTTTCATATTGAAGACGTACAAGATCAAGTTGAGCTGGGTTTGATGCGCGGTGAGCACCTAGAGGTCGCCCGTTCCTATGTTCTCTACCGTGAGCGCCGCGCGCAAGAGCGCGCCAAAACGCCAGTCACAACCTCCGCGGCTACCCCTACATTGCACGTGATCGACAACGGCAAGCGTGTGCCACTTGATATGGCGCAATTACAAGGTCTGATCGAATCTGCTTGCGCCAACCTTGGCAAAGATATCAGCCCAGCTCCCATCATGGCTGAGACCCTGCGCAATCTCTATGATGGTGTGCCGGTTGATGAGGTTTACAAAGCCTCAATTCTCGCTGCCCGTACCCTGATTGAAAAAGAGCCAGATTACACCTACGCCACATCTCGGCTGTTGCTGCATACGATTCGCAAGGAAATTTTGGGTAAGGAAACCAGTCAAGCTGAAATGGTGGAGGCTTATGCAGACTACTTCCCTCAGTTCATTCGTAAGGGCGTTGAGAACGAGTTGCTCGACGAAAAATTAGCGCAGTTTGATTTGAAACGCTTGGGCGCTGCTCTTAAACCCGAGCGCGATTTGCAGTTCGATTATCTCGGCCTGCAAACCTTGTATGACCGTTATCTACTGCACGTGCGCAAAACCCGCATAGAAATGCCTCAGGCGCTCTTCATGCGTGTCGCCATGGGTTTGTCGCTCAACGAAATCGACCGTGAAGCTCGTGCCATTGAATTCTATGACGTGCTCAGTTCGTTTGACTTCATGAGTAGCACGCCCACTTTGTTTAACAGTGGTACGCTGCGCTCGCAACTGTCGTCTTGCTATCTGACCACTGTGCCGGATAACTTGGACGGAATTTACGAATCCATCAAGGAAAACGCTCTGCTTTCTAAGTTTGCCGGTGGCTTGGGTAATGATTGGACGCGTGTTCGTTCCATGGGCGCCCACATCAAAGGCACCAATGGTGAATCGCAAGGTGTTGTTCCCTTCCTGAAGGTGGTTAACGATACGGCAGTGGCTGTGAATCAAGGCGGCAAACGCAAAGGCGCAGTCTGTACTTACCTTGAGACTTGGCATTTGGATATTGAAGAGTTCCTAGAACTGCGTAAAAACACTGGCGATGATCGCCGCCGGACGCACGACATGAACACTGCCAACTGGATTCCTGATCTTTTCATGCGCCGCGTGATGGAAAAGGGCAATTGGACTTTGTTCTCTCCTCACGATGCACCTGATTTGCATGACTTGTTTGGGTCAGCATTTGAGAAAGCCTACGTGGGCTATGAGCAAAAAGCTGCGCGTGGCGAAATCGCACTGCACAAAACCCTCTCTGCGCCTGACTTGTGGCGCAAGATGCTGACCATGTTGTTTGAAACCGGGCATCCTTGGATCACCTACAAAGATGCTTGCAATGTGCGCTCGCCACAACAGCATGCTGGTGTGGTGCATTCTTCGAATCTGTGTACCGAGATCACACTGAATACGTCAGACACCGAAACCGCCGTCTGTAATTTGGGCTCAGTCAATCTGGTGCAGCATTTGAAAGACGGTGTGAATGGTAAAGAGATTGATCGCGTCAAGCTGCAAAAAACCATCACCACCGCCATGCGCATGCTGGACAACGTGATCGACATCAATTACTATGCCGTGAAAAAAGCGCGTGACTCCAATATGCGTCACCGCCCTGTTGGTTTGGGTTTGATGTCATTCCAAGACTGCTTGTATGAACTGCGGACGCCGTATGGTTCGGATGCAGCGGTGAAGTTTGCTGATGAATCCATGGAGGCTATTTGCTACTACGCTTACTGGGCTTCCACTGATTTGGCTAAAGAGCGCGGTAAATACACTAGCTACAAAGGTTCCTTGTGGGATCGTGGCATCTTGCCGCTCGATACTTTGGATATGCTCGCTAAAGAGCGGGGTGGTTATGTGGAAGTGGATCGCTCCAGCACCATGGATTGGGATGCTTTGCGCAAAAAAATTGCACAAGATGGCATGCGTAATTCCAATTGTGTGGCGATTGCACCGACCGCAACCATCTCTAACATCATCGGCGTTGACGCATGTATTGAGCCCTGCTTTGGCAACCTGTCGGTCAAGTCCAACCTGTCTGGCGAATTCACCGTGATCAACCATTACTTAGTGCGCGATTTGAAGCGTCTCGGATTGTGGGATGACGTGATGGTGGTTGATCTCAAGCACTTTGATGGCTCGTTGCGCCCCATTGATCGCGTGCCGCAAGATGTCAAAGCCTTGTACGCCACAGCTTTTGAGGTAGACACAACATGGGTTATTGAAGCCGCAGCGCGCCGCCAGAAGTGGATTGATCAAGCGCAATCGCTCAATATTTATATGGCGGGTGCCTCAGGCAAAAAATTGGATGACACCTACAAACTTGCATGGTTGCGTGGCCTCAAAACCACCTACTATTTGCGTACTGTTGGTGCCACGCACGCTGAGAAGTCTACTGTCACTTCAAGCCAGCTTAACGCGGTGTCGTCGGGTGGTGGTGCGGGTGGTGCTGGTGTCAAGAGCGCATCTAAGCAAGCAGCCAAGCCAAGTGCAATGGAGGCAGCTGCTGCTGCCGCGCAAGCGCAATTGTCGGCCATGCCAGCAACTGATATTAGATTCTGCGGTGTGGATGATCCCACCTGCGAATCCTGCCAATAGGAAGCACAAAGTATTTGCAAGCACACAGATTTTTCGCATGCTATTTATTTCATAGCAATCAATAGCGCTGCGAAAAATTAAGCGTGATGTAAAAGCGATGTAATTCAACAACACAAAATCGAGCAAAGATGTCGCAACACATGCATGAAATTTGCATTTACGCGCATCTGCTCTCATAATCGGAGCAATTAGTTATGTTGACCTGGGACGAAGAAGTCAAACCCGCACTGCAAGCGCTTAATACAAGTGGCCAACCGCATCAAGCGCCGAGCCACTTGGATGCATTGCATTCGCCAATCGCTGCTGCGACTCGCACTACTTTAGATGATGGTGCGCCTATGCCAGCGAATTTTGCTCAAAACGCACAAGCTGCTGAGCATTCCAATCAAGCCAGTACCCATCGCCGCGTGAATGCCGCAGACAAGCGCATCATCAATGGAGCCACAGATGTGAATCAGCTCGTGCCCTTCAAATACAAATGGGCTTGGGAAAAATATTTGGCCACCTGTGCGAATCACTGGATGCCGCAAGAGATCAACATGACGCGCGATATCGCTTTGTGGAAAGATCCCAATGGCCTAACCGATGACGAACGCCGCCTGATCAAGCGCAATCTTGGCTTCTTTGTAACGGCTGACTCTTTGGCAGCGAACAACATCGTGCTCGGCAGTTATCGCCACATCACAGCACCTGAGTGCCGCCAATTCTTGTTGCGTCAAGCATTTGAAGAAGCCATTCACACACACGCGTATCAATACATCGTGGAATCGCTCGGCTTGGATGAGAGCGAAATCTTCAACGCCTATCATGAAGTGGCGAGCATCCGGAATAAGGATGAGTTCCTCATTCCTTTCATAGATATCCTGACCAATCCGCATTTCGTCACTGGCACGCCAGAAAATGATCAGAAGCTCCTGAGAAGCTTGATCGTATTTGCCTGCTTGATGGAAGGCTTGTTCTTCTATGTCGGTTTCACGCAGATTTTGGCGCTCGGTCGTCAAAACAAGATGATGGGCGCAGCTGAGCAGTATCAATATATCCTTCGTGATGAATCGATGCATTGCAATTTCGGCATTGATCTGATCAATCAAATCAAGCTAGAAAATCCACATTTGTGGACGACTGAGTTCAAAGCTGAGATCAATGGCTTGTTCATGCAAGCCGTCGAGCTCGAGTATGCCTATGCCGAAGACACTATGCCGCGCGGCGTTCTTGGGCTGAATGCTTCGATGTTCAAAGGCTATTTGCGCTACATTGCCAACCGCCGTGCGGTGCAGATCGGCTTGGAAGAATTGTTCCCCGGTGAAGTTAATCCTTTTCCGTGGATGAGTGAAATGATCGATTTGAAGAAGGAGCGTAACTTCTTCGAAACGAGAGTGATTGAATACCAGTCGGGTGGTGCACTGTCTTGGGATTGACCTGCAGATAAGCAGGCAATTTCAATTCGAAATCCTCACAGCGAGTGGCGTTCAGGTTTGCCAAAGGCTCAAAAAAGAGCCGGCGAACCAATCCTATTCAAGGTGTTGAGTCGTAAGGCTCAGTCCTTTGAATCGCTTGGTGCACATCTGTGCGCAAAGTGTTTTTACTGTTGATCCGTAAACTAGATCTAGGAGAAACAATCATGGCAACTGCGAAAAAAGCGCCGGCAAAAAAGGCCGCTGCAAAGAAACCCGCTGCAAAAAAAGCAGCAGTGAAGAAGCCCGCCGCTAAAAAGGCAGCAGCTAAAAAAGCACCGGCAAAAAAAGTCGCTGCTAAAAAGCCTGCAGCCAAAAAAGTAGCAGCTAAGAAGCCAGCTGCGAAAAAAGCGCCTGCAAAAAAAGCAGCAGCTAAAAAAGCACCTGCTAAAAAGGCGCCTGCAAAAAAAGCAGCAGCTAAAAAAGTAGCTAAAAAAGCAGCAGCTAAAAAGCCTGCCGCCAAAAAGCCTGCTGCCAAGAAAGCTGCGAAAAAGCCCGCTGCGAAAGCTGCGAAAGCACCCGCTGCCCCTGCGGCTCAGACGACTCTGAACCCGCAGGCTGCTTGGCCGTTTCCAACAGCCAGCAAGCCCTGATGGGGTTTTGAGCTAGCAAAAACCTGCCATGAAAATGGCAGGTTTTTTTTATTGACGCATCGTTATGGTAACAAAGCCGTTGCCTCAATTTCAATCACTACTTCAGAAGTAGGTAGCATACCTGAGACTTCAACAACGGTACTCACCACCCCCGCTGGGCAGAAAACTTGCCTCACGCGGTTGTAGGCGGGGTAATGCCGCAGATCGCGGAAATACTGCACGAGCTTGAATACATCGCTCATCTGCGCACCGTGTTGTTCAGCAAGAGTGCGAATATGCGAGAGCACAAACCAGCTCTGTGCGACGATGGGAGCTTCGAAGATATCCACGCTGAGCTGGCCAGTGTCATAGCCCAACAGGCGCAATTCCGCGCGTGCTTGCGGAGGCAAATCTTCATAAGATGTGACGACTTTTTTCGCAACTGGATCGACCGCAATCACGCCACTCATGTAGAGCAAATTGCCCACGCGCTTGGCGGCCAGATAGTTGGCCAATGGCTGGCCGGCTTGGCTAGGGGATTGAGCAGGGTGGGCACCTGAGGTATCTGGCGCATCACCTACCGAAGGTAAAGCTTTGGGCTGTGCGTTGGCGGCCTTAAGACCATCCGATTCACGGGTAAGTGCAGGTGAGTCTTGAGTGCGTAAACGAATGGCAAGGGCGGCTTTCGCCAGAGCTTCCTCGCTGAGAGATTCTTTTATCTGATCCATATTGCGTCGCGCCGCCGCGTTCAACACACTTTTCATCTCACATCCTCGCAAGCGCAAGCCGCACTTTGTCAATAAATATTTCGCAATCTTCACGACTCACGTTGTTCATATTGTGCAGCTGCATAAAAGTGCTGCGGCAACTCTTAGCCATGATCGCTCTGAGGCCGCGTGTGAAGAGGCGCTTGCAGGGATCGCCCATGATTTTCAGCCACCACCAAGGCGAGCCGCCATGCGTGATGACGGTGAGGCGCAAGATGTGCTGCAAACCGGGCACAGCCGTCTTGCCCTTTTGCGGCGGCGGCAGGAAAGCCACACCGGGCAGCCACACGCGCTCCAACCATCCCTTGAGCATGGCCGGCGGCCCATAAAACCAAATCGGAAAAATGAAGACAATGTGCTCACACCAGCGTAGCGCATCGACGTGCGATTGCACCTTGGCTTCAATTGCTTTTGGATTGGGCAGATAGTCTATGCGCTCTTGAAGGCTCAGCACGGGCTCAAAGTCGTCGGCATACAGATCGATGCAGAGAAGCTCGTGGCCACGCGAGCGTAGAGCCTCTTGCGCCACTTTATAAAGTGCTGCACTGAAACTTTGCGGATTGGGATGGCAATAAACGATCAGGGTACGCAAAATGACTTGCCAATTTATTTGCCACCGAGGCGTTGCTTCACATCCATACCCACTTTTTTATTCACGAACTGAGTGGTCGCAACAAGACTAAGATCCACATCGCCTGGTTTATAGAGGCCAGCTTTGACCATCTTGTCGTGGAAATCTTTGATGCGAGCTTGGCTCATTGCGCCGATACCGTTTTGCAGGGCTTCGCCGCTATCGACGATGCCTAACTTCTTCATCAAGTCAATGCTGCCTGCGATGCCCGCATCCGTTAAATTCGGATTCGTCTTTTTCAGCAATTCGTTGGTGGCTTTGTTGTCGCCATACATATAGTTGTACCAGCCGATTAAAGAGGCATCCACAAATTTCTGCACCAATTCTGGCTTACTCTTCACCAACTCTGTGCGCGTCTCTATGGTGGTACTGTAGGTAGAAAAACCGTTGTCTGCTAACAAAAATACCATCGGATCGAAGCCAGCCTGCGCCTTGATGCTCACTGGCTCGCTGATGGAATAGCCTTGCTGCGCGGATTTTTTGTCAGCCAAGAACGGGCCCACATTGAATGCATAGGGCTTAAGCTGCTCATCTTTGAAGCCGTGTTCAGCTTTCATCCATTGCCAAAAGGAGAATTGGCCGTCTTTGCTGATGAAAACTGTAGGTGCTTTGGCTACATCGGCGAAGTTGCGATAGCCTTGATCAGGATGCGCAAAAATCGCTTGTGGATCTTTTTGGAAGATTGCAGCCACCACCGTCGTTGGCACTTTGTTTTTTACGTTATCAAAGGTAAGTAGCAAATTGCCAGTCATTAGAAAATCGAGCTTTCCCACCGGTAGAAGAGGGCGATTGTTGACCTGCGGGCCACCTTGCACGATTTCCACGTCTAGGCCGTATTTTTTATACGTGCCATCCACCACCGCCTGATAAAAGCCGCCATGGCCGGGCTGGGCAAACCAATTCGTGCCAAAAGTTACTTTTTCTTGTGCAAAAGCTGCAATAGCCGGCATCAATGCTGCGCTGAGTGCTATGGATTTAAGAGTAAATTGCAAAGTCATAGGATTCTCCGAGTTGGGTGACAGGTCAATGCTCATCAGGTTTAATCGTTGCACAAAGCGTGCCCAATCGGGCCTAGGGTTTTCATGGCTCATGTGTATTTAGAAACACGACTGTCATTGAAATTTCACAAAAAGCCGCTATGATTAGCACTCTACACCAGCGAGTGCTAACAATTTAGTGCGCTGCTGTGTAGTCAGCATGCGCTAACTTCCACGTTGCGCAACCCAATTCAACAATATTGTTGTTTTTATTCTTAGGAGATGCAATGAAACTACGTCCATTAGCCGATCGCGTGATCGTCAAGCGCGTTGATAGCGAAACCAAAACTGCCTCTGGCATCGTCATTCCCGATGCAGCCGCAGAAAAGCCTGATCAAGGCGAAGTCTTGGCAGTTGGCCCTGGCCGCACCAATGACAAAGGCGAAATCAAAGCCCTCACCGTGAAGGTGGGCGACAAGGTTTTGTTTGGCAAATACAGCGGCCAAACCGTCAAAGTTGACGGCGATGAGTTGCTTGTCATGAAAGAAGATGACCTCTTCGCTGTCGTGGAAAAATAATTTGTTTGCGGGACGGACCAAACGACCTGCCCAGCAGCCGGGTGCTCTGTACTCAACTGATTAAAATTCTTTGCTCATTATTTAATAGCACTCCGCGCATATTCTATGCCGGCTAGATGCTGATTTCATTCATATTTAACTGTTTTTAGGAGCCTATCATGGCAGCAAAAGACGTAATTTTCGGCGGCGAAGCCCGCGCACGTATGGTCGAAGGCGTGAACATTCTCGCCAACGCAGTGAAAGTCACCTTGGGCCCCAAGGGTCGCAATGTGGTCTTGGAGCGCTCTTTCGGCGCCCCAACCGTGACCAAAGACGGTGTATCGGTGGCTAAAGAAATCGAACTCAAAGACAAGCTCCAGAATATGGGCGCTCAGATGGTCAAGGAAGTTGCTTCCAAAACGTCTGACAACGCTGGCGACGGCACCACCACCGCTACCGTGTTGGCACAAGCCATCGTGCGCGAAGGCATGAAATACGTGGCCGCTGGCATGAACCCGATGGATCTGAAGCGTGGTATCGACAAAGCTGTGACGGCTTTGGTCGCTGAGTTGAAGAAAGCTTCTAAGCCAACGACGACCAGCAAAGAAATCGCCCAAGTCGGCTCCATTTCTGCCAACTCTGACACCTCCATTGGCGATATCATCGCCAAGGCGATGGACAAAGTGGGCAAAGAAGGCGTGATCACCGTGGAAGACGGCAAGAGCCTAGACAACGAGCTCGACATCGTTGAAGGCATGCAGTTTGACCGCGGCTACTTGAGCCCTTACTTCATCAACAACCCAGAAAAGCAATCCGCTTTGCTCGACAACCCTTTCGTACTCTTGTACGACAAGAAAATCAGCAACATCCGTGATTTGCTGCCTACGCTCGAAGCCGTGGCAAAAGCGGGCCGCCCATTGCTCATCGTGGCAGAAGAAGTTGAAGGCGAAGCCTTGGCAACACTCGTGGTCAACACGATTCGCGGCATCTTGAAAGTGGTCGCTGTCAAGGCCCCAGGCTTCGGCGATCGCCGCAAAGCTATGTTGGAAGACATCGCTATTCTCACCGGCGGCAAAGTCGTTGCAGAAGAAATCGGCATGACGCTGGAGAAAGTCACCTTGGCTGATCTGGGTTCAGCCAAACGCATCGAAGTGGGCAAAGAAAACACCATCATCATCGACGGTGCAGGCGCTGCTGCTGACATCGAAGCCCGCGTCAAACAAGTGCGCGTGCAAATCGAAGAAGCAACTTCCGACTACGACCGTGAAAAATTGCAAGAACGCGTGGCCAAGCTGGCTGGCGGTGTTGCCGTGATCAAGGTCGGCGCGGCTACCGAAGTCGAAATGAAAGAGAAAAAAGCCCGCGTTGAAGACGCGCTGCACGCGACCCGCGCTGCGGTTGAAGAAGGCATTGTGGCTGGTGGCGGCGTTGCATTCTTGCGCGCCAAGCAAGCTGTTGGCACCCTCAAAGGCGACAACGCCGACCAGGACGCCGGCATCAAGCTGGTGATGAAAGCGATTGAAGCGCCCCTGCGCGAAATCGTCTTCAACGGCGGCGGCGAGGCTTCAGTGGTTGTGGCAGCCGTGATGGCTGGCAAGGGCAACTACGGCTACAACGCAGCCAACGAAACGTACGGCGACATGATTGAAATGGGTATCCTGGACCCAACCAAAGTAACGCGCACCGCACTGCAAAACGCAGCGTCTGTTGCCAGCTTGATGCTGACCACAGAAGCCATGATTGCAGAAGCACCAAAAGACGACGCCCCATCGGGCGGCGGCATGGGTGGCGGTATGGGCGGCATGGGTGGTATGGGCGGCATGGATATGTAAGGTCCAACGTCTGGTTTGCGCCCTAGCCTGTAGTGATGCAGTTAAAGGCGCAAATCGCTGACAAAATGAAACCCGCAGAGCTTGAGTTCTGCGGGTTTTTAATTTTTTCTGACATTACGCTGGTGTTGTCGCGGACGCAGCCTTACATGAGAGCCTGCGCTTTTTTATCCGATTTGAGTCCGTCCACCACCGCTAAAAACCCGGCAACTAGGGGAGCTGATTGCCGCTCGGCCAGGCAGATGACATGTACGTGGGTACTTAGGTCCATATCTGCGATAGGCAGCACGACCAAACGGGTATCTGCAACAAAAGCAGTTTGCGCCACCACCCCCAAACCAAGACCGTGCGCGACGGCCTCTCGCACCGCTTCCCGGC
>JAYWHR010000004.1:0-1691 GCA_043777675.1 Comamonadaceae bacterium | reverse complement strand
CGCTGATTCTATCCCGCAGAAGTGCTTCCAACTGATCAAAACATCATGAAAAAGGCCTTGGCGCGAACCAAGGCCTTCGGATCAAAGCGAGATCAGATCAGCGCAAGTGGGCAGAGTACCCAATATTCACCCGCACGCCGCCATGATGCGGGCGATGCTGGGGTGGCCTATGCACATAGCCCCCATGGCCATAATACGGCTGATGGATGATCACCGGTGCAGGACGCACATGCACCGGATACTGATAAAAATAAGGCTGCGCATAAACCGGTACGTGTTGCACGTAAACGGTCGAGCTTTCAATCACCACCGGCTGAGTCAATACGGGAGCCTGCGTGACGGGCGGCAGGATCACCGGCGCAGGCAAAGGCATGGCGGGTGCGGGTTGCTGGGTTGGAGCACCTACAGGCGTCACTTGCAGGCTCACAAAAGGCCCCGGATCTTGCGGCATTTGGACCTGATATTGCTTGCCATTGAATTCATACACGACGTTGTAGCCAACAGCACGGTTTTCATAGAAAGTTTGTGTAATGCAGCGTTGCACGTTTTGAGTTTGCGCTTGGGGCTGAACGCCTTCGATCCGGTCGCCTAAAATCGCGCCGCCAAAAATCCCAATCACGGTAGCTGCTGCGCGGCCATTGCCATTGCCCACCGCATTGCCTAGCGCCCCACCGGCCACACCGCCCATCAGCGCTCCTGCACCGGATTTGTGCTGGGTTTGCGAGGTGACTTGCTCATTAGTGCAAACCTGTCGCGGCACAGCCACTTGCGCGATGAGAGGTGTGGAGGAGATCACTCGCCCCTGCTCTTGCGCAAAAGCGACGCCAGGCAGGGCGAAGCTAGCCGCCGCAAGGCTACCCAAGGTAAGAAAGTGCGAGATTTTCATGTAACGACTCCATCCATACTTATAACTATATGCAGTTCTAACGCGCTTCCTAGCGCTTACGCTGACAGCGGCATATGCCGCTGGGTTGTAAAGTAGATGAAAAGTTCTTTTCTACGCTAAAAAGAGCATTTAGCCGGCGTGTTCATTAGGCAATCTGCTATTGAATATGTAGCATTCTGTAGAATATTTTGCCGTGTTTTTTTTAGCTGTGCAAAGAAATTTGCGCGGATGAGCCGGCCCCAATCATGCCGACAACACGCGCCGGGGGATAGCCGTGGCGGCAAGCGTGTGTTGCAGGCCAGCAGCAACGGCCTCAAGAAGCGGTCATGGTTCAAGGCGCAGCCAAATTCAGCTCCGCTCGAGGTGACCATTTGTCGTCCTTGGCCACGACCTTCGGAGCCCCTAAAAACAGCCGATCGGAAGGAAGGCCGAGACTTGCCAGATGATCGCGCACAGCTACGCCGCGCGCGAGAGCCAGCTCTTGCATCGCTTGCTCAGATACAGGCAGGCTAGCAAGTAGCAGAGCTTCCATTTCGGTTGCGGGAATGTCCTTGGCTAAGCCGATCGCATTGCGTGGCTTGGGCACATTGGAGCGTTTGTAAACTTCTTTGAGCAAGATGAGGTATTCGGCCTCGCTCACGGTCATTGCAGCAGTTTGCGTTGCGCTCCCAGCCAAGCCAGTGACCACCACGGTGCGGCGTTTTTCGGCAGCCACCAAGGCCTTAATCCGCTCTTTTTTATAGCCTTCGCGCTCCATCTCGAGGCTGGCTTGGCCGATCACCGTCATCTTTAAATTGGGGCGATC
>JAYWHR010000003.1:0-74122 GCA_043777675.1 Comamonadaceae bacterium | reverse complement strand
ACTTTGCCGATGCCCTGCATGCCGCGCAAAGGGTTGAAGGCGAAACCTTCGCCACCTTTGACAAGAAATTCGTTCAGCGTGCGCCCAAGGCAGGGGTGCTTGGGGTCAGATTGGTAAAGACCTAAAACGTCCCCAAATAAGCCCCGCCGTCGGCCAGCACGTTTTGCCCTGTCATGTAGCCCGCATGCACACTGCATAAAAAGGCGCAGATCGCACCAAACTCGGCGGGTGTGCCAAAGCGCTGGGCCGGTATGGTTTTGCGTCTGGCATCCATCACAGCGTCCATCGACTGGCCTGATTTTTCAGCCGCGCCCTTCATGGTGGTTTTCAGGCGATCGGTGTCGAATGCACCGGGCAGCAAGTTGTTGATGGTCACGCCCTGGGCAGCGAGCTTGCTGCGGGAAACGCCAGCCACAAAGCCCGTCAAGCCACTGCGTGCGCCGTTACTCAAGCCCAGAATATCAATCGGCGCTTTGACGGCGCTGGACGTGATGTTGATGATGCGGCCAAAGCCGCGCGCAGCCATGCCGTCGACCGTGGCTTTGATCAACTCAATCGGCGTGAGCATGTTGGCATCCAGTGCGGCAAGCCAAGTATCCCGATCCCACGTACGGAAATCGCCCGTGGGTGGGCCGCCCGCATTGGTCACGACAATATCGAAATCTTTGCGCAGCGCAAAGATAGCACTGCGGCCTTGCGGCGTGGTGATGTCTGCCGCCACGGTACGAATTTCTGGTGCATTTCGAATGCTATTTGGCCGATCAGCCGGCATAGAATCTGCGCAGAGTGCTCTTATTTTTGTAGCGGATGCTTCGAGCGCTTCGCGCCCGCGCGAGACCATCACCAGGTTCACGCCCTCAGCCGCCAAAGCTGCAGCGCAGCCATAGCCGAGCCCTTTACTAGCGCCGCCAACCAGAGCCCAACGGCCCGCGATACCCATGTCCATGATGATTTCCTTTGTGTTGTGCCAGCATTTAACGACTCATATGATAAAGAATCGCTGAAGTCTCTTGAGATTTTGCCACGGCCTGCGATAATTGATCATTAGAGAATCAACGTTTCTTCGATAAGACATAAACATGACTCCTTCCACCATGCTTTTGCACCAGCGTCGCGTGCTCATCACGGGCGCGGCGCGTGGTTTGGGTGAAGCGTTTGCGCGTGCCTGTGTGCAAGCCGGGGCGAAGGTCGTGATTGCAGATTTGGATGCCGAGCGCGGTAATGCGCTAGCTGCAGAGCTGGGCGGATATGCGGCGCATTTTGTTGCGATGGATGTGGCCAGCAGCGCATCTGTGAGGGCGGGCATGCAAGAGGCCGTGCAATGGCTGGGCGGGCTGGATGGCCTGATCAACAACGCGGCCATCACGAATTCTGGCGGCAAGATGATGAATGAGATTGAGGAAGAGATGTTTGACCGCGTGATGCAGGTCAACATCAAAGGCGTGTGGCTGGCCACCATGGCTGCGCATCCTCATCTTAAAGCCGCTGCTGCTGCAGGTGGTGCGGCCAGTGTGCTTAATATTGCTTCTGATACTGCGCTTTGGGGCGCGCCGCGCTTGATGGCTTATGTGGCCAGCAAAGGTGCAGTGATCAGCATGACACGCAGCATGGCGCGTGAGCTGGGGAGCGACGGCATCAGCGTCAACGCGATTGCGCCCGGCTTGGTGGTGGGTGAATCTACAGAATATGTGCCGCAGGCCAGACACGAGCAATACATGAATGGCCGCGCGATCAAGCGTGAGCAACAGCCCAGCGATTGCACGGACGCTGCGTTGTTTTTGCTCAGTGGCGGCGCGGGTTTCGTGACGGGGCAGGTTCTGGCGGTCAACGGTGGCTATGTGATGAATTGAAGGAAAAGAGATGCAAGCAGAAGATCAAACAGTTAGGCCTGCGGCTAACGATGCAACGTTCAACGAGCGCGGTCTATTGGATGCCGCTATTCCCACCGAGGCACACATCCAGCTAGGCATGCTGCCAACGGCCGGACAAAATTTTGAGCAATGGCTCGAATCGCGTGTGGCGCGCTTTGCCACGCGTCGCTACGATTGGGATGCACTGAAATTTCAAGCAGATTACGACCCGAAATACCGCCGCGCGCAGATGCGATATGTGGGCACAGGTGGTGCGGGCGTCACCGCCGACATCAACACAGTGCCCGCCGGACACTTCACCTTCTCCACCATGGTGATCCCTGCGAAGCACGAAGGCCCGAGCCATATTCATTACGATGTAGAAGAAATTTTCTTCATGCTGCGCGGCACACTGAAAGTGATCTGCGAAAAGCGCGATGCGAATGGTGCAGTCACGGATCGTTGGGAAACCGTTTTGAAAGAGCGCGATCTGATCAGCGTGCCGCCTGGTGTGTATCGCGAAGAAATCAACATGGGCGATGAAGATGCCTTGATGTGCGTCATGCTCGGCAGCCCGATGCCGATCCGCCCGGTCTATCCGCCCAATTCACCGCTTTCAAACCTAAAGCGTTGAAATGGCCACCCTCCTAGAGCGCCTGCAACACATGCCCACGCAAGGTGTGGCTTTGCCGTTTCAAGGCTTCATCCGCTACCGTGAATCGAGCGACAAATTAATGGGGGTCAGAACCCCATTAAATTCTGAGAACACAACAATGAATCGGGTTCTGACCCCAATTGTTTTGCTCCCCATTGTTTTACTCCACGGCATTGGCTCAGGCTCGGGCAGTTGGATACATTTGCTCGGCGATGAAAGCCTAGGGCGAGTCTTGGCTTGGGATGCACCGGGCTATGCAGACAGCTCACCGCTGAAGATGGCTGAGCCTACTGCATCTGACTACGCGCAGGTGTTCTGGGCTTGGTTGGATGCGTTGCACATTCAAGAAGTGCATTTGGTGGGGCATTCGCTGGGCTGCCTCATGGCGGCGAGCGCAGCGCGGCTGCAGCCAGCGCGCGTGAAAGCGATGAGCTTGCTCGCGCCCGCGCAAGGTTATGGCACAGCGCCGCCAGAAGTGCGCATTAAAAAGCGAGAAGAGCGTTTGCAATCGATCGCGCAGCTCGGTTTGCAAAAAATGGCGGAGCAACGCGCTCCGCGCTTGTTATCTGTGCAAGCCGATGCAGAGCAAATTGCTTTAGCCACGCACATGATGAGTCACTTAAACGAAGGTGGCTACACGCAGGCGACGCAGATGCTCAGCACGGCGAATATTCACGCTGATTTGCAGGCCTTCCAAAGCGCAAGCTCTGCGTCTATTCAAGTTGCTTGTGGCGATCAAGATATCATCACGCCGCCGCAAGCTTGCCGAGATCTGGCTTCATTGATTCACGCGCCTTACACCGATTTAACGGGTGCAGGCCACCTCTGTGCACTAGAAGCACCGCAGCTTATTTCTCAAATTCTCCAGAGTTTAAGGTGACCACCATGAAAGATCCGTTGGAAAAATCGAGCGACAGTGCAGGCTTGCGTTACACCGTACCTGCTTTGGCCAGGGGATTAGAAATCCTGAGCTATTTCACACACGAAAAACGCGTGTTGTCTGGCGCTCAGTTGGCCAAAATGGCGGGGCTGCCGCGCGCAAGTGTGTTTCGGATGCTGCAAACTTTGGAGTATGCAGGCTACCTTGATAAGGTGGGTGAACAAGGCACGCATCCGAGCTATCGCTTGGGCGTCGCTGTTTTGCGCTTGGGCTTTGAGTTTCTTTCCTCGATGGAACTCACCGAGCAAGGCAGACCAGTGATTGAGTCTTTGTCAGATGCTTGCGGTCACTCTTCGCATATCGTCGTGCGCGATGGCCGCGATGTGGTGTTTGTGGCGAAGGCGCTGGGGCGGTTTGCCACTTTCCACGCTATACAAGTGGGCGCGCGCTTGCCGGCGCATGCGACTGTGCTCGGGCGTGTCTTGATGGCGAATCTGAGTTTGCAAGACATCACGCAGCTCTATGAAAATCATGCCATGAAAAGCTTCACGACCCTCACGCCTACGACGCCCCAAGCGCTGAAGACTGCGATTGAAGAGGCTGCCAAAGAAGGCATTGCGGTCAGCCAAGGCGGTTTTGAGTCGGGCATTTCCACCATCGCCGCTCCGGTTTTTAATGGCGAGAAACAAGTGTGCGCGGCCATTAGTGTGACGGTTCTCTCATCGAAAATTCCTGAAGACAAACTACCGACGCTGTTGATGCAGGTTCGGGAAGCTGCACTGACGCTCACGTGGCGCTTACAACACAGCTCAGGAGTGCGTGCATGAGCGCAGCGATTCAAGCACCTGCACTGAACTCCGGCTTGAATACTGGAGAGATTGTTGCGCGTTTTCTGCAGGCGCAGGGTGTACGGCTTGCCTTTGGCGTGATCTCTATTCACAACATGCCGATTCTTGATGCATTCCATCGTCTTGGCATCATTCGCTTTGTGCCAGCGCGAGGTGAAGCGGGAGCTACCAATATGGCTGATGCCGCAGCGCGCGTCAGCGGCACGCTGGGTGTGGTCGTCACCAGCACGGGCACGGGCTCAGGCAATGCCGCTGGTGCGCTGGTAGAAGCCATGACGGCTGGCACGCCATTGCTGCATCTCACTGGGCAAATCGATTCCGAGTGGATCGATAAAAATTGGGGCTTTATTCATGAGCATCCTGATCAAATGGGCATGCTTCGCGCCGTGGGTAAGGGCGCCTTCAGGATCAATTCGCCGGGTGAAGCCTGGGAGGTGCTCGCTCGCGCCACCGAGCTAGCGCTCACCCCGCCTTGTGGGCCGGTGAGCGTGGAGATCGCCATTGATGTGCAGCAGGCTTTTTTGGATCCAAATACGCCAATAGCCGGCATAGATATTGCGCATAATGCTCCTGTATTCATAGCATCAAAATCACCCTCCATTCATCAGATCACGCAGCTGGCTGACTCCTTGAAAAGCTGCCAGCGCCCTCTGCTTTGGCTGGGCGGCGGCGCACGAGGTGCAGGTGCGGCTGTTAAGCGCTTGGTGGATTTAGGGCTGGGCGTTGTGACATCCGTGCAAGGGCGCGGCGTGATCGCAGAAGATCATCCGGCATCTCTGGGGGCATTCAATTTGCAGCGCGCTAGCGCCCAGCTCTATCAGCGCTGCGATGCCATGCTGATCGTAGGCTCGCGCTTGCGCAGCAACGAAACGATGAAATACAAGCTTGCATTGCCCGAGAGGCGATGGCGTATCGATGCCAATCCAGCCGTGAAACTGCAAGCTTACGAGTGCGAGCAGTTCATTGAGGCAGATGCCATTTTGGCGCTCTATGCTTTGGCCGACGCGCTGCAAGGCTGGCGTGCCGACAGCAGCTGGCACGCTGAGATCACAGCTGCCAAGCAAGCCGCGAGCGCTCAAGTTGATGCGTCACTGGGCGCCTATGTACAGCTTAAAGACGCGCTTAACAAAGTCGTCGCGAGTGAGCTGCAAGGCCAGTGCATTTGGGCGCGCGATATCACGCTTTCTAACACCATGTGGGGCAACCGCAGCTTGGTGCTGCGGCATCCACGTGCGGGTGTGCATGCGCTGGGCGGCGGTATCGGGCAAGGTTTGCAGATGGGCATCGGCGCGGCAATTTCAGTTGAAGTTTATAAGGAAAATAAGCCGATTGCCGGCATGAATACTGCGCAGACAGCTATCAAAACTATAGTGCTTGCCGGAGACGGCGGCTTCATGCTCAATGTGGGCGAGCTGGCCTGCGCCGCGCAAGAGCAGGCCGATTTACTCGTGATTTTGATGAACGACGGTGGCTACGGCGTGATCAAAAATATCCAAGATGCTGATTACGGCAGCCGCCATTGCTATGTAGATCTGCACACGCCTGATTTTGCTTTACTGTGTGCGAGCATGGGTGTGAAGTATTTGAAAAGCTCGCAGCCCGATCAGATTGAAGCGCAGCTGCTTGAAGCTTTGAAGAGCCGTGGCCCCACCGTGCTCGAAGTGGATATGAAAGCTTGGGGGCCGTTTAACGAAAAATTTGCCGGGCCGCAGAGGAAGCTATGAGCGAACGCGAAGTGCCCGTTCTGAATGTGTGCTTGATCGGCTATGGCGCGATTGGCCAAGCCGTTGTGCAGCGCTTGGAGGGGCATGCGCGTGTGAGGATTAGCCACGTGCTGGTGCGAGCTGAGCGTGTGGCGCAGGTGCAAACCGAGTTGACCGCAAGTATGCAAGCGGTGAGCGAAGTGCCACAAGATGCTTGGCTCGTGCTCGAATGCGCAGGTCACAGTGCTTTGCATGATCATGTGCTGCCCGCGCTAAAAAACGGCATCGATTGCGCGGTGCTCTCCGTCGGTGCTTTGTCTGAAATCGGCTTGCCAGAAGCCTTGGCGCAAGCCGCGCAAGAGGGTGGAGCGCAGTTGCATTTGCTACCCGGCGCGATTGGCGGCATTGATGCGATCGCTGCTGCAAAGCAGGCTGGTTTGACAAAAGTGCGCTACACCGGCCGCAAGCCGCCATTGGCTTGGCTGGGCACGCCAGCCGAGAAGCACTTTGACTTGTCAGCCCTCGCCAATACTGCGCAAAGCGCTATGATTTTCGAAGCGTCAGCGCGAGAGGCTGCAGATCTTTATCCAAAGAACGCCAATGTCGCCGCCACGATTTCTCTTGCTGGTCTCGGCCTTGATGCGACCCAAGTGCGCCTGATCGCTGACGGCACACAAACTGAAAACGTCCATGAAATTGAAATCGAAGGTGCTTTCGGCAGCATGAAAATCGAAATGCGCAATCAGCCTTTGCCCGATAACCCAAAAACATCCATGCTCACGGTGTTGTCGGCGCTGCGCTTTCTGGATGGGCGTGTAGCGGATGTGGTGGTTTGATAATGAAAAATGCAAATTCAAAACAGCCGGACGCAGAAGGCGCAGAGGTTACGCAGAAGAAATCCAAAAAAGAAAACTCAAATGGAATTTGGTATTTTTTGCGTCTTCTGCGTAAATTTGGCTGTTTCTTCTGCGTTCGGCTGTTCTGTCTTCCTCTCTTTTGCACAGCACCATGACCGTCAATCACATCAAACCCTATTTCGCAGGCCAACGGCGTGATGCCAGTGGTGCGCTTTACAGCACCGAATACCCTGCAACCGGCGAGACAGTTGCGCAATTACATGCCGCCACAGCGCAAGATGTCGACGATGCTGTGTGCTTCGCCGAGCATGCGCGAAAGCAAGCAAATTGGGCCAAGCTTATGCCGCATCAACGCGCCGCGATTCTGCACAGGATGGCTGCATTGATCCGCGAATCAGCAGAAGAGCTAGCCAAGCTGCAGCGCCTTGACAATGGCAAGCCTGTCAAAGAATGCCGCGCGCTGGTTGCCAGCGCTGCCGGCACATTCCAATACTTTGCAGCTGTGTGCGAAACCTTTGAAAGCCCCGTCACGCCGCAGCGCGGTGATTTCCTCACGATGAGCCTGTATCAGCCGCTGGGCGTCGTGGGTGCGATCACGCCTTGGAATTCGCCGATTGCCAGCGAAGCGCAGAAGATCGCACCTGCTTTGGCAGCAGGTTGCGCGATTGTGATCAAGCCAGCTGAGATCACGCCGCGTATGGCGATTGAGCTGGCGCGCATCGGCGAACAAGCGGGTTTGCCACCGGGTATTTTGAGCGTTGTGCCCGGCAAAGGATCGATCGTGGGCGATGCACTGGTGCGCCATCCGCTGATCAAACGCATCGCGTTTACGGGCGGCACGAATGTGGGGCTGGGCATTGCTGAGCTGGCCGCTAAAAAGCTCATGCCCGTGTCGTTGGAGCTGGGCGGCAAATCACCGACGATTGTGTGCCCTGATGCGGATTTGGATCATGCGGTGGCGGGTGTGATCTACGGCATGTTTTCATCCAGTGGCGAAAGCTGCGTTGCAGGCTCACGCGCTTTCGTGCATGCGAGCGTGTACGAGGAATTCAAGCGCCGCTTGCTAGCGCAGACCGCCAAGCTCCGCGTGGCCGATCCCGCATTGGACTCCACCCACATGGGCCCGCTGATTTCCAAGAACCATCGCGACAGCGTGGAGCGTTATGTGGGCATAGCTTTGGAAGAAGGCGGCAAATTGCTCTGTGGTGGCAAGCGCCCTGAAGGAAGCCAAGGCTACTATTACGAGCCCACGATATTTGAAGGCCTACCCAACACCAGCCGCACCTGCCGAGAAGAAATCTTTGGCCCCGTGCTTTGCCTGCTGCCTTGGGAGAACGAAGAGGATTTGATCGCAGAGGCTAATGACAACGACTATGGCTTAGCCTGTGGCATCTGGAGCCAAGATTACAAAACCGCGCTGCGCTTAGGCTCAGCCATCACCGCCGGCACAGTCTGGGTCAACACTTACAAACTCTTCTCCATCAGCACGCCTTTTACCGGCTACAAGATGAGCGGCCTAGGTCGCGAGAAAGGCGCAGCGTCGATCATGGAATACATGATGCAAAAGAGTTTTTATTGGGGCACAAATACGCAGCCCTTACCTTGGGCGATGTGAGGGAATACAATACGACCCATATTGATCTGCGGGTAGCCCATATGAAAACCACTATTGAACTCTCTGATGCTCTTTTTGAGCAAGCCAAGCGCGCTGCACACGACCAAGGCGTGAGCATGCGTTCTTTGATTGAGCGTGGCTTGCGTATGGCAATGATGCCAGCCGAAGCAAAGCCCAAATCAACTTGGCCGGATTTGAGCTTCAAAACGTCAGACCCTGGCGTCTTGGTGCCGCCTGATCAATGGCGCGATATCGCCAACGAAACGCCGGGCTGGAAAGTCTCATGATTGCGTTAGATACTAATTTTTTGGTTTATGCACATCGCACTGAACATCCATTCCATGTGATTGCTCGCACAAGCATTGCGCGTCTGATTGAAGATGGGCTGCCGTGGGGTGTGCCTGTGGTTTGCATACACGAGTATTTAGCCGTTGTTACCAACCCGAAGATATTCAAACAACCGACACCACGCACAATGGCATTTGAGCAAATCGACAGCTTACTCGCGCAAGACGGTGCGCGTCTACTCATACCTACGGAACGTCATCTAAAAGTTCTGCGTCAATTGACGGATGCAGCAAATTCGGTTGGAGGCCAAATGCATGATGCTCGCGTCGCAGCTATCTGCGTTGAAAACGGCGTATCTCAGATTTGGAGCGCAGACCGCGATTTCTCAAAGTTTCCGCAGCTGCTGCTGCGCAGACCCGAAGATCTGGTGCGATTGCATTGATTCTTAAAGCACATAGCCACAAACTTATGGTTTCACACCCCACATCCGCTTTGACTTGCGCCTTCCAACAGCGCGAGAGTGACGAGAATGTTATCCATACAGCGCATGAGGGTGATAGGTCTAAAAGTACAATTCCATTTAGACAGGAAAACTGCGGCCATGAGGGAGATGCAATAAACATGAATCTTGCCGGTGCTGTTAGTCCGGCGGATTTGTGGAACGAAAGTAGGCGAGACTTTATGTGTCCCGAGTGCGATCAGGTGTTGCTTCTGGGTTGGACAACCCTGAAGTTGAAGAATTCGCCAACGGCTTTTGGAAAATGCGAGAAATGCCGAAAAAGCTTAAGGTTTAGGCTTCCGAAACTAGATAAAAAACTCATTTACCTTGATCAATCGGTTTGGAGTAATTTATTTGAGGTGAGGGAAGCACGTCTTGATAGTAAGTCGCAGGATTGGCGCGTAAGATTGCTAAGCAAGCTGCATCAGATCAAGCGGCTACACAAAGGACATTTGTGTCTCTCCGAATATCACGTGCTTGAAACAGCGGCTAGAGAATTAGAAGAAAAACGCAAAGCTCACTTTGCATTTGTGAACACGCTTGCTGATGGGGTAATTTACGGTGATTTGGGTGACACATTTGAGGCTGATTTATATCGGCTACTCAGTGAACAACCTAATGACAGAACCAAAGAATACGAGCGCGGTGGCTGGACAATAGGTACACATGTGACGATGAGCAATTCTTATCGTCTGCGGTCTGCCGAAAAATGGGCTGAATATAAAAAGACCAGCGCAACTGAAATAAGCAAACAAATTTTGAGTCTACAAGCACAGACTTTCAACGGTATCGGTAACGTTTACGTCAATGACACTATCCTTCATGTACAAAAGATTTACTTAGAGGACATTGTGAATGGTTTGGAAGAAGCTCGCAATTACGCCGAAGCTTTATGCGCCCTGCACGATCAGTTGAATAAATACGAATTTGATGATGCTCAATCTATCCCAATTGATTGGCCGAATTTTCCAAAAAACGTTTACGGGAAAATTGCAACGCACATGACTTTCGGAAGCAATGACAAGCTTGAACGTTATTGCGCCTTGAACGGTTTATTGAAGACAGTCAAAAAAAGCGGCCTCAATGCTTTTCCGGTGATAAAAATACTTGCTGCATTGCAAGGTGGGGTTCTTTTCCGATGGATCAAAGCTGATCAAAAGACTGCGGAGAGCAAGTTCAATGTGAATTTTGGAACATCCAAGCAAATGGACAACCTACACATTGCGGTGAACTTGCCAGTCGTCGATTGCCTCACTGTTGATGGAGACACCCTAAAAAGTTTGCGCACACCCGAAATAGCGAGTCTGATTGAACAGCACCGGTGCAAGGTGTTTAGCGCCTCTGAAAGAGAAAACGGTTTTGAGGAATGGCTAGATGCATTGATAGCCGAGCCCGAGACGAATGAGGTGAAATGCGCTCGGCGATTGCTGGTTGGTTTGTCAGATGTTGAATACTCTGAAGAAGTGTTGAAACCGTTGATACACGAAGCGCTCGCGGCTTTTATTGCTCAAAATTCAATGACAGCGCAGGTATGACAAATCAAGTACCCGTAGATCAGGCTACTGATGTCGCACGCTTGCAGACTTTTGAGAGCGCTATGTGGGTGCTTGTCAGCGAGTATGACTCGGCGACGGCGCGGCTCATGCGGGCTTGATGAGAACATTTGGAGACTTTCATTCATGATTCTTGGGATTGACCAAATTACATATGCTACTAACCAGCTCGATGTGTCTCTTCGTTTTTTTGTGGATTGGGGCTTAACCGAACTGACCGGTTCAGATGGAGAGGCACAGTTCGAAACACTCTCTGGCGCCCGGGTGAGCGTTAAAACTTTAGCTGACGCCGGCACCGACGGTCAAATGGAGCTTGGGGCTAGCTTGCGTGAGGTGGTGTGGGGATTAAAGGATAACGCAAGCCTTCATTTATTGCTTAAATCGATGACTAGCCGTCGTATCCATTGCGCAGACAGCTATGAAAATAATAGCGAACTTAAAGATTTTTCTATTTACGACCCGCACGGCTTGAAGCTCACCTTCCGCGTTACCCAGCAGCGTGAGGTATCCATCCAAGGCTCACCGAGTAATCCGTATGGCGCTGAGCAGCGTATCAATTCACCGTCGCCCGTTTATGAGCGCGCCACGCCGGTAGAAATCGGCCATGTCGTGCTCTTCACGGATTGCTTGAAAGAGGCTACCGAGTTTTACCAAGCACTCGGCTTCGTGCTCTCCGACAGCTATCCCGGCCGTGGTACGTTCTTGCGTTGTAGCGCCACCGGCGGGCATCACGATGTGTTTTTGCTGCAATTGCCGCCCGGCGCGGATGGTAAATCCAAGCGCGGCTTGAACCACATCGCGTTTACTGTGCGCGATATCCATGAAGTTTTCGGCGGCGGGCTAGCCATGAGTCGCGCGGGCTGGAAGACGCAGCTTGGGCCCGGCCGCCATCCGATATCGAGCGCGTATTTTTGGTATTTTGAATGCCCAGCGGGCGGCTTGATTGAATACAACGCGGATGAAGATCATTTGACGGCTGATTGGCAGCCCCGCGAATTCACGCCTGGCCCCACAGTTTTTGCCGAATGGGCGATTGACGGCGGCATCGACGGCAACACACGCAGGCAGCCTCAAGTGCAAGCGAGTAGCCAATTTTTGAGCGAAAAGCGTCCCTAGCCGGCATAAAATATGCGCAAATAGCTATCAAATCAGGAGCAAATATGAAGATGGATCCGCTCTACGTCAACCCCCATCAAGCCCGCAAGCGCGAGCCCAGCCAATACGAAATCTTACTCGGCGACGCCATGGAACGCGCCTTCGGCCAAGGGCACTGGGAGTTGAATCAACTCGTCACGCATCTTAACCAAAGCGGTCTTTTAGCGCCGAATGGACAAACTTGGACGGCAGAGAGCTTTTCTGCTGAACTCAAGCGTTTGTCACTTGCATAAAAATACGAAGACCGGACGCAGAAAAAACAGCCAAAGGTATGCAGAAGACGCAGAAGAAGACCTATACAAAGCATGTTTTGGCAAGTTCAAACGAAACCACATTGTCTTTTTCTTTTTTGGTATTTCTTCTGCGTAACCTCTGCGTCTTCTGCGTCCGGCATTTTGAATTTCTCAACCTCTTCCCCAGTCAACATCCCAACCGGAGCACGACATGACTGAAACTGTGATCCCTATCAAACCTGCCCCTAAAGCAGCCCCCACCAAAGCCGATATCAGCGCCGCCCTCGAAAAAGGCCTGAAAAATCTTTGGTATCCGATCTGCCCGAGCGATTGGATCACTGATAAGCCTCGCGCGCTCAGAAGGCTGGGCTACAAGCTCGCGATGTGGCGTGACAGCGCTGGTGTTGCCCATGCATTGGAAGACCATTGCCCGCATCGCGGCGCGCCGCTTTCAATGGGCGTGAATTTAGGCGATCGCCTCGCCTGCCCGTATCACGGCATTGAAGTGCGCTGCGATGGCATGGTGACAAAAGTACCGGCCAGCCCAGGTTGCCCACTGGAAAATTCTCGCGCCACACTTGGCTTTCATGTGAAAGAAGCGGCTGGCGCCGTGTGGCTCTTTAACAGCGCGAGCAATATCGACGAAGCGCCGCCGCTTGATCTGCCGCCCGAAATCACTGACGATACAACTTGGAGCAATTTCCTCTGCTACGTCGAATGGGCAGGCGACTACCGATACGTGATCGACAACGTGATGGATCCGATGCACGGCAGCTTTTTACACAAGATGAGCCACAGCATGAGCGAGGGCGACATTTCAGCGAAATTCAAACTGCGCAACACGCCGCAAGGCTTCGTGTTTGAGAAAGACGGCCAGCGCGATGTGAATTTCGATTGGACGGAATGGGCCGATACCGGCGTGCACTGGATGCGCCTTGAAATTCCCTATCCAAAAACCGGCGGGCCCGGTGGCAGCTTTTCCATCATCGGTGCATTCGCGCCCATCATCGTGCCCGGCCAGAGTGCAGCCACGGCTGTATTTTTTTGGCGCTGCCGAAAAGTGCAAGGCTGGCAGCGCGATGCTTGGCGCTTCCTCTATCGCAATCGCCTAGAGAGCCGCCATTGGAATGTGTTGGAACAAGATCGCGTGATGCTCGAAGCTATGGAGCCAGATGCGAATTTGCGTGAGAAGCAATACGAGCACGATCTCGGCTTACAACGTCTGCGCCAGCACATGCAGCGGCTAGCGATGAAGCAACTACACAATACGTGATGTTGTTACAAATACATCGCGAGAAAATTGCAAAAAAGACACACACGCTGACACCAAATATAGTAAGAACTTACTCATTTCACACATCACCTTAAATTTCTCATCACTTATTGCTTGCGCACACGGTTGCAGTGACGCAAACTTGGCTGATGTGGAAGAGAAAAGACTTTACAAATTCTGAGATGGATAAGCCACGCAGTGGTTTTTTCAGCAGTGGTTTTTACGGCGTTAGCGAAGATGATGCTGAAAACCCGAGCAGAAATTTCCAGCCTAGTACCCCTGGCGTGCTGGCACCCGGTGAGCGTGTGGCCAGCGCTCAGCCAGCAAAGATCAATGAGAATGTTGTGAAGCTGGCCGCTAGCGTTCAAGGCTCTCAAGAATTTGATGCGATGCGCCTCACACTGCGTTTGGCAGATTGGACGATTTTTGCAGAACATTTGCAACCCTTCAAAGTTGAGGTAGGGCAAGAAGTCATCCGGCAAGGTGCCTCTGAGTTGATGGTGTACATCATTGAGGCAGGCGTCTTGAACGTGAGTCGGGAAGATGTGAATGGACGCGTTGATTTGGCCTCAGTAGGCGCGGGTAGCGTGGTTGGCGAGGGTGCATTTTTCTCACGCATGCCACGCAACGCAACAGTGCATGCAAAGACGCGCTGCATTTTGTGGGGACTTTCTCCAATGCGCTACGCTGAATTAGCGCATCGGCATCCGAGCATTGCGCTGAGTTTTGTGATGGCGCTCGGCAGTGTCGTGATGCGCCGTATGAGCAATCAACCCAAGCGTGTGACGGTGACGTAAGCTTGCGTTAAACGTCAAGCATCAGCCGGATATTCTGCACAGCAGCCCCGCTGGCACCTTTACCCAAATTGTCATAGCGAGCCACCATCACCGCTTGGCCGAGCGTGTCATTGCCATAAACGGAAAGCTCAAGCATGTTGGTGCCAACCCATGCTGTGGGTTCCATCTTATGGCCCTCAAGCGGTGGTACAACTTTGACAAACTCGCAGCCTGCATAGCGCGCTTTCAAAACTTCTTCGATTTGAGAAAAGGTATTCACGCCCTTCATCAAATCAAATTGCAGGCCAATGTGATCAATCATGCCGCTATGGAAATTACCAACAGTAGGAATAAAAATGGGGCGACGTGTCAAGCCACTGTATTTTTGCAGCTCCGCCACATGCTTGTGCGCTAAATTCAGGCCATAGATCTCTAGCGGGGGCGCAGTTTTCGAAAGCTCGTAAGCTTCAATCATCTGCCGCCCGCCACCCGAATACCCTGAGAAGCCTTGCATGACTATCGGGTAGTCGGCTGGCAACAGGCCCGCATCGATCAAAGGGCGCATGAGGGCAATACCGCCCGTGGGATAGCAGCCGGGGTTAGCTACAAATTGCGCGTTTTTCACCGCAACCGTCTGCTCAGGGGTCAATTCAGGAAAACCATAGACCCAACCCGGCGCAACACGATGGGCGCTTGATGCATCCACCATTTTCAAAGGTTCGAGGCCTTTTAGGCTTCTAGCCGGCGCTTGATTCAAGCAGAGCGCTACGGATTCAATAGCGGATTGGTCATGCAAACACAGCACCACCAAGTCGGCTTCGTTAAACAACGCTTTTTTGGCTTCAATGTCTTTGCGCTTTTCCGGCGCAATCGAGAGCACTTGAATTTGCGGCAACAGCGCCAACCGCTCACGGATCTGTAAGCCTGTGGTGCCCGCTTCGCCGTCAATGAATACTTTTGCCATGATGTGAGCCTGGATGGATGTCAGCCGAGATGTCAGTTTTGGTGCATTGCAACATGATACAGTTATGCGCTGAAATCGCTTAGTAACTTATGCATTGCGCTGCCAACGATTTTGCATGAGTTTAGCTCCCTCTCGTCATCATTTCGTCGTTCATAACGACACATAGCCGGAAACTTCCCCCATGAAAATCCACGAGTACCAAGGCAAGGAAATCTTGCGCCAATTTGGTGTGCCAGTGCCGCGCGGCATTGCCGCTTTCACAGTGCAAGAAGCCATCGAAGCTGCACAAAAGCTCGGCGGGCCCGTCTGGGTGGTGAAAGCGCAGATCCACGCTGGTGGCCGTGGCAAGGGTGGTGGCGTGAAGGTGGCCAAGACGATTGAAGACGTGAAAGCTCGCGCGACAGATATCCTCGGCATGCAGCTCGTCACACACCAAACCGGCCCGCTGGGCCAAAAAGTACGCCGCCTGTACATTGAAGATGGTGCAGATATTCAGCAAGAGTATTACCTGTCCATCGTGACCGATCGCGCGACACAAAAAATCGCTTTCATCGCATCCAGCGAAGGCGGCATGGACATTGAAGAAGTCGCTCACAACCGCCCTGAGAAAATCATTACCGTTTATGTTGACCCCATAGCGGGCTTGACGGACGCGCAATGCCTAGAGATCGGCCAGGGCATCCAAATGCCAGCCGATTCACAAGCGCAGTTTGCTGATGTCTGCAAAAAGCTCTACAAATGCTACATGGACACCGATGCGGCCTTGGTGGAAATCAACCCACTGAATCGCACCAGCAAAGGCGAGATCATCGCCCTGGATTCAAAATTCAATTTCGATTCCAACGCTCTGTTTCGCCACTCCGATATCGTTGCGCTGCGCGATTTGGATGAAGAAGATGCGGCTGAAGTCGAAGCCAGCAAATTTGATCTGGCCTACATCTCGCTCGACGGCAACATCGGCTGCCTCGTCAATGGCGCTGGTCTTGCCATGGCAACGATGGACACCATCAAGCTCTACGGCGGCGAACCGGCAAACTTCCTCGATGTAGGCGGCGGCGCAACACCTGAAAAAGTCACTGAAGCTTTCAAGATCATGCTAAAAAACCCGAAAGTCAAGGCGATCCTCGTCAACATTTTCGGCGGCATTATGAAATGCGACACGATTGCTACCGGCATCATCACCGCATGCAAAGCCACGAATCTTTCTGTGCCGCTGGTTGTGCGCATGAAAGGCACAAACGAGCAGTTGGGCAAGCAAATGCTAGCTGAGTCAGGTCTGCCGATCATCAGTGCGGATTCGATGGCTGAAGCGGCCGAAAAAGTCATGGCTGCAGTGAACGCTGTGAAAGCCTAAGGAAACATCATGTCGATCTACATTAACAAAAATACGCGCGTCATTACCCAAGGCATCACTGGCAAAACTGGCCAATTCCACACCGAAAAATGCCAAGAATATGCGAACGGCAAGAATTGCTTTGTCGCTGGCGTGAACCCGAAAAAAGCTGGTGAGAGCATTTTCAACATTCCTATTTTTGCTTCCGTTAAAGAAGCTGCTAACCAAACTGGCGCAACGGTTTCTGTGATCTATGTGCCGCCTGCAGGCGCTGCTGCTGCGATTTGGGAAGCCGTAGAAGCCGATTTGGATTTGGCGATTTGCATTACCGAAGGCATCCCTGTGCGCGACATGCTCGAAGTGCGTAACCGCATGAAAGCCAAAGAAGCCGCTGGCGGCAAAAAAACGCTTTTGCTCGGCCCTAATTGCCCCGGCCTCATCACGCCCGACGAAATCAAAATCGGCATCATGCCCGGCCATATTCACCGCAAGGGTAGGATTGGCGTGGTCAGCCGTTCCGGCACGCTCACCTATGAAGCTGTCGCTCAGCTCACCGAAATCGGCCTCGGCCAATCCAGCGCAGTGGGCATCGGCGGCGATCCGATCAATGGCTTGAAGCACATCGATGTGATGCAGGCGTTCAACGAAGATCCCGACACCGATGCGGTCATCATGATTGGCGAGATCGGCGGCCCGGATGAAGCCGAAGCTGCTCGCTGGTGCAAAGCCAACATGAAAAAGCCGATCGTCGGCTTCATCGCAGGGGTCACAGCCCCTCCCGGCAAGCGTATGGGCCATGCGGGTGCGTTGATCTCTGGCGGCGCAGATACTGCGGATGCCAAGCTCGCGGTGATGGAAGAGTGCGGCTTCAAAATCACGCGCAACCCGTCTGAGATGGCGCGGTTGCTCAAAGCTATGTTGTAAAAAAAACAAGTTCTTGGCTTAAAAGCGGCTTGCCTATGTGGTACAGCCGCTTTTTTTATCGCTTATTGTCAGGAATGTTGCGGTTTTCCACATGCAAAACTGCCTTATTTTAGGCAAAAATACCTTTTCAGTTAACAAACAACAATTGGAGATGGAATGGATCTGACTTCTGGAGCCCTCTGGGGCGCGCTTTTTGCCATCATCGTGGCTAATATCCTTTTGTCGGGCGACAACGCTGTAGTGATTGCCATGTCGGCGCGGCAATTGCCACCCGATCAGCAGAAAAAAGCTATTTTCTGGGGCAGCGCAGCTGCCATCGTGATGCGCGTGATACTCACTGTTGTGGCCGTGCAGCTACTGACCATTCCGTATTTGAAAATCATCGGCGGTTTGTTGCTCTTTTATATCGGTGTGCAGCTGATGCTCTCCGATGACGGCGAATCCAATGTGAAATCACACGGCACGATGGCAGCTGCCGTGCGCACGATCTTGATCGCTGATTTGGTGATGAGCGTTGACAACGTGATTGCCGTGGCTGCTGCTGCTGATAAAGCACCGGAAAACATGCGCTTGATATTGCTCATCGTTGGTTTGGGCATGTCGATCCCCCTGATCATTGTGGGCAGTACCTTGCTCATGAAAGTGATGGAGCGCTATCCCATCATCATCATGCTGGGCGCAGCGCTTTTGGGCTTTTTGGCCGGCAGCATGATTGCCACCGATCCGGCAGATAAAGTCTGGTTCGCGGAAAATGTTCCGAATGCAGAGATTTTGGTAGGCGTCACAGGCGCAGTGCTTGTCGTGGTGGTGGCCAAATGGCTGGAAATGCGCAGAAAGGGTGAGACTATCACCTAAACTCAGGGGCGCGAGCAGGCTCTTGTATCTCGCGCTGCTGGCGTTTATCTGCAACAGTACGCAGCTAATATGTGACATTGTGCCTTGATTGTCTCTCTCGCGTCTGTTATCGTCTCAGTTTGTTTTTGTAAATTTGTTCATCAGGACAACAACTTAGCGCACTTTTCTACAAAGTGACTTTCAATTGAGGCGAGAGGCGGCTGTGGTCACATCCACACTTGAAAAACGCGGTAACTTTTGGCGCGCTGACTGGTTTGTTGGCGTGTTGGTAGTTATCGCTGTCCTGCTTATGCATCAGATGGGCGATCTGATCGGCACGCTTGAGCGCCGTTATTACGATTTCGCCAGCACATCAAACAGCCGTCAGCCATCCGACAAAATCGTCGTCATTGCGATTGATGACACCAGCATAGCCAATATTGGCCGTTGGCCTTGGAACCGAGATGTGCACGCGCAAATGACCGACATACTCTTTGGCGCAAAAGCCAAAGTGATCGCAAACACCACCTTCTTTTTTGAACCACAAACAGATCGTGGTTTGACCTACATCCGCAAAATCAAAGAAGTCTTAAGCGCGCCTGATGCAGCCAACCCACAGCCGGCCTTTGAGCAAGCGGCAAAAGTGATTGCCGAGGCGGAAGTTGCGTTAGATAGCGATGCCAAGCTGGCTGCAAGTATTGCGAAAGCAGGCAACGTCGTTTTGCCATCAGTTTATAAACTCGGCGAGCCCTTGGGAAAGCCTGATAAGCCGCTACCAGCATTTGCGCTCAAGAGCGCGGTGGACGAAAACCAAAATTTTTCCATTGCAGCAATTTCAGGCCAACAACCTCTAGATTCACTGGGAAACAGTGCATTTGGCGTAGCGCATTTAAACCAATGGCTTGATGTGGATGGCGCTGTGCGCTACGAGCCTTTATTGGTCAATTACTACGGTAAGGCTGTGCCATCGATGTCGTTATTAGTGGCTGCAAACAGCCTCAACCTGAACGCAAGTGATATCAAGCTCAATTTTGGTGAGTCGGTGCAAATTGGCAAACTTAAAATCAGAACTGATGATGCTGCTTTGATGCTTCCGCAGTTCTACAAAAGTGGCACAGATAAGCGCGCCTTCCAGGTAGATTCATTTTTTGATGTGCTGAGCGGCAAGATTCCGGCCAGTAAATATGCCGACAAGATCGTCATCATCGGCGCTACCGCTGCGGGTGTGGGCAACACCTTCCCCACGCCTACCGCTAAAGACATGAGCCCGGCCGAGACCATTGCTCACGTGACCTCGAGCATCTTGAATGAGCACTTCATCGTGCAGCCAAGTTGGGGGATTTGGATATCTTTGCTGGCATTTTTGATCGTTTCGAGTTATTTGATTGCCGTCTTGCCTCGCTTGTCTGCAGGCATGAGTGCAGGAGTTACAGCTGTACTGTTTGTGCTTTTGCTCGGCTTAGAGTTTGGCCTTCTTTCTGGTGCATCCATGTGGCTCAAGCTGGTCTTGCCGGCAGCGTTGCTCCTGATCGGCCACTTGGCGCTCACGACAAAGCGATTTCTTGTCACCGAAGCGGGCAAGATCAAGGCTGATGAACAATCCGCTGAGGCGAATCGTATGCTCGGGCTTGCTAAAGCATCAAAAGGTGATCTTGACGAAGCATTTGATTTATACCGCCGCCTTCCTGCGTCGACTCCTTTACTAGATAACCTAGGCAATTTAGCGCTGGATTTTGAGCGCAAGCGCCAGTTCAACAAAGCGCAAGCCGTGTATGAACACATGGCCTCGCTGGACAAAAACTACAAGGGCCTGCAAGAAAAACTCAATCGTGCGAAGAATTTGTCCGAAACCGTGATTTTGGGCGGCGCTAGCGTACATGCTGGCGGCACAATTTTGCTGGGTGGCGGGGGTGTTGAGAAACCGATGTTGGGTCGCTACAGCGTAGAAAAAGAACTTGGCAAGGGTGCAATGGGCGTGGTGTATTTGGGTAAAGACCCCAAAATTGGCCGTGTGGTGGCGATCAAGACGCTCGCGCTTTCGCAAGAATTCGATGGCGATGAGCTCATTGATGCCCGCGAGCGCTTCTTCCGAGAAGCTGAGACGGCAGGGCGCCTCCAGCATCCGAACATCGTGACAATTTACGATGCTGGCGAAGAGCATGATTTGGCCTATATTGCCATGGAATTCCTCAAGGGCAAAGACTTGGTGGATTACAGCAAACAAACTAATTTGCTTCCCCCGCAGCGCGTCGTCTCGATCATTGAGCGCGTGTCGGTTGCGCTAGCCTACGCGCACAAAAACAATGTCGTACACCGCGATATCAAGCCGGCTAATGTGATGTATGAGTACGACTCAGACACCGTGAAGGTCACTGATTTCGGCATTGCTCGCATTACTGATTCAAGCAAAACCAAAACGGGTCTTGTGATGGGTACGCCAAGCTTCATGAGCCCAGAGCAAATTGCCGGTAAAAAAGTTGACGGTCGTTCTGATTTGTATTCCTTGGGTGTGATGCTTTTTCAAATGCTGGCTGGCGTGCTGCCCTTCCGTGGTGATTCGATGGCTGAGTTGATGTATAAAATCGCCAACGAAGAAGCGCCCGATATTCGCATCATTCGCGCCGATATTCCCCAGAAGCTCGCTGATGTGGTGGCCATGAGTTTGTCTAAGCGCCCAGAAACACGCTACCAAAATGGTGAGCAGTTCGCAACTGATTTGCGAGCCTCGCTCAATGATGTCGGTGGGCGGGAAGTAGTGGGACAAGCGTCTCATTCGACCTCCGCACAAAGTTCAAATGAGTTTGCTAGCACACAGGCCTTTTTAGCGACGCAGACCTTAAGTGAAGCCGGCGACCAAACCAAAGCCACAAAAGATTTTGAGAAAACCGTTGCTTCACGGCCTCATGAGATTCAAAGGCAACAGTAACCGGATCCAAACTCATACTTCTGACCAGCGCCTGAAAGCCGTTATAGTTAACAAATATTCAATGATTTACCAGTTCTCTTTTAGTACAGACCCCGGGTTAACTCGTGACAACAACGAGGATTCTGTCGTTTTTGATGCGTCTACGCAGTTAGCGGTTTTGGCTGATGGCATGGGTGGCTATAACGCGGGTGAAGTTGCCAGCGGCATGGCCACAGCTTTTATAAAATCAGAAATGAGCCGTTGGTTATCACAGGCTGGCAAAATTTCAAACGCCCGCGAAGTACGACGTGCGCTCGAGATTTGTGTTGACAATGCCAATCGATCGATTTTCAATGCTTCCAACTCCAACTCCCAATATACTGGCATGGGTACGACATTGGTTGTCGGGGTGTTCCAAGACGGGCGGATCATGCTGGGACACATCGGAGATTCGCGTTGCTATCGCTTACGCGGAAACGAGTTCTCTCAAATTACCAAAGATCACTCCCTGCTGCAAGAGCAAATTGATGCCGGATTGATCACGCCAGAGCAAGCTGCGACGTCTTTGAACAAAAATTTGGTGACGCGCGCTTTGGGCGTTGAAGACGTGGTGATGCTTGAGACCAACGAACACCGCTCTGAAGTAGGCGATATTTACCTGATGTGCTCCGATGGCTTGTCTGATATGGTGTCAGATGAGGACATCGCTGCTATCATGTTGGTGCAAGAAGATCTAGATACCAAGGCAAAAGCCTTGGTAGATGCAGCCAATGCTGGCGGTGGCAGAGACAATATCTCTGTATTGCTAATTGCGGCCAAGGATGGACAAGCAAAGCGTGGCTTTATGTCGCGCCTGCTTGGAAAATGAACAAACCAAACAACAGGAGCCGACCATGCCGAAAATGATCGTATCGATCGACGGTGTCGTCATCAAAGAAGTCCAGCTGACCAAAGACCGTACGACTTTGGGCCGTCGGCCTTACAACGACATCGTGATCGACAATTTAGCTATTAGTGGCGAGCATGCGGTTATTCAGCTGTCTGGCAATGAAGTCAGCTTAGAAGACCTCAACAGCACAAATGGTACTTATGTCAATGGCAAGGCCGTCAAGAAGCAGGTTTTGGCTAACGACGACACCATTGAAATTGGTAAATACAAGATCAAATATGCCAACGAGCAGCAGGAAGCTGGGTTTGAGCGAACGATGGTCATCAAAGCTGGTACGGTAGGCGTAGGCGCAGGCGCAGGTCCCGCTGCTCCTGTATCGGCACCAACAGCTGCTGCGGGTAGCCATGCCGCCATCAAAGTCCTCTCTGGCGCCGCTGCGGGTCGTGAAGTGCCACTGGTGAAAGTCGTCACAACGATTGGCAAACCTGGCGTTGCAGTTGCGGCCATTACCAAGCGTCCTCATGGCTTTGTGGTCGCTCATGTTGAGGGAACCAATAAACCAACGTTGAATGGTTCGGCCATCGGGGCAGAACCAGTGACTCTTAAAGATGGCGACGTCTTGGAGTTGGCAGGTACGCAAATGCAATTCGCGCTTCATGCTTAATGGCCACGTCGGGCGAGCTGTGCCGCGATAGTTTTTGATAAACCATAGGGCATGAGTCCTGCATCATGCATATTTTCACGAAGCACTGGCCGCGCGTACTGGTCACCTTGATTCCGCTGGTGCTGGCGCTCATGCACACAGCAGGTATTCTACCGATTGGTGTATTACAGCGCCTAGATGACATCATCTACGATACACGCTTACGGGCCACCATGCCCAACACGCTGGACGATCGGATCGTCATCATCGACATCGATGAAAAAAGTTTGGCTGAAGTTGGTCGCTGGCCGTGGGGTCGCAACAAGATGGCCGCGATGGTTGATGAACTGTTCGAGCGGCAAAAAATAGCAGTCTTAGGATTTGACGTCTTGTTTGCAGAACACGATGAGAGTTCGGGTCTGAAAAGATTGCGTGAGATGGCCAGCGGCGAACTCAAAGATCAGCCAGGATTTCGCGAACGATTGGGGCAAATTGAAGCTGGCTTAGATTACGACACCTTATTTGCGCGCTCATTAGAGAAGCGAGCCGTGGTGCTGAGCTACTACATGACCAGCGACCGCGGTGGTCGGGTTAACGGTATTTTGCCGCAACCAGTGATGCAAAAAACGCAATTGCAATCGCGCCCGATACGCTTTTTTACTTGGTCGGGATTCAGCGCCAATATCGAGCAGCTGGCCAAGGCAGCGCCGATGGCAGGCTCTATCAATCCTGTTATCGATACCGATGGCGTTGTTAGAGCGATTCCTTTGATCTCTGAGTATAAAAATCAATATTACGAGTCTTTGTCTTTGGCCATGTTTCGTGTCCTGACGGGTTTGCCAAAAATCGAGCCTGGTTTTCCTCAGGAGAGATTTTTATCGAGGAATTATCAAGGACTTGAAAGCATTTTACTCAGACAAGATGGCAAGAGCTTAGCCATTCCTGTTGACGATCGCGTAGCAACGCTTGTCCCTTATCGAGGCTTAGGAAATGTAGCAGGCGGCTCCTTCAAATACTATTCTGCAGCGGATTTGCTAGCAGGCAGGATTTCGGCAAACTCATTGAGTGGAAAAATTGTGCTTGTCGGCACAACTGCGCCCGGATTGATGGATTTGCGTGTAACTCCAGTCGGAGAGACGTACCCCGGCGTTGAGGTGCATGCCAACGTCATCTCTGGCTTACTGGATGGGCGGCTCGCAGTCAAGCCAGACTATTCGGTGGGCTATGAATTCATCGTTCTCTTATTTGCCGGCTTGATCCTAGCATTTTGTTTGCCAACGCTTTCCGCGCCAAAGGCGGTGGCGCTCAGTGTAGCGATGACCGCCGTTTTAGTGGGTTTGAATTTTTGGCTTTACCTTAGCGCCGGCTTGGTGCTGCCCTTGGCTACCGCACTTGTGATGTCGCTGACAGCTTTCGCAATCAATATGAGCTATGGTTATTTTGTAGAAAGTAAATCTAAGCGACAAATTGCCAATCTATTTGGTACGTATGTGCCGCCTGAACTCGTCGATGAGATGGTGAAAGATCCCGACAGCTACAACATGAAAGCTACCAGCAAAGAACTCACAGTGATGTTCTGTGATATGCGGGGATTCACCAAGATGAGCGAGACGATGGAGCCCACTCTCTTACAGGGCTTGCTCAACGACGTCTTCAGTCGACTAACAACCGTTATCCGCAATAACCGCGGAACCATCGACAAGTATATGGGCGATTGCGTGATGGCTTTTTGGGGTGCTCCAGTTGATTCACCTGACCATGCCGCATTGGCAGTGAGGACGGCTTTGGAAATGTCCGCCGCGATTCGTACCATCAACGATGAATATCGAGCCAAAGGTATGCCTCAGATTGGCATTGGTATTGGCATCAACACTGGCATGATGTGCGTGGGTGATATGGGCTCAAGCCTTCGTAAGAGCTACACCGTGATTGGTGATTCAGTTAATTTGGGTTCGCGCCTTGAGGGTTTATCCAAAACCTATGGCGTGGAAATCGTGGTCAGCGAATCCACTAAAAAGCTTGCGCCAGATTTTGTATGGCAAGAGCTGGATAAGGTACGCGTCAAGGGTAAGGATTCAGCCGTCACAATCTATGTACCTTGGGCTCCTGCTTACAGTTTGTCAGAAGGCTTGGCTGACGAAATAAAGTTGTGGAATGCCTTTCTTAAATCATACCGAAATCAAAATTGGGAACAATGCGATGTACAGATGCTCAATTTAGATAGGTTACAAGGACTCAAGAGTGACAAAACCGAGAAAAAGTTCCTTTACCAACTGTACTCAAAGCGTTTAGTCTTAACTCGTCAGCAGCCATTCGACCCGAGTTGGGATGGCGCAACGAATTTTGAGACGAAATAAGGGAGAGACGCCTCATGAAAATCAGAGTTTTGGGGTGCTCCGGTGCTATTGCTAAAGACTGTCGTACAACTTCTTTTCTGGTCGACGATCATCTCTTGGTTGACGCCGGCACCGGTGTTGGAGATTTGACATTGGCCGAGATGGCTGCGATTGATGATGTACTCATCACGCATTCGCATCTCGATCATATTGCTAATTTGCCATTGATGATTGATGCTGTGGCAGCTATGCGCACGCAAGCATTGCGCGTACACGCCTTGCCCGAGACAATTGCTGCGCTTAAACAATGCATCTTCAACAACCAGATTTGGCCAGATTTCACCCAAATTCCTACCGCTTCCGAGCCTTTCTTGAGCTTCCAAGCTTTGCAGTGTGGCGATCGTTTGACGATAGGGAATAAATCGATTGAAGCTCTACCGGCTGTCCACACCGTGCCGGCAGTGGGCTATGCAATTGCGGCAGGCGGCGCTAGTTGGGTCTTTTCTGGCGATACAGAGCGCAATCCTGAGTTTTGGAAAAGATTGAATCAAATGAATGTTGCCATGCTCGTTATCGAGACGGCCTTCTCAAACAGGGAGAAGCAATTGGCGCAATTGAGCTTGCATTTGTCTCCTAACGTGCTGGCTCAAGAGCTTGATCAGATCGACAAAACAAAACACTATCCGATTTACATCACCCATACAAAGCCCGCTGAAACTGAGCAAATCATGGAAGAAATCCAGCATTTCGACCAAACGCTTCCCTTCGGACCCAATGTGACGCATGACATCCGCTGGCTTCGCGCCGGGCAGGAACTGACCCTGTGACCCATGGCTTCAAATCGCCATCAACGATCAGCCCTTTGGCTGAAAACACTGGGGCAGAACAAGCTTTTTTTGACTCGCAGTTGATGCCGCCTGAAAAACGAGGGCCAAGCTTTGAGGCTCTGTTTTATCGTCAACTTCAAAAGGTGACCACGCGCATCCACGAAACTGAGAACATCGATCAACTCATGCTGGATGTCAGCGAAGACATTTGCAAGCTGCTCCATGCAGATCGTTTAACGCTGTATTCAGTCTCTGAGGATGGCACTGCCATTATCTCGAAAATCAAAACAGGGCTGAATGTTGCGAAGGATTTGAAGTTGCCTATTGGCATGCAAAGCATCGCTGGCTATGTGGCTATGGCGAGGAAGCATGTCAATATCGAGGATGTTTACGATGAAGAAAGTCTCAAAATCATTGATCCCTCTTTGAGTTTTCTCAAAGAGGTTGATAAGCGCTCCGGCTATCGCACCAAGCAAATGCTTGTCATGCCGATAATAAATGGCGAGCAACTTTATGGTGTGCTCCAAGTGATCAACAATAAGAGGGATATCGCCTTTGGCGAGCTTGAGATTGAGGGAGCAGTGCAGCTTTGCAAGACGTTGGCTACAGCCATTCGTCAACGTGCGGAGAAGGCCAGCAAGCAAGTAGCTGACGAGGCGCGCAAGAAAGCGACGAAGTACGATGGCCTTGTGACTGCTGGCGTGATTACTGCCGATCAGCTCAAAAACTGCATCATCCAGGCGCGCCAACAGGGTAAATCTATTGAGCATCTGCTGATGGCCGAGTTTGGAGTTCGTCCGTCCCAGATTGGCCCATCACTGGCTAAGTTCTTTGGCGTCGATTATGAGCCGTTCAAAGCTGGGCGCATCCGTTCGGAGATGTTGCACGCATCGCTAAAACTTGAGTTCGTTCACGCACAAGGCTGGCTTCCGGTGGAAGACACGCCCAATGGCTTGGTTGTGATGAGCTTGGATCCAGAGGCTGTGCGTGGCTCGCGAATCGTGCAGCAGATTTTCCCTCGTGTCTCTAAGGTAAAGTATTGCGTCACCACGCAGACTGAATTTGAAGAAACGACGGTGCAGTTTTTTGGTGCTGGCGTGCAGGGCGGCTCAATTGATGAACTGCTCGCTGATCTCAATGCACCATTGGAAGATGATGATTTCAACGACTCCTCACTGGAATCCGCTGCCGCCGACAACGAGCTGGTGAAATTTGTCAATAAGGTGATCATTGACGCGTACAACCAGCGAGTCTCCGATATTCATATTGAGCCCATGCCCGGCAAGGAAAAAACCGGTATTCGCTTTCGCATTGATGGCAGCTTGCAGACTTACATCGAAGTGCCCGCGAGTTTTCGCCAGGCCTTGGTCACTCGCCTAAAGATCATGTGCGATCTGGATATTTCTGAGCGCCGCAAGCCGCAAGATGGCAAGATCAAGTTTAAGAAATACGGCCCACTTGACATCGAGTTGCGGGTAGCGACTATTCCGTCTGCTGGCGGTGTCGAAGATGTGGTGATGCGAATTTTGGCCTCGGGAGAACCCATTCCTATCGATAAGCTCGGCCTGACGCTTCACAACCGCGAGCGTTTGGAGAGAACCATCACCAAACCCTATGGGTTGTTTTATGTGTGCGGTCCCACTGGCTCAGGCAAGACGACGACGCTGCATTCCATTTTGAAGTTTCTTAACAAGGTCGACACCAAAATCTGGACGGCAGAAGATCCTGTGGAAATCACGCAAAAAGGTTTGCGGCAAGTACAAGTGAATAAAAAAGCGGGCATCGATTTCGCGCTTATCATGCGAGCCTTTTTGCGTGCCGACCCCGACATCATCATGGTCGGCGAATCGCGCGATAAAGAAACGGTCAGTATGGGTGTGGAAGCGTCGCTCACGGGCCACCTCGTATTTTCCACGCTTCACACAAATAGCGCGCCTGAATCCATCATCCGCTTACTTGACATGGGTATGGATCCGTTTAACTTTGCTGATGCGCTGTTGGGCATTCTCGCCCAGCGCTTGGCCAAGAAGCTGTGCGATTGCAAACAAGAATACACGCCTAATTCCAAAGAAATGCGGGAATTCATGAAGGAATATGCCGATGATTTGCAGCACACGGCAGCTTGGGTGGCAGACCCAGGTGGCGCCCAACAAGAGCTGTTACAAAGCTGGACGGATAGCTACGGCAAAGACGGTAACCTGCGCTTTTATCACTCTGTCGGCTGTGATAAATGTAACAAGACAGGCTACAAAGGCCGCATTGGTTTGCATGAGCTGCTCGTGGGCGATGAAACTGTGAAAAAACTGATTCAAGAGCGCGCACGGGTGGCTGATATTTTTGTCGCCGCTGTGGGCGGTGGTATGCGCACGCTCAAGATGGATGGCATGGAAAAGGTCATGATGGGGCTGACTGACATGAAACAGGTGCGCATGGTTTGCATCAAGTAGCCGCGCGCTTGGCCAAAATCTCAAATGCTGGCAAGGTCTTGCCTTCCAACACTTCGAGAAAGGCGCCGCCACCGGTCGAGATGTAGCTCACATCTTTTTCTATGCCGTATTTAGCGATGGCCGCGAGCGTGTCTCCGCCACCTGCAATACTGAAGGCGCTGGATTGGGCAATGGCGGTTGCTATTGCTTTCGTGCCGTTCGCAAAAGCATCGAACTCGAACACTCCAACGGGGCCATTCCATACAATCGTGCCCGCGGCTTTGAGTTGATCGGCGAGCATGGCCGCTGTCTTCGGGCCGATGTCTAGGATCAAGTCGTCATCTGCCACATCTGATGCAGCCTTGACAGTAGCGGGGGCATCTGCTGCAAAGGTTTTGGCGCAGACGACATCGATGGGGATGGGAACGGCCGCGTTGCGTGCTTTCATCGCTTCAATCACTGCTTTTGCTTGATCCAGCAAGTCTGGTTCTGCCAAGGATTTGCCGATTTTCAGGCCTGCTGCGAGCATGAAAGTGTTAGCAATGCCTCCACCCACGATCAGGCCATCAACTTTTTCCGATAGCGCCTTGAGGATGGTGAGTTTGGTGGACACTTTGCTGCCTGCCACAATGGCGACCAGCGGGCGCTTCGGATTGGCTAGCGCTTTCCCAATTGCATCCATTTCAGCAGCAAGCAATGGGCCGGCGCAGGCGATTTTTGCGTATTGAGCGATGCCATAGGTAGAAGCTTCGGCTCGGTGGGCCGTGCCAAATGCATCGTGGACGAAAATGTCGCATAGAGCCGCCATCTTTTGCGCGAGTGCGGGGGCGTTTTTCTTCTCGCCAATGTTGACGCGGCAGTTTTCTAGCAATACGACCTCGCAAGGTTTGACGGTCACGCCATCGACCCAATCGGACACCAGCTTCACAGGTTTGCCCAAAAGAGTGCTCATGCGTGCAGCCACGGGAGCTAGGCTGTCTTCAGGTTTGAATTGACCTTCTGCGGGGCGACCAAGGTGCGAAGTGACCATCACTGCTGCACCGGCCTTTAAAGCCATTTCGATGCAGGGGATGCTCGCTCGGATACGGGTGTCTTCAGTGATCTTGCCACTGTCATCTTGCGGCACATTGAGGTCAGCACGGATGAAAACACGTTGGCCAGCAACTTTCCCAGTCGCGCACAGGTCTGAAAAGCGGATGAATTGCATATTTGTCCCGAAAATGTTGTCAAGCCGTATGGAAATTTGGCGAACTCTTTGATTGTAGGCAAGCTGTATGTGTCTTATTTTGTCTCAGGCTTGTAACTGGCAGATTTACCCCAAACTCCCTAAAATATCATTTGAATAACGAAAGACCGCGTCATGGTTCCGCACCTGATCACCGCCACTAATAGCCCTATCAACGAATTAGAGCAGCGCATTTTAGACAGCATGCCCGCCATTGAGCGCTGGTTTCGCCTAGAGTGGATGGAGCATACGCCGCCTTTCTATAGCTCGGTAGATGTGCGCAACGCAGGCTTCAAGCTCGCGCCAGTGGATACCAATTTATATCCTGGCGGGTGGAATAATCTGACGGAAGAAATGCTGCCGCTGGCTGTGCAAGCCGCGATGGCAGCAATCGAGAAGATCTGCCCGGATGCGAAAAATTTGCTCGTGATACCCGAGAATCACACGCGGAATCCGTATTATTTGATGAACGTAGCGCGGCTGGCTCGCATCTTTAATATGGCAGGCCTCAACGTGCGCTTGGGCTCGATTAATCCAGACATCAAAGAAACCACGAAGATTGACTTACCCAATGGCGAGAGCATCACGCTGGAGCCCACACTGCGAATCAAGAGCGATTCTGGTTTGGGTAAAGGGCGGTTGGGGCTGAAAGATTTTGACCCCTGCACAATTTTGCTAAACAATGATTTGAGCGCAGGTGTGCCTGGTATTTTGGAAGATATTCACGAGCAATTCCTACTGCCGCCGCTACATGCCGGCTGGCATGTGCGCCGCAAATCACAGCATTTTCAAGCCTACGAAGAACTGACCAAGCGCTTTGGCAAATTGCTGGGGATTGATCCGTGGCTCATTAATCCGATGTTTGCGCAATGTGGTGAGGTGAATTTCCAAGAGGGTGTGGGCATGGATTGCCTCACATCCAATGTAGACGCGCTGCTCACCAAAATCAAGCGCAAATACAAAGAGTACGGCATCAACGAGAAGCCTTTTGTCGTGGTCAAAGCGGATAACGGCACTTATGGCATGGGCATCATGACGGTGCGTGATGCTAAAGATCTTGACGTAATCAATCGCAAAACCAAAAACAAGATGAGCACGTCCAAAGATGGCGTGGAGATCAATCAAGTGATCATCCAAGAAGGCGTGCACACCAATGAGCGCTTGAATGATGCCGTGGCTGAGCCGGTGGTTTACATGATGGATCGCTATGTGGTGGGTGGTTTCTATCGCATCCATGCTGAGCGCGGGGTGGATGAGAATTTAAATGCGCCGGGCGCGCAGTTTGTGCCGCTGGCATTTGATAAATCTGCGCATTTGCCGCAGCCTGGCGCCAAGCCAGGAGCAAGCCTGCCAAACCGCTTTTACATGTATGGCGTGATTGGACGCTTGGCCATGCTGGCTGCTAGTTACGAGCTGGAAGCGACCGATCCTGAAGCTGAAGTTTATGAATGAATTTGAAGCAAAATAGTCATCATGCCGGCGTAGAATAAGCGCTAACAGCTACTAATTTAATAGCATGCAAATTTCTGACGCGCAGCACCATACGATTCGCTCCACCCGGCCGGCGTATCGTTGCATCTGTGGCTCACCGATTTTCTTTCGTAACAGCCAGTGTTTGAACTGCGGTCGCACGCTTGCCTATGAACCTGTGACTGCGCGAATGGTAGCGTTGGTGGTTTTTCACGATCAGACCGGCGATGCTTGGCAGATTGAAGGTGATGCTGATGGCGCCGCTTTCCACCGCTGTGCCAACTATCAAACCGCGGCCAATTGCAACTGGCTACGCCCCGCTGGCATCGCCTCACACCATGACCGCGGCTTATGTATTTCATGCAGCTTAAATCGAATGATTCCAGATCAAAGCAGTGTGGAAAATCAAATTTTGTGGGGTCGCATTGAAAACGCCAAGCGCCGCTTGGTAAGCCAGCTGCTGTCGCTGGGCTTGCCGGTGCGCTCCAAACTGCCTGGCGTGTGGCAGGATGAAAGCCAAGGTTTGGCCTTTGATTTTCTACGCGATTGGCATGATCAACCGGTGATGACTGGGCATGCGCATGGCGTGATTACTGTGAATGCATTGGAAGCGGACGATGCCGTGCGCGAGCAAACCCGCGCCGCACTGCATGAGCCCTATCGCACGCTGCTCGGCCATCTGCGGCATGAGGTTGGGCATTACTATTGGGATCGGCTTGTAGCAAAGACGCATTGGCTGGATAGCTTCCGCGATCTCTTCGGCGATGAGCGCGCGGATTACCAAAGCTCATTGCAGCGCCATTACGCTGAGGGCTCGCCCTTTGACTGGAGCGAGAGGCATGTGAGCGAATACGCCAGTAGCCACCCATGGGAAGATTGGGCAGAGAGCTGGGCGCATTATTTGCATTTACGCGATGCTCTCAATAGCGCGGCTAGCTTTGGGCTCTCAGCCGATAATGTGGAATCGCGTGTACAGCCTTTTAGCGCGGACGCACTTTGGGATGTGAGCCGTTCAGGAAGCGATGAATACTTGCAGTTGATCAATGATTGGTTGCGCCTGACGAGTGTACTGAACGAGCTATCTGACAGCATGGGTCAGGCGCCTTTCTATCCATTTTTGCTTTCTCGCAAGGTGGTAGCCAAACTGCAGTTCATCCATGAGGTTATTGCGCACGCGCGTGCTTAACAATATCCAGCCTATACGCATGACAAGACGCGCGGGATGCAATTGCATGGATTACATCTACTATAAATTTAGTAGCACTCTGCGCATATTCTATGCCGGCTACCTAATCATTTGGCTGTAAAAAGATGTAGAAAATGTGTGCTGGTCGGTTCTGGATGTGAGATAACTATGGCGCAGACAACAGTTGGCAAAAGCGCTTGGAATTGTGGGTGAGTTGGGATTGAATGAAGCTTCTTTCAACCCTTTAAGGAATTCACTGATGAACAACATTTTCTCTGGTAATCCATCGCGCAAGCAGCTGCGTAAGTCTCAGCAAGGTATGGTGTCGCGCCATTTCAATACTTTCAGTGTAGCCATCATCGCTTTCACTGCACTCCATATGAATCCAACCATGGCACAAATGAGCGCACCTGCCAAGCCCGCAGAGATGAGCGCGAAACTGCAAGAGGCTTTTACCCGCGCCGATAAAAATGGAGATGGCAAGCTGAGTAAAGAAGAAGCAGCGACAATGCCCGCCATTGCAGAAGCTTTTGACAAAGCTGATGTGGATAAAGACCGCTTTTTGTCTAAAACAGAGTTCGCAGACGTGGCGAAAGAATAATGCCTATATCTATTTGAAGCCGCAGGCTGGATCGTCTTAAACACATCATGTGAGACAGTGATCATCACTGTCACTTGTGCTGTTGATCCAGTCTGCGCTGCAAAATGCTCTTATTCACGTTTGAGGTAACTTCGTTTCAGGCCAAAAGCGGCCTGATTCCCATAGGACGTTGATGCAGGTCTGCCAGCTGAATTTGCTTGGCAGGCGTTGGCTCCAGAACTGGCTGCATCTCTATACCAAATTTCGGACGTCGTGCGTCAATGACTGTGGCATTGCCAATCTCACTCAGCAACATTTGTGTGTACTGCGGTAGCGGCCCCGTTGCGACTTCCCGAAACACATGGTCATTTCGGCTGATCACAGGCATGAATTGCGCGAAGAGCTTGTCGCACCATTTATCACGCCAGTTTTCACGAGCGGTGTGACTGAGCCATTTTCCGATACGCCGTGTCATGCGGGGCGCGCACGCCACTAAAACAAAGCGCTTGATCTGTGGCTGTGCCAGCACTGAGGCAAGCTTTTCTTCAGCGTATGCAGCGTCATCGAGATAAACAATGTAAGTGGCGAGTTGGCTCATAAAATTACTCCTGTATGAATGGTTGAAACGATGATAAAAGTGTGAGCTTGGGTGAAGATGTGCGCAAAAGTTGCAAGCGGTACGCTTACAAGCCATGGGCCTATTGCTTCATGACTGCGATGCATCTTTATTGTTAGTTGCAGCAATTAGTCTTTGCGCTGCAGCACGTTTGGCGGCCCACCAGCCTGCGCCAAGTACACCAGCAATACAGATCACATAAACCGACCAGCGTGCCAGATCAGCGTAGCTCGTGGGCGGATTAAAGACTTCGGCGAGCAACTTCTCGCTGACGATCATCTTGGCCGCGGTGAAAGCCAGCACAGCCGCACCCAAATGGATGATGATGGGAAACCGCTCCACGAGCTTAAGTACCAGTTGGCTGCCATACACAACGATAGGCACACTAATCAGCAGGCCCAGCACCACCAGTGTCATGTTGCCATTGGCTGCGCCGGCAACACCGAGCACGTTGTCAATGCCCATCAAAGCGTCTGCAATCACGATGGTTTTCATGGCGCCCCAGAATGTGGTGGCTACCGGTCCATCGTGGTCACCTCCACCTGTATCAACCAATAATTTATAGGCGATCCAGACCAAGCCAAGGCCACCAATCAGCATCAACCCTGGGATTTTGAGCAGCCAGACGACGATGAGCGTCATGGCTGTGCGCACAGCAATCGCGCCGACTGTGCCCCAGAGAATGGCTTTCTTTTGAAGGGCAGGCGGCAAATTACGAGCAGCCAATGCGATCACGATGGCGTTGTCGCCTGCGAGCACGAGGTCGATCAAGATGATGGCCAATAAGGCAGACCACCAAGGCGTAGAAAACAGTTCCATTTTTGAAATCCGTGTTGTATCTTTTTTTGGATCTGACACCACGGAGAACTGGATGATGAGCGATTGACGCACTTCGATCCAAAACGCCTGTGGTTCAGGCTGAATCGAAGGTCTTGCTCGACCTGACAAGCATGGCAATGCTTGTCAGACCTAATGCACCGGAAGTTGTCTTCGTATTGACGATGCATCTGCGAGGAGCTACTCCCCTTCTAAGATCATTTTCGTATAGATATAGTATTTTGTCTAGGACAATTTAAATTTCCTTGCTGTGGTGCAGGATTAGTTGATAAATTAGGCAATTTCACCGAGCTTATGGACAATACGGCCATCCCGGAAGGGGAGTAGCGCATGGTTTAATCAATTTATAAACCATGCCTGTGTGTCGTCAATACGTTGCCACTCGGTTGTGGCAGCCGGTGCACAGGGCCCCCCTCGCAAGACCTTTCGGATCAATAGTTAAACATAACTGAAAGGTCTGCCATGTTTGAATCCGTAGCCCCAGCTTGGCTCTGGGCGGTATTTATTGCGATTGTTATCGCAGCTCTCTTTATCGACTTCGTTGTCCTCAACAAGCAAGGAGCTCACGAAGTGGGTATCAAGGAAGCGATCAACTGGTCCATCATCTGGGTGACCTTGAGTTTCGTCTTCAACGGCCTGTTTTGGTGGGCGGTCAAAGACACCACCGGAGATGCGGCGCTGGCCAACACCAAAGCGCTAGAGTTTCTGACAGGCTATTTGATTGAGAAATCCCTTGCAGTAGACAATATCTTTGTCTTCCTGATGATCTTCACCTATTTTGCTGTGCCAGCTGGGTATCAAAAACGCGTGCTCATGATCGGTATCATCGGTGCGATTGTGCTGCGCACCATCATGATCTTGGTGGGTGGCTGGTTGCTCCAACAATTCCACTGGATTTTGTATGTGTTTGGCGCTTTTCTGATTCTCACCGGCGTGAAAATGTGGTGGGCGGCTGGCAAAGAGCAAAGCTTGGATAACAACCCAGCACTCAAGTTGTTGCGCAAGATTTTGCCAGTGAGCAAAAACTACGATGGCGAGAAGTTTTGGACTGTCGAGAACGGCAAAAAAATTGCTACTCCTCTGTTCATGGTGATTTGCTTGGTCGCTTTGACGGACGTGATTTTCGCTGTCGATTCCATTCCTGCGATTTTTGCGATCACCGATGATCCGTTCATTGTGCTCACCAGTAACGTGTTTGCTATTTTGGGCTTGCGCGCCATGTACTTCTTGTTGGCTGCCGTAGCAAACAAGTTCCACTTGCTCACCTACGGCTTGGCAGTCATTCTGGTGTTCATCGGTACGAAGATGATGCTGATCGATATCTTCAAGATTCCTGTAGTGATTTCTCTTCTGGTCGTTGTTGGCGTGTTAGCCGTCACGATGATCTGGAGCGTTAGGACTACGCCAAAAGAAGACAAAGCTTCCTGAGTTGATCTTCTGATTTAAAGAAAGGCCGAGCATGCTCGGCCTTTTTATTTTGCGAAGAGATGAAAACGCTTCAGCAAAAACCGGCCACGGCTGGGCTGTCATCATCCAAGAAAAATGCAATAAGCATTGGTGCAGCCATTGCCTTCGCCAGCACTTTCGGTGAATGAATCGCCACTTTGATCAAGGTCTTCGCTGCGCCACTGGGTTGAGTGCGGCCTTGTTCCCAGTTTTGCAGAGTCTTGATAGATACGCCAAGTAGCTCGGCAAATGCGGTTTGCGAAAGGCCAGATTTGATGCGGGCTTGCGCGGCGGCTGTGAGCTCTAACTGGTGAACGCGTCCGGCGCGACGCGCCTTCATATCACGCACTGATTGAAGCAAATCCGCTTGGCGTGTATCGTCATCCAAGAAATCAGCCGTTTTTGCTTAAAAAGAACGGGGATTCGATAACGGTCAACATGAGAGAACTATGCGCTTAGAGCGTATGTTTTACAACCTAGACTACTAGCTGTTCATTAAGCGCTTCGCACCAACCAAGCGGGCCATTTTCTTGTCCAGAGTCAGAACGCCCACAGCCGCCTGCTCATAATCGTGCGCGATCAACCGATCCATCAAGCCACATCCTTTGGCCGCTTGCGTGATCACCTCAAGCGTGGCAGCGCCATGCACGGGTTTAACCAAACCACTGGTAAGGGCCTTCGTCAAACCAGCGCGTGCGTCTGATTTGCTCACGCCATAGTGGTGTTGCAAAGCAATATAAGCCTCGCCAATCACCATGCTACTTGCAAACAATTGCGCACCCTGCTTCTCCACCATGGCAGACAAGGACTCTAGGGTCTCCTCGAATTCAGTCTCGGGCAAACCCGCAACCAAGCGCACCAAAATTGACGTGTCAATCCCGTAACGAGCGGTCATAGCGGCTTTCACGGAATTGCTGAAGATCAAAATCGGCAGCGTTGGCTGTGATCTTTGAGCGCAACACACCCAAACGCGAACGATCGACCAAACGCGTTTTCAACAAGAACCCCTCCGGGCTAGGCACCAGCTCAATCTTGTCGCCCACGCCAGCGCCCAAGCTTTGCAAAACCTGCGCTGGAAAAGTGACTTGACGCTTTGCGGTGAGAGTTAGCAACATAAAACACCTTACAATTTTCGTAAATCGTAAGGCAGTATAGCAAAACCTAGGCAAACAAACGGCTCGCTTCTCGGACGGACCGGCCACGGCTGGGCGGTCATCATCCCGGCTCATGAGTCAGCTCGGGAGCCACGCGACACCTGTCGCTTGAATTAACGAGGAAACGCACTCGCGTTTCCAAACCCTGCGCCGCCAAAATCGCCAGGCTGCTAACCGCCCAGCCGTGGCCTACATGTTGTTCGCATCGAGAACTCGATCAGGGCCGCTAGTTTTTTACTGTTGTGTTGCAATATGGATGCGTAAGTTGACCGTTATCAGCAGTACCTAGACCCCCGTCTGCACGTCTAGTTATATGGTCGATTGAGATTGCGTTCTTATGAATGAGCCCACCACAAATTCCACATCGTAATGGCTCCTTCAAAGCGTCCTTCAAAAATACCGCCGACTTGGCATCTCCATTAAAGTCCCGTCCATATCCAATTTGCTCTTTTTCGGAGGGTTGCAAAAAACTAAACTCGGGACTTACAGCCATATGCTTGATGATTTCTTCATCGGTCTTTCTAGCTAACAACTGGTCAATAAGAAAAACAAATAACTGCTTCAGACGTGCGTAGCCCTTCAATCCACTTCCATATTTCACAGTCACTTGATTTACAAGCAACTTATGGGTTAAGAGAAATTCTTCGAACTTCTTGCGTACTGAAATAAAGTCATTAAACCTATTTGCTTTTTCAAATTCGTCAATCATGACTACAACAGCAAAAAATGCAGTTGGCTGATATCTTCCAGTGGTGCTGTAAAAGTAAACGACTGGGTGTAAGCCTAACGAAGAAGCATGCAAGCCAGATATTCTGTCAACGATTTTTTTGCACGTTTTAAGCATTGCGTGCGTCGCTTCACCAGTGGCATCTTCCACTGGCGGATTGTCAGCCTTTATTCCGTTGACTAAATTCACATACTCAAAAACTAGCGGTAGTGTTTGGGCTGAATAGCCTTTCCCAGCGACTGGAAGGTCAAGCGTTTTGATTGGTGTTTTAAATGATGGTGAGAAAAGAAGCTCGTTCACTCCTTTAGCAAGTGCTTCAATCTCTACGCGTCTAGATTGCTCAAAACTAGACCAATACTTATGCCCAGTACCCGAGCGGACAATTGCTCTAGCAGCAAGCGCATTTGGTAACTTGCGAGACTTTAGTAAACGCAACTCCGTCGCATCAATTGGGGTCGCTTGTTGATTGATCTTGAAAAATGATGCTTCTGCCTTTGTGGCGTCGCCCTGCACCCATTGAAGCTGAATAGCCAATCGCCCCAGCCTTTTAGCTCTTTCCACGACTTCTAGCTTAGATTTTTCAGGGTGAGTGACTGCAAACTGATGATCTTCATATGATCCAATTTGCTTTTTGACCAGCTTTCTAGTGTGGTCAGCAGCAGCTAGTTGTTCCTCAGAAATAACTCCATCAAAAAACTTTTTCGACGTTATTCCATCACCGTAGTCGTCGTGTACCCATGCGATTAGCGCACTCAGACGATGTGCTCCGTCGATTACAAATATGTGATTGCCAGCTTGCCAAAGAATTAATGCTGGAATCAAATCACCATCGAGAAAGCTTTGAATAAATCCACAAATCTTAGGAGGCGACCAATCACTGGTTTCACGCTGGAAATCAGGTTTTCTTACTACGCTGTAGAAGAAGTCGTTTTGCTCTAGATTTCGAATTTGAAGCGTTGCTGCGGCGGACGAAGAACCGCCAATTTCTTCAACTTCGAAATCCTCTCTAGGTATCAAAGCATCCAAATTAATCTGATGCGCCATGAGTCTTCACCTCTTAAACTGTACGTTTTTAGCTTGCCGATATTCGTTTGCGATGTCTTGTTATATGCTCATTCGATTCTGCGCTGCTTCAAAAGCTTGCTTATTTCATTTACTGCATCCTGCTCTTCAACTTGGAATGAATTAGGTTCAACAGTAGCTTTCAGGGACAAAAAGTCCAAAAAGAGTGACGCAGTGCCTAAGATGAAGGACGATAAGTCAGCTTTGCCATTAAAGATTGACCATGTCGCAGCAAAACCGAACAGCACAACGCTTATTGTGTAAAGTGGTTTTAATCTTCTGACCTTACGAGACTGCTCGAGAAGTATGTTTTCTTGCCTAAATGGGCGCTCTTGCAATAACTCTTCGGTTGAACAGTAAATTAGTAACTTATGCTCATTTCGAGAATTGTCAGCCACATTGAAGTCGCCATGCACGTTGATCTGGCCTGCATTATTGAAATCTCTCAAGTTTTTAACCCCAAAATGGAATGTATTACGACACCTTGTGGGTTAATGTAACCAATGTGCACAGGTATTTCAAGTTATGTGTATTGCATCGTGTAATGCTGCTATTTTTATAGCGTCTTGCGCATTATCTGTGCCGGCTACTGGCCGATTTGGCTTATAAAAAGCGTATCAAACGCCTAAGTGCTGCTCAAGGATGTCGGGCTTGGCGATGAGCTCTGCGGATGAGCCGCTGAAGACGACTTCGCCTTTGACTAGGATGACGTTGTTGTCTGTGATCTGGGTGACGTGCTTCCAGTTTTTATCGACGATGACGGAGCTGATACCGCTTTGTTTGATCTCGCCGCAGATACGCCAGATCTCTTTGGCGATCAAGGGGGCGAGGCCTTCGGTGGCTTCGTCTAGGATCAGTACATCGGGATTCGTCATGAGGGCGCGGCCGATGGTGAGCATTTGTTGCTCGCCGCCGGAGAGTTGCTGGCCGCCGTGATTGAGGCGCTCTTTTAATCGCGGGAAGGTTTCTAAGACGCGCTCGTATGTCCAGTCTTTTTGGCCTTGCGTGCCTGAGCGCGCGGCCATCTTCAAGTTTTCTGTGACGCTCAGGTTAGCGAAGATGCCGCGCCCCTCGGGCACATAGGCGATGCCCATTTGCGCGACTTCAAAGGTGGGGCGGCCTGCCATGCTTTTGCCTTTGATTTCTACGCTGCCGTTGCGCGGCGGCACGATGCCCATGATGGATTTGAGCAAAGTGCTTTTACCCATGCCGTTGCGCCCCATGAGGCCAATCGTTTGGCCGCGCTGCACGGTGAAGTCAATGCCACGCAGGATGTGGCTTTGGCCGTAATAGGTGTGGATGCCCTTGGCTTCGATGATTGCTGAAGTCATGTCAATGCTCCTCACCGAGATACGCGGCTTGCACGCCTGCATCTGTGCGAACCACGGCAGGCTTGTCGCTCGCAATCACTTGGCCATTGACCATCACCGTTAAGTGATCGGCCACTGCAAACACTGCATCCATATCGTGCTCGACTAGGAGCATCGCGTGATCGATTTTTAGTTTCAACAAGAGCTGCACCATGCGCTCGGCCTCTGCCGTGCCCATGCCGGCCAGCGGCTCATCGAGCAGGAGCACTTGCGGCTCGGTGGCGAGTGTCATGGCGATTTCTAGCTGGCGCTGCTCACCGTGGCTCGCCGCGCCCGCCACAGTATCGCGGCGCTCGGTGAGCAAGGCCAGCTCCATCGCGCGCTCGGCTCTCGCGTTCACAGCTGCTTGCGCAGAGGCTTTTGAGAGCCAGCCGAGCGGATTGAATGCGAAGGGCTGATTGCGCGATTGGGCGGCGAGGCGGATGTTATCCCACACGGTAAAGCTGCGGAAAATATTGGTTTTTTGATAGCTGCGGCCTAGGCGCTGGCGGGAGATTTTTTCGGGGCTCCAACCCGTGATGTCTGTACCAGCGAGATGCACGCTGCCAGAGGTGGGCGGCAAATCGCCAGACAGCAGATTGGTGAGCGTGGATTTGCCCGCGCCATTGGGCCCGATCACGGCATGCAAGCGGCCTTGCCACAGATCAAGGCTTACCTCATTGACTGCTGCCAAGCCACCGAAGCGTTTGGTGAGATTTTTCGCAGAAAGGATGGCTGTCATTTAACAGCATCCTTTTGCTTAACATCTTTTTTGGCCAACCATTTTGACGCTAGCCCCAATATGCCGCGTGGCGCGAGAATGACCAGGGCCACGATGAAAAGACCCATCCACATCTGCCAATGTTTGCCGGTTTGGAATTTTCCAAATGCGGGCAAATCTTTGAAGAGATGCAACAAATATTCAAACGAGAACGCGCCGATGGCCGCGCCCGCGAAATTGCCCATGCCGCCTAAGATGACCATCATGATGGCATGCGCGCTCATGTGAAAGCCCATGAGCTCGGGGTTGATGAAGCCTGTTTGCGCTGCCCACAAGTAACCGGCCAAGCCCGCGAGCGCACCCGCGAGTGTGAATGCAGCGAGTTTGTGCGCGAAAGTGGCAAAACCTAGGGCTCGCATGCGGTGCTCATTGGCGCGTATGCCTGCGAGCGCGCGACCAAAAGGAGAAAAAAGCAAGCGGCGCAGGAAGGCATACACGCCAACTAGGCACACTAGTGTGAAATAGAAAAATACACGCTTGTTTTCTAAATCAAAGATGCCCGCTGTGGGCTTGAAATTCAAATAGGCACCATCCGAGCCGCCGAGCGTTTTACCGAACAAGACTTTGTTGTCAAAGAAGATGAAATACATCATCTGTGCAAAAGCCATCGTGACCATGATGAAGTAGATGCCATGCGTGCGCACAACAAAGAAACCGATGATGCAGGCCACCAAACCTGTCGCTGATAGCGCCAGCGGCAAACTCCACCAGAGACTGATCGTATCTGACGATGGCGTGATAAAGGCCAGCGCATAGCCTGCAAAGCCGAAGAAGGCCGCGTGCCCGAGCGAGACCAGGCCTGTCACGCCTTGCAGGAGATCCAAGCTCATCGCAAAAATTGCCATGATCATCATGCTGGTGATCAGGCCGATGGTGTAGTCTGCACCAAAGATTGGCACACCAGCGAGCGCGACAACAGCGAGCGCGAGCAGCGCATTCACGCTGCGCGGCAGGATTTCGAGGTTAGCCTGAGGAGCACTCATGCTTTGAACAAGCCTTCGGGTTTGTAGAGCAACACGAGCGCCATCAGCACATAGACCAGCATGCTTGCAAACTGGGGCAACAGCACTTTACCAAAGGTATCAACAAAGCCGACGAGCAGTGCTGCAATCAGAGCGCCGCGCACCGAACCGATGCCACCGATAACAACGACAACAAAGCACATGATTAACACGGAGCTGCCCATATTCGGATACACGCTAGATATCGGTGAGGCAATCATGCCGGCAATCGTTGCTAAACCTACGCCTAGCGCGAACACCAGAGAATGAATCAGCTTGATGTTCACACCGAGTGCTTCCGTCATCTCGCGATTGAACGCACCGGCGCGGATTTTCATGCCCAAGCGGGTTTTTGAAATCAGGATATACAAACCCAGCGCAAGCACGATGCAAACGCCGCTGATGAAAAGGCGATAAACGGGATACGAGAGATTGTCGGTCAGTTGGATTGAGCCAGCGAGCAGCGCAGGAATGTCTACGCCATGCACATCATCACCCCAAATCATGGAGCGGGCTTCTTCAAAGATATAGATTAAGCCGAAAGTGAGCAGCACTTGATCTAAATGATCTCGGTGATAGAAATGCTGAATAAGTATTTTCTCCAGCAGCAGCCCGAAAATGACGGAAAGCATTGTGCCTAAAAGGATCGCCAAAGTGAGGCTATCCAGCTGCAATGACAGTGACCATGCAAGATAAGCGCCCAGCATATAGAAGCTACCATGCGCAAGATTGACTACGCCCATGATGCCAAAGATCAAAGTCAGCCCAGCGGCCAGCATGAAAAGCAACAGGCCATATTGAACGCTGTTGAGCAGCTGGATGAGGAAGTTGGCAATATCCATGTGTTGCGTCGTCAAAAAAATAGCGGCGCTGATACGGCACCGCTATTTTGCAGCCAAGAGCATCAGGCCATCTTGCAGCCAGCGCCTGAATCTTGCACCGCTTTCGCCGCAATGCCCACCACCTTGTTTTCTCTATTTTCAACGCGTCGCAGGTAAATGTCTTGAATCGGGTTGTTGGCCTTGCTCATGCTCCATTTGCCGCGTGGGCTGTCGATTTTGGCGTTTTGCGTCGCTGCATAGAGTGCTTGTTTGTTATTCAAATCGCCCTTCACCGCATTCGCGCCTTGCACCAGCAGTAAGCCCGAATCGTAGCCTTGCACGGCATACACATCAGGCTGCATACGGAATGCTTTAGCGTATTCCAAACGGAATTTACGGTTGCTGGCTGTATCGAGCGAATCGCTGTAATGCAGTGTGGTGAGGATACCGTTGGCTGCATCGCCTGCGGCATCGAGCACACCTTCAGTCAAGAAGCCCGAACCATACAACGGAATAGTTTTGTTCAGGCCAGCCGCTGCGTAGTCACGGATGAATTTGGCTGCGCCGCCGCCTGCGAAGAAGCAAGCCACAGCATCGGGCTTGATTGAGGCGATCTCGGTGAGCAAGGCTTGAAATTCCACATTGGGGAAGGGAAGGGCGAGCTTTTTCACGATTTGGCCGCCCGCCTTCGTATAGCTTTCTTCAAAGCCTTCAAAGGCCTCATCGCCAGCGGCATAGCCCCAAGTGATCCACACGGCTTTCTTATGGCCTTTTTCGACCATCACTTTACCCAAGCCCAGCGTAGGCTGCGAATTGGTGAAGCTGGTGCGGAAAACATTGGGCGCACATTGCGCTCGCGTAGCTGCATGCACACCGGCATTGGGGATGATATTGAGCACGCCTGACTCACGCGCCACGCGGTGAATGCCCATTTGCACGCCGGAATGCACTGTGCCGATGAGCACATCGACTTTATCGCGTTGCACGAGGCGCTGCGCGTTTTCGATGCCTTTGGCGGGATTAGCTTCATCGTCCACTTTAAAGTATTCGATCTCGCGCCCACCGAGCTTACCGCCTTGCTCATTGATGGCCATACGAAAACCGTTTTCAATGGCCACGCCGAGCTGGGCAAATGTGCCGGTGTAGGGCAGCATGAGGCCGACGCGGATTTTGTTGGATTGCGCACGTGCGATCTCGGGCAACAGGAAGCCACTCGAAGCTACGCCGATGGCGGCGGCAGAACGGGTCAAAACCAAACGGCGTGTACTCATTGATGAGCTCCTAATATGAAAAATAATGCATGCAGCTAGCAATATAATACATAAACTTATTCGTTTATGTATTAGGGAAAACGGTGATGGTAAGGCGGATTAGGGAGTTATGCGATAGTGTTTTCCAGTTGATGCAATGTCCAGACGTGAATATCGCTTATACAGCCAATTAATCGAAGCCACGATTATTTAAATCTAAAGTATTTTTAAGAGATCGTCAAGAGCGATGTCCAGGAAGCGCTTGAAACATCTGCGCCAGTAACTCAAAAAGCGCTCCGCAATGCCGGACAATCACGGCTCTTCATGTCTGCATTCCGCCCCTCCACCACCATGCTCCCTGCCGAGCGCCGCGCCAGCGCCTCTCTGGCCAGCATCTTTGCCATGCGCATGCTCGGGCTGTTTTTGGTGCTACCGGTCTTTGCGCTGGAGGCCACCAAATACCCGGGTGGCGATGACCCAGCTCTCGTGGGCTTGGCTATGGGTATTTATGGGCTCACGCAGGGCATTTTGCAAATTCCGTTCGGCATGGCCTCGGATCGCTTTGGCCGCAAGAAAGTGATTTTGATTGGCTTGGTAATTTTCGCACTGGGCAGCTTTGTGGCCGCTACCGCTTCAACTTTAGACTGGCTGATTATGGGCCGCTCGCTGCAAGGTGCGGGGGCAATCTCAGCAGCGGTGACGGCGCTCTTGGCAGACATGACGCGAGACGAGGTGCGCACCAAGGCGATGGCTTTGGTGGGGGCAAGTATTGGGCTGATGTTTGCGCTGTCGCTCGTAGCTGCTCCCATCTTGGCGGCGCAGATTGGACTCAGCGGCCTGTTTGTGATCACTGGCGTTTTGGTGATCGGCTGCATGGCTGTGATTGTTTGGGGCACGCCACCAGAGCCGGCGCTCACTTCCCCGCCAAACACGCGTTTACATGGTTTGAAGGAAGTGCTGGGGCATGCAGATTTGCTGCGGCTGGATCTTGGCGCTTTCATTTTGCATGCGGTGCAATTGGCGATGTGGGTGGCGATTCCGGCGATGCTGGTGCAAGCGGGCCTCAGTAAAGCTGCGCATTGGCAGGCTTATTTGCCGGCGGTATTGCTCTCTTTCGTGTTCATGGGCGGCTTATTTGCGCTAGAGGCGCGCGGCAAATTGAAGCTAGCATTTTTAGGTAGCGTGGCGCTGATTGGCTTGGTGCAATTGGGTCTGTGGTGGACTTTGAATCAAGCGCCAAATGTATGGCTGCTCGGCTTTCTGTTGTTTGCTTTTTTCGTCGGCTTCAATATTTTGGAAGCCTCCCAGCCTTCTCTGGCCTCGCGCGTGGCGCCCGCGCATGCGCGTGGCGCGGCTCTGGGCGTGTACAACACCGTGCAATCGCTCGGCTTCTTCGTAGGCGGCGCGGGGGGCGGCTGGCTGGCCAAACACTATGGATTTGATGCGTTGTTTGCGGGCTGCTTCGTGCTGATGGCGATCTGGCTTTTGGTGGCTTGGGGTATGCGGCCTCCATCCAAGACTTCGATGTAAAGCGAAAAACGCAAAGAAAGTATGCAGAAAAGCACAGCAATATGCTGCGTTTTTTCGCGTTACTTTCTCGCCTTTCGTGTTGCCTAGTTTGCTAAAGCGCCATGCTGCATAATCTAAAAGCTGCCAAGCAAATAACTAACTTAAGCACTGAAACACAAGGAACACACACATGGCCTCCGTCAACAAAGTCATCCTCATGGGCAACTGCGGGCGCGATCCCGAGATTCGCTACATGCCCTCCGGCGGCGCGGTGGCCAATATCTCGATTGCGACCACCAGCAAACGCAAAGACAAGACCTCTGGCGAGACCGTGGAAGACACTCAATGGCATCGTGTGCAATTCTTTGACCGCTTGGCCGAGATCGTGGGCGAGTATGTCAAAAAAGGCGCGCCACTCTACGTCGAAGGCCGCTTGAAATACGGCAAGTACACCGACAAAGATGGCATCGAACGCAACACTGTGGATATCATCGCCACCGAAATGCAGCTCCTGGGCAGCCGTCAAGGCGCAGGCTCGCCCGATGAAGGCGGCGGTGGTTACTCGCGCGCTCCCGCGCCAGCTTCCCGCCCACCTGCAGCGCGCCCCGCGCCTGCGGCAACAGCCCCAAAAGCCAAGCAAGGAAGCGGTTTTGACGACATGGATGACGACATCCCGTTTTAAGCTTGTTTTAAAAGCATTTTGTGCACATAGCCGGCATAGAATATGCGTAAAGTGCTATTTTTTTCATAGCAAAAAGTCTCCCACACTCGAGTTGAGATTCCCAGCTTATGTGGCGTGACCGCCTCGCACTTTACCTAGACCTGATTCGCTGGAATCGCCCAGCGGGTTGGCTCCTGTTGCTCTGGCCGACGCTTTCTGCGCTCTGGATCGCAGCCGGCGGCTTTCCAGGCTGGCATCTGATCATCGTTTTTACCCTCGGCACCATCCTCATGCGCAGTGCGGGCTGCTGTGTGAACGATGTGGCAGACGCGGAATTTGACAAACATGTCAAGCGCACCGCGCATAGGCCGGTGACGAGTGGAAAAGTGGGCAAAAAAGAGGCGCTGCTTGTGGGAGCTCTTCTCGCCTTACTGGCCTTTAGCCTCGTACTCACCACGAATTTAGCAACCGTTGTCTGGTCGTTCGTAGCTTTAGCGATTGCGATTGCTTATCCTTTCTCCAAACGCTTCGTCTCCATGCCGCAAGCCGTTTTGGGAGTCGCATTCAGCTTCGGTATTCCGATGGCATTCGCAGCTGTGCAAGGCCATGTGCCACTGATCGCATGGATTTTGCTGCTCGGCAATCTCTTCTGGGTGCTTGCCTACGACACCGAATACGCCATGGTGGATCGTGATGATGATCTGCGCATCGGCATGAAAACGTCCGCCATCACACTCGGTAGCTTTGATGTGACTGCGATCTTGATTTTTTATGCAATTTATATGCTTTTTTGGTTGATAGCCGGCATGGAATATGCGCAGACTGCTATCAAATTAATAGTTTTAACGGCTGCCTCTGCACAAATTTTTTGGCATTGGCAGCTGATCCGCACGCGCTCGCGGGAAGGTTGCTTCAAAGCGTTTCGTCAGAACCATTGGCTAGGTTTTACGCTGTTTGCGGGCATTGCCATCTCCCAGGGGATGAAATAGCGAGCTACCGCTTATTCACCAAGACGATACCCATACCCACCAGAACAATCGCTATGAGCAAACTTGAAGTCACTGGCTCTTTGAGCCAGACAGAGGCGAAGACCATGGCGAAGACAGGTGTGAGGAAGACAAACACACTCATCTTGGCAGCAGAGTAGCGTGTCAACATCCACATCCAGAGCAAATAGCTGGCAAACGCTCCCACCGCAGTTTGCAAAAAGAGGGAGGCCCAAGCGAAACTGCTGAGCTGTCCCATCGCGGGCCAGCTTTCACCAAAAGCCAAAGAGACGATGGGAAGAGACACCGCGCTACAAGCCAATTGATAAAACAGCAAGCGCTCGGCACTGATCTTGGCCAGAGCGGTTGCGCGGATTGTCACGGTTGTCAAACCCCAAGACGCGCCGGCGAGTAAAGCCAATACATCACCCAAGCGCCCAGCTCCAGCGGCCAGCAAACTCTCCCACAGCGCAAACACCACAGCGGCAAAGGCGCAGGAAAGCCCCAGCCACTGCATGCGGTTCATGCGTTCGCTTTTCACAAACAGCGGCAGCAGCGCCGCTACCCAAAACGGCGAGGTATAGAGAAACACCGTGACACGCGATGCGCCAGTGTGGCTAAGTGCCAGATAAATACAAGCAAATTCAAAGCTAAAAAGGCAGCCAGCGAGCAAACCTACCCACAGCGTGCCATCTTTGACAAAGAGTACGATGCCACGCACTCTGCACCAGATAGCTAGCAAAAGCGTTGCACCGATCGCGCGCACAGCGGATTGGAAAACTGGCGGTATTTCGGCAAGAGTGGCTTTGGCCAGTACCTGTTGAAATCCCCAAACGAGACAGCAGCCAAGTAGCAGCCAGATAGCAAGGCCATCGAGATGATCTTTGCGCACCGGCTGTACGGAAGCGTTCAAAGGAGATGCTCGGTATAAAACTTACCGCCATGAAACAACAGCGGTGCGCGCGTAGCATCGTGGCGGCAAGAGAGCACCTCGCCAACAAGGATCACGTGATCGCCTTCAGGATATTGGCTGCGACTTGTGCATTCGAACACGGCTGCGCAGCCCGGTAAGATGGGCACGCCGCCTGAGCCTTCTTCGAAGGTCAAGCCATCAAAACGATCCACCATTTTGCTAGCAAAGCGTTCTGCCAAATTTTGCTGCTCTACGGCAAGCACATGTATCGCGTAGTGCTTAGTTTGCAAAAATGCTTTGAGTGAGCCCGATTTCGTTCCAAGACTCCAGAGCACCAAAGGCGGTGTGAGCGAGACGGAATTAAAGGAGTTGGCTGTGAGGCCCATCATGCTGCCATCCGGCGAGCGAGCGGTCACGATCGTGACGCCAGTGGCAAACAAACCAAGGGCTGAGCGCATGGCTTGAGTTGTTGGTGCAGACAGAGAGTTTTGGATCATGTTTTAAGGTGTTTTCATGTAGTATGCCTGCAAGACAAATGCCTCGCAACGCACCATGACATACACCACACACCTCGAGCCCCATTGGATCGACTGCTTCGAAGCCCTGCTTCGCCGCTGCGCATTGCAATGCGGCGAGACGGCGGCCATTCTCGGCGAGAGCCAATCGCGCCCCGATTTGCTCGAGGCATTGCGCCACGCCTGCGCTCGCGTTGGTGCGCAAACATTTATGCTCACGCTGCCCACTTCTTTCACATCCTCTCACCCACCCACGCCGCTGATTCGCTCCACAGGCGCGAGCACCGCTATTGCAGGAATCGCACCCGTGATTCAAGCCTTGGCCGCGTGCCATCTGGTGATTGATTGCACGGTAGAAGGCTTGATGCATGCGCCTGAATTGCCTGATATCTTGAAAGGCAATGGCACAACTCAGCCGCGCGTGATCTACATCAGCAATGAGCATCCCGAGGCGCTGTGCCGCCTAGCGGCTGATGATGCACTCGAGCAAGCCGTGAAGGCGCACAGCAAGCGTTTGCGTGGCGTTAAAACCATGCAAGTGACAAGTCGTTCGGGTACTTGTCTGGATATTGCCTTAGGTAACGCGCCCAGCGGTGGAAATTGGGGCTACACCAGCAAACCGGGCACGATGACACATTTCCCCGGTGGCCTCGTGCTCGCGTTCCCGAAAGCAGGCAGCGTCAATGGCAGCTTGGTACTGGGCGTGGGTGATGTGAATTTGGCTTTCAAACGTTATATCGAACAGCCGATAGCGCTCACCATTGAGAATGATTACATTACAAAGATTGAAGGCTCAGGCGTTGATGCGCAGCTGTTGCGCGAATACTTAGCCGCTTGGGAAGCAAGAGATGGTCACAGAGCAGCCTATGCCGTATCGCATGTCGGCTACGGGCTCAATCCTGCTGCGCGATTTGACAGCATGGCCATGTTTGATAAACGCGATTTCAACGGCACGGAATTGCGCTGTGCTGCAGGAAGTTTTCTCTACAGTACGGGAGCGAATGAGACTGCGGGGCGATACACGCTCGGGCATTTCGATCTGCCACAAAAGTACTGCACTGTTTCTTTTGATGGACTGGTTGTTGTGCGCGAAGGTGTGATCGTGGCGTGAGCCAAGCTGAGCGTGATTGGCATATCTCACGCAGCAAAATACAGTTTTTTAGAATATCCCAGATTAGCTGTTAGCCCGCCGCTTCAACCACCGCATCAAGCCGCCCACAACAGGCAGCTTCTCGTAGAGCTCTTCTGCTGCATCCCAATAATCGCGATGAAATGCGATTTTGCCACCCGTCGTAAGCTGCAGGTGTGAGCAGCCGCGAATAGTTTGCACTGTCACCGTATCAAAGCGCTTGAAGCGGAATTTGAAATCCCAAACGATAAAGCATTGATCGCCTTGCGCCACGGTATTCACCACGACAAAATGAGGCTCATGCAGGGCGACATACATGTGATTGAAGATGCCCTGCACTTCTTTTAAGCCACGCACTTCGTTAAAGGGGTCTTTAAAATTCGCGTCCAAAGTGTAGAACTCGCCCATGCGCTGCACAGAAGCGAGTTGCATCGATTCAAAAAAATCAACGATCCGTTGTACGCTTGGATCAGAGCAGATGTGAGCCATAGATCTACAGCCCGGTGAACTGCCGCGTCATTTTGAAATACACGGTGTACGGCAAGCTGCGCATGAGCTTAAGCCACGTTGTGAAGCGCTTGGGGAAATGCATCTCAAACTGCCCATCTTTCCAGCCTGCCATGATCTCCTGAGCTGCCTGCTCGGGCTTGATGAGCGCTGGCATGCGAAAGGTGTTTTGCGAAGTGAGCGGCGTCTCTACAAAGCCCGGATTGATCAGGCTGACACCTAAGCCTTCATCGTGCAGATCAATATACAAAGCCTCAGCCATATTAATCATGGCGGCTTTTGTTGGCCCATACGCCAACGATTTCGGTAGGCCACGAAAACCTGCCACGCTCGATACATAACTCAAATGCCCACGCTTGGCGGCAAGCATCGCGGGTAGCACAGCTTGCGTCACAAACACTGCACCGATGTAGTTCACTTGCATATGCTGCGTCATGATCGCGCTGCTGATTTCTTGGGCGCGCAGAGGCTCATAAATGCCCGCGCAATACATCACGAGGTCAAGGCCGCCTTCTGCAATCAGCTTGTGTGCAGCCGCTTTGACGCCTGCTTCATCCGTGGCATCAAGTTGGATGGTTTGCATACCGGGATACTGCGCTGCAAGCTCAGCCAAAGGCGCTGCGCTACGAGCAGACACAATCACCGTCGCTTCGGCGATATGCAGAGCTATGGCCGTCGCGCGGCCAATTCCGGTGGAAGCGCCGACGAGCCAAACACGCTTTCCCCGCCAGTCTGTGATTTTGGGGTTGAGGCTCATAGGCTGCTGCTTTTTTATTAGAAAAATTAATTGGGTTCCGACCCCAATTAAATTCTTTTCGTGAAAGTGACGACGAGCTCACCAAGTGTGATGCCGAACTTGGTCATGGTAGCTTTGTTGATGACAACTTGGTTATCCATCTGATACATCCAGTCGTCAAACTGGACCTCATACACTTTGCCATCCACTGGCAGTGCGAGAGTGTAGCCCCAGCGGAAAGCGTTCCCGCGTTGCTCGCCATAGCCAGTACCCACCACATCACCCGCTTTACCTTCGTAGCGCACTATACCGTCTGCACCCGCAATGCGCTTCATGCGCCAGATGCGCTTTTCCTTTTTGCCATCGCTGAAAATGAAGTCTTCATCCAGAATACCTTCTTCGCCATTCCAAGAGCAATTCATCGTAACAATGAAGCGGCGCGCTACTTTGCCTGCGCGATCTGTGAAGATGCCCCAGCCATCCACACGCCCATTGAAATAAGCCTTGAGATCGAAGAGAGGTTTTTCGTTGGCGTAATCTGCTACTTGGGGGCTCGTGCTGCAGCCTGTCATCGCTAGCGCAGCAGCGGCTGTGCCTACAGTCAGCAAAAGACGGCGGGAAGATAAATAAGACATCAAGAACTCCAATTCAAATGAACTTTTGGCCTCTGGCCGCCATAAATAGTGCGCCAGATGCTACTAATTTGAGAGCGCATGGCAACACACAATACGCAATAACAAGTGCTTGCAGTGCCTGAGGATCACGTACGCCTGGCGTATAGCCAAACACATCGAGCAAAGGCAGCGCTAAGCCAGCGGCCAGAGCCATATTTAACTTTGTAGCGAAATTCCACCAACCGTAGTAAGCACCTTCGTGCTGGCCTTGATCGCCCTCGGCGGCAATCGTTCCTGTGAGCAAAGCGCTTGGGAAGGCCAAATCTGCCCCCAGCGCAATGCCAGACAGCGCGCAAATGGCCACATAAGCCCACACATCTCCTGCGCCCAAAGTAGCGGCCCAAACAAATACAAGGATGGAGAGCACCATACTGATCAGCCAGCCCCAAGCCAGTCCGATGCGTTTGACGGCATGCATCCACAACGGAATGGCCAGCGCCCCGGCGATGAAGTACACGCCAAGAAATACGCCTTCTAAATTTTTTGGCGCTTGCAGCAAATCTTGCACAAAGAAAAGCACCAAAGTAGCCGGCACAGCGCTGGCAATGCCATTGAGCACAAAAATCAACATCAAGGCTCGAAATCGCGCATTGCGCCACGGCAACCACACATCTTGCTTGTCCACCATATGTACATCAGCCACTGGCTTTGGCGCATGAGCCAACGCCCAGAGCCCCAAAGCCAAAAGCACCACAAACACCGCCACCATCACCGGCAGCCCGGCCACGATCGGCAAGGTAGAAGCGAGCAACACGCCAATCAAGCCCGGCGCTTCCCGCCACGCTGCAACGCGAGCGCGAAACGCTGCATCGCCGCCCATGCGCGCGCCCCAGCTTTGGTGTGAGACGCTCACGAAGCTATAAGCTGCATATGTCACGATCAGCGCTAGCGTTGTCCATACCAACAAGCCATTGCCACGCACTGGTGGGAAAAACAACGCAGAAAAGCCCAAGGCCAAAATCACGGCTACCCCGCAAGCCATGCGCCACACGGCTTGCACAGAGCGGCCAAACAAGCGATCCGCCCAGCCGCCCAGCGCAGGATCAATCAGTGCATCAAACAAGCGCGCGCCAAGCAACATCGCCCCCAGCGTGGACAAGCCCACACCAAACTCGCGCGCATAGAAATTTGGCAGCAACACGTACAAAGGTAGCGCTACAAAAGCCAGCGCGATACCCAAGGCGCCATAACTGAAGCCTTGGCGTACAGACCAAATGGGCGAGGCCACACCAAGGCTTGCGCTAAGGGGTGCTGCAGTTGTCACTTCTTGATCCCAGTGGAGGTGCCTACATCACCGATCAATTCACTGCGCATTTTCGGCTCGCTGGTCTTTGGGTTGAGCCAAATGCCGAAAAAAAGCCGAGTGAACTCTGCATCGCGTACCTCACCAATGGGTTTGCCATTGAGCGTGAAACTCGCTGTGCCGTCTGGGCGATAGATGCCAATGAGCTGGTCGCCTTTCTGGATGTCAGGAAAAGTGGTCTTCATGTTTTGCAGCCACTGCGCAGCTTTTTCATCACTCACTGGCGCCAACCTCCGCATCTCACTCAGCGAGCGCTCCGCGATCATCTGACCCTTGAAACTGCGCAGATAACGCAGCTCCAATGCAAAAGGCTCTTCGGCATATTTAGCCACAGCGAACCCGTCTGCCGCCCAAAGCCTAGCGTCGTAAATGTTAAAACCATAAACGATCAAGCGAGCTTGTCCGATTTCTCGCGCACCACTCAAGCCTTGCGTGATGGGTGCTGGGGTATTGGGGCTTTTCGCATAGGCAATTTGCCCCATAGCCGGCATAAAACATGCGCATAATGCTATTAAACCGATAGCGCGATACAACGAGCGAGAAAATGCGTGCATGTTAAAAATCTCTACGGTTTAAGCAAGGTGAATTGCATCACATCAATATTTTGCTCTTCAAAAGCAGCCTCGCAGTAAGCCAAATAAAACTCCCATGTACGCATGAACTCTTCATCGAAGCCCAGCGGCAAAATTTCAGCACGTTTCTGTAAAAAATCAGCGCGCCATCGACGGCAGGTCTCTGCATAGTCTTTGCCAAAAGAGAATTGATCCACCACCGACAAGCCTGCAGCTTCAGCAGCTTTGCGAAATTCGCTCGGACTGGGCAAGCAGCCTCCGGGGAAGATGTATTGCTGAATAAAGTCTGTGGATTTCACATACCTTTCAAACAAAACATCGTCAATGGTGATCGCTTGAATACAGGCGCGACCACCGCTCTTGAGCAAGCGTGCCACAGTAGAAAAATACTCAGCCCAGTATTCGCGACCCACAGCTTCCACCATTTCAATGGAGCAAATAGCATCGAAGGGCTGATCAGTGATGTCCCGGTAATCTTGCAAGCGAAGATCGGTCTGCCCGGCCTTGCCCAATTCATCCATGCGCGCTTTGGCAAAATTCAATTGTTCTGTGGATAGTGTCACGCCCGTGATGTTTGCATCAAATTCTTTTGCACCAATTTCTGCTAAGCCGCCCCAACCACAGCCGATCTCTAGCACACGATCATGAGGCTTCACATCTGCCATGCGCAACGCACGGCGCACCTTGGCATATTGCGCATCGATCATTGGTTTGGTGTAGTCGCCCTCAAACCAAGCGCTGGAATAGCTCATGCTGTCGTCGAGCCAAAGCTTGTAAAACGCATTACCTAAATCGTAGTGAGCATGGATATTTTTCTGCGAATTGGCTTTGGTATTGCGATTGAGCAAATGTTTGATGCGATAAACCAATCGGCCTATCCAAGTGCCGTAAATAATATCTTCTACTTCGCGGCGATTAGCCACGAAAATACGGAGCACATTGACTAAATTCGGTGTACTCCACTCACCAGAGATATAGCTCTCGGCAAAACCAATATCACCTGACTTAAGCGCTGCTGTGCAGACATTCCAATCGTGCAGATTTAGATTGCCGTGAATTGCTGCTTGACCACTTGACTGCCCAAAATGCTGCACAGCGCCATCGGGCAATTGCACGGTGAGTGAGCCGTGTTTGAGTCGCTGCAAAAGCTTCATGCAAGTGCGTGCTGCAGCTGGGGCGCTGCTAGGTATTTCAAAATTGTGGCTGGTAGCACTGGTTTGCATAGTCAAGATATCTTGTTAATTTTTTTAACGGGTCACGAAAACGTCTGGTGGCATGGGTTTAGAGACGAAAGGCACGCGCTTGAAAAACAATCGCGCCGCTTGCCAATGAATCCGGGCGATCACGCCAAGCGTCATCGCGCCGTAGGAAAAGAGTGCCTTGCGAACAGTTTGCGCGGTAAGGGGCTGCAAATCGCCGCTCACTGAGGTATTGATCAGCGCGCCTTGGGCATCGTCGTAATCAATTCGTGCAACAGTACGCAGCAACTTTTTGTTTGCATCTGCAGTTGTCATGAAGCGGAAGCGGTAGCTGCCTTCAACATTGCAAAACGGCGAGACGTGAAACACTTTCGTTGCTGTTACCTCTTTCCCATAGTGCACCTGATCCAGCAAATACACATGGCGCTCTCCAAAGGTGTTGTTCACTTCTACGACAACTGCGCGAAGGCTGCCATCCGCATGATGGCAGTACCAAAAACTCACCGGTTTGAAACTGTAGCCGAGCACGCGCGGATAGCAATGCAGCCAAGCTTCACCGTTGGCATCTTTTATGCCTTCGGTTTGCAATAATTCATCAAGCCAGCCCAATGAGTCAGCACGGCCATCGCCGTGGTCTTTATCAAAAAAGCTGATGGTAGCCGCGCGATTACGCGCGAGCGCACCAGCGCCGTGTGTGGCCATGCTGCGCATCGGCAGCATGAGGAAATAAGTGGGATACGCAAAAGCATTGAGAGCGGGGCGCAGGCGAGTGTGACGCACCGAACCAAACCCCATCATAGCTACGGAGGGCACGCTCATGAACTTGTCCCATGAATTTGCTTAAGCACAGCACGTGCTGCGGCCAAGCCAGACATTAGTCCATCTTCATGAAAACCATAGCGCGACCACGCACCGCAATACCAAGCATGATGTACACCGTTGATCTCGTGCAATCTCGCCTGTGCAGCAGTAGCAGCCATGTCCATCACCGGGTGTGCATATTCAAATTCGCCCATGATGTGATGACGCGCTATTTCTCGGGTCGGATTCAAGCTGACCACAACGGGTTGCTGAAAGGGAATCGGCTGCAGCTTGTTGATCAGGTAATGCAAGCAGACGCTGCTGCCTTCTTGAGCCGCATCGCCGCGCGCATAATTCCATGCGCTCCATGCTAGTTTGCTCTTTGGCAACACGCTGGCGTCAGTGTGAAGTACAGCTTTGTTCGGCTTCGTTTTGAATGCGCCGAGGATACTCTTTTCTTGCTCGGTTGCGTCGCGCAAAAGAGCCAAGGCTTGCGGTGCGTGAGTCGCAAAAATCACGCGATCAAATCTTTCGGCTTGGCCGGCTGTGACGATGCTGACGCCATCTTCATCCCGCTGCACAAGCTGAACGGCTGTATTTAAGCGCTTATCCTTGATCTCGTCGGTGATCAACTTGACGTAATTGCGCGAGCCACCGGTCACAGTCGACCACTTGGGGCGATTGCTCACCTGCATCAAGCCATGGTTGTGACAAAAGCGGATCATGGTGGCCACGGGAAATTGCAGCATTTGGCTTGTGGGGCAGCTCCAAATACAGCCTAGCATAGGCAGCAAATACCAGTCGCGCACTTCTTGGTCGAAGCGATACTCGGCCAAAAAATCAGAGAGTGGCTGAGAAAGCTGCGCTTCGGTTCCATTTTCGGCGATTTGCGTGCAAAGTTTATTCAAGCGCAGCACTTCCATCAACATTTTGAGGAAGCGCGGGCGAAGTAGATTGCTGCGCTGCGCAAATACGGTATTGAGATTCGCGCCGCTCCACTCCAAATGTCGAGCACCATCTTTTCCCTGCACAGAAAAGCTCATATCTGTCACAGTGGTGTGTACGCCAAGCTGTGCAAATAGAGCGATCAGATGTGGGTAAGTGCGCTCGTTGTACACCAGAAAACCGGTGTCGATGCCGTGCGTGCGCTCGCCGTGGGGCGTGGCTAAGCTCACATCGACTGTGTTGGCATGACCACCGAAATGCGAACCCGCTTCAAACAATGTGATATCCGCTGAGCCCCGCAAGGCGTGGGCAGCGCCTAAGCCGGTAATGCCTGACCCAATAATTGCAATTTTGCGCGGTCGCATCATCAGTGACTTGGGCTACGGATGCCAGTAAAAGAAATTGCCATGAGCTGCGCTGAGGCGAAGCTTGGAGCGAGGGCGAAGGAGTAAAAACGTCTCAAGATTTTTGTAGAACCAAAAGCTCTCGAAAGACTTGCTAACAAAAAACGGTAAAGCGTCTGCCGCGTCGCCCATGCTTTTACTAAAGTTGGTAAGCACTTTAAGTAAGCAGTAAGCAAGTTGGTGTGAAGCACATGGTATCTTCGAAACTCATTCAGTTGTATTGTGACTGATTAGTATACTTTATCAAACCAAAGGTTCGATACCCGACTGGGCGTCAGGGCCTTTGACTACTTTACTTGAGATCCAACAACTGACGATGACTCCTGAGCTTTGGGCTTAAGCAGATCGATGCTGTCCTTCTTGGCACACAGGCCTTGATAGCGAGCTCTCGGTGCGGCTGAGATTGTCACAGCGGGTAAAAGCATTTTTTGTCTTGGACAACGACCATGAAAACTAGATGTTTACCCTTAATATTGATGATGTTTGAGGCCAATTGTCGCAACGACAATCAAGTTGATGCTGTTTCTTTGCCAGCCAATGTCAGAAAAACGGTTCATACTCTTGTTCTGGACAAATGATTGATGCCGTGTAAGTAGCCAGTACAAAAAATCAGTTGTATTTCCGCGTGTTCGGCGGCATGGATTGGAAACTTATCGTGAATGACAAGGCAGCAGTTCGTCCCATTACCGTGTCGATCGCAGCTGTAGAGCGCGATACCGGCTTATCGAAAGACACGTTGCGCGTCTGGGAGCGGCGCTATGGATTCCCGATGCCACTGCGTGACGCCTACGGTGAACGCGCCTATGCACTGGATCAGATCGAAAAGCTACGCGTGATCAAGCGTTTGCTTGACAACGGCCATCGGCCTGGCCGCATTGTGGCGATGAGCATCGAAGAGCTGCAGAGCATCGGGGAAAGCCTGTCTGCCCAGCCGCAGCGCATCACGCCTTCCGGCAAAACCGACCTGCGTGAATATCTTGCACTGATTAAATCACACGACGTTGATGGCCTGCGCCGCTTGTTGAGGCAGGCACTGATGCGCCTAGGGCTGGGTAGTTTTGTGTGTCATGTCATTGCACCGCTCAACACGACGGTGGGCGATGCTTGGATGCGTGGGCAAATTGAAGTGTTTGAAGAGCATGTCTACACCGAGAGCGTGAACATCGTGCTTCGAAGCGCGATGGGAGTTTCACCAGTGACGGCGCAACTAGCCAGCCCTCGGGTGTTGCTCACCACCTTCCCGCAAGAGCCGCATGGCATGGGCTTACTGATGGCAGAAGCCATGCTCTCGCTGGAAGCTTGTCGCTGTGTCTCGCTTGGCACGCAAACGCCAATTTGGGATGTCGTGCTCGCAGCGACTGCTCATAAAGCAGATATCGTGGCGCTGAGCTTCACGACGAGCCAAAATGCTAATGACGTGGTCAATGGCTTGGAAGAGCTGCGCAGCAAACTGGGCATGGGCATAGAAATTTGGGCGGGCGGCAGTTGCCCGATCATCCATCGCCGTAGCATTGAAGGCGTCACTGCTGTGGCGACTTTGCAAGATATCCCTGCGCAAGTGGCTAGGTGGCGTCATCTGTCGTGATTATCGCTGCTATCCTTTTAGAATTTGGGGGCATACTAGGGTTGCGCATGATCGTCATAACTAGTCGCTAAAATTTACCACTTGTTGTCAAGGTGCTGCCATGCTTTATCCTGAATTATTCAAACAGCTCGAATCCGTCCGTTGGGATATGGACAAAGATATCCCCTGGGCGAGCTTTGAGGGCACCAAGCTCTCCGACGAGCAAGCGCAGACAATCAAGATGAACGCCATCACTGAATGGGCAGCGCTGCCGGCCACTGAAATGTTTTTGCGTGACAACCGCGATGACTCCGACTTCTCCGCCTTCATGTCGATCTGGTTTTTTGAAGAGCAAAAGCATTCGCTGGTGCTCATGGAATATTTGAAACGCTTTCGCCCAGATTTCGTGCCCACTGAGCAAGAGCTTCACGATGTACGCTTTGAATTTGAGCCTGCGCCAGCACTTGAAACACTGATGTTGCACTTCTGTGGCGAGATTCGCCTGAATCACTGGTACCGTCGCGCAAGCGAATGGCACACCGAGCCCGTCATTAAGCATATCTACACGACACTCAGCCAAGATGAAGCACGCCACGGCGGAGCTTATTTGCGCTACATGAAACGTGCTATCGGCAAATTCGGCGATGAAGCCAAATCTGCGTTCACAAAAGTCGGCGTGCTCATGGCCAGCGCGCGGCGCACCGCGCAAGCTTTGCACCCCACCAATCTGCATGTGAACAAAGCGCTTTTTCCACGCGACACGATCCAAAGCCGCCTGCCCAATCCCGAGTGGCTAGAGCACTGGTTAGATAAGCAAATCAAATTTGATGCGGTATGGGAGACCAAAGTCGTCGAGCGCATTTTGCACAATATGAGCTTGCTGATGGAGCGCAGCTTCTCAACTGCCTCTGAGCTCAATCGCTACCGCAAAGAGCTCTCTCAGAGTTTGGCAGCGAAAGCCGAAGGCTTAGTTTTGCCCGTGCAAACCACCGCTGGCACTCCGCACCCTGTGTAGGCTTTGGCATCTTACCAGCCGCGATGCGGCTTGCGCATGAATAAAGCTGCCTGATGCCAATCAGCAGCTAACATGGTATGCGTGCCTTGCCGTTCTACTAAGGTTAATGAACCACCCACGGGCCAATGTGATTTAAGGCAATCCATAGCATGGCGCGTACCTAGGGGATTGGCCCAAGCATCTTGCTGAGCTTGCAAGATCAGCATCGGACGCGGTGCAATCCGCGACCACAGAGTCATGCTGTCGATCTCGCGCAAGCGTGCTTGCACAGCAGAATCGGCCGCCGCAGTGCTTAGCCAATGCGGGAAGGCTTGCGCCAGTTGCGCTAGGCCTTCAGAGCCTTCGCCCGCCACCGCCAAAGAAGCCGCACCACCTATGCCGCTGTTATTGGCAATAACTGCATCGATTTGAGTGTCCAGTGCGGCGCATAACAAAGCAGCTTTGCCGCCTCGCGAGTGCCCGATGACACCGATTTTTGCATCGGTCAAAAGCTCACGCAGCACTTGCGCCGTTAAAGAGATACCCCATGCCCAGACGCTCAGGCACCCAGCGGACGATTGTGAAAACTGCTCGTAAAAAGCACCCTGCCGCAAAGCCGAAGGTGGATCGTGCGCAAACGCCAGCCGATCAAACCAAGCCAGCGCCACATCTTGCTCTTTGCATTGCTCAATAGCCGCTACGCTCAGGCAGTGTGGCCAGCAGCCATCGGGGCTGAGTAAAACGCGCCGTCCCGAGCGTCCAGCATTCTCATTTTGGCTGTGAGGTAAAAACACATGCAATGACCAACGCAGCCAGACTGGGTAGCCTGCCGATATTTGCCATTGCAAGAGACGGCCACCCGTTAGCACCAACTCATGCACCGGCTGACATGCCAAAGGCAGATCCAGCGAAATCCAAGGGCCGAAAAGCGCTTGCAGGTATTGCTCACCGAGTGATTTTTCAGGCATTCGAACTGCGCTATCAGGGTTTGTGATCATCTAGATCATATTCTCAAGGTGCTCAGTTCCGGGTATGGTTCAAGCTTCACATTCCAAATGGAGACTGACATGCTACTTCAACCCACCTTCCGCCGCCACCTACTGGCCGTTGCCGCCGCTTCTTTACTCTCTGCCACCGCACAAGCCGGCGAAATTCGCGTCATGTGCTACCAAGACGGCATTGAATGCGATGTCACAGCCGATCTGATCAAACGCTTTGAAGCGCAAAACTCTACGACTAAGGTGATCTTGGATGTCGTACCTTACAAAACCATCGTCGAACAACTGCCTGTGCAATTGGCCGCAGGGCAAGGCCCGGATATCGCTCGTGTTACAGACCTGGGCGGGCTGTCCAAATACTATATGGACATTTCTGCGCATGTGAAAGATCGCGCGTATTGGGACAAAAGCTTTGGCGGCACGGCAGCTTGGCTGCGCCCCAACCCTTCGGATCGCGGCATTTATGGCTTCATGACTCAGCTCACCATGACCGGGCCGTATGTGAACAAAACACTGTTTGAGCAGGCAAAGATTCCAATGCCTGGCCCGAAAGCCACTTGGGAAGAGTGGGTGGACGCCACACGTAAAGTCGCTGCTGCCACCAAAACCAAGGCCGCCATGGCATGGGATCGCTCCGGCCACCGATTTGCAGGCCCTGCAATCAGCTATGGCGCGAAAATTTTTGATGCGCAAGGCAATGCGGTGATTGATGACGGCTACAAAATGGCAGTTAGCAAATTTGTTGGCTGGCATAAAGACGGCACGATGCTCAAAGAAGTATGGGCGGGCTCTGGCGGCTCTACTTATGCCGATTCGATTGGCGAATTTATCAATGGCAATGCGGTGATGGTACTGTCGGGCAGCTGGCAGATAGGACGCTTGAGCAAAGACATCGGTAACAAATTCGATTGGGCCGCTGTACCTAACCCATGTGGTCCAGCTGCTTGCTCGGGCATTCCTGGTGGTGCTGCTTGGGTGGCACTGAAAACCAGTAAGTCACCAAGCGATGTAGGCGCTTTCTTGGATTTCATGGCTTCCGAGGCAGCCTATGCAGAGTTCACCGGACGTATTAACAATATCCCAGCGCATTTGGGCATGGCAGGAAAAGTCAAATACACAAGTACTGTTCCTGCCGTCAACAATGCATTAGGCGTATTCAGCTCCGGCGTTGCCAATCTCGCCCCTGCTGCCTTCCAGTTTCAAGGCTACAAATTTAACCGCGCCATCATGCTGCCCACCGTGGCGCGTGTGACGCAAGCGATTGTGGGTGAGATGAGCACCGATGAAGCCATTGTCAAAATCAATGCCGATATGAAAGATGCGATTGCCCAAGCTCAAAAGTAAGGATTTTGAACTTTTTGGCTGATTGCCTGCATAGAATATGCGCAGAATGCTATTGAAAAAATAGCGTTCTGCGCTTTCAGATGATTTTATTGTCTGCCTACACCTTCTTACTTGTATCCGCTCTGTAGCACCATGCGTTTTTTTGCTCCTTTCTTCGAATTGCTTGAATGGCCTTTCCGCTGGGCGCAGAAATGGCTTGGCGTACAGAAGCTGGGATGGCTTTTTGTTGCACCCAATTTGATTGTTTTTGGCTGTTTCACATTTCTGCCCATCCTGATCAACTTCGTCTATGCGGCTACCGGCGGCGTGAAGTTGATGCCTTTTGATCGCCCCTTCACTGGCGTCGAGAATTTCCAAATTCTTTTTGAGTGCAAAAACTATCTGGACATTTCTAGCTGCCGTAAAGATGTGTTTTGGCGAGCCATTTTCAACACGCTGAAATTCAGCTTGATTCAAGTGGTCTTGATGGTGTTGTTTTCCTTGGTCACAGCATTGGTACTGAATCGCAAGATCATTGGGCGCGGCTTTTGGCGCGGTGTCTTTTTCTACCCAGTGCTCCTTTCACCCGTGGTAGTGGCGCTCATTTGGAAATGGCTGTTGCAAAGCCAAGGCGCATTCAATGCAGGCTTGGTAGCTTATGGTGCGCAGCCGGTGGAATGGCTGACCGACGCAGGCTGGGCTTTTTTCTGGACGGTTTTCGTTTCTATCTGGGCGCACATGGGTTTCTACACTCTGATTTTGCTGGCCGGCCTGCAAGCGATCCCTAAGGATTTATATGAAGCCGCAGAGATGGATCGCGCCAACCCTTGGCGCACTTTGCGCCGCATTACTCTTCCGCTGCTCATGCCCAATTTGATCGTGGTGCTGGTGCTGGCGGCCATTCGCGCAGTGCAGGTGTTTGATGAAGTGTTTGTGCTCACGGGCGGCGGCCCAGGCTCGGCCACCACTTTTATCGTCCAGTTCATTTATCAAACTGGTTTTGCTGAGCAGATTCATCTGTATGGTTTGGCGGCTGCGGCATCGCTTACGCTGGCTATTTTTCTGGTGCTCCTCACGCTTGCGCAATTGCGGCTAACGCGGGCGGGCGAGCAAGGGCAGAAAGCAAGATAACTATGTGGCAATTTCTCACGCGTACCAAGGGTAAGCAGCAACTGCACTGGACGGATATCGTATCGTACGGATATCTTGTGATGGGGCTGTTTGTGATGTTCGCACCCGTTTTGTGGCTGGTGATGTCATCCTTCAAAACGGAATCAGCCATCACGCAATTCCCGCCGACGTTTCTTCCCTACACACAAAAGACTGTGGCTGTAGCGGGGCAGGAAAAGCCGCTGCCGCTTTACAAGGTGACGCTCGACAATGGCCAAGTGCGAGAGCTGGCGCAAACCAGTCGCATCGGCATCATCGCCAACATGGTCGATCCAGCGGCGCCTGAGCAAGCCATCAAAGTCAACATCAATCAGCGCCAGCCGGTCAATGAAATGAAATTCGCTTGGAGTAACTACGGCGATCTATTCAGCAAATTCACCTTCGGGAAATATTTGTGGAACAGCGTGTTCATTACCGTTGTGGCCACGTTGCTCACGCTGCTGGTCAATTCAATGGCTGCGTTTGCGCTCTCTAAATACAATTTTCGTGGCCAAAAATCGGTGTTCTTAATCATCATTGCCACGCTGATGATCCCGCCCACCATCATTTTGGTACCAGTGTTTTTGGTGATCAACAGTTTTGGCATGCTCAACAGTCTGTGGGGCGTGATCTTGCCTGCGATTGCCACGCCCACGGGCGTATTTTTGCTACGGCAATACATGCTCACTATTCCTGATGAGCTGCTGGAAGCAGCGCGCATGGATCATGCGAGTGAGTGGCGGATTTATTGGCGCATCATCTTGCCGCTGTCAGCCCCGGCACTTGCTGTGCTTGCCATCTTTTCCGTCATGTGGCGTTGGAATGATTTCCTCCTGCCGCTCATCGTGCTCTCTAAAAACGAATTCTTCACGCTGCAGTTGGCGCTCAACTCTTTTCAAGGCGAGCTCAACACGCAGTGGCATTATTTGCTGGCTATGACAGTGATCACACTGCTGCCCGTCACGCTGGTGTTCGCCTTTTTGCAGCGCTACATCACCACCGGCATCGCCAGTGCGGGTGTGAAATAAATCAAAAATTTAAAGGGGCTGCCGTGTCGACACTTGAATTGACCCGAATAGAAAAAAGCTTTGGCAACACGCAGGTCATCCAAGGCGTGGATTTGAAGATCGCGCACGGCGAGTTTGTCGTCTTCGTCGGGCCTTCAGGGTGCGGCAAATCCACGCTGCTGCGCATGATTGCAGGCCTAGATCATCCCACGAGTGGCGATGTGTTTATTGATGGCGATCGCGTTAATGAAATCGGAGCGGCAGATCGTGGCTGCGCGATGGTGTTCCAGTCGTATGCCTTGTATCCACACATGAGTGTCTATGCCAATATGGCTTTTGGTTTGGAAAATGTAAAAACGCCTAAGCCAGAGATTGAAAAATTAGTGCGCGATGCTGCTGCTTTGCTGAAGCTAGATGCATTGCTGGAGCGACGCCCCACGCAGCTCTCCGGCGGTCAGCGCCAGCGCGTGGCGATTGGCCGCGCAATTGTGCGCAACCCGAAAATCTTTTTGTTTGATGAGCCGCTCTCCAACCTTGATGCCGAGCTGCGCGTGAGCATGCGTGCTGAGCTCAGTGAGCTGCATCAGCGCCTAGGTGCAACCATGATTTACGTGACGCACGATCAGGTCGAAGCCATGACGATGGCCGATCGCATCGTGGTGCTGCGCGCAGGAAAAATTGAACAAGTGGGCTCGCCGAAAGAGCTTTATGAGCGGCCTGCGAATGCTTTTGTGGCAGGCTTCATTGGCAGCCCGCGCATGAATTTCCTGCCTGCTGCTCTCGCGCGACACATCCCCGCACTGGCAAGGCAAATTCCTGCAGATGCTGATCAGGTGGGCATTCGCCCTGAGCATTGGCAGCTGTGCGAAGGAAGCGGCGGCCAAGGTCTTGCGCTCAAGGTCTTGCGCGCTGAGTATTTAGGTGCGAATTGTTTGGTCAAGGCGCAAGCGATAGATGGCACAGACATTGAAGTTTTGATCTCAGGTGGCGTGGCCTTGCCTGCTGGCTCTGAACTCTATCTGAGCGCGCCAGTGCAGCACCTGCATGCTTTTGACAAAGCTGGCTTGAGCATACAGCCGCGCACTGGCACAGGCAATGCATGAGCCCGCTGCAAAGCACTGGCTGGCGACAGCACCCTGGCTCTGATCAACACGATGCGATTGCGCCCCTTGCCGGCCAAGGCCAGCTCCAACTGACCTTCCTCTCGCAGACGATGGCTCGCGTGAGTTGGCAGCCGCACAGCGGTTTTCGCGAGCCACGCACTTGGGCCATTGCGCCTTGCACGTCAAACGCAACTGCTGATGTGCCCGTACAAGGGCGCGAGCGGGCAAGTTTGGCTGGGTTTTCACGGCCAAAGCTCATGCAAGGCGCGGATACGCTGGAGACCACGCGCCTGCGTGTGCGCATGCATGCAGGTACGGGAGCGACACTGCGCTTGGAATGGAGCTGCCCAAAGAGTGCCCAAGTATGGATGAGCGAGCGCAACACGTCGGCTTGGTTGCACGAGCAGCGCACTGGCAAGATCCAACACTGCGTCACGCGCGATCCCCGCGAGCATTATTTTGGCTTGGGCGACAAGACCGGTGCACTCAATCTGCACGGCCGCCGCCTGCGCTGCCACGGCCTCGATTCGATTGGCTATGATCCGCAGCATGGCGATCCGCTCTACAAACATTGGCCTTTCCTGATCACGCGAACCACCGAGGGTCTGTGGACAGGCATTTATTACGACACGCTCGCCGCTTGCACTTTCGATCTCGGCTGTGAGCACGACAATTACCACGGCATCTTCCGCAGCACCGAGATCGACGATGGCGATCTGGACTATTACTTCATGGTGGGCAACACGCCCGCTGAGGTGATCTCGCAATTCGTGCAACTTATTGGCGGCACGCACCTTCCCCCGCGCTGGACGCTGGGCTACGCGCAAACTGCGATGGGCTTGGCCGATGCGCCCGATGCGCAAGAGCAGCTCAGCCGCTTCATTGATCAATGCGCCGAGCATCGAATGCCCATCTCAGCGTTTCACTATGGCTCGGGCTATTCCAGCCGAGGCAAGCAGCGCTATGTGTTCACTTGGAACCGCAGCAAATTCCCCGATCCCAAAGCAGTGAATGCGAAGTTTCATGCGGCGGGCATGCGCTTGGTGGCCAATCTCAAACCCTGCTTGCTTGATGATCACCCGGCTTATGAGCAACTGGCATTAGCGCAGGCATTTGTCTCGCATGGTGGTAATAAGCAGCCCGTGGTGGAGCCGTATTGGGATGGGCAAGGCTCGCATTTGGATTTCACGCGCCCAGCGGCTGTAGCGTGGTGGCAAAGCCAGCTGAAGGCGCAAATACTCGATCAAGGCATTGAGGTGGGCTGGAACGATAACAACGAATACGCGATTGCGGCCGAAGATGCTTACAGCGAAGCTTGGGGCTTGAAGCTGCCGATTCACCGCAGCCGCCCTTTGCATGCCTTGCTGATGACCCGTGCAACATTTGAAGCGCAGTTGGCGGCCAGCAAAGAAACAGGTGATGCCAGCAGCGCTTTCACCGTCACCCGCGCAGGCCCGCCCGGCATTCAGCGCTACGCGCAAACTTGGTCGGGCGACAACACCACGAGCTGGCAGACGCTCAAATGGAACATCCGCACGGGCCTGCAAATGAGCTTGTCGGGCATGTTCAATATTGGCCACGATGTGGGCGGCTTTTACGGCCCAGTGCCTGATGCACAGTTGTTTCTGCGCTGGGTACAAGCGTGTAGCCTCAATCCGCGCATGGTGATGAATTCTTGGAAAACTGGGAATGTGAGCAATGTGCCGTGGATGCATGCGGAAGTGACCGATGCAGTGCGCGAAGCGATAGCGCTGCGTTATCGGCTCATGCCTTATCTGTGGCAATGTTTTGAGCAGGCATCAGAGCAACATGCTCCGATCATCCGCCCCACGTTTTACAACTTCCCCGATGATCTGCAATGCTTAGCCGACAGTGATGAATTCATGCTTGGCGAGGCCTTGCTGGTTGCTCCTGTTGTTGAGCAAGATGCAAGCTCGCGCCGCTTGTATTTACCAGAGCTGCCGCAGGGCCAGCAGTGGTTTGATTTTTACAATGGACAAAGCGTGGGTGAAGGTTGTTGGATGGATGTCGCGGTTGATATGCGAAGCTTCCCGCTGTTTGTGCGCCAAGGCCATCGGGTGGACTTAGCTGATGCGCCCTCGAATGCTTTGCCGACACATCGAGATCCCATCACTCGCAACCTGATGTTTTGATCTGCGCACGGTTTGCGCATTTAAACCGCGCGTTAGGCTGCTCAACGGGGCGCTTGAAGCGGCCTGCTTTTGCGAGAAAATTTTGCCCTGAGCTTGCGCCACCATTCGCCTGCCATGCCTTCTTTGAAATCATCCACGAAGGTATAGACCGCAGGAATCACTAGGAGCGAGAGCAAAGTGCTGGTCATCAGCCCGCCGATCACGGCCACGCCCATGGGCGAGCGGAAGCTGCCGTCAGCAGCGCCCCAACTCATGGCAATCGGTGTCATGCCTGCGCCCATGGCAATCGTGGTCATCACAATCGGGCGCACGCGCTTGTGGCAGGCATCGAGCAGGGCTTCGGTACGGCTCATTGGCGCTTGCGCTGGCTGCGTCTCAGTCGCTGGTTTGCCGCGTCGCGCTTCAATCGCGTATTCCACCAGCAAAATCGAATTCTTCGTGGCCACGCCCATTAGCATGATCAGGCCAATAAGTGAGGGCATCGAAAAGCTCTTGTCCGCAACGAGCAGCGCTACAAACGCGCCGCCGAGCGAGAGTGGCAGCGCAACAAGAATCGTCATCGGATGCAGAAAATCTTTGAAGAGCAGCACGAGCACGATGTAGATGCACAGCACAGCAGTCAGCATGGCCAAGCCGAAGCTGGCAAAGAGCTCTCCCATCACTTCTGCATCGCCAATCACCACTTGCTTCACGCCTGCGGGTAGATTTTGAATCGCAGGCAGTTTGTTCACCGCTGCAGTCACATCGCCCAGCGGCAAGCCCGAGAGCTCGACTTCGAACTGCACATTGCGCGCGCGGTTAAAGCGATCAATCACAGCCGGGCCACCGGCCAGTTCAATGGTTGCTACTTGACTGAGCATCACAGGCCCTCGTGCGCCGGGCACCATGAGGCGCTCCAGTGAGCCGATGTCGTCTCGCGCATCATCAGATAAGCGCACGACGATGGGGATCTGGCGCTGTGCCAAATTAAGTTTAGGTAGCGATGCGTCGTAGTCGCCCACGGTGGCAATCCGTAGCGTCTCGCCAATGGCGGCGCTAGTCACGCCCATATCCGCCATGCGCGCAAAGTCTGGCCGCACGGTCAACTCAGGGCGCACCAGAGATGCGCTGGATGCTACCGAGCCCAGCCCAGGGATCGTGCGCAGGTCGCGTTCTACAGCCGCAGCACCAGCAGCCAAGGCCAGCGGATCATCGCCTTGCAGTGCAAGAATGTATTTCTCCCCCGAACCGCCCAGACCCACTTTGCTGCGTACGCCGGGCAAGGCTTCCAATGCTTTACGAATATTGTTTTCAATGCCTTGCTTGCGCGGGCGCGTGCCGCGCTCGGCCAAGATGACGGTGAGCGTGGCTTTGCGCGCTTCTGCTGCGCCACCGGGCGCAAACGGATCTGTGCCCGCTGAACCGCCGCCAATCGTGGTGTACACCGATTTCACATGCTCCACTTTCGTGAGCAACAACCGAGCAGCTTCAGCAGCCACTTGCGTCTCAGCCAATTTCGTGCCGGGTGGCAGCTCCAAATTGACCTGCGTTTGCGAGTTGTCATCGGGCGGAATGAAGCCCGTGGGCAACAGTGGAATCAAAAACAGCGAACCCACAAAAAATGCAAAAGCTGCGATTACGGTGACCCAGCGATGCTTCAAACACCAGCGACTGGTGCGCATGTACCATTGCATCAAAGCGCCATCTTTCACTTCATGGCCTGCAGGAATCGGTTTCAAAATATAAGCCGCCATCATCGGCGTGAGCATTCGCGCCACCACGAGAGACGCAAAAACAGCAAGTGCTGCCGTCCAACCGAATTGCTTAAAGAATTTGCCCACAATGCCGCTCATGAAAGCAGTGGGTAAAAACACGGCAATCAAAGTAAACGTGATCGCAATCACCGCCACGCCAATCTCATCGGCCGCCTCCATCGCCGCTTGATAAGGCGTTTTGCCCATACGCAGGTGGCGCACGATGTTTTCTACCTCCACAATCGCATCGTCCACCAAGATGCCAATCACCAAGGAGAGCGCCAACAATGTGACGACGTTGATAGAAAAACCCAAATAATTCATACCGATAAAGGCAGGAATCACTGACAATGGCAGCGCCACAGCGGAGACAAAGGTAGCGCGCCAATCGCGCAAGAAAAGCAACACCACCAGCACCGCCAGCGCCGCGCCTTCAGCTAACAAAACCAACGATGCGGAATACTCCTCTTCCACGGGCGTGACAAAGTCAAACGCTTCGGTGAGCTGCATATCTGGCCGCGCCAGCTTGATTTCTTCCAAAACTTTGCGCACGCCTCGGCCCGCATCCACTTCGCTGGCGCCTTTGCTGCGGGATATTTCAAAGCCCACCACGGGTACGCCATTGAGCAAGGCACTGGAGCGCGGCTCGGAGATCGTGTCTTGCACGGTCGCAATTTGGTCTAAGCGAATCTTTTGACCATTAGCGCCAACAGCCAGCTCAATCGCTGCAATTTCCGCTGCCGACTTCACCGTGGCTAAAGTACGCACAGGCTGCTCGCTTGTACCCAAATTAGTACGGCCACCGGCCGTCTCCATTTGCACGTCGCGCAACTGGCGCGACACAGTGGCAGCGCTGATGCCCAGCGATTGCATCTTGCCCGCATCGAGCGTGATGCGTACTTCGCGATTCACCCCGCCCACGCGCGTGACCGAGCCTACACCGGGAACCGCCAGCAGCCGGCGCGTGAGCGTGTCGTCGACAAACCAAGACAGTGCTTCGTCATCCATCGATGGAATGCGAATGGTGTAGGCCAGCACCGCGCCACCAGAAATATTGACTTTGCTCACAATCGGATCACGTAAATCAGCCGGCAAATCGGCACGCACTTGGCTGACTGCCGAGCGCGTCTCGTCCAGCGCTTCTTGGGTGGATTTTTCGATACGGAATTCAGCCGTGATCGTGACCATGCCATCTTGCACTTTGGTGTAGATATTTTTCAGACCCGCCAAGCCGGCAATCGCATTCTCGATTTTGCGAGCGACCTCGGTCTCCAGCTGCGCGGGTGAGCCGCCGATTAAGCTGGCGCTGATGATGATGTTGGGCACATCTAAATCAGGAAAGTTTTGCACCTTCATGTTTTGGTAGCCCAAGATGCCGGCAAAGCACAGCATCACAAAAAACATGATGGCGGCAATCGGGTTGCGTATGCACCAAGCGGAAACGTTCATGGTTTGTCCTTCTTTGATTGGCTTGACAGCGTTACTTCGCGACCACGCGCACGGTGTCACCATCGGCCAAAAATGCTGCGCCAGAGGCTACGAAGCGCTCGCCAGATTTAGCGCCCGACAGAATTTCCACCGCATCACCGCTGCGTTTACCGGTTTGCAGTTTCACCGATGCGACTTTGTTGCTGGGCTCAATACGCATGGCAAAGGTAAAGCCATCGCGCAGCACAAGAGCCTGCTGCGGCAAGGTGAGCGCTGTTTGCTGCCCGAGATCGAAATCTCCTTTGGCATACATGCCCGCTTTGATATCAGGGTGCTGCGGAATATCCACATACACGAGTGCATTGCGCGTCACGGCATCCACGGTGGGCGCAATGATCCGTACCTTACCGCTGACCACGGCCCCACTGGCCGCAGTGACGTTGACTACTGTGCCGGGCTTGATTTTGGCAATCTCGCTGCTGGTGACTTCGGCACGCCACTCCAAGCGTCCTTGGCGCACCATGCGAAATAGCTCAGCGCCTGCGCCCACCACCGCGCCTACAGTGGCATTGCGGGCGGAGATGATGCCGTTATCGGGCGCGGTAAGCACGGCTTGATTGGCACGCACTTGCGCTGCCGTCACCAAAGCTTTGGCCGCTTCCACGCGGGCTTTGGCTGTGGCCTCTAGGGTGTTGAACTGCGCAATTTGCTGCGCAGAGAGTGCGCCGGTATCTTTGAGCGGTGCAGCGCGCAGCACATCCGCACTGGCTGCAGCCACAGAGGCTTGCGCTTCTGCCTGGCTTGCCTTGGCTTGTAGCAAATCGGCCTGCACCGTCTCAGCTGAGAAGCGAGCGAGCACCTGGCCTTTGCGAACCACATCACCCACATTCACGCGCACTTCCAGCAAGCGCAGACCATTGACTTCCGAGCCAATGCTGGCTTCTTGCCATGCGGTCACGGTACCGTTTGCGCCGAGCTTGAGCGCCATGGCGCCACTGGCTGGGCTCACGCTGCTCACGGTGAGTGCGGCTTTGGGTGCGGCAGATGCAGCTGCGGCAGGTGGTGTACTCTGGGCCTGAGATTGAGACGAATAAAGGCCGATAGCCGGCAAAGATATTGCGCCGAATGCTATCAAAACAAGAGCTAGTGGTTTTTGAGGAAAAGTCATGATGTGAGTCCGTCGGTGGTTGTTTTGCAGTTTCATCGATTTACTTTGCGGGCGTATTCAAGCGCGTATTCACAGCTGTGTCGGCTGTCCAGCCACCGCCCGTGGCGCGATACAGCGCGATCCAAGCTGCGATGCGCTCGCGCTCGACAGCGAGCTGGTTTTGCTCAGCAAAGAGCGCTGTACGGCGTGAGTCTTCGAGCTCAACAAGGCTAGCCAAGCCTGCACGGTAGCGCGATTGCGTGGCGGCCAGCGATGCGGCGTAGCCGGCTGCTGCTGCTTGGGTTTGCGTGCCGCGCAATTGGGCGGCATTGAGATTGACCAGAGAGGTCTCTACTTCGCTGACGGCTTGCCGCGCTTTGGCTTGCAGCGTAATGACCGCTGCGTCGTAAGCAACGACAGCAGCTTCAGTGGTGCTGCGCGTCACATCTTGGTTGGTGAGCGGCAGGCTCAGAGCGATAGGGCCGATGCTCCAAGTGATGCCTTCGCTCGTCATGCCCATTTGCCGCGCGCTGCCAGCGCCAATGCTGCCATTCAAACTGAGCGATGGGTAGCGGCGTGCGTCAAAGCTGCGAATATCCATGGCAGCTGCCGTCACATCCAGCTGCGCGGCAGCAATATCCGGGCGCTGCGTGAGCAATTGTGCTGGTAATTGCGTGATGGAGTTCGCTATAGAAAACAGAGCACTCTGCTCAGATAGCTTGCCGGCTATCGACCTGTTTTGCCTTAATTTTTCACGTAAATCTGCTTCAGAGAAGCCGCTAAGCGCCACCAGCGCTTTCACCTGAACATCACACTGCGCCTGCGTTGCCGTGACGGCGTTGGCGGCATCAAAGCTGCTTGCGCGAGCGAGCTGCGCGGTAGCTGGCGCAGAAAATCCAGCCCGAGCGGTCAGCTCGGCCAAACGCGCCGTCTCGCCGCGCGAAGCGGCATCGCGCTCCAGCGAAGAGAGTAAATTCTCGCAATAACGGTAGCCGGTGTAAGCAGAGGCCATCTCAGCAGCCACTGCCACGCGCGCCTCATGCCAGCCCAGCTCTGCGCCGCGAGCGCGCAGCTGAGCGGCATTTAATGTCGCATTGTTACCGCCCCATAAATCGAGCTCCCACGAAGCTTGCAAGCCAGCTGAAAGTGATGTGGCGGGCGGCGCCTTGGGTGCTAGTGCGCCTCGGCTGGCCTGCGCATTCAGATTCAGATTGGGCGAGAGCGCATCATCGGCCCTCGCCACGCCCGTGCGCGCTTGCGCAATGCGGGTCAGTGCAGCGGCCAGCGTGGCGTTGCCGCCCTGCGCGGCTTGCATGAGCTCATCAAACACGGGGTCCCCCAGTTGCGTCCACCAGTTGATGAGTTGCGCTGTGCTGCCGCTATGAGGTAGCGGTGTCTGCCAAGCGGATGCTGCGCGAATCTGCGCATCGCTTTGCACTTGGGCGGCATCGGGCATCTTCACGGCACTGCCGCAAGCTGCCAGCAGCGGCAGGCAAAGCGCGATCAGATTGAATTTCAAACTCAAGTTCATGTTTTTCTTTCAAGTTGGTAGCGTGGCCGTCGATGCTGTGAGGCGACGTTGTTGTTCAGCATTGACCAACGCCTGCGCGTAATACACAAGGCGCTGCCCCATCACATCTAACGCCTCTGGACTATCCACTAAGCGGGGCCGCACCGTTTGCAACACCTCTCGCCCCATGTACAAAAACACCGCTTGCGCGACGATGCAAATGGCCAAGCGATGCACATCATCGTCTTCACGCGCGATCTGTAGATGACGGCACAGTACCTTCACCAAGGCTTGGTGATAGGGCGCAATGCCGTGGTCAATCTCTTGCTGCCACAGCCCCGTGGGCTCGACCATCTCGCGCATGTGTAATTTGGTGCAAAGCTGCACCAATTCACCTTTTTTAAGCGGCTCAATAAAGCCTGAATACAAGCCTTGCAAAGCGAGCTCCAGCGTGAGCGTGGGGCTGTCAAACAGCGCAATATCGTCTTGCGGCTGCCCCATCGGCTCAATGAAAGCAGCCCGATAAATACCTGCCTTATCGCCGAAGTAGTAGCGAATCGCCGCCACATTGGCCTGCGCCGCATCAGCAATCATGCGGGTCGTGGTTTTCACAAAGCCATGCTCGGCAAAGCAGCGCAGCGCCGCATGCAGCAAGCACTGACGTGATTGATTGGGCTCACTAGCTACGCTTTTCGACAGTTCTTGCGATATTACTGAAACAGTCATTGAGTTATTGTTTTTTGGCATGGAGTGCGATCATAGCTCATTTAATCAAACGATTGATTAATAAATGTAAAACTCTGGAAACGGTGCAAGTATTGGATGGAAACGTATCCCGGCATACACTTGTTCGCTATGACTACTGCCATCATCAGCGCCCTGCCAGAAGAACAAGCCGGACTTCTTCAATTGCTATCAAATAAAGAGCATATTACGCATATTCCACGCCGGCTATCGCTTGGTTTGATTCATGAAAAGCCAGTGATTTTGACTTTGGCGGGCGTGGGCAAAGTCGCTGCCGCGATGACAGCCACGATGTTGATTGAGCGCTATAAAGTCCAGCGCATCATCTTCACTGGCGTGGCTGGCGCAGTGGCAGCGCATGTGGAGGTGGGTGATGTGGTGGTGGGCACAGAATATCTACAACACGACATGGATGCCTCGCCACTTTTCCCACCTCACGAGATCCCCTATACCGGGATCAGCCGCTTCAAAGCTGACGACAGACTCAATGCTATTGTTTTAGAAGCACTCCACGCAGTATTTATGCCGGCTACACCTACTTTTGACCTGATTAGCCATCTGCCTCAGACATACGCAGAGTGCGCAGCGTATGAGGCTTTGTCGTCGCAGCGGCATTGAGGAGTCTTTGTGGCATGGAGGCTAGA
>JAYWHR010000002.1:0-6020 GCA_043777675.1 Comamonadaceae bacterium | reverse complement strand
GCTGACGATGCCTAGCGGGTCGCCGCTGCGGATGCTAAGAATCAAGCCTAGAACGGGGAGGACGCCGGGCACGCCGCCGTTGATCAGGCCACCACCTGTTCCGTTTAAGAATCCATTGAGTGCGGGGCTGAAAGCCGCTGCACCGGGGCCGCTGAGGAGCTGCGGCAGCGTCTGATTGACGTAGTTCAGTGTGGACAGGGTGGCGTTAATCTGGGTGAGTGTGTCGCCATTGCGCAAGGCGTTGGAGAGGTTGTACAGACTGGCCAAGCCGCCGACGATTTGACCGGCTGTGACGAGGCTGGGGATGGGTGCATTTGCTGTGACGCTGTTCACTAGGCGCAATCCGCTGTTGAGAATCGGGATGGGCTGGCCGCCTTGGATGGCGCCAATGAGGCCGGCGATGTCGTTTAGGACGGTGATGGATTGGCCATCCGTCAAAGCAGCTGGACCGGGTCGCACGACGGGCTGGGAGCTGAGCAGCTCGTTGCCTTCGCTATAGGTGTTGCGCACAGTAGTAGGAGCGCCATTGGTAAAGTTGGTGACTTCTTCTAATCGCGTTCCATCGTCAAACCGCTGGATGACAGTACTCGAAGCAACTCGGCCTGAAGCGGTAAAGCGCTGCACTGTTTCTGTGCCGTCAAAATTTGACGTGGCGCGCGAGCTGACGTATCCCGCAAAGTCAGTTACTTCAACAACTAACGGTTGACCCGGAATTTTTATCGTAATGATGCTCGATATGTCATCGTCGCCACCCAATCGCAAAATATTACGTTCAGCGCTGATACGTCCATCAGTGCCGAAAGACAGGACTGTTGTACTTCCATCTGGCTCAGCAATGCGCTCGAAAAGTTTATCCCCGGAAGGTGCAGTCACCACAACCAACGGGCGACCATCTTCGGTAAAGTCGTCTAATTGTGCGAATTGTTGTGTCGGTGCAGAAGTAAAAGTAAGCTGGCCTTGACTGTTAAACTTTTTCTCAACAAAAAACCCACTTTGGTCTAATACAAACTCGCGACGTGCGACAGTTGGAGTCCCCAGCGAATCAAATAGCTTGGTGGTCATTTGCCAATTAGTCGCATCACTACCCGGCGATAAGGTCACGTCACCGGGTGACAAGCTGTTTCGGAACTTATCCCATGTATTGCCGAATACCTTATAGACAGCAAAATCACGGTAATCGACCTGTCGGTAGGTAAATGCGCTGTTGTCCGATGGGTTGAAACCTCGCGAAAAATTCCCACCTTCGTTTTCAGTTTGCTGCTGTATTGCCCCAGCGCTTAGCCCATTGACCGCGCCTTGCGCTTCGATATTTCTGAAAACTGGATCCAGCCTTGCGTCTGTCAGCTGAGCAGTTGGCTCCTCCACACGAATTTGTTTCGCTACGAGCCATTCGGTCAGATGCGCAGCGCCTTCGTCTTGCCCGCGCGCACGCGTGTAGTCAAAAGGATTTGTATAGCCATTAATTGTGGTCAAGCCGTTTGCATCGTTCACCGCATGGCCTAATTCATGAGCGAAACGAATGACTAAGGAACCGTTACTAAAATTGTTGAAGTCTGATGGGTCAACGAATATGACGCCACCTGCGCCCCTCTCGTTCGGCTGAAGAACAGTCCCCGCGTTTGGATTGTCTTCAAACCTAAAATTTTGCGCATTTGCGCCAGTTAGCCAAGACATGAAGAGTGGGCTTGCCTCCATCATGTTGGCAATAGCTGGCGTGATGCGGGCACGAATGGTGCCGACAAACATTCGGTTGATCAGTGTGATAGTGCTTGGGGAGGCCATAGTAATCTCTTTTACGAATTGATAAAGTTGTCTAAACCTAGTCGAGCCATACATCCTTTTTCATCAAAGGTAAATGACATCCCATGCTTCTTTTTTGAGCCTAGCGACAGTCCGCCAAAAGAGTAGGCAATCGTATTGCGGCGAATTTCACCGTTCGGGCCATCTGGAAATGGACCAACCGAGATGTGCGCAGGCTGGGGAGCTTGCAACCACGCCCTTATCCCAAAAATCTCGTCCAAATCATGCCTTCGCAATTGAAAACACCCTAGTTTGTTCAGTCCTCCTGCGGACATACTGAAAGCTTTCACGTTGCCTATAGGACCTCGCTGCCTGTAAGAAATATAGACAGAGTCAACACTCAACCATTCTCCAGAAATAGGTGTCACTTCATGAAATGGATCTTCCAATCCATCCGGCACGTGCTTGACCGTTACAGGCAGAAGCTTAGACAGCCTCTCAGGGGTTAGGATTTCTTGTCGGTCTTCAATTTCTTTCATGATGTGAAAGAGTCGCTGCGTATCAGTCATAACCATCTCCTTGGGGTTGTTTGGTAATTGTGCGCATGAGGCAGTCAATGCAAGCAGAGGAATTAAAGATATGGCTCGCGTTTTATGTTTGTAAAACCTTATTTTGTCTTGGCAATCAATCCACATACTTTTCACAATCCCTCCGATTTGAGCTGTCACTTTTTTTCGAGTGATCGCGTTCATGGTGCGGATTACTGGCTTCATGCAACGCACCTCCAGCAATCATCATTCCCTGCCAGTATTACAAGTCTTTTCGGCACATTGCCGTCATAGACTCTACGTGAGGTGCTATTGAATTTATAGTATTCAGCTTGCTGCTCTGCTGTATATCTGTTTCCGGCTATCCAAAGCTGGCGACTCGTTATGAAACAGTTTTCCCTAGTGTTTTCAGCATCATTTAAGCACTTAGCCGGCGTATCTATTGCGTAAAGCGCTATTGTTTTTGTAGTATTGACGACCCTTCTATTTTGTCCTGTCCAACGACCAATCAGCAGGTTTGAAGGCAGGCCAAGTCTGCTTTTTTTCGAGGTATTCATGATGTCCTTCAGTTTTCTAAACAAATTGTCTGATTTGCAGTCGATAGCATGAGTCTGGCGCACATCTGTTTGACAGTTATTGCGCGTTTGTTCACGCTCTTGTCGTAATTTGTCATCTCGATGTTGGCGAGTATCACCTTTGTGCTGCCAAACAGTGTGGCTCATCCAAGCAAATGCAATGCAGAAGATCAGCAGCGCTTCACTTGACATAGTTTTCTCCGACCTTGGTGTAGCCCATCTTTTTGACGAATGCACCAATGGTCTCAGTCTCTACGCCGCTGTTAACGCCTAATGTGATTTCTATGACATTGCGGTTTTTGGCCCATTGCTCGAAAGCTTTGAGTAAGCGCACGCCGTAGCCGCCCATTCTTGCTTCGGGCAACACGTCGTAATGCATGACGCTGGCTGTCCATGCATTGGAGAAGATTTGTTGCTCTACCAAACCAATCAGCGCGCCAACGATGTGGCCTTGGGCGTTTTCAGCGACGAGGAAGAGATATTTGGCGGCCGTGCCTGCGTTCATCAGATCGGCAAAGGCTTGGGCGACTTTTTGGGGGTTATAGGGCTGGGCATGGAAGCGGGTGAGCTGATGCATGCGGGCGCCGCCCTGCACTAGGGCTTGCAGGTCTTTGGGCTCAGCGAGGCGGATCTTGCTCATGGCGTTGGCTTTTTGTGTTGCTAGGCGGTGAGCAAGCGCAGTTCAAGTTGGCCCTTTTCGTCTGGCAGCCAAGCGTTGACAGGGCGGCCTTTGCCAACGGCTTGCACGATTTCTTTCAAGAGCGCTTCATCCATCTGGAAGGGCATCACAGCATCAATGAGCCAAATATGCTCGCCGCTTTGCCATTCATGGGGGGCGATGGTGGCGGCATTCGTGCGCATGCGCTGATCGATGGCATCGCTGACTTTTGCCCAAGTAAAGAAGGCCCAAGGTAGCTCTTGCTTGTGATAAAGCTTGCATTGCTCTAAGACCAAGGGCGGCATCAAGCGCCAATCGATATCGGCATGGAAGCCGAATTTGCGCAATGGATCGCGGGCATAGAGCCAGAGCGCGGGGCCGAGCAGGGGCAGCTTGGTGAGCTCTTGGCGGGCGGATTGGAGTTGGGCTTCGGTGGTCATGATGGGTTGGTATCCTGAATAGGTGTGGTTTTGAATGTGGCGTTGAGCATCGGCTCGTAGAAAGCAGGATGGAGCAGCGGGTTGCAATTGGCTTCAAGAAACCAAACTTTACCTCGGCTATCCACAATGCCATCTAAGGAGGTTATGCAGCCGCCTTCGCGCTTGTCCTGCGGCACTTCTTGCCAGCAAAGCTGGCCGGCTTGGCGCAGTTGGGTTTCAAGCGCTGTGCCTTGGATGCGGCTCATGCAGTTGTAGTCTGCATAGAGCGCGGGGTTGGCTTCATCCATGTATTGGTAGGCTGTGGATACGCGCTCGCCCTTGGCGGGGATGCTGGTGGCGCTGCCGCCTTGGAGCTGCAAAAGCTCTGCGATGGGCTTGTTGTTGGTTTGCTGGGTGGATTGCTGGAGGAGCTCTGTGACGGTATGAACGCCATCGCCCTCCACATAGGGCATATCCACCACTTCAACCACAGCAAGCTGATCGCACCAATACCAAGCTTTGAGGATTTTCCCAGCTATGAATTGCTCGCAATACTCGCCGTCTGCAAGTTCAATGATGGGCTGCGGCGCTGGGTGCGGCGGGGCAAAGAATGGGCCGCGCTGGCCTTTGCCTAGCGATGAAATGTGCGTTTTGACGAGGAAAGCGCCTTTGGCTTCTTTGGGATCATGCGTCCACGCGGGTGTGCGCAAACCGGTGCGCTGGGTGAATGTTTTGAATTCGAGCTTGCTCTGGGCTATCGGCCAGCCTTTCGGGGTGAACGGATACCAGCCCACGAAGCCGTTGACGCCGGGCTGGAGCTGAGCGATGAAGACCATGCCGCCGCCTTCTACAGCTACTGTGAATTGGGGATAGAAGCGCTGCGTGATGCCGCCTAGCTCTATTTCCATCAGCATGTTGCGCGGATCTTGCCCGCCTTTTGCGCCATGCGCATCCATCCAGCGGCTCACTGCTAGCGCGTGTTGGAGATGGTTTCGTTTGAAGGGCTGTCGCATGGTTAGACCTTGCAATTAGTTGTTCCGCTTCAAACCCTTGAGATCTGCCAGCCCACTTTCTTGAGAGCGCGAGCCAACATCAGACAACATGCCCCAGCCAAGCAGAAGCCCTTTAGAGGCATCATATTCAACGAAATAGTTTTTGCCCGCTTCGACTTGGACATCAAAGCTTCTGGGTGTGCCAAATCCTTCAGAAACGCTGAATGTATGTTTGCCCGGCTTCAGCGGCAACACCACATAACTGCCGCTGACCAATTCAGCGACGACTTTCTTGTTGGCATCAATGATGTCGTAGGTAGCTGCTACGGCATAAATCGCTGGCTTGCGATAGACGTAAAGATTGCCTTCGCTTGCATTGTTGGGTTGTAGCTGGCTGAATTCTGGGCCAGTGGCCGTTGCGCATCCAGCGAAGACGGCGACCAATGAAGTCATGAGAGCGATTCTACGAAGCATGGTTTTTCCTTTGAGTTGAGGTTGAGGTTGAAGTGAAAATGCTAGCGATTTTAAAAAAGCATAGACGTCAAAAATGCGGTGCCATCTTTACCATCACCACATAATGAAAGCACGGCAGTTAGGATTGCAATGCATGTTAGATGGCTTGATTTCATGAATACTCCTTGGTCAAAGTCATGGGTTGTTGAACAGAAATATTGAGCACCCCATCCACCAACAACCCTTTTGGCATCGCATGCGTAATAAACAGCATCGTTACCTTGCCTTTGAGTTGATTGATCGTCTTGGCGAAGGCTTCAGAGGTTTGCGCGTCTAGGGCGCTCGTGGCTTCGTCAGAGATGAGGATCTTCGGGCGCTTGATGAGTGCGCGTGCAATGGCCAATCTTTGCTTCTGCCCGCCGCTTAATCCCACGCCGCGCTCGCCCACTTCCGTTTCATAACCTTGGGGAAGTTTTTCTACTGTTTCATGGATACCGGCGAGCTTTGCCGCTTGCGTGACTTGCTCAAATGTCGCGCCGGGGTTGCCGGCTTGCAGGTTAGCCAGTATCGTGCCGCTGAAGAGGATGGTTTCTTGGGGCACGACGCCAAAGTAACTTCGCAGTTCGTTGGCGCTC
>JAYWHR010000001.1:0-6134 GCA_043777675.1 Comamonadaceae bacterium | reverse complement strand
CAGCCGGCCTTGAGCAGTAGCGATCACATCGAGTTTGGCAAACACGGCCCAGAGAATGAGCAAGCCCACCAAGCCGCAAATCGCCAGCAATAATCCACGCGGCCATCGAGCCGGCGGGCTTTGCTGGATGGTGAGCAGGTCGGCTCGGAAGTCGCGTGCTAGCGGGTCAAGCGGAGCAAGTGGGGCAAGTGGCTGTTGAGCCACCCGCCTCAAAGCTTGGCCAGAGTCGATGGGTACAGCTTGATTCATCGTGAGTCAGTCAATCCACTCAAAGCCAACTCGGCCTTGCTTGCCCCGCGGCCTGCGCCTGCGCACCCAGCCCTTGCATAATTAGCTGATCTTGCGTGAGCGGGATGATCGGCGTCAGCGTGGGGTTCGCGCCCGTAGGTTGCTCCACGATCAGGCTGATGCCTGCTTGCATGGCAATCCAAGGGTTGATGGGTGTGGGAATATTCTGCGTCCAATTGGCTAACGCACCCATACCATTCATTGCCAAGCGTGCGCCCGCGGCGTTCAAGTTGCCGTAACTGGCTTCTTGGGTCGCCGCAGAATTGAGCGTGGCATAACGCCATGCCAAATCGCCCCCTATCGCCTGTGTGTTGCTGCCGCTCACATAGGCTGTGTTCAAGCTAGCATTGCTCACGGTCCAACCATTGGCACTTGCATTGTTGCCGGCGCGAGCTGCATCGAAGGCGCTCACCAGTTTGGCAAAGTCAAAGCCGACGGCTTGCTTGTTGAGGAGCTTATCTGTGCTGCTTGCATTGAAATCGCCCCCTGTGGCAGCCGTGACCATTTGCAGGCGAGATGCATTCTTGCGCTGTCCGTTGCTACCCGTATACCAATCTTTGAAGGTGATTTGGTCGCCTTGGCCAATGCGCAGGATCAGATCGTTACCGGTTTTGGCAAGGCTGAGATCAGAGTATTTGATGCCGCCGCCCAAGCTTAATGTGTCTGAGTGCCAATCCTGCGTGACAAATGTATCTTGCCCGTCGCCTCGGTTGAACGCGATCACGTCGCTGTCATGCCCTGCGCTGATTTGGTCATTGCCTTTTCCGCCAGCGATGAAATCTGATCCGTTGCCCGTATCGATTACATCATTACCCGAGCCAGCGTCGACAAAGTCGCCATCGTTGCCGCTGGTGATGATGTCGTTGCCGCTACCGGCGATGATGATGTCTGCTCCATTGTCTCCGTCGATGAGATCATTGCCTGCGCCGCCTTGCAGCCAATCGTCGCCATTGCCTCCCCACAGTTGGTCATTGCCGCCTTCGCCAAACAGGCGGTCTTGTGCGTTGCCACCCCAGAGGATGTCGTTGCCGCTGCGGCCATAAATCGTGTCATCGCCATTGCCGCCGTCCATTCGATCATCGGCGCGGCTGCCTGTGAGGGTGTCGTTGCCATTGCTGCCATAGGTGTTGACGGTGGTGACCTTGATTTGGCTCAAAGCGAATGTGCTGAGGCTGCCGTTGGCATCTGTGAGCTCAAAGCGCTCGATCACAGCGCTGCCCGTGCTGGACAGAGCCAGCTCAATGCCTTGATCGGCTCTTTCTTGGCCATCTTGATCGAGCACGGTGATGAAGAGGCGGCGATTACCAGCGCTGTCGATGAATTCACGCGAAGCTAAGCTGTCGATCGTGATACCTGCACCAAAGCGCACGATATCTACGCCGCCGTTGCCAGCGTTCTCGGTGATCGTGTCGCGGCCATCGCCTTGATTCCAAAGATACACATCGCCATCTTGCCCGCCATCCAAGCTGTCGTTGCCCAGCCATCCGGCGAGCAGGTCTGCTCCCGCGCCGCCTGTCAAGACGTTGTTGCCTGTGTTGCCAATTAAGACGTTGTTCAGTTCATTGCCTGAGGCTGTTAGGGCGTTGCCGCTGAGGAAGAGGTTCTCCACATGTGCGGGAGTGACATAGTTCACTGAGCTGTAGATGCTGTCGTTGCCTTGGTTGAAGAATTCAGTGATCAAATCAGCGGTGTTATCCACCACATAGCGATCATCGCCTCGGCCACCGCGCATCACATCCGCGCCTGCGCCGCCGTCGATCCAGTCGCTTCGAGATGCGCCGCGCAAACTGTCGTTGCCTGCCGTGCCGATCACTGTCAGTTCGGGCGATTGGTTCACCGTCAAACTGAAGTCAGCCGTGGCGCTTGCGCCTTGGCTGTCAGTGGCTTTGACGGTGATGGCCAATACGCCAATATCTTCATAAGCAGGCTCGCCAGTGAAGGTCTGCGTAGCAGCATTGAAATGCAGCCAAGTGGGCAGTGCGATGCCGTCAGACAGTGTGGCGCTGTAAGTGAGCACTTCACCTGCGTCCGCATCAGTAAACGTACCCACAGGCAGATTCAACTCAAACGCTACGATTTCAGTAGCACTCTGCGCAGATACTACGCCGGCTAACACCGGAATATCGTTCGTTCCTGTGATGTTGAGCGTCAAACTACTGGCAACCGTGGCGATGCCATCGGTGGTTTGCAAAGTGAACACGTCAGAAACCTGCTGGCCTTCCGTCAGGCTTTGCACCGCAAGGCTGCTGTTGTGCAAACTGTAGGTGTAGCTGCCATCGGAGAGTAGTTGCAAGCTTCCAAATTGACCAACATATTCACCCGCATTGGACACAGTGAGTATCGTGCCTGCATCAATGTCGCTGTCGTTGGCCAGCACATTGCCGCTGGCACTTTGCACACCATCTTCTTGCAAGGCTGCTCCAACATCGGCCTGAACCAACGGGCCATCGTTGTTCCCTGTGATGGTGATGTTCAACACGCTGTTGCCAACGGCTGTTTCCAGCGGTGCATTATCGGTCACGACAATAGCAAACTGTTCTGCCAAACTCTGGCCTTGCGCCAAAGTTTGCAGATGGATGCTCGGATAGACGGTGTAGCTGTAGCTTCCGCTTGCTGCCAACGTTAACGTGCCATACAAACCCACATAGCTGCCCGCATTGGTCACTGAGAGAACATTACCTGCATCGAGGTCGCTATCGTTGGCGAGCACATTACCGCTCAGGCTCACGGCATTGGCGCTGTCTTCATCCACCGTGATGCTGTCGCTGAGTACCGTGGGCGCAGCATTCAACGCCGTCTCATCGAGCACAATCGTGCGGCCATCAGCAAACTCAATCGCGTTCACGCGCTGCGCGCCGGGGCGCAGGCTGCGGTCGATCAAATACCAATCTTGCAGCACGATGCGATCCGCTGTGGGATGGCCCGCCAGCGTAAAGTCGAGAATCAAATTGTTGCCCTCTAGGCTCACCTCAATATCCGCCGCTGAAATGCCCACGCCCAGTACCAAGGTGCTATTGCCCTGCGTATCAATCAGCGTATCCACGCCATCGCCTCGGTTGAACACATAGCGGTCGTTTCCGCCACCGCCGGCCAAGCTGTCATTGCCTTGGCCGCCTGCAAGCACGTTGGCCGCTGCGTTGCCTCGGATGTCGTTGGCCAATTCGTTGCCTGTGCCGCTGATGGCGTTGATGCCAATCAGGGAGAGGTTTTCGACATGCGCAGTGAGCGCCGTGCTCACGCGCGAGCGCACGATGTCTGTGCCTTCACCTGCTAGCTCGGTCACAGCATCGCCCGCGTTGTCGATCACATAGGTATCGTCACCTTCGCCCCCAATCAGCGTGTCAGCGCCCAAGCCACCATCCAGCGTGTCACTGCCTGCCAAGCCGCGCAAAGTGTTTGCAGCGCTGTTGCCTACCAAGAGGTTATTGCCAGCATTGCCGTTGCCGTTGATTGCAGCATCCCCTGTGAGGGTGAGGTTTTCAATCAATGTATTGCGGCCTGCGGACAAGTCAAAGCCGATGCTGGCATTAACCGTGTCGTTGCCACCCGCATCCCCCGTGCCCCACACCAAAGCGCCTTCAGCATTCAAGGTGCTACCCATTGTTTCATCGACCTGATCGAGAGCATCGTCCACTTCATAGGTGTCATCACCCGCGCCGCCCAATAGCATGTCTGCGCCTTCGCCGCCCGCGAGCAAGTCAGCGCCCACGCCACCATCAATGAAGTCATTGCCTGTCATGCCCAGCAATTGATCATCACCCTCAGCGCCAAACAGCGCATCCCAGCCCTCTTCGCCAAACAACTGATCATCACCAGCATCGCCGCTGATCACGTCGTTGCCCGAGCCACCCGACATGAAATCTTTGCCAGCGCCGCCAAAGGCCACATCGTTGCCGCCTTGCAGCATGATCAAATCATCGCCCGCTCCCACTCCAGCCTCATCATCGCCAAAGACGATGTCGTTGCCCTCGCCTGCATACACTTGGTCATTGCCCGCGCCAGCCAAGATGATGTCATTACCCACGCCCGTAAAGAGCGTGTCGTTGCCGCCGCCGGCATTCACCTCGTCATTGCCCATATCGTCCACCAACACATCGTCGCCCTCGCCCAGCACATAGCTGTCTGAGCCATTCGTGCCCAGCGCCAGATCTTTGTCTGCGCCGCCAATCAGCGTTTGGCCTCGGCCTGTAGGCAAGAGCGTGGTGGTGCGTGGGCTGCCATCTGGGTTAAGTCCCACGAGCACTTCGTTGCTATAGCCCAGCGTTACGTCGGCCATGGCCAATGTGGCGCCATCGGTTTTGGTGATCGCGCCTGTGCCGTGCACCGTCTGCCCATTAATCACTTGGAATTGGCCATTGCTTGTTAAAGCGATCTCTTCGATGCCAAGCGAGGCCAAGCTGCGCAGCTCGCCTGCATCGGTGATGCCATTTGCATTGGCATCCTGCCACACGCCAAACTGGCTCCAAGCCGCATCAGCCGCGCTGAAGACACCATCTTTGCTTGTGTCAAATGCGCGCAAGCCTTCCAAATCAGTCTGCGCGCCCTTGACGAAGCGAGCAAATGAAAGCTCTAAGCCGCTGTCAACGATGCCGTTGTTATTTTCATCAAATGTGAGCAAGCCATCACCAGGCTCCAGCCAAGCCGTGCGCCTGCGCCAGCCATCGCCATTGATGTCAAGAAATACATTGGAGTCGTCCACATCCGTGAAATGAAAGCCATCACCGTCTAAGTCAATCGCAATCGGCTTTTTGCCACCGTTTTGAACGACGGGCAAAGGGCGCGGCCCATAGTGGGTAACAGAAACATCTTGAAGCGTCTGAGCGCCTTGTGTATCTGTGACCTTGACTGTAAACACATCTGTAAACTGTTCTTCGCCGCCAGAGTAGCGATTGCTGTCAATGTTGCCCGGCGAGGGCGTAATTGTGCCGTTGTCTGGGTTGGCGTAATCCACGCTGCCATCGCTGTTGACATCTCCCACATTTACCCCGCCCGGTCTGCGCCCTGTGTAAGTCCAACGCCCCGTTGCCTGGTCAACTAACGCGTTGCCATACAACGCTTGGCTCATCAATTCGTAGCTAAAGCTGCTCGAGCCATCCGGATCGATAGCGCTGATTGTGCCCGTATTCGGACTTTCGTAAGCTATTGGTAAAGCTCGATTGACAATGGTCGATGGGTTGTAGCCAATGATGCCCCAAGTTGTGTAAGCATCTTCACCAAGTCCCACCCTGACGTCGCCGTAGATCGGATTAGCAATCTCTTGCAAATAAGGGGTATAAATGGGTGCGCCTGTCGTGGAGCCATATACCGTGCTCGCATCCTCGCCCATGACAATTGGGTAGGAGTAGTTCAGCGTGCCGTAGCCGTACACAGCTTTTGATGCATCCGTGGCAGCAGACACCACAGGCACATCAATGACCGCCGCCAACGGCAGCGTTACCGTCAGATTCTTCTGCTCGTTGGTTCCCGTATTCCTCAATGTATATTGAAAGCGCGCATCGCCGCCCATCGTGCTGTTGTAGTTGGCCAGCGGTGTGAAGAACACAGCTGGCTGACCTTGGTAATCCCCCAATCGCACGCCACCATGCTCTGCGCCTGATACACCCGTGATGCTCAGATTGGCCAATCCCGCTGCACCGGGCTCTGCGCCGTCATTGGCTAGCAACAGCGCAACAGGAATCACGATCTCTAGCGGCGTGGCTCGTGGCGCACCATTTGGGTCACCATCTTCATACAGACCATCTATCCGATCTGCCCCGCCGGCCAAGCTGGTGACTTGCGTGATGATGAATTCAGAACGGCCATCGCTGTAATCAATCGTGATGCCATTGCCCACTTGAGCGATCAAC